>JBATSB010000025.1:0-97190 GCA_049293015.1 Ignavibacteria bacterium
AGACTGATGTTCCCAATATTTAATGATTATGATAAAATAGTCGGGTTTGGAGGGAGAAAATTATACGAAGATGATCTCGGAGGAAAATATATAAATTCACCTGAGTCAAAAGTTTATAGCAAGAGCAGAATACTGTACGGACTGAATTTTGCAAAAGAGAAGATCAGATATTATGACTTCGTAATTTTGGTAGAAGGATATATGGATCTGATCGCTTTGCACAAAAGCGGTTTTGAGAATGTCGTAGCGTCGAGCGGAACAGCTCTGACGGAAGATCAGACAAGACTTCTGGCAAGATATACAAAAAATGTCTATATACTTTTTGATTCTGATATGGCAGGTATCAAAGCTGCAAAAAGAGGTATAGAAATATTATTGGAAAACGGATTTGACATAAGTATAATATCTCTGCCTGCAGGTGAAGACCCTGACAGCTTTATAAAAAACAACGGTAAAAAAGAATTTGAGAAAAGGATTTCTGAAAAACATTCATTTATAAATTTCATTGGTGATTTTTATTTTAATGAAAATAAACTTAACACAGTAGAAGAAAAAACGGTGTTTGTAAAAGAAATGATAAGTTATATTTCAAAGATACCTGATAATATAAAAAGACCTTTATTTATAAAGGAAATTTCTTCAAGATATAAGCTCAGTGAAAATCTGTTAACTGAAGAAATGAATAAAATATTAACTGCATACAGAAAATCTCCATTTCAGGGATCATCAGTAGTCTTACCTGTGAAGAAAGCTGTTGAGTCTGAAGTAAATGGAAATCATACTGATAATTTTGAATTTGAATTGATCGAATTATTTATCCATGGAAATGCTGAAGCTATAGATTATCTTGAAAGCAACATACATACGGAATATATAAAAAATAAAAAAATATTAAGAATTACTGAGGTGATACTAGATGCTCTTATAAATCACGGGTCATTAGATATTGCTGCTGTAATTAATGAACTGAATGAAGAAGAAGATAAACAACTATTAACACGGGTGGGAAACAGTGAGTATGAAGCAAGTGTAATTTCAAAACCCGGAAATGACAGTCTTTTGAATCATACTGCAAATCCGGTTTATACAATTAAAAATGCTAAAGATATTATAAGAAGGTTTCGGATAAGAGAGCTGGAAACAAAAAGAATGGAGATCCGTTCAGATTCGGACAAGCTAATTGAAATTTTTGAGATCACTAAAGAAATAAATGAACTTACAAATAAAGTTAAATAATTAATTAGTAACAGTTTCGTTTTTTAAAAATTATTTTATTACAAACATGTACACAATAGAACCAATCGGATATGTATCCAACATCAGAACAACTGTAACAGATGATAACTGGGGAAACATAATATCTGAAATAAAGATCAGTCATAAATTATCTGAGAATTGTCTTGCCGGAATAGATGAATATTCCCATCTCGAAATAATTTTTTATTTTCATCTTGCAGACCCTTCAAAGATAAATATCTCATCATCGCATCCAAGAGAAAACCCGGATTTTCCCGAAGTCGGAATTTTTGCTCAGAGAAAAAAATTACGTCCTAATTTGCTTGGTTCGACAATTGTAAAACTTATAAGCTTTGAGAAAGACACTTTAAAAGTTTCAGGGCTTGATGCAGTTGATGGAACTCCTGTTATCGATATTAAACCTGTATTAGAAGAGTTCCTACCGGCTGAAAAAGTCATTCAGCCTGAATGGACACATATTTTGATGAAAGAATACTGGAAAAAATAATTTGAAAATATAGAAATTTGTAATATATTTTTAAAATATTAATGATTAGCTTTGAACTATAAAATTTATTGATGCCACAACTAAAAAGAAGAGAAGTAAGAATTAAAGTAATGCAGGTTCTTTATGCTCATGAAATCTCAAAAGAGCCTATAAGTAAGATAAAAAAAGATCTGATGCCTGATGTAATCGGAGAAGATAATGTAGCGTTTTCCGACTCTCTGATCAAACACGTTCTTGAAAATGAAAAACTGCTCGATGATTATATTTTGGGCAAAGTTCTGAACTGGGAGCTGGAGCGTATGGCGTTGGTTGACAGAATCGTTATGAGAATGGGAATTTCAGAACTTCTGTTCTTTCCTGATATTCCTCCAAAGGTTTCCATTAACGAAGCAATTGATATTTCAAAAGATTTCTGCACCCGCAGCAGTGGTAGATTTGTTAATGGTGTTTTGGATGCAATTCATGATGATCTGAAAAAAGAAAATAAACTTGTTAAGACTGGCAGAGGTTTGGTTACAACTGAAAGTAAAAATAAAAATAACAAAAAGAAATCAGTTAGTATAAGAGGAAAGACAGATCCGGAAAAGAAGGACTTTATGAAAAAGAAAAACGCTAAGCCACATATTAAAAATACAAATTAATTTACGTTTAGTTGTTAAATTCTAAATAAATTATTTTTGAAGAATAAATCTCAGGTCTTAGTCTGGTCACTTTTTGATTTTGGTAATTCTTCATATGCTGTAATAATAGTTGCTTTTGTATTTGCTGTTTTCTTCAAAGAGGTCGTTGCTTCAGGTGAAAGTATCGGTGATCTTTACTGGTCACTTGGAATAAATATCTCAATGATTATCTCTGCAGTTTTAAATCCGGTATTCGGTGCAATTGCCGATTACTCCAGCAATAAAAAAAAATTTCTATTCGCATTTACCATACTCTGTGTCATTTCAACATCTTTAATGTATTTTACAGGTGAAGGTACTATCTTTTTCGCAATTGTGTTATTTATTCTTTCCAATATAGGATTTCAAACCGGGCTTACATTTTACGATGCATTTATTTCCGAGATCTCCGAACCAAAAGATTACAACAAAGTATCCGGATACGGCTATGCTACAGGTTATATAGGCTCCGTGTTCTCTGTACTGCTTGTATTTCCTTTTAAAGATGATCCCAATATACTTTTCGTTATATGCGCAGGTTTCTTTCTTATCTTTTCAATGCCGCTATTCCTTTTCCTAAAAGAAAAGAAAAAAAGTATTGATCCGGGAAAAATAAATTATATAGCTTATGGATTTAAAAAAGTTTTTAATACACTTAAAAATTTAAACAATTTCAGAGATCTTAAAAACTTTCTCATTTCATTTTTTTTCTATATAGATGCTGTAAACACCATAATATTTTTTTCCGGAATCTATGCAAGCTCAACGTTGGGATTTTCGATTACCGAACTTGCAATCTTTTTTCTTATCGTCCAGATAACAGCAATGATCGGTTCATATTTGTTTGTACTGGTTGGGGATAAAATGGGAATTATAAAATCATTAAATATAAATCTGATATTCTGGACAATCCTTACAATTGCAGTATTTGTTACTAATGACAAGAATTCATTTTTTATAATTGGTGGATTTGCCGGATTATTTCTTGGTTCCACTCAAAGTCTTTCCAGGGCTTTGATGGCATTTCTTACACCATTGGATGTGAAAACTGAGTTCTTCGGCTTTTATGCATTGTTGGATAAAACATCTACCCTTGTTGGACCTCTTACTTTTGGTCTGGTTTCGTGGATATCAGGTTCGCAGAAACTTGCAATTCTTTCAGTCGGATTTTTTATCATAGTAGGAATGTTCCTCTTAAAAAAAGTTAATGTAAAGGAGATTTAAAAATGACAATCGATAATGAAGTAACAGTTTCCCCAAACAAAGAATTTGATCATCTCATAAAATTAATGGATGACGAAGACGATAATATTTATAATAGTGTAAAAGACAGGTTTCTATCTTATGGAATAGAGTCTGAAGATTTTCTGAAAGGATATTTAAACGATGAAAATTTACTGATAAAGAAAAGAGCAAATGAAATAATTTCAATTCTTAATTTTACCAACCTAGAATATCAGTTCAACAAACTCAAGCACTCTCAGAGCAAGCAATATCTTGAGAAAAGTATTTTCTTGATTGCTTCTTATGGGTATCCCTTAGTGGATATGAAGAGATATGAAAAAATTACTGATGAATATGTCTCGGAAATTAAGCTTAGAGTGATCATTAAATTTCGAAAAGTAGAACCTGATTATCCTCTTGACCTGCTTGAAACAATTAATGAGTATTTGTTTGGTGAATTGAAATTTAAAGGAAACAAAGAAAATTATTACGATCCTGATAACAGTTTTATTAACAAAGTGATTGATAATAAAACAGGAATACCGATCACTCTTTCTGTAATTTATCTGATCATCGCCAAAAAGCTAAACCTTCCTATTTTTGGAATTAATATGCCGGGTCACTTTCTGCTGAAGTATGAAAATAAAAATGCTGAATATTATATAGATCCTTTTAATGAAGGACTAATTATTTCGGGGTCTGAAGCAGAAAGGTTTGCAAAAAACATAGGGATAGAGAAATCAGATTTTGATCAGATCCCATATTTGAATAAATCTACCGACACTGAGATCCTATTAAGAATTCTAAGAAACCTACTGGAAATTTACAGAGAAAATAAAGAAGAACTTAAAGTTTCGCAAATTGAAAAACTTATGAATATTCTTGTGATCTGATATGTGTATAAATTTCAATAATAACATTATTAAAAAAAGTAAGATCTTAGCTAATTATTTAAAAAAGATTTTACTTTTCTTTTTTATTTCTGTCAATATTCTGAATGCTCAGAATGAATTTGAGATTGTCGAAAGTGCTCCCGTAGAAACAATTTATGAAAATTCAACTCTTGCAAAAACTCCGGATGTCTGGAATAAAATGATCGATGATGCATCAGTGTCTATAGATATAGAAACTTTTTATTTTGCTGATGAAATAAATGAACCGTTGGAAATAATAATGGGTTCTCTCAAAAATGCAGCAGACAGGGGAGTCCGGATCAGGATTATTGTTGATTCTTCATTTTATTCAAGGAATGACAAATCAGTAGATAAGCTTGAAGGAATTGAAAACATTACAATTAAAAAGATCCCGTTTGGAAATCTTGGCGGAGGTGTTATGCATGCAAAATATTTTATTGTAGATAATGAAAACCTATTTCTGGGAAGTCAGAATTCTGACTGGAGAGCTCTTAAACATATTCATGAGATTGGAATACGTATTAAGAATAAAACTCTTGCTCAGACTTTTACGGAATTGTTTGAAACAGACTGGAATCTCTGTGATGGAAATATTACCGGACTGGTAAACCAAAGACCTGCTGCTGTTGTGAATTCTGAAAAACCGGTTTCAATAAATTCAGATAAATACGGTGAAATAATTTTGTATCCGGCTTTCAGTCCTCCTGATTTTAATATACCCGGAGTAAATAACGAAGAAGATGAACTCGTAAAAATTATTTCAAATACAAAAGAAAAACTGTTTATACAGATATATTCTTTCTCTGATAAAGACAGATATGACACGTTACTCTTTGACAGAATTGAAAATGCATTAAAAGAATCAGCCGGCAGAAATGTTAAGATCCGTATGCTGATACCTGACTGGGAGATCGGAGGAAGTTCACAGGAATTTATTAAAAAATTTTCACAGACTAAAAATATTGAAATAAAAATAATTTCGATTCCACTTTACAGTGAAGGATTCATTCCATTTGCGAGAGTGGATCATTCCAAATATATGATCGCTGATAGTGATATTTCGTGGATAAGTACTTCTAACTGGGAATCCGGATATTTTCGCCACTCAAGAAATGTTTCTATGGTAATAAAAAACATTCCTGTAAATAATGAACTAAGAGGTGCGTTTGAAATGGGATGGACAAGTCCTTATTCCAAAAAAATTGAGATAAATAAAAATTACGAACCAATAAAAAGGAATTAAGTTTATTATTTTAATTTGTTAAATTGAATGAAAATTTTCCATTTTGTATCATTTGTTTTTTACAAAAACTATGAAAATTTATTGTTAAATGAATATTGATTTTAATTTAAACTGTAAGCTATTCGGAAATGCGGATACCGGTCCAAAACCTGGTTCAGCGGAAGAACAAGTCCTTTTTGAAAAGATACAGGAAGGTCTGGCATATCAGTATGAATATATATTCCCTGATAAGTATGCTCCGAAAACAGTTGTAATAATACCTTCATTGTCTCTGGACATGGAGATACTTTCAAAAATAAAAGGTTCGATACATTATGAAGAGCGGCTGCTTTGTCTTCTAATGTTATTGCGAATGCCAATGACAAAAATAATTTATGTTTCCAGTATGCCTCTTTCAGAAGTTATAATTGATTATTATCTGCATTTGCTTCAGGGGATCACAGGCAGTCATGCCAGGAAGCGTCTGACTATGTTCAGTTGTTATGATCTTTCCCGAAAACCTCTTACTCAGAAGATCCTGGAACGCCCAAGATTAATAGAAAGGATTAAATGTCTTTTAACTGATAAAGCTTCTACACATCTGACATGTTACAATATTACTCCATTGGAAAAATCGCTTGCTGTAAAACTGGAGATACCATTATTTGGTACAGATCCTGCAATGTTCTATGAAGGTTCAAAATCAGGAGCACGTAAAACTTTTAGATTATGTGGTATAGAAATACCTGATGGTGATGAGGATCTTAAATCAAAAGAGGATATTGTCTATACACTCGCCCGTCTTAAAAGAAAAAATCCTGGTCTGCGAAAAGCAGTAATTAAAATGAATGACGGTTTCAGTGGAGACGGAAATGCAATTTACAGATATCCTGAGCTTCTAATTGATGAGTTTCTTGAAACAAAAATATCTGATACACTCTCCGAATTTACCAGACCTGTCTCACATGATGTAAGTCTGGATCTGTTTTTTGAGAAGTTCATAGAAATGGAAGGTATTGTCGAAGAATTTCTGGAAGGTGAAATTAAAGTTTCTCCCTCTGTACAATGTGTGGTAGGTGCATCAGAAAAGATCAGGATTGACAGTACTCATGACCAGTTACTTGGGGGTGATGAAGGTCAGATATTTCTGGGAGCTATATTTCCTGCTGATAAAGAATATGCACCGGAGCTCGGAGAAATCGGTAAAAAGGTTGCATGCTTACTTTCAAAAAAAGGTGTACTAGGCAGATTTGCAGTTGACTTTATTTCGGTAAAACAGGATGACGGAAAATGGAAACATTATGCTATTGAAATAAACCTTCGAAAAGGCGGTACTACGCATCCGTTCATGATGATCGAATTTCTGACTTATGGAAAATATAATTCAGAGGAAGGAGTATATATTACTGCCAGTGGAAACCCACGCTATTATTTTGCATCGGATAATGTCCAGAGTGATAAATATATTGGCATTACACCTAGTGAGCTCATTGATATAGCAATGTTTCACGGACTTATGTATGACGGAGCAACTCAGGAAGGAGTTGTATTTCATCTGATCGGTGCATTGTCTGAATTTGGAAAACTCGGAGTTGTATGTATTGGCAGCTCTCCTGAAAGGGCAAATGAATTTTATGATAAAACAATCAGTATTCTTGATCTGGAATGTGGTGATAACAATGAATTTTTATAGTTTCAAAAATACACAATTCAGGAGAATACTAGATTATTGAAAATAAAGCCGGAATAAAAATATTTCCGGCTTTATTTTCAAATTTAATAATCAAACTGATCAGGGTTTTATAACTGTTACAAAGTTATAAACGTTATTATCAGTAAGCTGAGCATCTGTCAGATCTACAAAGTTATCCCCATTCAGGTCCAGGACTGAGTAACCTGAAACGAAATTTCCGATTCCGTTATCTACAAGTGTCAGATCTGCAATATCTATAATTCCATTCTGATTGACATCGCCGCTGTAAATACAATACAAATTTCCCTTTTTCTCCAGATTATCACCGAAAGCTTTTGTACTGTCATCTGTAAATTCGTAACTAACCTGACTTCCTCTTTTTAATGAGTCACCACCTGATCTGCTCCATGTCTCCAGACCATTTTTGTATTTTACTACAGTATAATATTTCCCTGTAGTTGCATTCTTAAAATTACAGACCCCGCTGAAAGAAATTGAATCTATTATTGTCCAAGTAGAATCTATAATGTTGTATGGAGGTGTTATTGAATTTTGAAAAACTTTGAGAGTATCTCGGGCTCTTAATTGATTACTTGTTTGATTATAAAGTCCGCTAATTGCAGCTTTGAGATTTAATGCAGCAACTGAACTAGAGTCAATAAGCAATGTTCCACCTGATGATATATTGGTTACAGTGTCTTCAATAAAAGCATAAACGGCAGTAGTATTAGAGTCCGCCGGATTGCTGATCCACTTGAGTTTCAGAGGGATATTTAAAAAATCAGGTACTGAAGTAGTTACTTTCATTCTTACAATTCTGGTTCCTTCTACATCAGGTGAAATTATTGGACCTTGTCCTGCAATTAAATTTGGATTTCTGTCTAAGATCAGTTTATTCCCTTCCACCCTTGGATTGACAGGAAGTGCATCCGGATTTGTAAAGTCCGAAGTATTTGGGACGATCTCATACGTAAGTGGTCCAAACAGTCTGATCAGCCAGTTGAATGAAAGAGTATACTGTCCTGCAGCATATTCAAACGGACCGGACTCATTTAAATTTGTATGTGATATTACAAGATCAAAATAATAAATATTTGGATCTATTAAAGGATTGCTGCTGCTGATTATATCCTTTGCTCTGAGTTCATAAAGCGGATTAACTAATCTGGAATCCTTCTGTTCCTTTTCAATGATAATATCACTGTTATTTTTTGAAAAAGAAGTTGTATTAAAACTCAATAAAAGCAATAATGCTAATACTAACTTAATTTTGTAATTCATATTCAGTTTTTAAATTTGTAAATAATTAAAATTGTTTTTTGGGATATTGGTTATAAAATTATTCTAAATGTAAATACAAAAATAGATTTATTCTTTTCTATTTGCAATAAATTTATTGTAAAAATATATATTTATGGAAATTCAAATTAAGTTAAAATTATTAAGTTAATTATTGAAAATTTATAATTAATTTACATATATATAATATCTTTATTCTTCTTGTAAAGGAAATCGCATTATACAAATATATTTTATGATCAAAATTTTTCTACTTAAATAAATGAATAAAATACCGTCAGGTACGGTTACTTTTCTTTTCACCGACATTCAGGGCAGTACTAAGCTGGCTCAGGAAAATCATGACAAATATATTGCATCTCTTGAAAAGCATCATGAAATTTTATATGAAGTGATAGATTCCATTGAAGGCTTTGTATTTAAAATTGTCGGTGATTCCTTTTGCTGTGCCTTTGACAGTCCTGTAAATGCAGTAAGGGCTGCAATAAAAACACAGATCAGGTTATTTGAAAATGAATGGGACGGTTCTGAAATTAAAGTAAGGATGGGAATTCACATCGGTGAAGCAGAATTTATTAAAGATGATTATGCAGGCTATGTTACCCTCAGCAGATCTCAGAGAATAATGTCAATTGCTTACGGTGGCCAGATAATTGTTTCACAGATTGTCTTTGACACTCTGAAAGATCTGAATTTAAAGGACTTCTCGTTTAAGGATTTCGGAGTAAGAAAGTTAAAAGATATTATTGTACCTGAACATTTATATCAGATCGTCGCAGAAGGACTTGAGGATGATTTCCCCCCACTCAAAACCGAAGATGCCAGACGAAACAATTTGCCTGTTTCAGTTTCAAAATTCATCGGAAGGAAAAAGGAGATTGAGGAAATAAGAGAATTATTTGCAAATATCAGAATGCTTTCACTTATTGGATCAGGAGGAACCGGCAAAACCAGATTAGCAGTAGAAATTGTATTGGGAGTTCTTGACGAGTTTGAAAACGGTGTGTGGCTTATAGAATTTTCGCCTGTTACTGATCCTGAACTTGTAGTCAGTGAAATTACAACTGTTCTGAATGTAAAAGAAGAGCCCGGTAAAAACTTATTGGATACTTTAAAAGAATATTTAAAGGAAAAACATATTGTACTTCTATTTGACAATTGTGAGCACTTACTTGATAAATGCAGCAATATTGCAATTGAATTACTTTCATCTTGTCCTAAGTTAAAAATTATTTCAACAAGCAGAATGCCTTTTAATATTCCGGGAGAAACAATTTACAGAATTCCGCCGCTGTCCATGCCGGATAACATAAAAAATGAAACTTTTAAATCTCTTTCTGAATATGAATCTGTAAAATTTTTTTTTGAAATTGCCAATTCTATAAACTCTAATTTCAATTTATCCGAAGACAATATTTATGACGTAGCAGAGCTCTGTAAAAGACTTGATGGTATTCCACTTGCGATCGAACTCGCAGCTAAAAGGATCAATGTGTTAACGGTAGATAAAATTCTTGACCGTCTTGACAACAGGTTCAAACTTCTTACAGGTGGCGGTTCTACTGCACTTCCCAGACAAAAGACGCTTAAGGCAATGATAGACTGGAGCTATGATCTTCTTGAGCCGGATGAACAGGATCTTCTGCAAAGACTTTCTATATTTATGGGCGGCTGGACTCTTGAAGCTGCTGAAGAGATATGTAGTGATGATAAGATCGATATGTATGAAGTACTGGATCTGATGACAAGTCTTTATGATAAATCACTTATCACTTTTAAAGAAGTAAAAGGAATAGGAAGATATGGTATCCTTGAATCCATTAAATACTATGCCCTGGAAAAACTTGAAGGCAGAATAGAAGAATATCAAAAGCATTTGAATTATTTTATCGATTTTTCTTCGTTTGTTAAACACAAAGCCATCGGGCAGTTTGAATGGTTAAATGTTATGGAAATTGAGATTGATAATATAAGAAGAAATATTCTGTGGGCAATAGAAAATAATCCTGATGATGCTGTAAAACTTGTTTTAAATGTTTATGATTTCTGGCTGAACAAAGGATACCTGCAGGAGGGATATGAGACATTAATGAAGATCCATAAAACTGTTAATCTTAATGATAAAAAATTAAAGGCAGATCTGCTTAACAGGATCTCAAGATTATGCTATGAGCTTGGAAAATTTGATGAACTACAAAAATTTTCGAATGAAGCACTTGTGCTTTACCGCGAAATAAATGATAAAGAAGGTATATTGAAATCCTTAAATACTCTTGCTTTGAAATACTATACAGAGCTTGATAATGCTAGCGCAGTCAAATATAATGAAGAAGCACTTGCCTTAAGCAATGAGATCGATTCAATGGAAAGTAAAGCAGACTCATTGTATAACTTATCATTTCCAGTCGGAAATCTCGGAGACTTTGAAAGATCTCTTTTATTAAAAGAAGAAGCACTTGAGATTGCACGTGAAATTAACAGTGAACATTTAAAAGCTCAGGCACTTTTAAGCTTAAGCGTGACTCATTCAAGGAGAACAGGTGACATAAAAAAGGCATCATTATGTTCAGATGAAAGTCTTATTATCTCAAGAAGAATTGACGATCGTTATCTTATTTCAGTAAATCTTGTTCACCTTGCTGCTTTAAAATTATATTATGAAAATAAAAATTTTGAAGAAGCTGAATATCTTCTACTGGAAGCTTATGATATGTCAAAAGAATGGGGTTTTAAAATGAATCTGTTTCCGATCAGGATCCATCTCGGATTTTTATATACAGAAACTGAAAGATACAAACAGGCCATTGATATTTACAAAGAATATATTAGCGAAAGAGAAAAGCCTGGAGGAGAATTCTTTATGCTGGATCTGCTTGGGGGTTTTGGAAGATTGTACTTTAAGAAAAATGAATTCGAAAGTTCATTTAAAATATTTGGATTTATTGAAATGCTTTCAAAAGACGATAAGTATAAAGCTATAATCAAAGCTCTGGCATTATGCGATGAAGATAAAGATATAATGTTGAAAAATCTTGGTGAAGAAAAATTCAACTTATGTAAAAAAGAAGGTATGGAAATGAATATTGAAGAAGCAATACAACTTTGCTTAAAGATCGGATAATAAAATTTATTATAACATCAATTTCATTTCTGAACTCTTCTGACATATCAAATTACTGTTCGGATTCTCAAAATACCGATTGTCTTAATATCATGTGATTTGATCAATTCCGGATAAAATAAAAAAACTTTTTTCAAAAAAAAAACCTGCTTATTACTAAGCAGGTTTTGCACATGTGCCCGGGATCGGAATCGAACCGATACTGACCTTGCAGTCAACAGGATTTTAAGTCCTGCGCGTCTACCAGTTCCGCCACCCGGGCGGTAAATTTTAAGACTTTCAAAATACTATCTTTTGATTTCATTTTCCACTTAAAAATGAATAACATTCTTTTAGTTAATAGTTAATAGTTAATAGTTAATAGTTAATAGTTAATAGTTAAAAGTTAAATTAGCGTCCAAAACATTTTAAAAGTGAAATACATAGTTGATATATATTGAACAATGTAGTTTGCTTTTTTAAATGAAAATCTAATCCACATTTTATATTTAATTAATAACCTATCTTAAAATTACCATCTGTGATGTATTGCAGAAAAGAAATTCTGTGTAATGACGTTAAGCAAGTTTAAACTTTTTTTTGAAGCAGTTTACGTCTTTACGAGTGAGGGAAAACCGCTCGTATCCAAACTCACAGCTTGATTGAAAACGTTGTAATATTATCAAAGACTCCAATAATCCTAGAATCAAACTCTAACTAAATTAAAATTATACTCCTTTGAGTCTTCGAGACTCGGAGGCAAACACGGATATGAATAATGTTAAACTGTTTTAAATTGTTTTATACAATAAAAACCGATAAGTTTATTACCAACTTTTCATATTTACATATTAATTTTATTTTTTGGGTAAAAATAATTTCAGAACAGGCTTTGGATATGATGTTCACAAATTCTCAGAAGACAGAAAGCTGATTCTCGGCGGCGTTGAGATACCTTTTGATAAAGGTCTAGCCGGACATTCTGATGCTGATGTCCTACTGCATGCTGTTTGTGATGCTATACTCGGCGCTGCAGGATTTAAGGATATTGGTCATCAGTTCCCCGATACTGATCCCGAGTATAAAAATATCTCAAGCCTTATTTTGCTGAAGAGATCTTATGAACTTATCAGAAACAGCGGTTGGGAGATCGCAAATATAGACTGTACACTTGTACTCGAAAAACCAAAGATATACAAATACACTGATCAGATGAAAAAGAACATATCAGATATAATTATGTCAAATGAGATATCAATAAAAGCAACTACTTCTGAAGGAATTGGATTTGTCGGCAAAGAAGAAGGCTGCGTAGCTTATGCAACAGTTCTAATATTTAAATAAAATTTATTGTTGGAGATCCTACAAAATATAGATGCAGCATTATTTTATTTTATAAATAATGTACTGGCAAATCCCGTAACTGACAGATTAATGCCGTTCATTACCGAAAGAGATCACTGGTTCATATTTTATGTTTTGATCTGGCTTTATCTTTTTTTTAAAGGTGGAAGAAAAGGAAAAGTATCTGCAATTTTGATACTGCTGCTGATACTTCTTGCAGACCAGTTTGCGAATAATGTATTGAAATCATATTTCCAGAGAGCAAGACCCTGTCATGTCCTGACAGATGTGAATCTGCTTATCAACTGCTCCGAGTCATTTTCATTTCCGTCAAATCATGCCGTAAATAATTTTGCTGCTGCTTATCTGTTCTCAAATTTTTATCCGGGCATGAAAGGTTTTCTGTTTAGCGGAGCTGCTTTGGTCTCTATATCGAGAGTAATGTGCGGAGTTCATTATCCATTTGATATAATGGCAGGTGCTGTTGTTGGAATTTTATTTGCTATGCTAATAATTTATCTGTGGAATTTATTTAATAAAAAATTTGGGATATTAAAAGATCCTGAAACTTTAACTTAGTATTCATATTGGTTATAAATAAAAATATTCCTGATTCGGGTTTGCTGTATAAAATATTGATCCCGCTTGCCGGAATTTTTTTCGGACTTTCATTCCCTCCTGTTGATCTTAGTTTCTTGATCTTTATTTCATTTGCTATTCAGATCTTTGTGATCAGCCGTTCCAAAAGTTTTAAATCAGTTTTCTTAAGATCATATCTGATCTTTTTAACTGCCTCCCTGATCGCTGTTTCATGGATTATGTTCAGTGGAATGCGTGAGAATGCAGACAGATTTCTGATAGCCGGCGGAGTTTTTATTCTGCTGGTGTATCCTTTGTTTTTTGTAATGCCAATGCTGGTTTTTTATAAAATTCAAAGCAGCTTTACTTTCAGATTTGGATTTTTAATTTCACTTATTCTTTTTCCCGTTATCTGGACTGGCTTTGAATATATCTCAACACTTGGACAGATAAATTTCCCGTGGCTTTTTGCAGGGAATACAATGACCTATCAGCCCGCTAAAATTCAATATGCCGAGATAACAGGAATATTCGGAGTCTCCTTCTGGGTCTGTTGTATATCTGTACTTCTATATCTTTTATTCCATAACATTTACGAAAAAAAGTACCGTCCTTTTACAGCCGCTAATATTTCAATCGTAATAATTATGATATTTATTTATTTTTTTCCGGATTTTTATAATTCAAATTTATCGGATCATAAAAAATTTGATTCATCTTCAAATGAAAAGATCAGGATAGGTATCATTCAGCCGAATGTAGACCCCTGGAAAAAATGGGGAGGTAAGCAGCAAGATCTGATCTCAGATTATGTGGAACAGATCAGACAATTAAATAATACTTCACTTGATATAGATCTGTTTATTCTTCCTGAAACTGCACTGCCTTATTACTTTCGTGAAAGATATTTTGAAGATAATCTGCAGATCATAAAATCATTTTGTGACAGTATAAATATTCCGATTCTAATTGGTACACCTGATCTTGAATATTACGATGATCCTGATGCTGCTCCTGTAGATGCAAAGATCATGCGGAGCACAGGAAAGAAATATGATACTTATAACACAGCAGTATTATTCGAACCGGAAAAAGATGCTAATGAATTTCAGAAACACAGGAAGATCAAACTGGTTATCGGAAGTGAAAGAATGGCATATCAGGAATATTTTCCATTTACTAAAAGTCTGATTGAGTGGGGTGTCGGATTAGGAAGTTGGCAGATAGGAAATGATACAAATATTTTTGTTTTGAAAAATGATTTGAAATTTAATACTGCCGTCTGCTATGAATCTGTATATCCTGAATTCTTTGCCGACTTTGTAAACAGAGGCTCAGAATTTTGTGTTATCATTACAAATGACGGATGGTGGGGAAAATTTTTTGGAACGTATCAGCATAATCAGTTTGCAGTTTTCAGAGCAATAGAAAACAGGAGATGGATTGCAAGATGTGCTAATACAGGAATTTCTGATTTTATAAGTCCATATGGGGAATTGTTTCAGGAGACCGGAATAAATGAAAAAGCTGAGATCGTTAGAGAGATCGGTTTAATTAAGGAAAAAACATTTTATACTCAGCACGGAGATTTTCTTGCAAAGTATTTTCTTTATGTTTCAATATTTGTTTTTGCACTGAGCTTTTTTATAAAGAAGAAAATAAATGAATGATTATCCCCAGAGATTTTTTTTGGATGATTTTTTTTCAGTGTTTACAATATCATTATGAAGATCTATCAGCTTATCTGAAATAAGTCTCTTTTCCGGTAATTCATTATTTTCAGATAAATTATTTTCAGTATTAATTTTATCTCTTTCAAATTGTTCATTCTCTTTTTCTGAATGATTATCAAAAGGTACAAAATCTATTATTCCAAATTCATTGTATATATTTTCCAGTTTTATCTTATCATAGATCTTTCTTGAAGGGGACAGGTATTCGTATAACTTATTTATTTTTGAATTTAATTTTTTTGCAGGTTTGAATTCTGTTCTGTCTGTCCTTTCAATTCCATTTAAAACTGCTCTCGGTTTGAATTCACCAAATGATTTTATCTTAACATCTTTGCCGCCATTTAAAGAATTTGAGATATTTCTGAAAATAGAATTTAAAATAGATTCAGCTTCCTGTCTGCTTATTCCGCATTGTATCGATACTCCTGAGATCAGCTCTGATCGGCTCATTTCATTATTCATTAGTTTCCAGAATTCTTTTCAAAATTAATTTTAATTGAAGGCGGATTAATATTTACAAATGATCCGTCACAATGAATCTCGGATCCGCAGTTTTGAATTTCGAAGCTGCCAAATTTTTCAACCGATACTTTATTGCTTTTTATCAATGCCTGAGATATCAGCTCAAATGCAGTCTCCACTACCCGTTCACATTTTTTCTTTTTAAGTCCTGTCTCTTCGCTGACAATTTTAATAAGTTCTTTTCTATTCATTTTTAAAAATATGTTTAATGTTCTCGATCATTTTCTCAAGATATTCTTTATCAGTTTCATCAAAGTTTGAAAACTCACCACTGTCTATATCTAAAACAGCAATTGTTTCATCGTTAACTATTACAGGTACTACAATCTCTGATTTTGAAAGAGGGTCGCAGACTATATGTCCGGGAAATTGATTTACATCATTTACAATTACAGAAACTTTATCTTCTGCAGCTTTTCCACATACGCCTTTCCCAATGGTAATGCGCGTACAGGCAACCCTTCCCTGAAACGGTCCAAGTATAAGCTCGTTTTTATTGTCAGTACTCTTTAAATAAAATCCTACCCAGATAAAACTGTAAAATGAATATTTTAAAGCTGCACAGATATTTCCCAGATTTGCAATGTGATTGTTCTCATCTTCGATTAGAGAATTGATCTGCGGAATTAAAGTTTTATAAATTTCAGATTTATCAGATGCAGCGGCTGTATCAATTGTAAATGCCATTTTACTTTTTAAAAATTTTTATTGTTTGATCAGATTCTCAAATTCATTTTCTTCAAGAACTCTAACTCCGAGCGATCTTGCTTTCTCAAGCTTACTGCCGGCTTCTGAACCTGCAAGTACGTAATCGGTTTTTTTACTTACTGATGAACTCACTCTGCCCCCAAGATCCTCAATAATTTTCTGAGCTTCATCCCGTTTATATTTTTCAAGTGTCCCTGTCAGTACAAAAGTTTTATTGTTAATATTTTCGTTGGTCACTTCACTGCCTGGTTTTATATCAGTCTCAAATTTTAATCCTGACTTACGAAGATTCTCAATGTTCTTAAGATTCTTTTTATCCTTAAAAAATTTTATAACACTCTCTGCGATCTTTGGTCCGACCTCATGAACCTGCGTGATCTCATCCTCTGTAGCTTTGATAAGAGTATCAATATTATGAAAATTCTTTGCAAGGATCTTTGAAGTCCTTTCACCAATATGTCTTATCCCTAATCCGAAAAGAACTTTGTCAAAAGGTTTTTCTTTTGACAGCTCAATTGCATTCAGAATATTTTCAACACTTTTTTCTCCAAACCTTTCTAGCTCAAGTATTTTCTTTTTATGCTTATTCAGAAAATAAATATCAGCATAGTTATTGAGTAAACCGTTTTGATTAAATATTTCTATAATGCTCGTGCCGAGACCTTCTATCTCCATTGCATTCCTGTGAACGAAATGTTCAATCCTTCCGAGTATCTGTGCTTCGCAGTTATAATTCGGACAATAGTAATAAACTTCATCCTCCGGTTTTTCTAATTTAGTTTTACAGACAGGACAAATTTCAGGAATCTCATACGGCTTAGAATCTTTCTTCCTTTTTTCAATAATGACTTCAAGAACTTTTGGAATGACGTCACCGCCTTTTTCGATCTTAACATAATCACCTTCACGGATATCTTTTCTTTTTATCTCATCAAAATTATGAAGTGTCGCTCTTGAGATTGTAGAACCTGCAAGGAATACCGGCTGCAAATCTGCAACAGGCGTGATAGTTCCTATCCTTCCAACCTGACAATAAATACTGTTTATTTTTGTGACAGCTTCTTTGGCTTTGAATTTATAAGCGACTGCCCATCTCGGAGATCTGGAAACACTGCCGAGTATCTCCTGCTGTGAAAGATCATTTATTTTTACAACTACTCCGTCAATTTCATACTCAAGTTCGTCACGTATCAGCTCGATCTTATCGCAAAAGTTTTTTACCTCTTCAATATTCTTTGCAGTTACTGTTTTATTGTTTACAGGAAATTTAAGATCTCTTAGAATATTGAGCCCTTGAGAATGAGTATCTACTTTAACTTTTTCACCAAAGAAATAGTATGAGAAAAAATTCAGAGGTCTAGTCGCAACTATTTTTGTATTTTTTAATTTTAAAGTGCCGGCGGCAGTATTTCGGGCATTGGCAAATAATTTCTCATCCTTAAATTCCTGTTCCTCATTTATTTTTATAAAATCCTCTTTGGTAATAAAGACTTCACCCCGAACTTCAAAATCTCTAATAGAATTATTTCGCACTGACAGAGGAATGGACTTTATGGTTCTGATATTTTGTGTCACATCATCACCTTTAAATCCGTCACCGCGTGTAGCAGCAGTAGTCAAAAATCCTTTTTCATAAATAAGTGAAATAGCAATTCCATCAAATTTCAACTCACATGTATATTCATAATTATGAGTTTCTAATAAGTTCTGAACTCGTTTGTCAAATTCCAAAAGCTCTTCAAAGTTGTATGAATTTGAAAGAGACAGCATTGGTATTCTGTGTTCTACCGTTTTGAAATTTACTGTGGATTTTCCTGAAACTCTTTGAGTAGGTGAGTCGGGAGTAATTAGGTCTGGATATTCTGTTTCAAGCTCAGACAACTCTTTATACATTTTATCATAAGCAAAATCATCAATGTCCGGATCTGCAAGAGTATAATATTTATGATCTGCATCCTCAATTTTTTCCCTGAGAGAATTAATTTTTTTTATAATATCAGGTGATGGAGACATATAAATAATTTACGTTAATTCTTTTATTTAGATGAAGGTTTTGAAAATCCATCTTTAGTGATCTTGATTTTACTTACTGCAGTTTTTTCAAATTCCAGCGGATTCTCATCTACTGATATATTTATACTGTTTGTATTTGAAGTTGAAATATGAAAAGACTTAACAGCTTTAAATACTTTTACATCTTTCGGATCAAGAGTGATTTTTTCAGGCTTTGAATAATTACTGGAATCCGTTACAAGATAAAAAACACTTTCACTTAAAGCTGTTACTTTTAATGTGATCGAATCTCCTGGTACTGCTGATTCTTCATTTGCTTTTTTTATCGAATCCTGAATCTCTTCTTCAGTTTTTTTCCCAAGAAGTTTCTTTTCCTGTTCCTGTATTACTTCGTCAAAATTTTGTCTAATGATCTCAGGATTGTCACTTTTTCCTTCAAGGAATAAAATATTTACTAATGAATATATACCTCCAATTATCAGCAAAATAAAAAGAGTCATCAATATATTCCGGAATATTCTTGATTTCAGAAAAGCAAAAGAAAAAGATTTTTTTTGTGGCATTCTTGAATACTGAGAAACTGACCTGTCTTCTACTGATCTTAAAGTCGGCTTTTCCTTTTTTATACCGGCGGTACCGGTGTTTGATTCAGGTTCTGTCCTGATCCTTTTTAATTTTGGCGGAACAGGAGTTTCTGCTCTTTTAAAAGTTTTTTCATCTTCGCCATTATTTTTATCATTTAGATCAATCTCCGGTAAATCAACTTTAGATGAAATTTTTTCTTCTTTAGAATTGTCTGTTTCATTGTCTATCTCTACTACTATTTTATTTTCAGATGTGTCCGTATCTTTTTCTATTATCACTTCCTCTACAATTTCTTTTTCGGGACGATTGGATTTATACTTACCGCTTCTTGCTAGGTCATAATCAAATAATATTTCTTCTACGTCCAGATCAAGACAGGCAATATACTGTTTAAGAAAAGCTCTTATATATGCTTGTGGCTGAAAATTAAATTCGCCGTTTTCCAGATTTTCAAGAACAGTTATGTTTAAACGGGTTTGCTGTGATATGGATTTTAATGAAATATTTTTCTCTTCTCGAATTGCTTTTAGATCTTCTGCAAATATTTTTACCATCTATAAATTTTTTAAACAAGTTATCTGAAATTAAGAAAAATTTAAAGTATATAATAAACACAAATTTTAATGTTCAATGTTCAATGTTCAAAGTACAATGTATAAAGTACAATGTATAATGTACAATGTATAAAGTACAATGTATAATGTACAATGTATAATGTACAATGTATAATGTATAATGATCAATGTTCAATTTAAAATAAACTCAGTAAAAAACAAAGAGAGGTAATATTCATTAAACTGGATTTAATTGGTTTGCATTTTACAGTGTTTATTGTAAGACAAAAAAAATTGCTTTTAAAGTCGATTATTAGAAATCAAACTTATCGACAAGCTGATCATCTATAAAAACTCTGATCTGAAAAGTATCTTTATTCTGTGTTTTTCCGTCAGCACCGGTTACAGTAGAAGAGTTTTTATATCCATTCATTAAAACTTTCTTACCTTTGTATGTACCGGTCTTTTCAAAATTATCACCAATAAAAGGAAAGGAATCTGACATTACAGTAGTCCCGTTAATTTTACAAATAAATTCTTCACTCAAACCGTCCTTTTTTACTACATCTACTTTCCATCCGTCTTCTCCGTCACCCGGTTTATACATTGAAGATTGTGAAGAGGAACAGCCAGCTGAAATTAAAAGTACTGATAGTACGATAAGTTTTTGTAATTTTGATAGCATTTTCATTTTATGAAATTTAAATGAATATAAAAATAATTTTGAAAATTTAAGTAAAATATAATAAACTTATTATTCCAATTTTTAGAGAAAATATTTGAGCTAATTACACGACAAAACTATACTATGGAATTAATCCTAATTAAATAGTTCCATTAAAAATCTAAAGAACAGCATTTCATTTCAGACACACCTGCAAGTTGTAATCTTCTGTAAATTTGAATCTAAAGTCAGGCGAGAGCGGAAATCCAGGAGGAGCACCGTATATTTAAAATGTATGAATTATTATGCTGGAGTCTGAATGTTTCAGATATAACTCGAACCGCTTTTGGTGTTTCAAAAAGTTTGCGAATAAAAAGAATTTTTGAATTTAATACCTATGCAAACTTTTTGACCACCAACAGCCTGAGAAAATGAGTACGGCAGATGAAATAATCTCAAATTTCAAATTACTAATATGTAATTTAGAATTATTAATGTCCGGCAGAGACGGATAATTTTTCAGCGGGAATTTTTTGTAATTATTAGTCTCAGAATTTTAGTTGTTCATCCTCCCAATTCTAAAATGCGACCATTTGTTAATTTGTCGACGAGTTAAAATACATTATTTTCACCGGAATAATTATTCCCCAATATCCACAAACCCTATCCATGCCTGTTTTAAAGAGGTATTCAAAATCATTTTATCTCAAATCGTGTTTTTTCAATTTTGATTCATCTGTTTAAAATTATATTTTCGAATCAAATTCGTTTTAGAATTACTTAAATGACGAAAATGGAATACTCGAAAAGTTATCTTTTCTTTATTATAGAAAATGAAAAATAATTTTCATTAAAAATAAGTTCTGAATAAACTGAGAGGGTGTGTAAAATGTTTTGTATAATTGAAAAAATAAAAACTTAAAAAGGGGGATTGAAGGGGTTGCTGTGAAAAAGAGATAGATTAAATGCAGAAATTTCTCAACTTAAAATTTTTGCTCTACCAACAAAACTACTGTTTAAGATATTAACAGTATAAATTCTTCCCCTTATTATCTCACATTTTTATATTCTAATTACAATTCATTTATCTTATAATTAACAAATCAATTTTCAAAAATAAATAGCACATTCCATGAAGTATATTATTAATTTATTTTTTTTATTTTTATTTACAATTATTTCAATGAATTTAAAAGCAGAGATCGTTGAGGAAGATTATGAATATCAGATAGACGGCAAGACTTATCAGGGTTTTGTTGCATTTGATAATTCTATCAAGAGCACAATGTCTGGAATACTTATAGTTCATCAGTGGAAAGGTCTCGGGGATTATGAAAAAATGCGTGCGCGCATGCTGGCTGAACTTGGTTATCTTGCCTTTGCGGTTGATGTTTATGGAAAGGACAACCGTCCTCAGAATTCAGAGGAAGCCGGAAAGGAAGCAGGTAAATATTATGCTGACAGAGAGCTATTCAGAGTCAGGATAAATGCAGGGTTAGATGAGTTATTGAAGATGCAGAATGTGAATAAAAATAATATTGCAGCTATCGGATACTGCTTCGGCGGCGGCGGTGTACTAGAGCTGGCGAGAAGCGGGGCTGATTTAAAAGGTGTAGTTAGTTTTCACGGTTCACTTAAATCTGCTAATCCTGACGATGCAAAAAATATCAAAGCAAAAGTAATGGTTATGCACGGAGCAGTAGATCCACACGTATCCGAGGAAGATGTAATTGCATTCAAAAAAGAAATGGAAGATGCAGGTGCAGATTATGTATTAGCCGAATTCAGCGGAGCAGTACATTCCTTTACAGATAAAAATGCGGGTAATGATCCGTCAAAAGGTTCAGCCTATAACGAGAGAGCAGATATTAGGTCATGGGATTATATGAAAGTTTTTTTTGCTGAAATATTTAACTGAAAATAAATTTATAAGTGAATGATCTTAGTTAAAGATCTTACCAAAAAGTTTGATGATTTCACTGCTGTGAATGATGTATCTTTTGAAATTCAAAAAGGCGAGATATGCGGTTACATCGGCACTAACGGTGCAGGTAAATCTACTACTGTAAAAATATTAACCGGTATTCTGGATTTTGATAATGGAAATGTTCTTATAAATGATCTCGATATAAAAAAAGATCCTGTCGATGTAAAAAAAATTACAGGCTATGTCCCCGAAAGTGCTAATCTTTTTAATTCATTATCACCAGTAGAATTTCTAAGCTTCACAGGAAAGGTCAGAGATCTGCCGGATAAAATAATTTCTGAAAGAATAAATTCATTCGCCAAAATGTTTGGATTTACTGATCTTGTGAATGACTCAATAGGAAATCTTTCAAAGGGTAACAAACAAAAAGTAATGATCACTTCAGCACTGATGCACGATCCTGATGTTATCTTTCTTGATGAACCATTGAATGGTCTTGATACAAATTCAATTTTCATTTTTCATGACCTGATAAGATATCTTGCGGGAAAAGGAAAGACTATATTTTACTGCTCACATCATTTAAATATTATTGAGAAAATTTCTACAAAGATCATTCTTATAAATAAAGGCAGAATAGAACTTGACATAAATACGAGTGAGCTTTCTTCATTAGAAAATTATACTGATCTCGAAAAACTTTTCAGGGATCTGAACTCCGAAGACTCTCCAGAATCAAAGAAATTTAATTTTGAAGATCTGTTTAGGTAAATATTTTTTTTTATTACTGATGGTGCTGATACCTGTGACTGCAAAATCTCAGTCCGGTCAGATACTTACAGATACTGTCTACAGCACAAATATTTTTGAAACTAATTTCTATAATGATCTGAACTCGGCTAATTTTAAT
The DNA here is from genome assembly GCA_049293015.1 of Ignavibacteria bacterium. GTDB lineage: Bacteria > Bacteroidota > Ignavibacteria > Tepidaquicellales > Tepidaquicellaceae > UBA2330. The sequence continues at coordinate 23,395 of JBATSB010000025.1, forward strand.
TCAATTTTGAATTATGAAAATAATTTAAAAAGATTCGGATTTTTGATAACTAATAATTTCCTTTCAAATGTTTCAAAGCTTAACAAGAATTTTTTCCGTGATTACAATAGTCTGAATTTGCTTATGTCATATGATGTGAAGGAAAATCTTGATATTGGTGTAGGTTTTCAAAATAAATTTTATACAGATGACAAGACTGTTGAGACCAATCAGAATAACAGTAATTATTTTTATGCCAATATGGATGCAAGTATGATGAATAGTGTTTTTTTTAATACAAAGTTAGGATATAAAACTGAAGATCAGATCGGTGAATTTAATTCAGGATTCAGTGGTTTTTTTGAAACTCAGACAAATAATTATAATCTGAACGATTACATTACAAACGGGAATCTGATTTTATTTTATGAGGATCTTGATCAAAAACAGAATCATAATTATGAGATCAACACGGAAATTTACAAAAGATTTGCTCAGCAGGTGGATAATACAGGAAGACTTACTTTTTATAATCAGAAGAATGATTTCTTTTTCCCTGCATCGCCGGGCATAGCTCTTCTTTATGATGTATTGAACAACATCGAAAGCCGTGATGAAAATTATTTTTATATAGGTGATATGCTAAACTATGGATTTACTGATGATATCGTCCTTTCACTTGGCGGAAATTACATGAACAGAATTATTAAGCGGGAATATAAATACAAACCCTCTTCAGCAAATATATATTTTGAAAATACATATGATAATCAGATCACAGAAAATAATCTGGAAGTATATACCAATCTGAATTATAACTGGCTAAATCTTTTTACACAGCTAAGAGTACTTATCAGTGAAAGATCTGAGAATCATACTTTGATAAATCCTGAAGGACTTACATCAGCTCAGATAAGTGAACTTGAAAGAGCAGAAAAAAATAAGAACAATAACAGCAGAAGAACCTCGCTTCTTTTTAATGCATATTATCCATTATCAAATACAAACTCATTTAACTTTACAGGTTCGACTTCACTTTTGCTTTATGATACAGATTTTCAGGATAATTATGATGACAGAGATGAAACAGAATCAATTTTATCAGCTTCATATAATTTCAATAATTTATATAATTTTAATATTGAAACCCGTTTTGAATACATAGTCTCAAAGCTCAGTTATATTTATTCACAGCGAAGCGCAAATAATTATACTAACAGGGTTTATAAACTTGGTTCATACAGCAGTTTCAAACCTGTTGAAAGATTTACTACTAATAATTTCTTTCAGGTGCTTGCTAATTATACTGTATATGAATTTGAGGATCTGATCTCACAGGTGCAGAGTTTTTCATACAGACAGCTTAGTATAAGAGATTCAAGTTCTTATAATTTAGGAAGGGGATTCAAATTAAATTTTGCTGCAGAATTAAAATTTTACGAGCAGGGTGAATTTCTGAATAATTCTTTTTCGGTAAAGCCAATTACATTTTATGCAGAACAGTTTTACATGCCCGGTATAAATTACATGATAAATAATTTTCTGAATTTTGGAATTGGGTATAAATATTATATTCAGAACAGGTACAATTATGATGAAGCGGAGAAAGTTTTAGCAAATACTTACAAATCTTACGGACCTATTGGAATTGCTGAGATGTATATGAATAATAATTCATTGATAAAATTCATACTGGGACTGGATCAGATAGAATATCTGAATCCAACTCAGACTAATTCATCTGTAAATTTTCAACTCAATATATTATGGAATATGTAAATTATCTTTCATATTTTAGTATAAAATCGATTAAATAAATTTATAAATTGCATAAGGAAATTCTTACTCTCAAAAGCGAAAGAAATGAGATCATGAAATTTGAAGATCTTCTTGATAATGTTAATGAAAAATTCGGACTTGAAATGGAAAAATTTATCAATCTCAAGATTGCCTGTTCGGAAGCTTTGATAAACGCAATCGTACACGGCAATAAAGAAGATCCGTTAAAAAAAGTTTATACGGAGATCATTTATGGCGGAGATACAATGATCATCAGGATTCTTGATGAAGGTTCAGGGTTTGTAATTAACAGTGTGCCGGATCCAACTTCTGAAGAAAATATTTTAAAAGAAAGCGGTAGAGGATTATTTATAATTAAATCTTTAGTGGATGATTTTATTTGTACGTCCACCGGATCAGGTACTGAATTTATTATAACCTGTAATAAAAATAATCCTGCTTCCTAATATATAAAAATAGAAAACAGGATCTTTAAAATTATTTCTTTCGTATTACTTTTTATTCAACTCATCAAGAACACCCATCACTTCTTTTACAGCTTTTGCTGAATCAGTCAGAAGTGTCTTTTCATCTTCATTAAGTTTCAGTTCGATTATTTTTTCAATACCATTTTTACCAAGTACAACCGGCACGCCTAAATAAATATCATTCATTCCGTACTCACCCTGAAGCCACGCACAGACAGGGAAAATTCTTTTCTGATCTCTGACAATGGACTCAACCATCTGAGCTGCTGCTGCACCCGGAGCATACCATGCAGAAGTTCCCATAAGAGCTACGAGTTCGCCGCCGCCTTTTTTTGTTCTGTCCACAATTGCGTTCAGCTTTTCATCATCGATAAGTTCAGTTACAGGAATTCCGCTGACAGTTGTATATCTTGGAAGTGGAACCATAGTATCTCCGTGTCCGCCGAGCAGCATTGCTGAAATATCTTTTGGTGAACAATCCAATGCCTCTGCAAGAAAGGCTCTGTATCTTGCTGTGTCAAGTATTCCTGCCATTCCCATTACTTTGGAAGAAGGAAGTTTTGCAGAAAGATATGAGCAGTAAGTCATTACATCTAATGGATTAGATACAACAATAATTATCGCATCAGGAGAATGTTTGACGACATTTTCAGTAACTGATTTTACAATTGCAGCATTAGTAGAAATGAGATCATCTCTGCTCATGCCGGGTTTTCTTGGAAGACCTGAAGTTATAACTACCACTTCTGAACCCGCAGTTTTTTCATAATCATTTGTGACACCGATCACTCTAGTATCATAATTATTAATTCCGGATGTCTGCCAGATATCGAGTGACTTTCCTTCTGCGATACCTTCTTTAATATCGAGAAGTATAACTTCGTTTGCTAATTCTTTTTGAGCTATTACATTTGCGCATGTAGCTCCTACATTTCCTGCGCCGACTACTGTGATTTTCATATTAACTGAATTATTTATTTTATAAAAATAAAAAGGTTATTCTGATCTCTCAAAATAACCTTTTCAAAACTGTGTCTAAAAATTATCAGGCGCTTGCATACGGAAGTACGCTTAATGTCTTTTTCCCTTTTTTAGTGGTAAAGTTTACTTTACCGTCTATGAGGGAAAATATTGTATAATCTTTACCGAGACCTACGTTTTCTCCGGGGAGAAATTTAGTTCCTCTTTGTCTGACAAGGATATTTCCGGCGATTACTGCTTCACCGCCGAATTTTTTTACACCGAGTCTTTTTGATTGTGAATCTCTTCCGTTCTTGGAACTTCCGAGTCCTTTTTTGTGTGCCATTACTAACTCCTTAAATTATGTTTAAAATTTTAATTTGATTTCTTAAGTGATTAAAGCTGATCTTAACTGATTTTATCTATCGTGATTTGAGTGTAATTTTGTCTGTGTCCTCGTCTGACTTTATATCCTTTTCTTTTCTTTTTCTTAAAGACAATTACTTTATCATCTTTGACATGATCGAGAACTGTAGCTTCGACTTTTACATCTAGAGAAGGAGCACCGATCTCAAACGAATTATCATCTTTAGAGAATAAAAGTACATCGCTGAATGTTACTTTTGATCCGACTTCATCTTTCAGCTTAGGAATGAATACTTTCTGATTTTCCTGAACTCTGTACTGATGTCCTTTGATATTAACTATTGCAAACATATTGTATATTTAAAATTTATTATTTTTTATTGTAATTTGTGGAGCTAAGCGGGATCGAACCGCTGACCTTCTGAATGCCATTCAGACGCTCTACCAAACTGAGCTATAGCCCCGCGTTAGCTTTTCTACTTTTACAAAGACTTGCAAGTTAAGTAAAATGAAAGGTAATTTCAAACCAATACTCATTTCCAAACGGAGAATTTTTTAGTGCCGTCCAAAATATTTTAAAAAAGGGAATAATGTTTTAAAATACTTCTGTTTTAAACAGATTATCTTTATTGTTTAATACAACCACTTTCAATTACAACGAAAATAATCATAGAAGTTTTTTGTTTTTAAAAATCCCCGCCTGTAATATATTGCCGTTAAGAATTCTTGAGAAATTGTTAAAATAAAATATCCTTGTCTGAGAAATTTGCGAAGCAAATTTTGAGTTGGATATTTTATTTCAATTTCGAAAAGAAATTAGGCAATCTATTACCAGCGGGCGACTTTTTTTGTTACTTTTTTTGGTCGTTCAAAAAAAGTAAGTAGAAAATAATGAATCTTGAGTATAGTAGTGAAACGTTTTGGATGGATGTGAATAAAATCAAATCATTGCAATATTCAGGTGGTTTTTATTGGATTTTATTCTTTTTATATTAAGAAAAAATTAATTGCATTATGAAAATAGTTCTATTTATAATTGCGTTATTTTGCTCAATTCAAACATTAGCCTCTGACACTTCCTTAGCCAGATATTTTCCTCTCAAGACCGGTAATGCATGGTTTTATAAAACTGAATTTTCTCCCATACCTTTTCCGCCTGTGTTTAGAAAGGATTTCGTTCAAGGTGACACTATAATTAATAATAAAAAATATTTCCTATTTAATAGTTTGTATTCTATAAGACTGATTAGAATTGATACTACAAATGGAAATCTTTTGCAGTATTCACCGGCAAACGGATGTGGTTCTTATCCGGACGATATAATTATTGACAGTCTTGCATCGAATCCGGGTGATGAGATAAATTGTCTATTCCAATCAATCTTTACAAGGAGGTGTGTGTCAATCACAAATCATAATGTTTTTGGTATAATTACTGAAGTCAAAGAGTTTTTTCATGCTGGATTGATTATTCAAAAAATAAAATATGCAAAAGATTTTGGTGTGATTTATTCATGCAGCGGAGATCCTTATTGTTCAGGATTTACATATTTAATTGGATGCAAAATTGACGGCGTAGTCTATGGAGATACAATATTATCTGATGTAAAATTGATAAGTAACATTGTCCCTGATGAGTTTTCTTTGGCTCAAAATTACCCAAATCCATTCAACCCAAAGACAGTTATCAGTTACGAATTACGAGTTACGAGTTTTGCAAAGCTGATGGTGTATGATGTGCTTGGGAATGAAGTTGCTGAATTAGTGAATGAGAAGCAAAATGCAGGTACATATTCGGTAGAATTTGATGGAAGCGGTTTTGCGAGTGGGATATATTTTTATAGGTTAGAGACGAATGAATTTTCAGATTCTAAACGGATGATCTTGATAAAGTAAATTTCCATATAAATTAATTACAGATTAAAAATATTTTATATTCCGATTAATCATTAATACTATTTAAATTGTCATATTTAAAAAACTAATATTATGAAAATCATTTATACTTTTTTATTTATTTTCACTTTTACTATTTCTCTTTTCTCACAGATAGTCTTAAAACCTCATATAGGATTAAATTCAATTCCTTATGATTCAGATACAGCATGTTATTTCACGCCTTATACCGGAAGTTTTAATACAACCGGTTATCAGGCAGGTGATACTGTAAATGACTTTACACTTTTCAGTATTAACGGCGATACTTTGAATCTTCGTCGTGAACTTGAAAAAGGAAAACCTGTAGTACTTATCAGCAGCAGTTATACGTGTCCCGTATTCAGAGGGAAAGTACCTGCGATAAATTCGCTGATAGATATTTATTCTGACAGTGTTTCAATATTTATAATTTATACTATCGAAGCTCATCCGAATATTGACATCAGTCCGTATTTTGGATTTGTGAATACAGGTCAGCAGAATATTAACGAGGGAATTCTTTACAGACTAGCGACAAATTACAGCGACAGAAAATATGTCGTCAATAGAATGGACAGCGGCATGACGATCAATGCGCCTGTTTTCATTGACGGTCCGTGTGATCCGTGGCTGCGTCATTTCGGACCGGCTCCGAATAATGCATATCTCATTACTCCTCAGGGAATTGTCTATTCCAAACATGCTTGGTATAATAAAGCTCCGCAGAATATGGCGCATGACATTGACAGTCTGTTTGGAATAACCGGCGGTGGCGGTGGTGGTCAGTACACAGGAACTTTTGATTTTCAGCTTTTGGGTGACAGTGTTGTTTACGGAATTGCAGGCGAGACACTTTACGGGCATGGTCAGTTTGTAAATAATTCTAATGACACAGCAGTGATAAGGGCTATTCGACGGGTTGAAAGTGTACCGGTTGGTTGGGGGAGTTCGATCTGTATAGATGTTTGTTATTCGCCGGACACTGATACTGCCTTGTTCTATCTTCCTCCTGCTGATACGCAGTCATATACAATGTATTTTTATACAACTACAACTCCGGGAAACGGTATGATCAGAATGCTTTTTGAAAATGCAAATGTACAGAACAATCGCTTTGCGCAGAGATTTTATGCATCGACTTCTTTGACAAATGTAAATGAATTAAATGAAATTCCGAATGAATATTCATTGTCACAGAATTATCCAAACCCCTTTAACCCATTGACAATTATTAGTTATAAATGTTCAATGTATAATGATGTTTCATTAAAAGTGTATGATGTGCTGGGAAATGAAGTTGCTGAATTAGTAAATGAGAAACAAAATGCAGGAAGTTACTCAGTGGAGTTTGATGGAAGTAATTTTGCCAGTGGAGTTTATTTTTACAAATTGAGTGCGGGGGGTTTTGTTGAGACTAAACGCATGATACTTTTAAAATAAAATTTTTATAGATATAATTTCAATACCCGCAGAGTCCGAAGAGCACGTGATTTTGGGGTAACAATGGATATTCGCAGAGTCCGAAGAGCACGAGACTCTGCGGAAACAAAATAATACTTTTAAAATAAAATTTTTATAGATTTAATTTCAATGTCCGCAGAGTCCGCAGAGCACGTGATTTTGGGGTAACAATGGATATCCGCAGAGTCCGAAGAGCACGAGACTCTGCGGGAACAAAGGGTATTCATCTATTCCAAATATTTATAGTCTTTCGCAGAATTATCCAAACCCCTTTAACCCAAAGACAGTGATAAGTTACGAATTACGAGTTTTGCAAAGTTGAAAGTGTATGATGTGCTGGGAAATGAAGTTGCAACGTTAGTCAATGAAAAGCAAAGTGCAGGAAGTTATTCAGTGGAGTTTGACGGAAACGGTTTTGCGAGCGGGGTTTATTTTTACAGGTTAAGTGCCGGGGATTTTGTTGAAACTAAACGCATGATACTTTTAAAATAAAATTTTTATAGAATTAATTTCATCATCCGCAGAGTCCGAAGAGCACGAGACTCTGCGGAAACAAAGGTGTATAAAAATTTTATACATATATTATTTTACTTCGCAATTTTTTCTTCGATCACTTTCAGTGATTCCTGTACTGATTTGTTTGTAGGATCAAGCTCAAGTGCTTTCCTTAAATGACTTTCTGCTTCAGAATATTTACCTTCTTCAAAAAGATACATTCCGAGATTTAGCTGAGCATTTTTGAAATCAGGATAATATTTCACAGAATTTTTTAGATCTTCCAGATACTTTTCATTATTGTTTAATAGTGAATATCCGTATGCTCGGAAATAATATGCTTCTCCATATTCGGGCTCTAGTTGAATGAGTTGATCCATTTTACTGACAATTTCGTTTCCATCTATTTTACCTAAGCTTCTTAATGCTGAATTAACTATGTAATTCGCATCCTTTGAAATAATGTATGTTGAGTCCGGAATAAATTTATGTACCTGCATTACTTCAACTGGTGAATTATCAGGCGTTTCAAATAATGAATTCTTATTGACTACTCTATACCATTCATTAAGAAATGCTGTATAGGAAACTCCCTGATCTTTCAGATATTCTGTCATGATCCGGCTGTAATCTTTTTCATTAAGTCTTTCATTCAGATATGGAGTGATAAGTCCTGCTACATCTATGATCTTTCTACCCGTGTAAAAACCAATTGCTCCAATATCATGAACTCCTAGTATATCATTCTCATCAGTATTTTCTTTTAGCCATATTGCAGTCTTAACTTGTCTGTCATAAATATATTTACACTGCTGTGCATAATAATCTTTAAAATCTTCATAAGCCGAAATACTTTTATAAAATAATAATCCCGAAAGCAAAATGAATAATAATCTGACTATGAACGAATTTTTTATAAATTTATTTACTAAGACAAGAATGTCTCTATAACCTGAAACAGTAAGTATTATAAAAAACGGGATGAGCGGCATTACATATCTTCCGAATCTATTGATCTCAGGCAGTTTGATAAAATATAAAAGAAGAAAAAAAGCAAAGAAAATTATATAAAGAGAATTTGCAGATGTTTTCTTTTTGAAAAAATTATATATAAATAATATTATAGAAAAAACAAATCCGGCTACATAGAATGAATAACTGGAATCAGAAAAGAACGGGTAAACTTTGTCAGTCAGATAGCTGATCTTTTTATCGGCATCAGAAAAATATGCGATCTTGGCTGTATAAGTATTTGGGAATAATGTGCCTGCGATCATATAATTCATAAGAAAATAAGCACCTGCAATAATTAGAAAGATCCCGCTCATTTTCAGAACAGTCTGCAGGTTAAATACTTTTTTAATTTCCTCATTTTTAAAATAAAATATTGCAAGTAAAATATCAGCCGATATTGCTGCAATAAAAGCAACTCCGTCTGGTCGGGACCAGAGTATTAATCCAAGTATAACAGCAAGTGAATATGTCTTTTTTATTTTATAAAAATATGCGCCAAGCAGCAGAAGAAATATGTACATTGTCGTTTCCATTCCCGACAATGAAATAAAATTGATCCATTTATCAAGAATAAATAATCCTGTACAAACCAACGCAGCAAGCAGGTCTTTGCAGAAATCATTCATACATAACCTGAAAATCACAAATGCAGACATTGCAAAAAATAAAACTCCCATTACGTAACTCAGGATCATTTCATTATCTGTAATAAAAAAACCTGCAGCTAAAATGATTGTATATAAAGGTGATGTCGATCCGGCGGTAACCATTTCATTTTTGTAATAAGAGAAACTAAAATATTCGGACAGATTTTTTGCAAAGGTAAGATGGATCCAACCGTCATCAAGTTGAAAGCTGTTATAGCCGTTTACTGAAAGTGCATTCGCGTAATAGTTGTATGCAAGATAAACAGGAAGTGCTATCAGAATAAAATAAACAGTATATTTTAAAAATCCCTCCAGATTAGTTTTTTTGTCAAACCCTTGATAAGATCTGACATCTTCATTCTTTTTAGAAGTCTTAGTATTTAAAGTCGGGATCTTTGCTTTTTTCATGCGTTCAAAATAATTAAATGTATAGGTAATTTCAATTTTATATCTTGTTCAATTAAAATTTATTATTGATGAGAAAATTTCTGTTACTGAGTATGGTATTTCTTTTTAGAAGAACTTTTCCGAAACGGAGTTTCAATTTCAAGTGCGTATCCAAACAGGAGTTTGGATACGAGCGGGGTTTAGTTTGAGTGAGAAAATTTCAAATATTGTATGAATTTTAGAATAAGTCCAATATCAAAGAATTTGTAATTCGTAATTTTTAATTTTTAATTGCTTTTTAATCCTGCCTTGAAATTTTATCATATAAAAAGTATTTTGTCAAGCATTAAAATGAATATATATTGGTGGGTTTGTCGAACCCACTTTTTTTTTACTAAAAATGGAAACTGAAATTAAGGAAATTGCTGAAGATTTTTTCAGTAAATCTGATTATAAGATAATTGATTATGCATTGAGAGGTGAAAGAGGGACCAGGGTACTTGAGATATTTGTTGATAACAGGACAGGGATAAGCATAGATGAGCTTGTAAAAATAAATCATGAGCTTGATGATATTATAGAAGAGAAAGTTGAATTAATGAACATCTCAAAAATGGTAATTTCTTCTCCGGGTACAGAAAGATCATTTAAATTTATCTGGCAGTTGCTGAAGCATAAGGACAGGGATCTTGAGATACTCCTTAATAACGAAGAGAAACTTACCGGTAAACTTACTCTGATCTCAGAGGAAGAAAACAAGATAGGTATTGAAAGCATGATAAAAGAAAAAGGTGTCAAGAAAGTCAGGACAGAGTACCATGAAATAAAATTCAGCGATATAAAAGAATCAAGAATTAAATTAAAATTTTAAAAAAATAAAAATCAGCAGTATAATATGAAATCGGATATAGTAGAAGCCTTTTCACAAATGGCGAAAGAAAAAAACATTGACAGAGATATCCTTTCCAGTGTGATCAAGGATTCATTCAATAAAATGATGGAGAAGAAATATGGACCCGAAGCAAACTTTGATGTAGTTGTAAATATGGATAAAGGCGTAATTGAGATATTCCTTTACAAAGTAGTGGTAGAAGAAGTTACGGATGAAGGAATTGAGATAGATGTTGAGACTGCTAAAGAAAAAGCGGGAGAAGATTTTCAGATTGGTGATGACTTTGCTGAAGAAATACCGATAGAACAGTTTGGCAGAAGAATGGTAATAAATCTGAAGCAGAATCTTAACCAAAAGATAAGAGAGATCGAGAAGGAAATTACTTACAATGCTTATAAAGATCAGGTTGGTGAAATAGTAGTAGGAGAGATCTATCAGATCAAGCCGACTTCGATTCTTCTGATTCATAATGGTAATGAGATCATTTTCCCAAAAGGCGAACAGATCCCAAAGGAAAAATATAAGAAAGGTGATACTACAAGAGCTATTATAAAGAGTATTGAAAAAAGACAGTCCGGTCCACCGCTTATCATAGTATCCAGAGCTGATGAACAGTTTCTTGATAAATTATTTGAACTTGAAATTCCTGAAATATATGACGGTATTATTGAAATTAAAGGTATTGCAAGAGAGCCTGGTGAGCGAGCTAAGATCTCGGTAATTTCTAATGACGACAGAGTAGATGCAGTTGGTGCATGTGTCGGAATGAAGGGAATCAGGATTCACTCTATAGTAAGAGAATTGAGCAACGAAAACATTGATGTAATAAATTATACTGAAGATCCTGCATTGTATATTGCAAGAGCTTTGTCTCCTGCAAAACTAAATGACATTTATCTTGACAATGAAAATAAGATTGCAAAAATATATGCAGACGAAGATCAGATAAGTCTTATAATTGGAAAAAGCGGACAGAATATTAAACTGGCATCAAGACTATCAGGATATCAGATTGATGTAGTAAGAGAAGCTGAAGAAGAGGATGAAGATGATGAAGATATGGATGAAAATGAAATTGATGAAAATGTGAACGATGAAGTCGATGATGAAGATACAGATGATAATGATGCTGAGGAAGAAGCAGATGACGATGCAGATGACGATGCAGATGACGATGCTGATGAAGAAGAAACTGAAGAGGAAGATTCAGATGAAGATACTGAAAATGCTGAGGAAGATGCAGACGAAGATGATGAACAGGAAAATGAACTGGAAGAAACAGAAGAAGGTCTTGAAGATGCTGAAGATTCAGAAGAAGCTACTGATGAAGAGCTTGGAGATGCAGAGAAATTAGATGAAGACGAACTGGATGCAGAAGAGGATGCTGATGAAGAAGAAGAGGCAAAGGAAAAGGAATAAGGATTTAACTTTCTTTCAATCCGAAATACTTTGATTCAAAATGGTTTTTAAAAATTTGGAATAGAAAAATATTTTCAGTAATATAAACTAATGAGTTTATAGAAATAAATAGAAATAAACGGTCGACTGAGCAGAGCCGGAAATCCCGGGATCAGAATTTTGTCCCGGTAAAAATTTTAACATTATATGAAAAAAGTAATAGCATTAGTAAAAGAAATAAAAGTATCGAAAGATGTCATAATCGATTATCTTAAGACTGTGGGAATAGAAGCATCTATTAACACTGCTTTGGATGATGAGACTGTGAGCAAGGTATATTCTAACTTCAGGAAAGAAATAGAGCTTGAAGATAAGAAGATGGAAAAGTCTGTGAAATTTGTAGAAAAATTTCACGTGGAACTATCAGATGCTCAGGAAAAGATCGAGAAAGAGAATGAAGAGAAAAGACTGGAAGAGGAGAAAGAAAGATTAAAGAAAGTAATAGAAGAGGAACAAAGAGCAAAAGAAGACGAGAGAAGAAAGCAGGAAATTCTTGCATATAAAGACAGGGAAAAGACATTAAAAGATCAGGAAAAAAGGGAAAAAGAAAAGAGAGCAGCTAAAAAAGCAGATTCATTAAAACAAAAAACTGATAAGAAACCTTCAGCTCCTTTTGTCAAAACTACTGATAACAAACCCAAGCAGATAGATAGTAAACCCAAGCATATAGATCATAAACCTAAACCGGTTGAAAGTAAACCTTTTGAAAAGCCGGGTGATAAAAAGACCGGACCGGTAAAAACTTTTAAAAAGCCTTTTGATAAATTCAAGAAAAGAAAGCCAACTGAAAAAATTACAATTGATCAGGTATTAAGAGAGAAGAAAAAACAAAAGTCATTTCAAAAACCTGAAACAACTGCTTCTACAGATCCTAAAAAAGAAGTTAAAAAAGAAGGCTTTGTAAAACGAAATGTCACAGGCAGACTGCTTGAAGACAGAAAATTCAGAGATAAAAAAGACAGAGATAAAAAGAAATTCGAAACCGAATCAGAAAGAAAAAGAAGAGTCAAATTAGAAAAAGGACACAGAGTTAAAGATGCCACTCAAAAGGAAATTGATGAAGCGATCAGAGAAACTTATGCAAAGATAGAAGGAGATACCGGAACTTCAGCCAGAAGTATCGCCAGAAAGAGAAAGAAAAAGGAGAGGATCGAGGAGGAGAAAAAGATTCTAGAGCAAAAAGAAGCAACAAAAAATATTATCAAGGTAAACGAATATTTATCTACTGCAGAGCTTGCGAACCTGATGTCTATTGATCCGAATGAGATCATAAAAAATTGTTTCAAACTCGGAATTATGGTTTCTATAAATCAAAGACTTGAACAGGATATTATAGAACTGATTGCAAGTGACTTTGGATTTAAGATTGAATTCCTGAAAGAATATGAAGAAGATGTTATTATAGAAGAACCTGATCTTCCGGAGGATCTCAAAGACAGAGCTCCAGTGGTTACAATCATGGGACATGTGGATCACGGTAAAACATCTCTTCTAGATTATATCAGAAAAACAAATGTAGTAGCAGGTGAAGCAGGAGGTATCACACAGCATATAGGTGCATATAAAGTTCTTATGGATTCAGGGAAGGAAATAAGTTTCTTAGATACTCCCGGACACGAAGCATTTACAGCAATGAGAGCACGAGGCGGTCAGGCTGCGGATATAGTTGTGCTTGTAGTTTCGGCTGATGATAGCGTAATGCCTCAGACTATTGAAGCTATAAATCATGCAAGAGCTGCTAATGTCCCGATTGTTATTGCAATAAATAAAGTCGATAAGCCGGATTCAAATCCTGACAGAATCAGACAACAGCTTTCTGAAAAAGATGTATTGGTTGAAGAGTGGGGCGGTAAATACCAATCTGTCGAGATCTCAGCAAAAATGGGAATGAATATTGATCAGTTACTTGAGAAAATTCTATTAGAAGCTGAACTGCTCGAGCTCAAAACGAATCCGAAAAAAACTGCAAGAGGAGTTGTATTAGAAGCCAAGCTGGATAAGGGACGAGGACCTATTGCTACTGTACTTGTTCAGAAAGGAATATTAAGAGTCGGAGATTCTTTTATTGCAGGTGTTTACAGCGGAAAAGTAAAAGCCATGTTTGATGAAAGAGAACATAAGATAGAAGAAGCAGCTTCGTCTTCACCGGTCGTTGTACTTGGATTTGACGGTGTCCCTCAGGCAGGAGATACTTTTGTTGTTCTTGATTCTGAAAGAGATGTAAAGAATCTTTCATTAAAGAGACAGCAGCTAAAGAGGGAACAGGATTTCAGACAGGTGAAGTTTGTTACGCTAGATGACATTTCCAAACAGATACAGGATGGTAAGCGGGTTGAATTAAAAATTATACTTAAGGCAGATACTGACGGTTCTGCGGAAGCACTTGCAGACTCATTACATAAGCTTACAACAAACGAGACTAAAGTATATGTGATCCATAAAGCAGTAGGTTCGATCAGTGAATCAGATATACTTCTTGCCGAAGCATCGGATGCTATAGTTATCGGATTTAATGTCAGACCAAATCTGAATGCAAGAAAGCTTGCTGAGAAAAATAATATTGATGTAAGATTATACAATATTATTTATAATCTGATTGATGAAGTTAAAAATGCTCTTGAAGGTATGCTTGCTCCGGACATTTCTGAAGAAGTGACAGCGACAGTGGAAATAAGAGAAGTATTCAAAGTTCCAAAGATCGGAAACATCGCAGGATGTTATGTACAGGACGGAAAGATCAACAGAAATAATAAGGTCAGACTTTTGAGAGACGGATTTGAAATTTTCAAAGGCGGTATCTCTTCACTTAAAAGGATCAAGGATGACGTAAAAGAAGTTGACTCCGGCTATGAATGCGGAATCGGACTTGAAAATTATAATGATGTAAAGATAGGCGATATTATAGAAGCTTATAAAGTAGTAGAAACAAAGAGAAAACTTGTAACGCCGCAGTAGATTTAATAAATCGTAATAAAATTTATTTAGATTTTGATATTTTGATAATGGAGTAAAATAATAATGTCAGTAAGAACTGAGAAAGTAGCACAGGAAATAAAGAACAAATTAAATACAGCAATGTCAAAAGATCTTTCTGAGATCGGCGGACTTGGACTTGTAACAGTTTCAAAAGTAATAGTAACACCTGATCTGAAGATGGCAAAAATATACCTAAGCTTTCTCGGAAATCAGATTCCGATCGATGAATGCCTTGAAAAGATCGAAGTCAAAAAGAAGCACATAAGATTTTTACTTGCCAAGATTATAGTATTGAAATATATGCCTGAATTATTTTTTTATCATGATGATACAATTGAGTATGCGGATAAAATTCAGAAGCTTATTAACGATACTCAGGAAAAAGACAAAAGCATTAATAAGGACAGAGCTCCGGATTCTGAACCTGATTCTGATCAGGAACTTCCCCAATAAAAAAATCAAATGAATTCTGAATCTACAGAACTTCCCTCTGGCATTAATGAATTTTCAAATAAAATAATTTTAGCCGATAAACCTCTGGACTTTACAAGTGCAGATATAGTGCGGATATTTAAAAGAAATTTTTCCATAAAAAAGATCGGACACTCGGGTACGCTCGATCCGAGAGCAACCGGTCTGCTGATATTATGCACGGATCAGAAGACTAAAACTATAAATGAGATTATAGAATATGACAAAGAGTATGAAGGTGTAATCCGTATCGGTGCAGTTACAAAAAGTTTTGACACTGAAACGGAAGAAGAGAATATTATTGAGAAATTTGATGTAACAGATGAGCAGATAGAAAATGTAAGAAAGACATTTCTCGGTGTGACAGAGCAGATCCCGCCGATGTATTCGGCGATCAAACATAAAGGCAAACCACTTTACAAACTTGCACGCAAAGGCAGAGAGATAAAACGCGAACCGAGGAAAATTACTGTTACAGATTTTGAAATCAAAAGAATGAGCGAAACTGAAATTTATTTCAGGATCCGCAGTAGTAAGGGAACTTACATCAGGACGATTGCAAATGATTTCGGGGAAAGACTTGGAATTGGTGGATATCTGAAAACACTGAGAAGACTGAGGGTAGGGAAGTATGACCTTGAAGGAATGGAAGATGAAACTAACGGGATCAGGTACAGGCTGTTGTAATAAAATTTTTAATAAAATATCAATTATAATAGTAAGTAAATTATCTGTTATTGAACTATTTTAAATTATGACAAAAATTCAAAAAGATATTTTTGCGGTATCAATTTTTTTTCTGTTTTGGTTCGGATTATTTTTTTACTCGGGCACTTTCACTTCTGGCTATCATTTCATTGATGATCAAGATATTATCTCACTTAATGCAAAAATAAATAATACCTCTTTCCTTTATACTGCAAAGAATTATATTACCTTTGATCTAAACTGGCGTTTCAGACCTTTCTGGTCATTACACAGAGTAGCAGAAATAAAGCTCTTCGGAACAAATTTCAAAATGTTTGGAATTTACACAGGGTTGTTATGTCTTTTCACATCATTCTTTCTTTACAAATTTGCATCAACGATCGGATTCAAATACTGGCAATCTATTGTTTTTACATTCCTCACGCTGGTCAATCCTGCTTCTGTAATCTGGTATCAGCTTGCTGATTCCGAAAACATAGGAATGCTGTTTCTGAGTCTGTCATTGTTTCTAATGGCAAAAAGCATTTATTCGGAAAAGAAAAAATCATACTATGAAATTGGATTCGTAATATCTTTGGCTGTGATGTCGCTTTGCAAAGAAAGTTTTACAATAATAGTGCCGGCTATACTTTTCATGTATGTCTGGATATATTCGGTTAAAAACAATACACGGATATTGAAGACTTTAATGATTAAGAAAACAGTACTAATAATTCCACTGATACTGTTTGTATTGAGTATTTTCATGATTTTGTTTTTTGTAGGAACCAATAAAACAGGTTATGCCGGTGTTGACAAAAGCTTATTTGATATTAACCTGCCGTTAATTTTTATCAAAACTTTTCTAAGCTATAACATTTTTATCATAATGCTTATTGGGGTTTTTATATTGATTTACTCTAATTTTTCAAAGAATAAAAATGTTTCAGAAAAAAATATAAAGGATTTGTTTGGTAATGAAAATCTGAATATCATTATTTTATTTAGTTTCATTGTACTACCTCAATACCTGTTGTATTATAAGACAGGTTTACACTTTCGGTATTTTCTTCCTTTCATGCTTGGATTTTCATTGGTTGAAATAATCTTAATAAAGAAGATCTTTGATTCACAGTTCATTAAGAGTTCAATAAAATATTTATATATTTCATTAGTTGCAGGACTTCTGGTTTTCGAAGTAGTAAGTAATACAGTGCCGTTGATGACAGATTATGACAACAGTAGAAGAGCAATGACAGGTCTGCTGAATTCTATTGAAGACAATAGTGAAAAGGATTCTGTTATCCTTACAATTATGGACCCGGTACAGCATTGGGGTTACGGTAAATCAGTATATATATTTTTAACGAATAATGGAAACAATAATAAATTATATTTCAAATTTGAAAAGCTGGATACAATAGTTTATCCTTATGATGATCCGGTTTTTTATGACCAGACCGAACAGTATACAAGGAAATATTTCAATGAATTATTATATGATTCAATAAAAACCAAAGAGCAGATTCAAACGGTTAATATATTTCCGGGACTCGAGGATAAGTTTTTAAATGAAAGCAAAAGTTGGTTTAACAAAGATGAATTCCGCAGAGAAGAATTTAACAATTATATTGTCTACTATAGAAAGAAATTGTTGAATTGACTTTGATTAGAGATTATTGATTCCAAGTTTCTTCTTGCTGCCAGCAATATTTTCTGTATTTAATTTGTAATTAAAATTTTGTGATTGTTGTTGCCCGATCATAAGCTTTATTTGGTTAAATTAAACTCGCCTAAAAGTTTGAAACGGAGTTTGGTAACGAGCGGTTTTAGGACGAGTAATAATAATAAATTCTTAATTCATAATTTTTAATTCTTAATTTATTTTAGGAGAATCATCCGCTTCGTCTCAGAAAAATCTCCCGCATCTAATTTATAAAAATACACCCCGCTCGCAAAATTACTTCCGTCAAATTCAACTTTATAATCTCCTGCACTTTGCTTTTCATTCACAAGTGTCGCAACTTCATTTCCCAAAACATCAAATACTTTTAGCTTCGCATTACTCGTAACTCGTAATTCGTAATTGATAACTGTTCTCGGGTTGAACGGGTTTGGATAATTTTGATGCAACTCAAATTCAGACGGTAATGAATTTGATACATTATTAATTGCTAAGACATCCTGAAAATTATTATTATAAACTGTCTGAACATAATCCGAAAGTTCTTTGAGTTTTGTAATGCTGTTTAGATTATATGAACCTCGTGCTATAAGCTGAGCTACTATAATGGATTGCGTGTCGTTTGGGAGGACTGTGATATTTCCAAAGGAAGTAAATGTTCTCATTTCATCACCTTGATTCATTAGCCAGCCACTACCGGTGACCGGATCACCTGCGAAAGGTTTAACAGTAGGAAGATTTGTTGTCGGATCAATCCAGTTACTGTTATCTATTTTTCTGCCTTCAAAAAAATAAACTGCCTCCCGATAGTTTCTTGGTCCTTCGAAGGCATTTTCAGAAATATTAAATGCGTGCAAACCTGTATATTTATAATTTGGTTTTACAATCAAATTTGTAGATCCGGGTGGCTGAAAGTATCTTACTGAATCATTGGAATTTGCTGTATATTTAACAGGACTTCTAAGCAGCAACAATCCTACGCTTGGAGGAGCATTTCCATAAGAAGGATCGTTATTATCAAAATTATAAGTATAAGTTAAATTTCTGTTTGTATCTATACCTGATGCATCATCATAAGCATCACCAATATCATCATCTGTAAATACTCCAAAATACGAATTGTTCCAGATCATATTACTTCTGTTTATGATCCTGAATTCAGTAAAGATCACATCACGTAAATTTACATTTGAATAAGCCCAGTTGGTCTGAAGTATCTGTGCTTTTAATGGAGCAGTATTTCCGGGTGTAGAATTATGATTATCGGAATAGCCATCAGTAAAGGAATAGAACATTGTTTGAGTACCGAGAGGAAAAGGTTTACCAATAGAATTTGTATAAGCTCCCTGATCTGCCGGCCAGTTTAAATAGTCAGGACTTAATGTATCACCTCTCACAATACTGTATATTCTGTAATCCGGATCACTTTTTCCCTGCGGATTACCATTATCATCGATAAACCCGGGCAGATATTGTGAACCGTACCAGGCATGTGTAATCAAAGTATCATTCCCAACTTTTGCACCAAGCCAAATTCCCGAAACATACTTTGCATTTTTCATTGAATCCTTTGGCCATTCAAATCCAGAGTTAATCCTAGTTGAATCAAGATTAAATATACCATTATTGTGAAACCATGATCTGATATTATTTATTTCGAACTTCCCAAAATCTATTCCGGTATGACTGTCATTATTCTGATTTTTTTTATTTTTGAAAATAATGAAAGATGTCAGTATGAGAAAGAATGTTAAACAACTTATAAATAATATCTTAGTTTTCATGAACTATATTTTATTTTGCATTAATTAAAAAACTGCATTTGTTTTCTTAACTGCTTTTATATTTTGAAACAGAGTTTCATTTTCAAGTGCGTTACCAAACAGACAGGCTTTCCGATAACGTTTTAAATGCCTCTAAGACTCCAAGACTCAAAGTTTCAAATCATTTTAGAATTTTTCTAGTAAAGTTAAAATCGGAATTGATCAATATTTCTTTCTTCAACAACCCCCTTCGTTCCCCCTTTTTTAAGGGGGACAGACTTCAAAATTATTCAGTGTCGTGCTGTTTTAAATCATCCCGAAATCTATTTTAGGAATGAACAAATTAATTATTAACTACTAACTATTAACTATTAACTACTAACTGAATATATTTATTTTAGGAGAATCATTCTCTTCGTTTCAGAAAAATTTCCCGCTTCTAATTTATAAAAATACACCCCGCTCGCAAAATTACTGCCGTCAAATTCAACTTTATAACTTCCTGTACTTTGCTTTTCATTTACAAGTGTAACAACTTCATTCCCTAAAACATCATACAGTTTTAATGATACATAATTCTTAATTCCTAATTCATAATTAATAATTGTTTTTGGATTAAACGGGTTTGGATAATTCTGATGTAAATTAAATTCTGATGGTAATGAATTTGAAATCGGATCAATGCCTACAGTAGTAAAATTATTATCAAAAACATTTTGTACATATTCGGCAGATTGCTTTAGCTTGGTAACACTGTTAAGATTGGTTGTACCCTGACTTACTATCTGAGCAATAACAATTGTTTGTGTGTCGCCTGGATTGAGATTCAGGTTACCGATATTCATTTGAAGTCTTCTGTTTCCAAAACCTTGTAATGTAAATTGATTCCAGCCTGTACCGGATTCAGGATCGCCTGAGTAAGGAAATTTTGTAATTGTATTTGTAATCGGATTTATCCAGTTCGTACCACTTCTTCTGATACCCTGCATACTAACATAAGTCTCTTTGTAATTATGCGGATCTCCGTTTATTGGATCTGCATTATTGTATACTTGAGTTGAACTAAGTTTTATTTCTTTATAACCTATTTTAGTTTTTCTCTGACTCTGACCCGGTATAAATGAATATACAGTATCATATGGATTTCCTGTATATACTTCAGGTCCTTTTAGTAAAAGAAAAGCATATGAAGGCGGATTTAATCCATAATTTTGGGAGCTGGCAAAGCAATAGGAAAAAATTAAATTCTTAGTACTATCAGATCCAATAGCTATATGCTCGTCCTGCGTATCGTCAGACCAGATTGTAAAATAAGAATCGTTCCAGTGTAATGAATTTTTATTTATAATTTTAAATTCAGAAAATAAAACATTTCTCATTTCAGTCGGCGGATAATCATTATAACACCATGTTGTCACTTGTACCTGTGCTTTTAAAGGTGCTGTACTTCCCCCATTATTAGTATGTGCTTCAGGGTATCCATCTGTGTATGAATAAAAAATAGTCTGTGTTCCGGGCATGATCGGCTTTCCAAGAGTATCAAGATAAGCACCCTGACTGACAGGCCAGTTCATATAGTCTTTACTTAAAGTATCTCCTTTTACAATTTTATATACTTTGAAATTTGGATCATCCTTTCCTTCAGGTTCTCCGTTTATATTTATAAAACCGGGCAGATATTCAGATGAATATACAGTAACTGCAATCAGTGTATCATTTCCAACTTTTGCGCCAATCCATAGTCCTGATGCATATCTTAAAAATTTTGATGAACCTGTAGGCCATTCAAAAGCTCCGTTCCCGTGGAAAGGATCACGGTTGAATACACCGTTATTCTGAAAATATGTGCTGATATTATTTCCGTTTATCTGTGCAAAGCTGATAACAGGATTACCGTCTTTTGGAAAATTATTTTCATTATACAAAATGAATGATGTGAATATAAATGAAAGTAATATTGCAGTATATAAAATTTTTTTATTCATAATAAAATTAATGTTTCTTTATAGAGAAATTAGAAATTAATTGATTTAAAAGCAAAGAAATATATTTGAGTTTCGAGTGAAATATTTTTAGTAATTCTGTGCATTTGAAAATGAAAAACGTTGAAATTTTAACGGAATCAAAGAAAACACCCTGTTTTTCTTCGGAAAGGATTTGCCGTTTGTGGGAGTTTACCTCCAAGTCTCGAAGGCTCAAAGAAGAATATTTTTAAATTTTTTTAACCGCTCGTTCCAAAACTCCCGTTTTGGAACGCACTTGAAAATGAAACTCTGTTTCAGATCAAACAAATGTCTGATGTATATCTATCAGCAAGCTCTTTCTCTTTCAAAAAAATATTTTGAAATAAAACTATTAATATGGTATAGGTGAAAAATTAAGCTATACCATATTAAGAATTAAATGATAATTTCGAAAACAATTGCCTCGAAGTCTCAAAGACTCCAATACTTAAAATATTAAAATATTAAAGTATTAAATTATAAAGAATTTAAAACAAAAATCCTTCGAGCCTTAGAGACTTTGAGGCAAACCCAATGAGCATGCCAATAAAAAAAAGAGCTTCCCTCAAAATCAGGAAAGCTCTTTTCAAGATAAGAACAAAACTTAAATTTATTATTACTTCAGATATTACTTTGCCAGTATCATCTTCATAGTCCTTGTGAAATTTTCTGAAACAAGTTTATAAAAATAAACACCTGTCGCAGCATTTAGACCCGAGTCAAATTTTCCATCCCACACAACGCTGTGCTGACCTGGATTTCTTGATTCATTATCAATTAACGTCCTCACTTCATTTCCCAAAATATCATAAACCTTCATCGTAACTTTTTCCTGTTTTGGCAATTCAAATTTTATAGTTGTTACAGGATTGAAAGGATTAGGATAATTCTGAGACAGATCATAATTCTCAGGGATAGAAGATGTAATATTCGAAACAGCTACTAAACCCGGATAATCAAATCCATATCTCAGTACTCTTGTGATCTCACCACCCGGAGAATAGCTCCAGACTATATTTCCAGCCGATGTAACTTCAAATAAATTTCCGCTCGTGGATTCTGAGATCATTGTATTTCCGTTTGGAAGTCTTTGGTTGCCTCCGAGATGATTTGAATAAAAACCGGATGCACTGTAGCTCCATTCAGTATCAGCAGGTCCGAAAGCCGTACCCGAAGTATAGCTGTAAAATCCGGCACTGTCTGTAGGCGGTTGAAATTCGACTACCATAGAAGAGTTAGTACCTTCCCTGTTATTAAAAGCCATTATATGTCCGCCGCCCGGAAGACTGTCCGGCACCCAGACACTGTTATGAACTACATTAAATATTTGTGAACCCGGAGCTCTGTAATTTGAAGGTCTTCCCCATCTGTATAAAATATCTCCGCCTTTTCCGTATCTGCCGCCGGTATGACCTGCAGCTTCAGTAGTTGTAGTGCTGTGATCTATCACATAGACTTCATCCAGCTCATGGGATGAAATTACGATCTGATCAAGTGAAGCATTATAACTGATTCCGTTAATATGCATCCAGTCGCCTGATCCTGCACTGCCAACATTGATGTCTAATAATTCGGGATGATCTCCGACTACACCGTAATTTGCCTTTGTCGGATCATAATCCTGTATCAGATGATCCCAGAAATGCCACTTCCAAACTATGGTTCCCCCGTTAGTTCCCGACGGCTGAACTTCAATAAGATGATCCGGCCAGATTACTGCACTGTGATTAAGACCGGCAGCAACTGCGACTGCTGCTGTTTTTACTTCCCATGCGATCAGAAGTACATTTCCGTTTGGCAAAGGACAAATATCGTGATGTGTCCGATAAGTACTGCTGCTGTAAGTATATTCCCAGACCAAAGGTCCGTCCCATGAATACTTCTGCACAACACCTGCTGCCGCTCCCCCGTTTATTGTAGAGCCTGTAGAAAGTGCAGGTCTCATAATATCACCGTTTCTTAAAAGATAAACTGCATATCCGCCGCTTCTGGTATGCGTCCAGAATTTTACAACATTATTATTTAGATCCATCAAATTTGTTCGAGTAGATGAAGCTGTATACAATGTGTAACCCGGATATGCCTGTGAAAATATTTCATCATTCATATTAAAAAAAATAAACATTATAAGTATCGTGAGAAGTTTTCCTGATTTCATTTATATTAATTTTGGTTTTTGATTTTTAAAATTAGTTAAAATAGTTAAAATAAATTTTATAGAGTATCTTATTTTACAAGAAGCATTTTCTTTGTAACACTTTGGTTAGGTGTTTTTAAAATATAAAAATATAGTCCGCTTGAAAGATCAGCTCCGTTAAATTCCACAGAGTAATTTCCGGCAGTTTGCTTTTCATTTACTAAGGTTGCTACTTCATTTCCCAGAACATCATAAACTTTTAGCGAAACATTATTATTCACTGAGATCTGATAACTGATTATAGTATTTGGGTTAAATGGATTTGGGAAATTTTGATACAGATTAAAATCATTTACTGTCTC
Source organism: Ignavibacteria bacterium (assembly GCA_049293015.1). Lineage (GTDB taxonomy): Bacteria > Bacteroidota > Ignavibacteria > Tepidaquicellales > Tepidaquicellaceae > UBA2330. The sequence continues at coordinate 47,321 of JBATSB010000025.1, forward strand.
ATTGCCATTATATATTCCGACCTCACAGTTTATTCCAAGTGTATTTAATTGTGAAGCTACATTGCTTCTTCTGGAATTTATAAAAGATTTAACTCCCGGAATTCTGAAACCTGATATGACTAGATCACTTATTATGTTTGTTTCAAATTGCGCATTGGAAAACATCTTTCTTGGATCTTCATAAACATAAGGTCTGATAAGAGTTGTAATGCTGTCGATCTTTGGAAATAATTTTGATGAAGAAAAATTGTCAGTAAATATTTCACAAAATGCCATGAGATATTCCTGTTTGAGCTGAGCATTATTAATGATCTGTCCGAATAAAGGTCTGCCTGTATCACTGCTGACATACGTGACCGGCAATGTTTCTACATTTGTCGGACCACCGGGCAATGCTCCTATGCTTAAGCTGGCATCCCAGACTATCCAGTTCATTTTATAATCCGGTGCAAGTGAATAAATATAAAAATTCCTTCCGTTATAAACATACGAGTCAAGATTACCCATAAGAATATCCACTGCCATTGCCTTGTAATACGAATTTAGATTTATCTTAGATGAAAAAGTATTGTATGCATCTGTAGTATGATTTATTGAATCGATAAAACTTACAAGTCTGTCCCAGCCGATCTCGCTGTCTGATTTTATTTCATACCTGTTAGTATAATTTGAAGTATCAGCACCGTACCATCTGAAGTCCGAGACAAGGTGACTGGTGGATCCGAATGCATCTACAGCCTTAAACTGATCTCCGTCTCCATCTCCAAAGTGAGTTTCAAGGAAATCACCGTTCACATGTTCTACAAGTGAATAGAATGCAAAAAGAGTATCATTTATTGAAAGTCTCACATAGTTTGCTCTCGGTGCAACTATACCAACGCTCTTGCAATAATCTAAATGAATTTTTTCTCTGAGGAAAGAAGGATCATTCCAGAAATTATTCAGATGGACTCCTTTAAGACCATTCCATTTTTGACCGCTTACAAATTCATTAAAGCTGAGTCTGAATGATTTTTTATTATTCGGATGTGTATAAGAAGAATTGCCTTTTAAGCGGACACCTACATTATTGATTATGGTACCATTAGCAATTACAGTAGCTGATAAATATTGTTCCTCACCCTGATTATAGTAGTAGGTAAGTGAATCCCAGTAGTTTGGCTGTGAGAAAATAATATTTACATTGTGAACTTGAATCCCTGTAAAAAGACTGTCACCTTCACCCTGAGAATGCACTGATCCCGGAAAAAAGATTCCAGTTACAGTAATCATCAGGATTGAAAATGCAATTATGTTTTTTTTCATTATAAGTTTTTTGTGAAAAGTTTTTAAATTTTATTAACTAATATTTTATATAATATATATATGGTATTGCAACTCTTATTTTAAGAGAATAAGTTTTTTAATATCTGAAAATGTTATTCCATTATTTCCTGAAAATTCCATTCTATAAAAATAAACTCCTGACTGAAGATCTCTTCCGTTAAAAGTAGATTGATAATTTCCTGCATTAATATTGCCGTCATATAAAACTGAGATCTCTTTTCCAAGTACATCATAAACTTTCAATTTCACATTTCCATTTAGCGGGATAGAAAAACTTATCTTTGTATCCGGGTTAAATGGATTAGGATAATTCTGTTCAAGTCTGAAATTATCTGCGATCACATTACCTGTATTAATTAATAAAGGTACATCCTGTTCGTTAAGTCTGAGAGGATTGTCAGCACCGCCGGTGGGGTTAACTGTATTTGTACCACTCGGCCAGATACCGTCGCCGTCAGTTTTGAATTTTACAACAGATGCATCTGAAAGACTGAGTACATTAACTCTTTTGACTCCTCCGGGAAGTATATTCGGAATAAGCGTTCCCCATCTGCCGTCTCTTGAATCCACACTGTCCTTATAATATTTTACAAGATTCGTCATTACAGTTGTATCAATTCCGTCACTTTCGACAAATACCATACTCAGAGGTCTTCCGCTGTTATTGATATTGTCATAGATCGTTATAATATTTTTTGGACTGGCAAGAGAAATTCCATAAAGTCCTGTACATGAATTTGCATCGGCTGTAGTAGAGAATGCGAGAACTTTTATAGAATCATTTAATGCAAATCTGTATAAAGTAGAACCGTTGCCTGCACTGTCCAGAGTTATGGTAGGGTAAATATAATTTCCTGCTGTGAATCTTGCATTTCCGGTATTCACAAATCCAAACCAGCCTGTATAACTTCCGCTGCCGTTTGTCAGGATCGAATCATAACCTCCCGGATTTGAAAGACTGGTAGAAGAAGTATATCTGTAATCATCACCATGAATAAAGAGCGGATTTCCCGCACCGGAATTTGTCCCGCCAAAGTCATTATAAATACATGCATTTAAATAATATCTGTAATAAGAATTCGGTAAAAGTCCGCTGAGAGTAGCTCTGTAAACATATGGCAGTCGGGTACTTGTACCTGATCCCATGTACTGAGGAACTATTTCACCTGTGAAATTTGACTGCACTACCTGTGATTGCACTACCGGTAATGTTGATATAATAAATAGTAGAGTAAAGATAATTTTTTTCATGATCATTTTAATTTTGTAATGTTTATCAATTTTTCAATTGTTCCAAATCATTAATTCTGATTGAAAATTGGGTTAATTAGTTTAAATCATTTATTTTATAAATGTCATTTTTCTGACTTCAGAAAAACTTCCTGATTCTAATTTATAAAAATACACACCACTTGAAAATCCTGATCCGTCAAAGCTCGTTTCATAAGTTCCCGGAGAAAGATGTTCGTTGAAAAGTACTCTGACCACTTTTCCGCTAAGATCATATACTGACATTTTTACAATACCGCTTTTTAAAATATCATATTTAATTTTTGTAACAGGATTAAAAGGGTTTGGATAATTTTGTTTTAGATTAAAATCTGAAGGCACATTACTGCTGATCTGATTTATTCCGATTATTTCTGCAATGCTTCTTTTCCATAAAGCATTAGCTCCTGTACCGGCGTATAGGTCATTTCCCGAAACCATAAGCACAGTAACATATTGCTCGCCAAGATTCTGATTAATAGGTATCCAGGTCTGACCGTTATCGGAAGACATAAAAATTCCAAAGCCGTATGTACCTGCGAAAATATAATTAGAACTTTGAGCAAGTGAATAAACATCTTTGTCATTCAGCGATGTCTGTGTCCAGTTTGTTCCTGAATTTGTAGAAATGTAAACTCCGTTAAAACTAACTCCTGCTGTAATGGTAGTTCCGTTTACCATTAATGCGTTTACTGATTCATTATTGAGTGAAGTCTGATTCCATGTGACAGCATTATCAGTAGAATAAAATACACCGTTATAAGTACCTGCATATAAAGTATTTCCTGACTGCACGAGTGCCAGACATACTTCATGAAAAGAAGTGCCGCTCCAGTTATAGCCTCCGTCAGTAGAAATATGAAAACCATATCCGCCGCCTGCAAAAATTGTACTGCCGTTTATTGCAAGAGAATAAACAACTTCATTTGTCAGCGAAGTACCTGACCATGTAATGCCATTATCGGTAGAGATCTGAATTCCATTATCTGCACCAGCAAGAATTCTATTGCCGTTTGCAACTAGTGAGGGAATTGAGTTTGTATTGAGTGAAGTCTGAGCCCATGTATTTCCTGCATCAGCACTTCTGAAAACTCCGTTCTCCCCGGATCCTGCAAAAAACACACCGCCATTATTTATTACAGAAAAAACTGCTATGTTATGGAGTTCAGTTTTATTCCAGGCTGCACCGCTGTTTTGAGAATTATAAACACCTTTCTTCGTTCCCGCTAGAAGCTGGCTTCCGTTTGTATTTACACTTTGTACAATTTCATTACTGATTCCTGCAGAGCTCCAGTCTGCACCGTTATTTACAGATGAATATACACCAGAGGACGTACCTGAAAAAATAGTATTTCCGGAATATGAAAATGAATAAACTATAGAATTGTTAAAGGTAGACTGACTCCATGTTGTACCATTGTTTGCAGAATAATAGACACCTGAATTTATTGTACCCGCACATATATTATTTCCATTTACTGAAATAGCCAGAACGTCTTTATTATTTAAAGAGGTTTGATTCCAGGTAGTACCGTTGTCTGTAGAGATGTAAACTCCTCTTGCAATTCCAACACCTGCATATAAAGTATTTCCGCCTGCGGCAATAGAGTAAATATCAAAAGTATTAAGTCCCGACTGCGTCCAGTTTACTCCCTGATTTACGGACTTATATACACCTTCGCTTGTTGCTGCAAAAAGTGTCCCGCTGATTTCTGTGATGTCTGATACAACCTGAGAACTCAGAGATGACTGCAGCCATGAATTTCCATTATCATTGGAGTAATATAAACCGTAAAGATTTGTTCCGGCAAATATATTGTTACCGCTTATATAAATAGAGTAAACTGACTTATCACTTAATTCTGTCTGCTGCCAGCTAATACCGTTGTTGTTGGATTTGTAAATGCCGTAGAGATTAGTGCCGGCAAAAATATCATTACCGTTTCTTGAGATACAGTAAACATCTCCGCCGTTTATACCGGTAGAGTTTTGAATCCATTGTGAGTTTACAGGTAAGGTAAAAGCTATTATAAAAAAGAATAATGCAATGGTTTTTAATAATTTCATTTTAAGTATTAAAAATTATAAAATAAATTTTTCTAAAAATTTTGATGTTAAAAGTAACCATACAAAATTAAGTAAATGAATCAGCATGAACAATCTAGTTAATGTAAATAAATGTAACAGAGTAACTATACATCAAGTTTTTTAACTGGATTTATTTCCCTTTTATCCTAACTACTAAAAGTTTTTTACCACAACTTACCCTAAATACGGAACCTTCTCAAACTGCTCGTTCCAAAACTCCTGTTTTGGAACGCACTTGAAAATGAAACTCTGTTTCAGACACATCAAAAGTAATAAATCACTGAAGTTTCGCATTTTAATTTTTTTTGCGGATTACTATCGAAAGAGCTTTTGCGAAACGGAGTTTCGCTTGAATATTGCATTTTCAAACAGAGTTTGGAAACGAGCACCTCCCGGTTTGTAACAAATATTGATAATTGCGTAACTTCAGTTAATCACGAATGGTTGTTAAATGAATAACCAAAAAAGTATCTTGAAATGAAACTCTGTTTCAAATTTATTGTCATTTGAGCCGCTGTTGGTGTTTCAAAAAGTTTGCTAATATTTAAGTTTGTTTTAAATTTTTGACTTTTGCAAACTTTTTGATCACCAGCAGCATAACCGGCTGCTCAGAAACTCAAACTTTAAATAAATTACGAATTGATTCACCGAAGATATTTTTTTTTAGTAAATGTAATCCGTACTCAGGAGTACTTGACGGAAATGGAAATAAATATTTCCAATACAAACTTTTTGTTTAGCTAGTTTTACATAATTAATTTATTTTATTTAAAAAAAATTATGAAGCATTTCAAAAGTATTTCAATTCAATTCATTTTCATTCTAATATTTATATTCATACTTAATTCAAATTCATTTTCACAAACAGATCTCAATCGAAATAAAGATCAGTTGATTTCTAAGATCAATGAATTAAAGGAAAGTTATAAGTTCAACGCAGTCATCGCAGGTCTCTGGAAAGGCGATCAGGAAATTTTCACAATAGCTCTCGGTGAATCAATGACAAATTATCCCGCATCTACTGACATGCATTTCAGGATTGGCGGAGTTTCTGAAATGTTTTACGGGACACTTGTAATGATACTTACTGAGCAGGGTCAAATTAATCTTGATGAAAAAATTTCGAAGTATCTTCCTGATTTGCCTCATTCAGATAAAGTAACAATTGAAATGCTGATCAAGAACACTGCGGGATATAAAGACTATGTTTATAATAATGAATTTGTAGATCTGATTTTAAAATATCCTTTCAGATTTATAACAAGAGATGAGATCATTTCTTATGGTACACCTGATGATCTGAATTTTCCGCCGGGCACCGAACAAAAATATTCTCATACTGAATTTACAATTCTTGCTGAAGTTCTTGAAAAGGCAACAGGAAAAAAAATGTCTGAACTTTATGAAGAAAATATTTTCAAACCTTTAGGTCTCACAAATACCGGCTACAGTAACAATGCTAACCTACCATCACCCGTCCTGCATTCCTTCACTTCGGATAGAAAAGTTTATGAAGATGCAACTTTCTGGAGTCCTTCATGGGCAGGGGAATCCGGACCGCTTTATTCTAATTTATATGATCTTGCCAAATGGGGACCTGTCTTTGGGAAAGGAAAATTGTTGAACGAAAATTCATTTAATACATTGCTGAGTCGTTTCGAAAATACTGGAAAACCGGATCTTTATTTTGCATCTGGGTTTGTAGTTGCTAACGGATGGTATCTGCAGAATCCAAGCATGAACGGATACAGCGGGGGATTTGGATATTTCCCTTCAGAGGAAATTACATTGATTGTTTATTCGACAGAGACAGTTGAGACATCTTCAGATAAAAAGGCATTTGATATTTTTAAAGAGCTGGTAAAGATTGTCACGCCGGATTCTGAGATTAACTTTTGATTTATTTTTTTTTATATGAAATTGAATATGCAGATGGGTTAGCAAATGAAATAAATAGGGATTTATCAAAAATCTAAAAATCAAAAAGTTTTATAACAATTGATATGATTTTAATTTCCCTGTAAATTTATAAAGTTGACTAAATTTCAAGTGATGGGTATTTTGTAATGAGAACGTTACTATTTTCTTTTAAACACTTTCAATTTAATAATTATGGATGCAATAGTTTCAAACAAGGAATTTTTACCTAATATTTTTTCTACTCTTTCTAACATTACAACTCAATCAAAGTTGATTTCTCATAATTTAGAAACATTAAGAAAGACGGAAAAAGAATATATTTCTAAAAGTAAAAAATTCAATGATTACTTAGATAAAATTAGGGAAGAATTAGTTTCTTTAATTCCGAATCAGGCTCAACAGTCTTTATTTGTAATAAATACCCTTAAGAAAGCTATGAAAGATACTATTGAGAATGGAAATAAATCATTGGGAATTAATAAAGATATTATCAAGATGATGGAAATATCTTATAAAAAATTAACTGTAATTTCTCAAATGTTAGAAGCTATTCTGGAAAATATTGAAGTAGATGAAAATTCTAAAGACTATGGATTGTTTTTCGATAAGTTTATTGAAAAATCAAAGAGTAGTAGTTTTAGTTCTGCTTATAAATAATATAATAAAAAACAACGTTTGTATAAAAACACGTGAGGAAATGAACAACATATATAAACTAAGTAAAAAAAGACTTCCGTTCTAAAACTTTCTTCAAGGGACTTCATTCTATTTGAGAATCATTATATAAAAAAGTTTAAACCACTGCATAAAGAAATTGAATAAAGGATTTGATTCCATTATATTTGTAAAGTTTTAAAATACGGCACAGAGAGATGGCAGAGTGGTTGAATGCGGCGGTCTTGAAAACCGTTGTGGCCTCGCGGTCACCGGGGGTTCGAATCCCTCTCTCTCTGCAAATAAGTACAATGAAATTTATTTTATCAGAAATAAATTTTTAGCTATTCAAAATCATTAAATCAAAGTCCGCGAAAGAATATAAAAATTCAGTCCGGACTTTTTTATTTTTAAACCATAAAAAAAATTTATATGAAAAAATTATTCTTTTACAGTTTAATACTATTCATTCCAATCATTATCAGCAGTTGCTCCGGTGTGAATAAAACTATTGAAAATGCACAACGGCTGCAGTTCAAATTAGGTAAAGTCGACGGGCTTGATATTGCGGGAGTAAATCTCAGTAATATAAAATCTTTAAATGATGTGAATATTTTACAGGGAGCAAATTTATTAGCGGCATTTGCATCAGGCAAACTGCCAACTACTTTTACTGTAAATCTAATTGCAAAAAATCCTGACACTTATCCGGGCGGTGATGCTGAATCTTCTTCGCTTATCAAAAGTCTGGACTGGAGATTACTGATCGATAATAAAAATATAATTAACGGCGCAATTACTCAGCCGATCACAATACCGGGAGTCGGCAAATCTGCAACAATTCCCATTCCTGTCACCATTGATCTGCTCGAGATTTTTCAAAATAACAGCTACGAAAATATAATGAATCTTGCTCTTGCCATCGGAGGAAAATCCGGGACAAGCTCAAGACTTACATTAAAAATAAAACCGACAATTGATACATTCCTTGGAGGTATTTCTTATCCGGGTGAGATCGATGTGATTGATAAAGAGTTTAGGTAGTACATGGTAGCATAGATTATTAATCTGTGTTATGATAGTATTTCAGTTTGTAAACAAAGTTTGTAAACAAAGTTTGTTAACAAAGTTTGTTTACAAAGTTTGTAAACAAAGTTTGTAAACAAAGTTTGTAAACAAAGTTTGTTAACACAGATTGATAATCTGTGCTACGACTACGACGAGTTAAAATAAATTTTATCCTGTATCGAATTTAATAAAAAGACTTTAATTGAAAGCACTGTACATATGTGTCTTTTCATTTCTTCATTTTTTTTCAGAAACCCATCAGTGACATTATCTCTATAATTATCAGATTCTGTTATATAAACAATTGAATGTCTCTGATTTTGTGAAAAGTTTATATTAGAAAATGAAAATGCAAGAGAGAATATTATAAAGACAATTGCTAAATATTTTTTTATAACTTTAATTTGCATCGGTATCAGATTTTAGTTGCTAAAGTTACAAAAACCGATCCAATAATTCAATTGAACCTTAAGTTTCTATTAAATTGATAATAACAGTGTGTTTAGCTAATTTAACAAAAAAAATTTATTGATTTCCGGATTAATTGTTGGTGTTATTATTGGATTCATTGTTACGATCCCTCCTTTAGGACCGACATATTTTCAGATAATAGAGCAGGGTCTTAAGAATAAGACAAGAAACGGACTTGCTATCGGAGCTGGTGCAGGATTCATTGATTTTTTTTATATACTGATCGCTTTCGGAGGTGTATCACTTATTACCAGTCTTCTGCCGGATAATCTGCATGCTTATTTTTCCGAAAATTCAGAAATATTAAAACTGATGCTTGCATTGTTCGGAAGTTTGTTTGTGATCATTTACGGTATAAAGATAATATTCACAAAACAGGATTATTCGCACAGGATAGAAGTTGAAGAAAATCTTGATTATAAAGAAAAGTATGATAAAGTAGAAAATGTTTTTAAGAAAACTGAGGTAGGGATTGATAAAATTTTCAGAACAAAAGTACTTGAGAAACATCACTCAGGGATCACATTAAGTTTTATTGCAGGTGTTGTTTCCTGTCTGTCTTCGCCTACTTTGCCAGCTTCATGGTTTGCGATTGTAAGTTATCTTAAAAGTTATGGACTTATAAATTCTAATTTCTTTACAGGTCTTTTTCTTGCACTTGGAGTTTTTATAGGTACAACAGTATGGTTTTATTTACTTGTAAATTTTGTTTCAAAGAATTCTATGAAAATAAATCCGCGCACTTTGCAAAAACTGAATAATTTCATGGGACTACTTCTTGTAGTATTAGGAATTTCTATATTATTAAAATTGTATTTCAGCGGAATATGAATTTTGTTATTTTTCAGATATTAAAAATTTAATAACTTACCGGAAATTTTATCATTTCCAAAAAAATGGACGATCTCTTAAAACCTGTAAAAAATATCTGCACTTTTTGTCAGATGCCTATAAAGAATGATTCGGAAGCTACATTCTGTAACTCATGCAGCTCGCCTTATCATAACGACTGCTGGACAGAAAACAAAGGTTGCGCCGTCTACGGATGCGGTGAAAAGATCCGTGATGAAAATGAAGAAGTAACTATAAGGGAAGCCATTATAAATATTGAATACCTTATTAACAGGAATCAGTTTTCCGAAGCTATATTCGAAGGTAAGCAATATTTAAAATTAGACAGAAGAAATAATGAATTAAAGAACTTATACAACAAAGCTGTTGCGCTGATAAATAATAAGATCAATCTGATGACCAGCGGTGATGAAGCATTCGGAAACAAAGATTATAAAGCTGCTGAAATTTATTATAAGAATGTTTTAAAATATACAGATGAGACGGAGACTAATTTTGTAAATACGAGAATTGATGTGATCAGGGAAAAAATTCCCGAACAGAGAAGGAGAAGACTTTATACCAATATTCTTATCATAGTAATTATTATTGCTATTCTTTCAGCATTGGGTTATCTCGGATATTATACTTTTATTTTAAAGGAGGACAGGGATTATTCCGAACTTGTAAAGTCTGACAAGGCAAATGATCTCAGATCCATGGAAAAAATGATTGGGAAATATGAGACTTTTCTGAGAAATTATGATGACGGAAAAAATAAGAACAGAGCATTAGACCGGATTAAAAATTATTCCTATCAGATATCAAGTAATTATTACAAAGACGACTGGAAACTTGCATTAAAATATTATAATAAGATCAGCGATGGACTTGATCCGAATGATGCTAAAACATTATTTAATAATATTTATAATATCGCATATGAAGAATATGCTCAGAAAATTTCCAATGCAAAAAAGCTTAATAAGTCTGAAAAATTCAGTGAATCTATGAATGAACTGAATAACGCAAAACTGATACTTACTGTATTTCCGGAAACTGTGATGTATAAAGATCTTAACATACTCGAAGCGAACATAAGTCTGTTAAGTAAAAAAATTGCATCGGTCGTAAAATATAATGAGCTTGAAAGGGAGATCAGGGAACAGGATAAACTGCTTGTGAATATTGCTTCGACAGGAAGCACAGGAAAAATTACGAGAGTTGTCTCGGCAAGAGTAACTGAAATCCGTGACGACGGAGTATATCTCTGCCGCGAACCTGATGCGAGGACGAAGATCGCTGTAAGAAATAAAGATGAAAACTATACTATCGGACAGGCAATACTTGTAAATACTGAAAGGATAGGGGATTATAAATACAGGGATTATGGAAAGGACATTGAGCTTTCATTTTATCAGGTGATATCGGGAAATATGGAACCTGTTACAGTTGATAATGAAGAACGGCAGGCAATTCTCGAAAGGATAAATAATCTTAAAGATCAGAAAGTAAAGATTGACAGTCTTTTCAAACTAAGCCTTCTTTAAAGCAATTACAAATTACAAATTACGAATTAAGAATTTTAAATTTAATTAATCTGCTCTATATTTGAAATTTGAAATTTGAAATTTGAAATTTATTTTAACATCACCATCCGCTTCGTCTCAAACAAACTCCCATTCAAATACAAAGAATAAAAATAAATCCCACTCGCAAAACCGCTGCCGTCAAACTCCACTGAATAACTTCCCGCATTCTGCTTCTCATTTACCAGCTCAGCGACTTCATTCCCCAAGACATCAAATACTTTTATCTTAACATTATCCGTAACTCGTAACTCGTAATTTATAATTGTCTTTGGATTAAAGGGATTTGGATAATTTTGTGAGAGTGAAAAATCATTTGCAATATTAGAAGAAGATGTTTTTATATCTGTAAAAATAACTGTATAGGAATATCCGTAAATAGTAGATGGAAAATTTATATCCAAAGAATCTTTGTTATAAACAAACCAAAGTCTTAAAGCAGGCATGTTTGGTACTCTCAGCATATTATTTAAAGATAAGGATGAATGATAAAGCGGATTGTCACTAATATTAAAAATCACAGGTGTTCCTGTGAATCCGGCTTTTGCAATTAATTTAAGATCAGATCCGGATTTTCTAAAATAAGAATAAACATAATTCGTAATTACAGAATTATCAGTAATAGGAATATCAGAGCCTTTGTAATATAAATTATCATAAGTATTGTCTATTACCACCGGATTTTGAGTATGAGTAACTGTCGGATAAAATTCTGATGTATAAATATCAATATTTCCATTTCTGTTTGTCTCATATATGACATGACCAGACAACTTTGATCTACCAAAACTAATGGTTCTGTTATTTCCAGAATAAGCAATTGTATCACCCGGATATCCTGATTGTGGCATTGAATCAGGAATGCCAATTCTGCAATAAATTGCTTTTTCATTAACAGAAATTTCTTTATCCAACGATATTGCCACACCTGGATTGTTGAAACCGTTATTAAATTTTGTTATGTGAGGATTGCTGAAATTTCCCGGATCAGCTGAAGTTAAATTGCTCCTTGCAGAAATAATACCTGAGAGAATATTATATTTCAAATACTTAATATCATTTCCACACTCATAAGTTACTCCGAAATTTAATGAATCAAAATGTATAACATCCGGATTTCTGTTGCCTGCTGCAGAGGAATCCAAAATGAATGGTTCAGACCATCCTGAACTTACATTAAAACTTGAACCGAAAATGCTTTCATGACCGAATTTATTTGACTGCCATACAGCAAGAGCATATTTTATACTGTCTCCAAAAGAGAATACCGGAGGGTTATAAGAAATAGCAGGGTTTTTATTTGTATGGGCATCATTTGTTAAATACATTTCACTATCAAAAGGTCCTTGTGAATCAATTTTTCTCAGACATATTTGAGATGAATTTCCGTCAGCTCTTTCAAATATCATATATTCAAAATCAAAAGCTGCAAAGTCAATGTTATAAGTAGAATGATCAAAAGAAGGATTGCGGTCGGAGTTTCCTGTAGTCAATCTGACAGGATTAGAAAATTGTGAAGTTGCTGTTCCGGTGAGTAGGATTAGAAATAAATATAAAAAAATTATCTTTTTCATAATTAAAACCCCTAATTAAAATTTTTTAGAAATGTGTCGAAACATATTTTTTCGGCATCTTAATTTCAATTAAATAATTTATTTTAACAAGGTCATCTTGCGTACCTCACTGAAATCTCCGGCGGTCATACGATATAAATAAACTCCGTTGAGTATATAATTTTTTTCTTGTAAATGAATTTTTTTGTTTCAAATGTCTTGCTAATCGGGACTTACATCTGTGCCGCATTTATGTATATGCAGACTTTACAGGCTTATATCTGCAGTTTAGAGACGTACGCCTGCGAGCCAAATCTGTACGCCTGCGAGTTATAGCTGTACGCCTACGTTTCAAAACTGTATACCTACGAGTCAAAGCTGTACGCCTGCGAGTTAAAGCTGTACGCCTGCGAGTTAAAGCTGTACGCCTGCGAGTTATAGCTGTACGCCTGCGAGTTATAGCTGTACGCCTGCGAGTTATAGCTGTACGCCTACAAGTCAAAGCTTTATGCCTACGGATCAAAGCTGTACGCCTGTTGATCAAAAATATACGCCTGCGAGTTATAGCTGTATGCCTGAGAGTTATAGCTGTATGCCTGAGAGTTATAGCTATACGCCTGCGGGTCAGAGATTATTGTCTGAGGTTTACAAACGTATGTCTGAACTTATCTGACATACGACTGAATCTTTCAGATATATACCTCTTTTATTCAGACACAAAAAATGATCATTCAGATTTGTTGAGGGATTAATAGTGTGCAGATTTTTGTATCCATCACATTTCTCAGACTAGGAAAATTTTTGTTAACGCAATTATTTAGGGATTTTTAAAGGTATTTTCACACTGGCAGGACGTATTGTAACTTTAATTTAATAATTTGCTTTATTGAAAATTTAAAGTACCTTTTTAAAGATCAAATTGCATTGGACACAATTGAAAAAAAAGCTGTTGCTGTATCAAAATATGAGTTGATTTAAAAACTTAAATTTGATATTTTTAAAGTCCTTTGCTATATACTAATTTTATCTTTTGTTCAAAACTCAAAATTTGTATTTAAACATTGGTATTTCTAAACGGGTAGGTAGCGAAGTGGTTAAACGCAACAGACTGTAAATCTGTCGACTCAGGTCTTCGGAGGTTCGAATCCTTCCCTACCCACAGAAAAAGTCAGACAAATTTTTTTGAGCTGAGTTAAAAATATTAAGAAAAGGAATCAATGATTTTTAGCGGGAGTAACTCAGTTGGTAGAGTCACAGCCTTCCAAGCTGTTGGTCGCGAGTTCGAGTCTCGTCTCCCGCTCTTTGAAATACAAGAAATTAAGGAAATAAAAAAAACTGATAAGCTGATGTAGCTCAGTTGGTAGAGCACATCCTTGGTAAGGATGAGGTCACCGGTTCAATCCCGGTCATCAGCTCTCGAGCAGAAAGATTCAATCTACAGATCATATTTGAAATGGGATTGAAAAAATCAGAAAAAAGTAAAAGTAAAAAAAAGTTAAATAACATTCCTGTAAACAAAACTCTGTTATTAGTTAGTTACCTTTAAAAAAACCAAAAAATTTTTAGAAAAATAATATCATGGCAAAAGAAGGATCAAGAGTCAAAATTAAGTTAGTAAGTATTGAAGGACCTCACAAAGGAAAATCCGTTTACGTCACATACAAAAACAGAGTAAATACCAAAGAGAGGATCGAGCTGAAAAAATATTGCAAATGGACCAGGCAGCATATTCTACACAGGGAATCAAAATAAATTGATACCTTCAATTAAGTGACCAACTGCGGGAGTGGCTCAATTGGTAGAGTAGCGGTCTCCAAAACCGTTGGTTGGGGGTTCGAGTCCCTCCTCCCGTGCAAATGGATCTCAAAATAATTTTATATTTTACAGATAAAAAATGAAAAATAAGATAGTAACTTTTTTCGAAGATATTTTTAAGGAAATGAAGAAAGTCTCATGGCCTAAAAAAGAAGAACTTATCGATTCTACAAAAGTAGTTGTAATTACAATGCTTATATCTGCTGCTTTAGTGTATGCGATTGATAAAGGAATCAGCGAACTGTTGAAAGTGATATTATAATAATACATATTTAAATGACTGAGGAAAAAAACACAGAAGATCCAATGCAAGAGGACACAAAAGAAAATACAGAAGAAGGTATGGAAGAAATTTCTGAAGAAGGTACGGAAGAAGTTTCAGAAGACTCCGGAAATGATGAAAACGTTTCGGATGATGAATCTGATGATGTGAAAAATAAAGCAGACGGTAATGTAGCTGAAGATAAAGCTGAACAGGCAGCCGAAGAAGAGGAAGAGTCGGAGTTTATGAAATGGTATGCTGTAAGAATAATTTCCGGACATGAAAATAAAGTGAAGGCATATTTAGATAATGAGATAAGAAATGAGAAACTTCATGATAAGATCAATAATGTATTAATTCCTCTTGAGAAAGTATTTGAAGTAAAAGGCGGAAAGAAGAAAGTTAAATTCAAAAATTTCTTACCCGGGTATATTCTGATTGAAGCAGATCTTGATGAAAAGATCCGTGATTTTATTTCCAAAACACCGTCTATCATAAATATGGTAGGGTCAAAAAGTGTAAAAGGTGTTAAGCTGGATCCGATTCCTTTGAAACGTGATGAAGTAAAGCGGATCAAATCGATATTGAATGAAGAAGGTGATAAGGAAAAATTAGATATACAACTTAATGTAGGAGATCCGGTAAAAGTTACCAGCGGACCTTTTAATAACTTCAGTGGAAATATACTTGAAGTAAATCTAGAAAAGTTCAAAGTAAAAGTAATGGTAAGTATTTTTGGAAGAAAGACACCTATAGAGCTTGAGCTTACACAGGTAGAAAAAGAAAAATAATATTAATATTTATATAAAATGGCAAAAAAAATAACAGGTTTTATTAAGCTACAGATCCCCGCAGGTGCAGCTACAATGGCTCCTCCGGTTGGACCGGCTCTTGGTCAGAGAGGCGTGAACGGAATGGAATTCTGCAAGCAATTCAATGCAAGGACACAGGATAAAAAAGGTTACCTTATCCCGGTGGTCATTACCGTATTTTCTGATAAGTCTTTTACATTTATTACAAAGACACCTCCTGCAGCAGTACTTTTGATCAAAGCACTCGGAATTGAAAAAGGATCAGGTGTACCAAATAAAACAAAGGTCGGGAAAGTTACTCAAAAGCAGCTTAGAGAAATAGCTGAAACAAAAATGCCTGATCTTAATGTGCATGATGTAGAAGCAGCAATGAGTATGATCGCAGGAACTGCAAGAAGCATGGGACTTTCGGTAGAAAAATAATCTGCAAGAGCATTTTATTTATTAAAGTAATATAAAGTATAATAAAGATACTTTCAAATTTTTTAAATTTTTCCAATTTCAAAAATGAAATTAACAAAGAAGCAGAAAGACAACTTAAAAAGAGTTGATATAGAAAAAGAATATGATCTTAAGACAGGAATTACAGAGCTTAAGAAAACTGCAACTGCAAAGTTTGATGAATCAGTAGATGTGGCAGTCAGACTTGGCGTAGATCCGAAACATGCTGATCAGGTAGTAAGAGGTACAGTATCACTTCCTCACGGGACAGGTAAAACTGTCAGAGTTCTTGTGATAGCAAAACCTGAAAAACATGATGAGGCAAGAGAAGCCGGTGCAGATCACGTAGGATATGAAGATTATGTAAAAAAGATACAGGACGGATGGACAGATATTGATGTTATAATTGCAGCACCTGATACAATGGCTGAGCTTGGTAAAATAGGAAAGATACTCGGACCAAGAGGTCTTATGCCGAATCCAAAAAGCGGCACTGTAACTCCAAATATCGGACAGGCAGTAAAAGAAGTAAAAGCAGGAAAGATAGATTTCAGAGTTGACAAGACAGGAATCGTACATTCTATAGTAGGAAAAGCTTCATTTGAAGAGAGTATGCTTGCAGATAACATTACAGCATTTATTGATACTATAATAAAATTAAAACCTGCAGCATCAAAAGGAACATATGTAAAGAGCATTACTTTATCTACGACTATGGGACCGGGAATAAAGATTGACAGAAATCATTCTACGGTAAAAACCGCAGCATAATATAAAAGAATTTACGCACTCAACAAAACATATATTTTGCATACCAGCTTCAGGTAAGCAGAAAAGATCCAAATTATTACAAAAAAAAGCTAAATTATGAAAAAAGCACAGAAAGTAGAGTCAGTCAGTGAGATCAAGGGTTTACTTGATAACTCTGAGGCTATTTACTTTACTGATTTCGCTGGATTAACAGTCGAGGAAGTGAATGAATTACGAAGTGATTTCTTTAAATCCGGATTAAAATATAAGGTATTGAAAAATACTTTGATTGTCCGTGCATTAAAAGAGACTGACAAGTATTCAAGTCATTTTGAAAAGCTCGATGAAATGCTGCACGGTCCGACAGGTATTATTTTTGCAAAAGAAAATCCTGTAGCACCTGCAAAGATCCTGAAGAAATTTTTTGACAAACTTGAAAGACCTAAGCTCAAGATTGCAATAGTAGAGGATTCAGCTTATGATTCAAAACAGTTAAACACACTTGCGGCACTTCCTTCAAAAGAGGAATTAATTTCGTCAATACTCAGCTCACTGGATTCACCTGCATCCGGAATAGTCGGATCGGTCAATGCGTTAATGAGAGATCTATTCAGTGTAATAGAAGAGGTTGGCAAGAAACAGGCTGCATAAACAAATTTTAAAAAATTAAACCAACAAGAGGTAAAATAAAATGTCAATAGAAGAAATTGCAGAAAAAATAGGTGAGTTAACATTAACTCAGGCATCAGAATTAAAGAAAATTCTGGAAGACAAATTCGGTGTAACAGCAGCAGCTCCAATGATGATGGCAGGCGCACCTGCAGGAGCAGCTCCGGCAGCAGAAGAGCAGACTGAATTCACAGTTATACTTGCTGAAGCAGGTACACAGAAGATCAACGTGATCAAAGCTGTAAAGAATGCAACAGGACTTGGACTTACCGAGGCAAAATCACTTGTAGAAAGCGCTCCGAAACCCGTTAAGGAAAACATTTCAAAAGCAGATGCAGATAAGCTTAAAGCTGAACTGGAAGCTGCCGGTGCAAAAGTCGAAATTAAGTAATATTTTTTTCGGGCACTATTGTATCAAATGTATCAAATATATCAATTGTAACAAAAGTATTAATAGTAACTATTGTATCAATTGAATCAAATGTATCAAAAAAATTAATTTATAAAACATAATAGTCCCGGCAAATTCATGCCGGGATTATTTATTAAAAAATTCCGGGGGTAAAAATTTGGAAACTACGGATATAGATCTTAAATTAGAAACTGTAAACAGTAAGAATGACAGACTTACGTTTGCAAAAACTTCGATTACACATGATCCGCCTGATCTTCTGAATGTTCAGGTACAGTCTTATAAAGATTTTCTTCAGGAAGATGTGCCTGCAAGCAAAAGAAAACCGCAGGGTCTTCAGAAAGTCTTTGAAGATAATTTTCCTATCAGTGATTCCAGGGAAACAGCTTTGCTGGAATTCGTAGATTATTATTTAGAAAAACCTCATTACTCAGTCATTGAATGTCAGGAGCAGGGATTGACTTACGCTGTTCAGGTAAAAGCCAGACTGAGATTATCAACAAAACCGAATGCCGCAGCAAAAGAGTATAATTACACAATAGAAAATGACGTGTATCTTGGAAATCTTCCTTACATGACTCCAAGAGGCAGTTTCATTATTAACGGTGCGGAGAGGGCTATTGTCAGTCAGCTTCACAGATCACCTGGCGTTGTATTCGGAGAATCAACACATGCAAACGGAACGAAACTTTATTCTGCAAGGGTAATTCCTTTCAGAGGTTCATGGGTAGAATTTACGACTGATATAAATAATCTGCTTTATGCGTATGTCGATAGAAAAAAGAAATTTTATTTCTCGACACTGCTGAAAGCTCTTGGATTTAATGAACATGTTGATATGCTTGAGCTATTTGGATTAGTAGAAAATGTAAAAGTAAATGATAAGAATTATTTAGATTATGTCGGCAGGATCGTACTTGAAAATGTATTGAATAAAGATACCGGTGATGACATTGGAATAAATGCAAACAGCATACTTTCAGATGAACAGCTTGTGTCGATTGTCGGTGCAAAGATTAAGGAGCTTAGATTATTAAAAGAAAATCCGACAGACGGTGAAATGGTGATCTATACAACGATCATTAATGATGAAGATGAAACTGAAGAATTACTTGAAAAGCTTCCGGCAGATACTTCAGCCAAAGATAAAAAAGCAGCAGTTGCTCTGATTGAATCTGAAGCGGAAAGTGCAAGAAGTTATATTGAGAAATTATTTTTTAATACAAAAAAATATGACCTTGGAGAAGTAGGAAGATATAAGATCAATTATAAACTTGAGACAAATATTGATCCGCATATTACAATACTTACACAGGAAGATCTTGTAAATATTATTAATTATATAAGAGACCTCGTTGACGGAAAGAAAGATGTGGATGATATTGACCATCTTGGAAACAGAAGAGTAAGAACAGTAAATGAGCAGTTGTCTGCACAGTTCGCACTTGGACTTTCAAGAATGTCAAGAACTATCAGAGACAAGATGAGCATTCATGATGAAGAAAATCTTACGCCTTCGAAACTTATCAGTGCAAGACCTATAACAAGCGCACTTGCTTCATTCTTTGGAACGAGTCAGTTGTCACAGTTTATGGATCAGACTAATCCGCTTGCGGAGATGACACATAAGAGAAGGATCAGTGCACTAGGACCTGGCGGACTTTCGAGAGAGAGAGCGGGATTTGAAGTAAGGGACGTTCACTATACACATTATGGAAGACTTTGCCCGATCGAAACTCCTGAGGGACCGAACATTGGACTTATATCTTCACTATGTATTCACTCAAGAATTAATGAGCTTGGATTTATTGAGACACCTTACAGAAAAGTTGAAAACGGCAGAGTCACAGATAAGATAGAATATCTGTCTGCAGAGATTGAAAATTATTATAAGATCGCACAGGCAAATGCTCCTATCGATGATAAGGGTAAATTTATAAATGACAAGATCAAAGGTCGTTTCAAAGGTGACTTCCCTTTATTGTCACCTGACGAAGTGGACTACATGGACGTTGCGACTAATCAGATCGTAAGTGCTGCAGCGGCTTTGATTCCATTCCTAGAACATGATGATGCTAACAGAGCGCTGATGGGAAGTAATATGCAGAGACAGGCAGTACCGCTTTTGAGACCAGAGTCACCGGTAGTCGGAACGGGATTTGAAGAGATAATTGCGAGAGATTCGAGAACACTTCTGACTGCAGAGGCAGACGGTGTAGTGGAATATGTAGACGGTAACAGAATTGTTGTAAAATATAATGTCAAAGAAGATTCAGATGACAGTCTGCTTAGCTTTGATGACAGGAAACATGTTGTTTATAATCTGATCAAATTTCTCAGAACAAATCAGGACACATCCATTAACCAAAGACCAATTGTACAGGAAGGTCAGAGGATAAAGAAAGGCGACATACTTGCTGACGGATCTTCAACTCAAAAAGGCGAACTTGCACTTGGAAGAAATGTACTTGTAGCATTCATGCCGTGGAGAGGATATAACTTTGAGGATGCTATTGTGATCAGTGAGAAATTAGTAATGGATGACGTTTACACTTCGATTCATATTGAAGAGTTCAGTCTGGAAGTAAGAGATACAAAAAGAGGCGAAGAGGAATTGACAAAAGAAATTCCTAACGTCAGTGAAGAAGCGACAAAGGATCTTGATGAAAACGGAATTGTAAGAGTAGGTGCAGAGGTAAAAGAGAATGACATTCTTATCGGTAAAGTAACTCCGAAAGGTGAGACTGAGCCGACTCCAGAAGAGAAACTTCTGAGAGCGATCTTTGGTGATAAAGCAGGTGATGTAAAAGATGCATCGCTAAAAGCTACTCCCGGACTGAAAGGAATTGTCATAAACAACAAACTCTTTTCGAGAAAGACAAGAGACACTGAGAGTAAGCGAGATGAGAAAAGAAAGATTGATAAATTCGAAGCTGAAAGAAAGAAAGAGATAAAAGAGCTGAATAACAAGATTGCGAATAAGTATGACATACTTCTTGAAGGTAAGACTTCAAAAGGTATGAAAGACAAAAAAGGAAATATCCTTGTCAAGAGCGGTGCAAAATTCAAGAGCGGTGCTTTTGTAAATCTGATAGAGAATGAAGGATATTTACTTGCGGATTTTGATTATGATTCTGAATGGGCGGATTACAACAGAGCAAACTCTTTAGTTCCGGACATTTACAGAAATTATACTTTCAAGCAGAATGAAATAGAAGAGAGATATAAGAGATTAAAAGATAAGGTAAAACTCGGTGACGAACTTCCAACCGGCGTAGTAAAGCTTGCGAAAGTTTATGTAGCCAAGAAGAGAAAATTATCTGTCGGTGACAAGATGGCGGGAAGACACGGAAATAAAGGTGTTGTCGCGAAACTTGTACCAATGGAAGATATGCCTTTCTTACCGGACGGAACGCCTGTGGATATAGTACTTAATCCGCTTGGTGTACCTTCGAGAATGAATCTCGGACAGCTTTATGAAACTGCACTTGGCTGGGCTGCAAAGAAAATGGGTGTGAAATTTGCTACACCGATCTTTGACGGTGCGACAGTTGCAGAGATAGTGGATATGTTGAAGTTAGCTGGAATCGATGAAAATTCAAGAACACATTTATTTGACGGAATGACCGGTGAAAGATTCGATCAGAGAGTTACATGCGGATATATTTATATGCTGAAACTTTCACACTTAGTGGACGACAAAATTCACGCAAGGTCGATCGGACCATACTCATTAATTACTCAGCAGCCACTCGGCGGAAAGGCGCAGTTTGGCGGACAGAGATTCGGAGAGATGGAATGCTGGGCATTGCAGGGATACGGAGCAGCAAATATTTTACAGGAAATGCTGACTTATAAGAGTGATGACGTCACTGGTAGAAGTAAGGTATATGAAGCCATTATCAAAGGCGATAATTTACCTGAACCAGGAGTTCCTGAGTCATTCAATGTACTGCTGAAAGAGCTGCAGGGATTGTGTCTTGATATAAATCTGGATGAGTAGTTTTAGAAATAGTATGCAGTTTTACCGAATGTAGATTACATTCATTTATTAAAAAAGATTATAAAGAAAATTTAAATAAGAGGTAAAAAATGGCTTTTAAAACAGAGCACAAAAGAAAAAGATTTTCGAAGATAACCATCAATCTTGCTTCCACTGATGCAATTATCACAAAATCATTTGGTGAAGTATTAAAGCCGGAAACTATTAATTACAGGACGTTCAAGCCGGATAAAGACGGTTTGTTCTGTGAGAAGATATTCGGTCCGGTCAGAGACTGGGAATGTCATTGCGGAAAATATAAAGGGATACGATATAAAGGAATTGTCTGCGACAGATGCGGAGTTGAGATCAATCTGAAAAATGTAAGAAGAGAAAGAATGGGACACATTACTTTGAGTGTGCCTGTCGTTCACATCTGGTATTTCAGATCACTTCCTACAAAGATCGGTTATGTACTTGGAATTTCCTCTAAAGAATTAGAGAGGATCATTTATTATGAAACTTACGTGGTGATAAATCCGGGTAAGTCAAATTATAAAAGACTACAGCTGATTACCGAAGATGAATATAATGAAGTAGTGGATAACATGACTGAAGAGGAGCAGAATCTTGATGATGATGATCCGAAGAAATTTTATGCAGGTCAGGGCGGTGAAGCTGTCAAAGACCTTTTGAGAAGTGTAAATACTGAAGAAGAGATTGCAAGATTAAGAGCTGAGCTTAAAAATGATCCGTCAGCATTGAAAAAGATGGAAAATATCAAGAGACTCAGAATACTCGAAGCATTCAGAATAAAACCTGGTGGAAGACCAAACAAACCCGAGTGGATGGTGCTCGACGTAGTGCATGTAATTCCGCCGGAGCTGAGACCTCTTGTACCGCTTGAAGGCGGAAGATTTGCAACGAGTGATCTGAATGATCTTTACAGAAGAGTGATTATCAGAAATAACAGACTTAAAAGACTGATGGACATTAAAGCTCCTGAAGTTATTTTAAGAAATGAAAAACGAATGCTACAGGAAGCTGTCGATGCATTGCTTGATAACTCGAGAAGAGTTACAGCAGTGAAGGCAGAGAACAGAGCATTGAAATCATTGTCAGATATTCTCAAAGGTAAGCAGGGAAGATTCAGACAGAATCTGCTTGGAAAGAGAGTTGACTATTCAGGAAGGACAGTAATCGTAGTCGGACCTGAACTGAAACTTCACCAGTGCGGACTTCCGAAAGACATGGCGTTGGAATTATTCAAGCCGTTTGTCATAAGAAGACTTATCGACAGAGATTATGTAAAGACTGTTAAGAGTGCAAAGAAATTGATAGATAAGAGAACACCCGAAGTATGGGATATACTTGAGAATGTGATAGACGGACATCCCGTTCTTCTGAACAGAGCTCCGACACTTCACAGACTAAGTATTCAGGCATTTCAGCCGATACTTATTGAGGGAAAAGCTATTACACTTCATCCTTTTGTTTGTATTGCATTCAATGCTGACTTTGACGGTGATCAGATGGCGGTTCACGTTCCTCTTTCATATGAGGCACAGCTTGAAGCGCAGATCATGATGCTTTCTTCACACAATATTCTTTCACCACAAAACGGTGCTCCTATTACTATTCCGAATCAGGAATTAATATTAGGATGTTATTATCTTACTAAAGAATTGCCGGGAGATCTTGGAGAAGGAAAAATATTTTCAAATTCAGATGAAGTAATGCTGGCATTTGACAATAAGAAAGTTGGACTTCATGCAAGAATAAAGGTCAGATTCAGAGGCGAGATAATCGAGACTACAGTAGGACGGGTAATTTTTAATAGATGCGTACCGGAGAAGATTCCATTTATCAATGAACTTCTGAAAAAGAAGAAGATCATTGAGATGATCAATATGATATATAATAGAGTAGGAAATCTCGAGACTTCAGTATTCCTTGATAATTTAAAAGAGATTGGATTTAAATATGCAACAATGGGAGGACTTTCTGTAAACATTGATGATATTGAAGTACCTGCAACTAAGGACAAGATCATTGAAGAAGCATTCCTAAGAGTTGACAGAATTGAAAAATCAAAAGCAAAAGGTATCATTTCTGAAAATGAAAGATACAATAAAGTTATTGATATATGGACACACGTACGGGATGAAGTAAAGAGAGATCTGATGAGAAATTTACTTAGCTCCAAGCAGGGATTTAACTCATTGCACATGATGATCGATTCAGGTGCGAGAGGTTCGGCAGAGCAGGTGAGTCAGCTTGCAGGTATGAGAGGACTTATGCAGAAGCCGCAGAAATCCATGACAGGACAGGCAGGTGAGATCATTGAGAATCCGATCATTGCAAACTTTAAAGAAGGTTTGTCAATTCTCGAATATTTTATTTCAACTCACGGTGCGAGAAAAGGTCTTGCTGATACAGCTTTAAAAACTGCTGATGCAGGATATCTGACGAGAAGACTTGTCGACGTAGCACAGGATGTGATCATTATAGATGTGGATTGTAACACGATCAGAGGTGTAACCACTGAAGCGCTTAAAGAGGGAGAAGATATTAAGGAATCTCTTTCTGAAAGAATACTCGGAAGAGTAGCAGTTCATGATGTAGTAAATCCGCTTACTAAAAAAGTAATCATCAAAGGCGGTGAACTTATTAATGAAGAGCTTGCTGACATGGTTGCTGAAACTCCTATCACAGAAGTTGAGATCAGATCAGTACTTACATGCGAACTTAAAAGAGGTGTCTGCGCAAAATGTTACGGCAGAAATCTGGCTACCGGAAAGATGGTGGAAGTAGGAGAGGCAGTGGGAATCGTAGCTGCACAGTCCATCGGAGAGCCGGGTACACAGCTTACTTTAAGGACGTTTCATATTGGTGGTACTGCGAGTAAGATCATTTCGCAATCGCAGATCTCTACGAAATTTGAAGGTAAAGTTAAATTTGAAAATATTAAGATCGTAGAATATAAAGGCGGAGCGGGAACGGAATTTGTTTCTCTTAGCCGAAACGGTCTTATAAATATAATGGATGAAAACGGTTCACAGCTTGCAAGATATACAGTGCCTTACGGTACACATCTGAAAGTTAAAGACAAAGAGATGGTTCCTAAGAATGCAATTCTGTATGAATGGGATCCGTACAACTCTGTAATTGTAGCTGAAGATGACGGTATCATAAATTATTTTGAAATGGATGAAGGCAAGCAGTATGATATTTCAAAAGATGAACAGACAGGATTTTTACAAAAGATCGTAATTGAATCCAGAGATAAAACGAAATCACCGACGATTCAGATTCTGAATCCGAAGAATGAAAAGCTTATGAGTTCTTATCTGATACCGGCTAAAGCCTCACTGCTGGTAGATAATGGATCGGATGTAAAAGCCGGAACTATCATGGTTAAGATCCCGAGAGAGTCTGGAAAGACAAGGGATATTACCGGTGGTCTTCCGAGAGTTACTGAATTATTCGAAGCAAGAAGTCCAAACGATCCTGCAAAAGTTGCTGAGATCAATGGAACTGTTGAGATTGGAAAAATTTCAAGAGGTAGCAGAGAAGTAAGGATCATCAGTAAAGACGGAAGTAAAGTTATTGATTATAAAATACCAATTGGGAAACATATTCTTGTAAGACACGGCGATATCGTGAAATCAGGAGAGCCGCTAACTGGTGGTGCTTATGATCCTGTTGATATTCTGAAGATCAAAGGTGTTGCTGAAGTTCAGGAATATCTTGTAAATGAAATTCAGGAAGTTTACAGAATTCAGGGTGTAAAGATCAATGACAAACACATTGAAGTAATAGTAAGACAGATGCTTCAGAAAGTAAAAGTTTCTGATACAGGAGATACTAATTTCCTTGAAGGAGATGTAGTGCATAAAATTTTATTCGCAGAGAAGAATGAGGATCTGAAAGGAATGGTTGTAGTCACCGATACAAACGGATATGATAAAGTAACAGAAGGTCAGGTTTACAGTAAGAAGGAAGCTAAAGAAATGAATGCGGCTCTTAAGAAAAAAGATAAGCCGGTATTCAAAGTAAGAGATGCTATCCCAGCTACTGCTGAGCCGGTGTTGCTTGGTATCACTCAGACTTCACTAACGACAGAAAGCTTTATATCTGCAGCTTCATTCCAGGAGACTACAAAAGTTCTGACGGATGCAGCAATCAGAGGAAAGGTTGATCACTTGCTTGGATTAAAAGAGAATGTGATCATTGGTCAGCTTATTCCGGCGGGTACAGGTCTCAGAAAATACAAAGAGATCATTGTAACTGAAAAAGGTGAATATCAGGAAGAAGTAAAAGCTGAAGATTCATCTGATGAAGAAAAGCCAAAGAAAAAAACAAAAGCTAAAACTAAAAAGAAAAAGACTGAAGAAGTAGATTAACATTATTACTTTTTGGTAAAATATTAAAAGCCGTTTCTGAAGAGAGACGGCTTTTTTAATGTTCAATTTTAAATGTCCAATGTTCAATGATAAATTAATTTCGAGTGAATTTTGAGCCGATGTTTGTCTTAAGAGAGCGGAGCGAGCGTGACCAACAAAGGCGAATGTTCAATTGTAAATGTTCAATGAATAATTAATTTTGAATGAGTTAAATTATTAATGGTGTCAATAATTTTTTGAGTCGTCTCCGCAGTGTCTCGTGCTTCTCGGACTCTGCGGAAAACCAAAATGTTTAAACGGAAACTTTACTTCGGCAGCTGCATGAAATTATTAATGGTGTCAATAATTTTTACAGGTCATGACTTTTTTAAAAGCCGTTTTTAAATAGAGGGGCTTTTTTAATGTTCAATAATAAATATTCAATGATAAATTAATTTCGAATGATTTTTTTATAGCTAAAGTGTTGTAAAAAAAATCAAAACCTATCTATAATTATTCCTAAAAAAATTCCATTCTAAAGTAAACAGAATTTGAAATCAGATCTTAATTTTTCCTGATAGATTTTGTGAAATTCCTCTCCACATTTCTCCGATATAGAAATCCTCTAAATTTTTAAAAAAACATTAACTTTCCTTTAAATATCGATTTGACATTAATATTATTTTGCGTATTTTTGTATATCAGTGGGGTAAAGTGGAGGAAAGTGGAGGATGCTAAAAACATAGTTATTTCGCACTTTTTTTAGAGAAATGTTAAGAAATTATTAATTTTTCTTATCTCAAAATAACAAAGTTATTAAATAAATAAAATTCAACAATGTTTATCGGACATTCGCTCTGTAATTTAGATGCCAAGTCAAGATTAATATTACCTGCAAAATTCAGAAAAAATATAAATCCTGAAGCAGATAATAAACTTGTCCTGACAAAAGGAATGGACGGTTGCGTTGCAGTTTATCCTTATGATGAATGGGAAAAAGAGAACAACCGATTATCTTCTTTAAATAAATTTAACATTGAAGACAGATATTTTCTAAGGGATTTTATGTTTAATGCAACCGAATGTGAAATTGATTCTCAAAACAGAATTTTAATTCCATCATCAATAATTAAAATTGGCGGACTTAAAAAAGAAATTTTATTAACAGGTGCAATGAAATTTATGGAGATCTGGGATCCTGAAAGAAAAAATATTTATGATAATTCTATTCAGACTCCGATCGAAGAAATTGCTGAGAGAGTAACAGAAAAAAATATATTGCAGCAAAATAAAAATTCAGGAAATAGCTAAAAGAATTAAAAAGATTTATATAAAAAATATATGTGAAGTTAATTTCTGATAACTATGAATGAAGAAAATTTTCACATACCTGTTCTTTCAAATAAAGCTGTTGAGTATCTGATCAACCAAAATATTTCTAATCAAATTTTAGTCGACGGGACATTAGGCGGCGGCGGATATACAAAATTGATTTGTGAACAGCCGGGTTTTAGCGGGAAAGTAATTTCAGTCGATAAAGATGAATTTGCACTTCGACATGCCGGTGAAGTTCTGTCTGAATTTAAAGACAGAATAATTTTCGTGAATGGAAATTTCGCCGACATCAAAGAAATCGTTTCTGAAACTGAGTTTAATCACATAACAGGAATTGTACTTGACCTCGGGCTTTCATCTTATCAATTGAATGCAGAAGACGGATTCAGTTTTATGCAGGATACTGCACTTGATATGAGAGCTTACAAAAAGGATTCGCTGACAGCTTCTGAAATTTTAAATTCTTACAGAAGAGAAGAATTAACAGAACTCTTTGAAAAGTTTGGCGACATAGGGAATGCTGATAGATTATCAGAAGCGATTTACAAAAAAAGAAAAGTTAAAAAATTTGAAACTACTTTTGATATGGTGGAAACAGTAAACAGTGAATACAGTCTCGGAAAAAAAAATCAGATAGATTTTCTTGCGAAGATTTTTCAGTCACTGAGGATTGAAGTAAATAATGAACTGGCGAATCTTGAAAAAGTGCTAGCAGATTCTACAGAACTCTTGATCTCAGGTGGTAGAATTGTCATAGTGTCTTATCATTCGCTTGAAGATAGAATCACGAAAAATTTTTTCAGAGATAAAACAAGAAATTATGAAAAAACCGATGATCCATATTTTGATAAAAAGATTGATCCTGTGTTGAAAATTCTAACTAAGAAACCCGAAATACCTTCTCGTGAAGAAATAAAATTAAATCCGAGATCGAGAAGTGCAAAACTAAGGGCAGCAGAAAAAATTTAAATTCAATTAAAATAATTTCTATAAAAACTTTTTACAAACAACATTAACAATTTAAACAAAATGAAAAAGCCAAACAAAAAAATCTCAATCTTTTATTTCCTGATCTGTCTGATCATCACTTCTGTAATACTTGTTATCTACATAAATAACATCATACAGGTTAATCAGATAATGGTAAGAAATAATGAATTGAAAGAAGAGCTCAGAAAAGCTGTACAGAAAAACGAACAACTTCTGACTGAAACTGAAAAGCTTACATCATTTGACAGAATAAATTCCTTAGCATCTGAGAAATTAGAATTATCCTACAAAGAAAATTCTACAGTTGAGGCAAAGAACATAACAATTAAAAATTCAGAATTGAAATAATTTTACTATAATTTTTTGCAGTTTAAAAACTATAAATCTCCCGGCAAAGATCTGATCCAGAGAAGGAAAATCAATTTGCTTTTTCTTTTACTCTCAGGGATGTTTATAGCTATTTTGATAAAACTCGTAAACGTTCAGATCATTGAAACTGAGAAATATAAAATAGCTGCAAGAAAGCAGTATGAAAATAAAATAGTTTTATCTCCTTACAGGGGACTGGTCTTTGACAGAAATATGAATGTCCTGGTTTCAAACTCTTATGAATACTCGATCGCAGCGGATCCTAACATGATAGAGGATGCAGAAAAAGCTGCAGATTATCTTGCGGTAAAATTCGGAAAAAGCAGGGAAGAATATTTATCTAAACTGAATTCCACAAATACCTCTTATGTCTTTCTTGAAAGAAGGATAGACGACAGTAAAACATCCGGTCTCGACACTTTAAATCTGAGTGGAATTATTGTTCTTAAAGAGCCGAAGAGAGTTTATAACTATGGCAGTTTGGCATCTCAGGTACTGGGATTCACAAACATCGACAACAAAGGTCAGATGGGTCTTGAGCTTTCTATGGAAAAAGAACTTGCAGGCAAAGAAGGTTTTGTAATAATGCAGCGAGACGGAAAAGGCAACAACAGACCTTCGATGGAATTCCCGAGGAAAGAACCTGAGAACGGAAATAATCTTGTGCTGACAATTGATATTAATATTCAGAGGATAGCGGAAGAAGAGCTTGCTGAAGGTGTTAAAAGATTTAATGCAGACGGCGGAAAGGTAATTGTTATGTCAGTGAAGACAGGCGAGATACTTGGAATGAGTTCATATCCGACTTTCGATCCGAACAATATTACTACTGCTGATACAGCCGGTATGAAGAATGCAGTACTTTCGGATATATATGAACCCGGATCTACTTTTAAAATTGTAGCTGCAGCTGCGGCACTTGAAGAAAAAATTGAAAATAAAAATTCTATAATCGCAACAGAAAGTATTAATGAAGTAAAGGGAATGAAGATCACAGATGTACATGGATCCAGCACCATGACATTTCAGGAAGTACTTGAGCAGTCAAGCAATGTCGGATTCAGTAAAATTGCTATGAAGATCGGCTCAGAAAAGTTTTATAAGTATGCAAGAGATTTTGGATTTGGAATAAATTCAGGGATCGAACTTCCGGGAGAAAATAAAGGATTACTTAAAAAGCCAATTGATTTCTCAGGATTTTCACTGCCATATATGTCGATAGGATATGAAGTAATGGTCAACGCACTTCAGATCACGAATGCATATTCAGCGATTGGCAATAACGGAGTAATGATGAAATCATATATTATAAAAAAAGAAACTTCTTCAAATGGAAGTACAGTATTTGAAAATAAACCGACAGTATTGAGGCAGATAATTTCTGAGAATACAGCAATTACTTTAAGTCAGCTTCTTACCGGAGTGGTAGAGCGGGGAACAGGAGTTGATGCAAAGTTAGAAGGTGTGCAGGTTGCGGGAAAGACGGGAACTTCTCAGAGATTAGTGAACGGAGAATATACAAACAAATCTCACAATGCTTCTTTCGCCGGATATTTCCCTGCTGAAAATCCTAAAGTTATTATTACAGTAATTCTGAATAATCCGAAATCGGGTGAATATTACGGAGGGAAAGTTGCAGCACCTATATTTAAAAACATTGCATCAAAAATATTGAGTCTCTCGAATTTACCAAGTTTTACAGCTTCGGAAAATAATATTTCCAATGTTTCAAATTTAAATAATGTAACCAGCGAACCTGTTCAGGGAGAGAATAAATTCATTCCTGTAAAACAAATATTGATCCCAAATTTTGTAAATCTGAAATTAGAAGATGCAAAAGATATTTTGTTTGAAAAAAATATGCGGTATGAAATTATAGAGAACGATGAAGAAATGATCAAGGACGGAAACATTAAAATTATAGAATCACAATATCCTGAAGCAAATCAGTTATTAAATCAGAGTGAAGAAATTATTGTAAAGCTAGTTGTAAAAGATGCAAAGATAACTGATGACAGACTTGTGTCAGTACCTGATGTAAAAGAACTGAGTCTAAGAAAGGCAATAAATCTTTTGCTTTCGGAAGGTCTGGATATGGAAATAATCGGCAGCGGAAAAGTGGTCGGTCAGTCTCCGGAAACAGGAACGAAATTGCTGCCAAGATCAAGAGTGATTTTATACTGCAAAGATTAGAAAATGAAACTTTCAGAAATATCCGAAAAAATTCGGAATAGTTCTTTGAAATATGAAATAGAATTTTCTGATGATGTTGAAATTACCGGACTATGCTATGATTCAAGAATTGTAAAGCCGGGTGATATTTTTTTTGCAGTCAAAGGTCTGATCAGCGACGGAAATAAATTTATAAAAGAAGCGATAGAAAGAGGTGCTGTTATAGTCTTTACTGATGATGATAATTTTTCTGAATCTGAAATGCCTGTGATAAAAGTTGATGATGTAAGGAAAATCATGGCGTTAATGAGCGGTATATTTTATGAAGATCCTTCATCGAAATTAAAACTGATCGGAGTGACCGGTACAAACGGTAAAACGACAACTGCTTATCTGATGCATGCGTTGCTTAGCAATGCCGGATATAAAACAGGACTTATCGGAACTATAGAATGTCTGATTGGAAATGAAAAAATAGAATCAAAGTTGACGACACCTGACTCAGTCGAACTTAATATGATACTGAATAAAATGGTAAATGAAAAAACAGAATTTTGTGTAATGGAGGTTTCTTCGATTGCATTGTCGATGGAAAGAGTATATGGTCTGAAATTTGATACTGCAGTATTTACAAATCTGACAAGTGAGCATTTAGATTTTCATAAGGATATGGAAAATTATTTTGAAGCAAAAAAAATATTGTTTGATAATTTAGATGAAGACAGTAATTCAGTTTCAAATAAAGATGATGAATATGGTCAAAGAATTTTAAGTGAAACAAAGGCAAAGAAAATTTTTTATTCTGTTGATAAAGTACTTGAAAGTGATGAAGATTTGAAAGCTGATGATGTAAAATTAGGAATGGATGGAATTAATTTTAATATGATTTACAGAGGAGAAAATGTAAATATAAGTTCTGATCTGGCGGGAAGATTCAATGTCTATAATATACTTGCTTCGGCTGGGACGGTTTTAAATTATAATGTTTCTCTTGAAAGTATAACAGAAGTGCTGAATAATTTCAGCGGAGTAACTGGGAGATTTAACAGAATTCCGCTTCCAAACGGAGCTGTAGCTGTGATAGATTATTCTCATACTTCGGATTCATTAAAGAATGCAATTGAAGCAGCGAAAGAAATAATTAAAGATGAAAATAAAAACGGATCACTGATCACAATCTTTGGATGCGGTGGAAATAAAGACAGATTTAAAAGACCAGTAATGGGAAAGTATGCGACGGAGCTTTCGGATTTTACAATTATCACTTCCGATAATCCGAGATTTGAAGAACCGATGGATATTATTGAAGAAATTAAAAAAGGAATCTCAGAAGAAGCCGAATACAAAGTGATCGAAAACAGAGAAGAGGCGATCAAGGCAGGCATAGGACTGGCAGTAGCGGGAGATATTATTTTGATCTGCGGAAAAGGACATGAGACATATCAGGAGATAAAAGGAGTTAGAAGTCATTTTGATGATAAGGAAATAGTTTTAAAATATCAGAATCTTTCATTGAAGAATGCTTGAACTCAAAGATCTGCTAAGCATAGAATCGGTAAGAGATTATCAAGCAGGAAAAGAAATAAAAAATAGATTTTCAGGAGTTTCAATTGATTCAAGAACTGTCGGTAAAAATGAAATATATTATGCAATCAAAGGGGAAAATTTGGATGCGCACAAATTTTTACCGGCAGTATTTTTAAAAGGAATTAAGCTTGCAGTAGTAAGTGAAAAATGGTTTATCAAAAACAAGAATAAGTATAAAGGAAATTCTATAGTTGCAGTAAAGGATACAACAGAAGCGCTAGGGCAGTTTGCGGCAGCACACAGAAGCAGATTAAATATTCCTGTGTTCTGTATCGGCGGCAGCAATGGCAAGACGACTACGAAAGATCTTGTATCAGCAGTTTTAAGTAAAAAATTTAAAGTACTAAAGACAGAAGGTAATTTCAATAATCACATCGGACTTCCGCTGACGTTACTGAAATTAAATAAGTCACATGAAATAGCAGTATTAGAAGTAGGCTGTAATCATTTTAAAGAAGTGGAATATCTTATGCAGATTGCAAAACCGGATTTTGGAATGGTGACGAACATAGGTAAAGAGCATCTCGAATTTTTCAAGGATCTGAAAGGAGTTGCGAAAGCTGAGTTTGAATTGTATGACTATATTGAAAAAACTTCGGGTACAGCTTTGATGAATTTTGATGATAAATTTGTAAGGGATAAATCCAAAAAGATGAAAAATGCTAAAGTGATAACTTATTCTTACAATTTTAAATTTAAAAATGATATCACAGGTGAATTTGTAGGGTATAATAAAAAGTATCAGCCGGTGATAAAAATTAAAAATAGTGCAAAGTCTTTTAACGTCACGATCTCTACTTTTGGAAAACATTCTGTGTTTAACGGACTTGCGGCAGCGGCAGCGGGATTAAGTCTAGGTGTAAGTGCAAGTTCTGTCAAAAGTGCTTTAGGTAATTTCAAAGAGTCATCTTCAAAGAGGATGGAAATTTTAGATCATAACGGAATTAAATTTATCAATGACACATATAACAGCAATCCGGAATCAGTGAGAATGGGAATTGAGACAATGCTTGGATATAAAACCGGAGGTGAAAAATATGCAGTATTGTCGGATATGCTTGAGCTTGGAAAAGGCAGTGTTTCTGAACATTCAGAAATTGGTAAATTTATAAAAAGATCCGGAGTAAAAAATCTGTATACATTTGGGAAATATTCCTGGAACACATTTAAAGGGGCAGGAAATTTAAAAAATAATTTTCACTTTGAAAATAAAATTGATCTTGCAGAGTTTCTTAAGAGAAATTTAAAACCGGGAGATGTAGTATATGTAAAGGGTTCGCGCGGCATGAAGATGGAAGAAGTAATAAATCATATTACTGAATAAAAATAAAGTATGCTTTATAAATTAGCAGAATACATCAACGTAAATTTTAACCCTCCGGGTTTTGATCTGTTCAGATTCATAACTTTCAGATCAGCGCTATCTGCTATAACAGCATTACTAATAAGTTTTGTACTTGGACCGAGGATAATAAAGTTTCTGAAGAAGAAACAGATTGGTGAAGCACGGAAAGAAGACGGACCTCAGTTCCACTGGTCAAAAGCAGGTACTCCTACAATGGGAGGTTTTATAATTTTACTTTCGGTGATCATACCGGTTCTGTTATGGGGAGATCTTGGAAATATATATGTGATAATAATTTTGTTTGTGACAATTGCACTTGGGATAGTTGGATTCACTGATGATTATTTAAAAGTAGTAAAGAAATATAAAAAAGGTCTTGCAGAGAGATATAAGATGCTTGGTCAGATCTCGGTCGGACTGATAGTCGGTCTGGCAATTTACTTTCTGCCTGAGTTTGAAGGGATACATTCAATCACGACTATTCCATTTTTGAAGGGGTATGAGTTTGATTTTTCTTATGCATACATACCAATCGTTGTATTTATAATTACTGCTACATCTAATGCAGTAAATTTTACTGACGGATTAGACGGGCTTGCAGTCGGTACTGTTGGAATAGTAGCGCTGACACTTGGTATCATTGCTTATGTTTCAGGAAATGTCGAGACTTCAAAATATCTGAATATAATTTATTTAAGGGGAAACGGAGAACTAGCAATTTACTGTACAGCATTGGTCGGAGCGGCACTTGGATTTCTCTGGTATAATTTTTATCCGGCGCAGGTATTTATGGGAGACACCGGTTCTCTTGCACTCGGAGGTGCAGTCGGTACATTGTGCGTGTTGGTAAAAAAGGAATTCATGCTGCCAATACTTGGCGGGATATTTTTTATGGAAGCAATATCAGTGATACTACAGAGATATTATTTTAAGTATACAAGAAAAAAATACGGCGAAGGGAAAAGAATTTTTAAAATGGCACCAATTCATCATCACTATGAAATGAAAGGAATTCCTGAACCAAAGATAGTGATCAGATTTTATATCATTGCAGTGATACTTGCAATAGTTACTTTAGCGTCATTAAAAATCAGATAAAAATATAATGACGGATAAACGTTCTTTTACAATACTCGGTGCAGGCAGAAGCGGAATAGCAGCGGCAGGACTTTTAAAAAGAAACGGACATGGAGTATTTCTGAGTGAAGAAAATCCGGAAGATTCTCTTAAGTATTTTAATAAAGAATTTCTTTTAAAAGAAAATATAGAATTTGAAACAGGCGGACATTCTGACAGGATCTATGACAATGATGTATTCATCGTCAGTCCGGGGATACCACCTGAAAGTGAAGTGATATTAAAAGCTGTCAGACTTGGAAAGAAGATCCTGTCTGAAATTGAAGTTGCTTCAGAATTTTGTGAATATCCGATAATTGCAATCACGGGTACAAACGGAAAGACTACAACGACTGTGCTGACCGGTGAAATATTCAGAAATGCCGGCTATGATGTGAAAGTCTGCGGGAATGTCGGTTTAGCATTTTCTGAAATAGTGAGTGATCTGAATGAGAATTCAATTGTGATACTTGAAGTAAGCAGTTTTCAATTGGAATATACAGAAAATTTCAGACCGGATGTATCGGTGATTCTTAACATCACTCCTGACCATATTGACTGGCATAAAAGTTTTGACAATTATAAGTATGCTAAGGAGAAGATAAGAAAAAATCAGACAGCGGAAAATCTTTCAGTCCTTAATTATGATGATAAGGTATTGAGAGATGAGCTTCAAAATATAAATGCAGCAGAAGCATTTTTCAGTATAAAAAATGACATTCTGGAGTCAGAAATAAAAAAGGGATGCATGATTAAAAATGACAGAGTAATTTATTTTGACAAAAATAAAAATATAAATGAAGTTATTATGGAAACACAAGAGATCAACATCAGAGGTAATCACAATCTTTACAACTCCCTGGCTGCAGTAATTTCTGCAAGGGCTTTTGATATAAAAAAGGAGATCATCAAAGATACTTTGAAGACATTCAAAGGTGTCGAGCACAGAATCGAATTTGTAAGGGAGCTGGACGGTATAAAATTTTATAACGATTCCAAAGCCACCAATATTGATTCGGTCATAGTTGCGCTTGAGTCATTTGAAAAAGATCTGATACTGATACTTGGAGGTAAGGATAGTGGAAATGACTATTCCGTCATCGATAAGCTTGTATCAGACAGAGTAAAGCTGATCATAGCAATAGGTGAATCGAAAGAAAAGATCATTGAGCATTTTTCAAAAAAAGTAAAATGTAAATCTGCAGAAAGTATGGATGATGCTGTGAAATATTGTAAAGAAAATTCATCAACAGGTGATTCGGTACTGCTGTCACCGGCTTGTAAAAGTTTTGATATGTTTGACAGCTATGAGCACAGGGGAAAAGAGTTTAAAAAAGCTGTAAATAATTTATAAAAAAGTTAAGTATTTATAATTGTCACATAAGTATAAAATAGATGTCTGGATATTACTACCGGTTCTGGTGCTGATGGGAATCAGTGTGGTCGCGGTTTACAGCGCGAGCTCTACATTCGCAATGGACAGATTTCAGGACAGCAATTATCTCATAAAGCAGCATTTGATAAAAGTTGGAATATCAATCATACTTATCTTTCTTTTTGCAAAATTAGAATATAAAAGTTACAGACCTGTTGCAAAATATTTATTGTGGGGAACCATAATATTATTGATATTAACTTTATTCATAGGCAACGAATTAAAAGGAGCGAGTCGCTGGATTTATCTGGGACCATTTAGTTTTCAGCCGTCTGAGCTTGCTAGATATTTTATCATAATATATATCGCACTTTTATTAGCAAAGAAAAAGGATTATCTCGATCTTTTATACAGAGGTTATCTGCCTATAATTTTTTATGTGCTGCTTGTATCCGGATTGATACTAATTCAGCCCAATCTTTCAGTATCTCTGATAATATTTGCAACATGTATGTCGATGCTGTTTTTATCGAATGTAAAATTCAAACACATATTTATTACATTACTTTCTCTCGTACCGTTGGTGGTGATTTTCATTCTTTCAAAAGATTATATAATAAAAAGAATCGTGTCATATTCGGATCACAGTACAGGCGGCGAAGGAAGCTATCAGCTTCAGCAGGCTCTTATAGGATTTGGGAACGGCGGACTGCTAGGCATAGGACCGGGAAATTCCAATCAAAGGGAATATTTTTTGCCTGAGGCACATGGTGATTTTATTTTTTCTGTGATCGGTGAAGAGTATGGATTCATCGGCACATTTCTGATCATTGCATTATTTTTTATTATACTTTACCGCGGGTATAAAATAGCCAAAGATACAAAAGAGGATTTTGGAAAATACATGGCATTTGGAATCACGACAATGATCGTCTTGAATGCTGTAGTAAATATGGCAGTGGCAAGCGGAGTATTTCCAACTACAGGTG
This sequence comes from Ignavibacteria bacterium, assembly GCA_049293015.1. Lineage (GTDB taxonomy): Bacteria > Bacteroidota > Ignavibacteria > Tepidaquicellales > Tepidaquicellaceae > UBA2330. The sequence goes on from JBATSB010000025.1 coordinate 84,896, forward strand.
TGACGCTTCCTTTTGTCAGTTACGGAGGGACATCAATTTTATTCAGCGCGATAGCAATCGGGATACTGCTGAACATATCTTCATACAGGGACGAGATAAATGAAGAAATCACTCTAGAGTAGAGTAATGAGATATTTATTTGCAGGCGGAGGTACAGGCGGTCACATTTTTCCGGCGATAGCAATTGCCGATGAGATCAGAAAACTTGATCCCGAAGCAGAGATACTGTTTATTGGGGCTAAAGGCAGGATCGAGGAAAAGATAGTTCCACAGAATAATTATAAGCTTGAAGTAATTTCAATAACAGGATTTGACAGACAAAATTTTTTTAAAAATATATTATTACCGATAAAAGTATTGGCATCGATCACACAAAGTAAAAACATAATAAGAGAGTTCCGACCTGATGTTGCTATAGGTACGGGAGGATTTGTGTGCGGACCCGTGATCCATGCTGCAGTCAGGATGGGAATTCCTTCTTTGATACAGGAAGGAAATTCTTTTGCAGGTAAAACAATAAAGATACTTTCTGAAAAGTCTGATAAAGTTGTGATTAATTTTGAGGAAACTAAAAATTATCTGAAGAGAAAAGATAATATAATAAAGATCTCACATCCTGTTAGAAATTCTCTGATTTTAAAGGACAGAGAAGATTCTATAATTAAATTCGGATTAAATCCTAAAAAGAAAACAATATTAATTTTTGGTGGGAGTCAGGGAGCAGTAGCCGTGAATACTGCACTTATTAATTTAATAACTGATCTGAACAAAGAGGATATAAATATTATATGGCAGACCGGTGAAAATGATTTTGATAAGTTAAGTGAGATGTTTAAAGATTTAGATCATAAGATCAGGGTATTGAAATTCATAAATAATATGGATGAAGCTTACTCAGCATCCGATCTGATAATCTGCCGGGCAGGAATTACAAGCATTATGGAAATTGCATTATTAAAAAAAGCTGCAATACTAATTCCATTTCCGGGTGCAGCAGAAGATCATCAGGTAAAAAATGCTATGAGTCTAAAAAACATGAATGCAGCAGAAGTGATACTTCAGGAAAATATTGAAAAAGAATTGCTGCCCGGTATCCTGAGACTTATAAGAAATGACAACGCATTAAATGAACTCAGAAATAATGTAAGCGGATTTTCTGACAGGGATGCTGCAAAAAAAATAGCAGAAGAAGTTTTAAAACTAGCAAATAAGAATTGAGAAATTGAATAACAGGGTATATAAATATAAACTGGATTTTTATTACAAATCACTGGTGCTGTATCTGATCACGCTGATTGTATATATTCTAATCAAAGGAAAATTTTTTCAGGCAAGATTTGAAGTAGTTGTCAAAGATCCGATAATTTATATAATTTCTATATTCATTTTCTTTTATCTGATTCTGCTTATTCTAAATGCACTCAGAGGCAGAGAAGTTATTTTTGAATCAGACAGTATAATATTTAAAAACAGGTTAGGTCAAAGAGTTATAAATCTGAATGAAATAATCCAGGTCAGATTTTCAAGAGAGAAAAAACGGATCAGAGAAGAAAGAAGCGACTCAAGAATAGTAAGATTAAAACTTAATCACAGACGGAGAATGCTAAGAGTAAAGCTGAGTGATTTTAATGATGAAAAGGGATTGATGAACGAATTTAAAAATATTTCAAAAAATTTAACACAAAAATAATGGATGCATCTGAAAACATTTTTTATAATGTAAAGAAAGTTCATCTGATAGGTATAGGCGGTATAGGTATGAGCGGAATTGCTGAATATCTGACGCGAAAAGGATTTATAGTTTCGGGTAGTGACCTTCATCCCGGATCAGCAGGCAGAAAGTTAGAGATACTTGGTGTAAAAGTTTTTGAAGGACATAAAGCCGTTAATCTGCCTAAAGATACAGAACTTGTTATCTATACATCTGCAGTTAAAGAAAATAATGAAGAATTGAAAAAAGCGGCAGAGCTGAATATCAGATCCGTTAAGAGAGCAGAGGCACTAGGAAATATTGTAAATGAAATGTTTATGATAGCAGTCTGCGGTACTCACGGAAAGACGACGACTTCGGCTATGATTGCAAAAATTCTAATAGACAACAAACTTGATCCGACTGTCTTTGTCGGAGGGAGTATGGAATTTCTTGACGGAAGTTCATCCAAGATCGGCAAGAGTAATATTGCAATAGTAGAGGCAGATGAATATGACAGAAGTTTTTTAACTCTGAAACCGGATGTTGTTGTAATAACAAATATTGAAGCAGACCATTTAGATATTTATAAAGACATAAATGATATAAAAGATACTTTTAAAAAATTTCTTGACAACGGAAAAGATGATATGAAGATCATTGCCTGCGGAGATGATAAAATAGTATCAGAACTTATTGCTGATTATCCTAAAAAGATTACTTATGGATTTGATAAATCGAATGATATAGTCATAGAGCATGCAGGCTATGAAAAGTCAAGTATAGTTTTTCATATTAATAATGAAAACCTGAGGATTAAGGTATTCGGAAATCATAATGTTTTAAATTCAACAGCTGCATATGCAGCAGCAAATAGTTTTGGTATAAAATCTGAAGGATTTAATGACAGCATGAAAACATTTACAGGTGTCAAAAGAAGAATGGAATTGAAATACAATAACGGAATAAAAGTTTATGATGACTATGCGCACCATCCGACTGAAGTAAAAGTTACACTTGAAGCGATCAGGAAAATGTATGAAGGCAGGATCATTACTGTATTTCAGCCTCATCTATATTCAAGGACAAGAGATTTTTATAAAGAGTTTGCGGAATCATTCAAAGATACGGATCTTCTTTTCCTTGCAAAAATATATCCTGCACGCGAGGAAAGTATTCCCGGAGTTACGAGTGAGCTGATCTTAAATGAATTTACTTCACTCGGAAAAGAGGGATATTATATTGATGATAACGATAAACTACTTTCTAAACTTGAGAGCATCAGCAAAGACGGAGATGTATTTATTTTTCAGGGTGCAGGAGATATCACGGAGTTAAGAAGCAGGTTTGTAAAGGAAATGAAAAAAAATTCTAACTGGACAGTACCGTTATGAATATTAAGAAAGCAATATTAGTAATCATACTTTTTGCACTTGGTGCACTGGCTGTACTGTCATTAAGCTGGAGAAGTGAAAATCCGGTGGAGACAATTTCTGTATCGGGAAATTATACTATCTCAAGAGAAGAGATACTTAATTATGCTCATCTGAATGATACTCTGGTAAATCCTGAATCAACCGGTATAGATCTAATACAGGACAGGATATCAAAGCATCCGGAGATAAAGAGTGTATATGTAAGTCTGGTACAGCCATCAGAGCTGAAGATCGAAGTAATAGAAAAAAGACCTGTAGCAATTCTTAACGGAGAAAGCGAAATGTATCTTATTGATGACGGGCTCGATGTATTTCCATTCAGAAATTATTCAAAGCTGTACGATCTGCCTGTGATCAGCGGAGTCAGAATTGATATGAATCCGAAAAGTAAAAATAAATTTAATACAGAAGATCTGAGAACTGCTCTGTTTATCATTCTTAATTCATATAAAGACAGTAAAGCGATGTACAATAATATTTCCGAGATAAAACTTTCGGATACAAATAAAATAATTATTTATCTGACGGAAGATTCAACTCCGTTTTATTTTCCCAGATATAAAGATAAAAAAATTGCTGATAAAAATTATCAGAAAGAGCTTTTGGATAAACTGAAAATTTTTAAAAATTATTTAAATCAGTCTCTTGCAGAACAATTAAAAGAAAAAATAAACTATATAGATCTTCGGTTTAAGAATCAGATAATTGTAAATTCAAATAACCAATAATGGCAGCTAAAAAAAAGAAAAAGAAAAAAACTGATGAAGATATAATAGTGGGTCTTGATGTGGGCACTACAAAGATCTGCGTTATAGTAGCGAAAGTAAAAGATGACAAAAACATTGATATACTCGGTATCGGCAAAGCTCCGTCTCACGGACTTCACAGAGGTATAGTTGTAAATCCGACAAAAACATCGGAGTCGATAAAGGCAGCCATTGAAGAAGCAGAAATGAATTCGGGAATTGAAATTACATCAGCTTCGGTGGGAATAGCAGGTCATTATATAAGATGCATTCAGTCTAATAGCGCAATAGGAATCAATAATCCTGACAGAGTGATACAGGAAGAAGATGTGATAAGACTTATTGAACAGGCGAGGATAATTAAACTTCCGAGCGATACTATGATCATAGATGTGATACCACAGGAATATATTATAGACGGCAAAGATGGAATTTTTGAAACTCCTATAGGAATGTTTGGAACAAGATTAGAATCAAAAGTAAATATTATTACAGGTCTTGTTTCTTCAATGGACGATCTTTCCAAATGTGTGGAGAGCTGCGGGATTGAAATCGATGACATTGTACTTGAGCCGATTGCATCTTCACATTCTGTACTTGATGAAACTGAAAAGAAGGTCGGTGTTGCAATGATCGACATTGGTGGCGGAACATCTGACATAGCAGTATTTAAAAAAGGAGTTTTAAAATATACAGCAGGTATAGGTATAGCGGGAAATTTAGTAACGAATGACATAGTAGAAGCACTTGGAATTACAGATGAGGAAGCGGAGAGAATAAAGCGGGAATATGGATATGCGACTTTATCAGAAATTTTAAATGATGATGAAATAGTAGTTCAGTCAATAAGAGACATTCCAAAGAAGACAAGCAAAAGTATTCTTGCACGAATCATACAGGCGAGAATGCAGGATATATTTGAACTTGCAGCAATCGAAATTCAGAATTCACAGATATCGAAAGAGCTTCATGCGGGAGTGATAGTTACTGGCGGAGGTTCATTAGTAAAAGGAACAAAAGAACTTGCAGAAGGAATACTCGGAATGGAAGTGAATCTCGGAATTCCGACAGGACTGACAGGCGGATTAATAAAGGAAGTGGAGAGTCCGATCTTTGCAACAGGTGTTGGACTTGTACTTCACAGAATAAAAACAATGAATGAGAATGGTCATTTAAAAAAACCAAGAAATGGAAGAGGAAGATCACCTGTTACAATGAACGGATTTTTAAAAAAAATAAAAACATGGTTTGACGAGCTATAAAAATTTGAAAAGAAAATTAAAAATTTTATATAAAGTAAAAATCTTATTAATTAATAAATAAGAAAGGGTAAATTAAAATGGCAATAAGATTAGCAAATACATTAAGCAGCGGCGCAAAGATCAGGGTCGTCGGAGTGGGAGGCGGAGGCGGAAACGCTTTGAATTCTATGGTAAATAAAGGTATCGAAGGTGTTGAGTTCATTGCAATAAATACTGATGCTCAGGTACTGGAAAAAAATAAATGTGAAACCAAGATCCAGATCGGAAAAAATCTTACAAAAGGTCTGGGTGCCGGCATGGTGGAAGAGATCGGTTACAAAGCTGTGGAAGAAAGCAGAGAAGAAATTGAAGCTGCATTAAAAGGCAGTGACATGGTATTTGTAACGGCAGGCATGGGCGGCGGAACAGGTACAGGCGGTGCTCCTGCAGTTGCGAGAATTGCTAAAGGTCTGGGCTCACTTGTCGTGACAATTGTCACAAAACCATTTAAGTTCGAAGGTAAGCAGAAGATGGAACTTGCAGAAAGAGGTATTGAGAAATTAAAAAATGAGATCGACAGTCTGATCGTGATCCCGAATGAAAATATATTGAAACTTGTAAGTAAAGAAGCAACCAGTAAAGAGGCATTTGAAGTAGCAGACAGAGTACTGCATAATGCAGTCAGCGGGATTTCAAAGATCATTACTGAGACAGGAGAGATCAATGTTGACTTTGCAGATGTAAAGACCATCATGAAAGACATGGGTGATGCAATGATCGGAACAGGAATTGCGAGCGGTAAGGACAGAGCAATACAGGCAGCAGAAGATGCGCTTTTGAATCCATTATTAGATGAAATTAAAATCGCCGGTTCGAAATGTGTGCTTACAAATATCTGTGCTAACGGATTGAAGGTAGGTGAGATAGAAATAATAAATGAGATCATACAAAAAGCAGCAGGTGAAGATGCAAAATTTATTATGGGTTGGGTGGAAGATGAAAATATGGGAGACGATATAATGGTGACTCTCATTGCTACAGGATTTAATCAAAATGCAAAAGTAAATATTCCGCTTGAAGATGTCGGTTCATTAGTGAAAGGCAGAGTCAACGTCAATGAGCTTGAAAACAGCTATACAGGTTACAGCAATAAAGGCAGGATATCTACATTGCCAAATCACGAGGAACTTCCGATCTATGATAAACCGGCTTATACAAGAAGGTCAGTCGATCTTACAGATGATCTGAGTGAAAAAAGGATTAAGCCAGTTTCTGAAATCGAAGAAGATTTTGATTTTAATGACATTGAACTTACGGATGATTTTGAAAAGCCGGCGTTTTTAAGAAGGTCTGCGGACTAAGCACTTATTTAATTAGTAGTTAATAGTTAGTAGTTAGTAATCATTTTTTTAATATTTATTAACTATTAACTATTAACTATTAACTATTAACTGTTAACTATAACATTTTAATATACCCTTTAAGCGGAGTAAGGATTTTGCTATGATCCTTACTCCGCTGTATTTTTGAATTTAGAATTAAAAATTAGGAATTAAGATTTGCGATGTGATATGCAAATTTGGTTTTAAGAATTAAGTTATTTTTAGCTTAAGAGGATTCTTCCTGTTATTAAATAAAGTAATTATCTGAACCTCATGATTTTTTATTCTATAATACAGAGTCACTTGTTTATTTAATACACATTTTCGGACAGGTCTATTATTTTTAAATGAAGGATATAAATATGGATTTGATCTAATAAGTGTAATCTTTTTTTCCAGAATTTCAACAAAATCAAAAGATGTTTTTATTGACCATTGCGTCTCAAGATACTTTAAGATAGAAGTCAGATCTTGGGATGCTCTCTCTGAAAATATTATTTCATAAACCATCTTTTATTCCTTTTCATAACCTCTTCATATGTTATCTTTTCCCCTTTATCAAGCTGAGCTAAACCTTCTAATATTGATTCTTTCAGTTCATCAGACAAATCAGTGAAGTCTTCTTTGTCTTTTGAAATAATATTAATTACAACCTCAACTTCCTTTAATAATGAAGCATCATTAATGTCATCAATTTTTTTTCGCAAATTCCTTTTTAACTCTGATATTTCCATACTAATTAATAAGTTAAAGCAAATTTATACTTTAATAAAAATTTATTCAATTGAAATATTTGTTTTAAAATTAAACCTGTCAATAAAAATAATTAAGAATTAAAAATTAGGAATTTAGAATTTATTAAAATTCATTGTGCAATGAAAATTGAATATTTCTCATTTAACCAATGAAAGTTTTTTCGTCTGTACAAAATCCCCAAAACTTAACTTATAAAAATAAACCCCGCTTGCAAGATCACTGCCGTTGAATACATTTGTATAATATCCCGCTTCTTTAAATTCATTTACAAGAGTCTTTACTTCTCTGCCTGAATTGTCAAACACTCTCAAACTTACAAAACCATTTTCAGAAAGTCTGTATGAAATATTTGTAACAGGATTGAAAGGATTAGGATAATTTTGCATAAGCTCTGTTGAAGAAGGAATTCCAATGACTACTTCATTTGAAAGTTCATGATATTCTAAATTACCATTGAAGGCGATCTGCTTAAGTCTGTATTTATATTTTCCTGAAGCGAGATTTTTGTCTTCATATGAGTAAATTTTTTCAGTATTGGAATTACCTGCGCCGTTTATGAAATCAATCTTCTTCCAGCCTTCCTGACCTTCAGTAATTTTATCAGCTCTCTGAATTTCAAAGCCTGAGTTATTCTGTTCGGAGGAAGTACTCCAGTTTAGTTTTACGGAATTTAAATTTATGCTTGAAGTGAAAGATGAAAGTTCGACCGGTAAAGGTGAGTCGCCGTTAAGGAGGATGGCGACTTTTGTTGAATTTAATTCTATTGCAACATCTAAATCTCCGTCATTATCAAAATCTGAAGTTGTGTATCCTTCACTATAAAAAGAATTACTGCCTATAAAATATTGTTGGAAATTACCTGTTCCATCATTTAAATGTGTAAGAAGTGGTGAAACTCCACCAATCATTGCTAAAATATCTATATTAGAATCACCATTAAAATCTCCGTTTATTGTAATACTAAATGCATTAAGTTTTCCTGACATAGAGAATAATCCATTACCATTATTCTGTATTATCAAGCCTGGTGAAACAATATCGATTAGTCCGTCATTATTTTTATCAAACAAATGAGGATCACCTATATCTACACCCCAATATGGTAAACCATTTTCACTATGTGTAAATAGTAATTCAGGAATATATATTCCTGCTCCATTATTTTTAAGCAGAGAATAAATTTGACAAAAATCATAACCTAATAATATCCCTCCACCAGCATTTCCGTTTGTTAAAATTAAATCCAGAATTCCATTATTAGTCATATCATCAATCAATATTCTTTTATCAAAATCCGGGTGTGGTCCACATGTGAGATTAAAATCAACATTGTAAGTAGTATCAAAAGAAAAATCCCCTAAATAATTTTTTGATATATTAATATCTTTTGCACTTAATGGTGAAAAGTAAACTAAATCTAAATATCCATTTCCATCCAAATCACCATAATTTTGTAAAGAACCACTAAAAGAAGAAACCTGTTGAAAATTACCTAAGCCATTATTACTAAAAAGATAATTTACATTACTATTGGAAACCAAAATGTCTAAGTCATTATCATTATCAAAGTCTGCCAATAAAGTGAATCCAATTATGGGTATTAAAGAATAATAAGTAAAGTTTGCTAATCCATCATTTTTAAAAATTTTATTTTGAATTACTAAATCAATATCACCATCCAAATCAATATCCCCGGATCTTATGTATTTTCCTTCAGAGATTATTTCAGATGTATTTGTAAACAATCCTGTTCCTCCAAGAGTCTTAACAATAAATGAGAATACAAAGGGACTAATACTTAGATTCGTAATTGTCTTTATCCCCGAAGTCAAAGTTATACTGATCTTCTCACCATTCTTAAAATTATTTACCGGATTTATAGTCAGCGTATTTGCAACTGAATTATAATCCAATGACACTGCCATAAGTCCCGTCTCATATCCAAAGACTTTTACATTCGCAGAAGTCATAGTCGAGCCGTTCAGGATCTGTTCGAATGAAATAACAATGTCGGATGATTTGACAACGCTGTTGGCATTCATGGGAGGGGAGACTGAGTTTATGAACTGGTTGATTGGTGTTGAGAATAAGTGTAAAGAAGTGAATAAGTTAAAAAATAAAACTAAAATTATTTTTTTTGAGTTTTTCATAATTTTTTAAATTAATAATTTATAAAATATTAAATTTTTATGTTTTCAAGGATGAATCGTAGAAACAAAATTTGCAACATTATTACCTACAATACCACCATCAGCTATGTCTACAACTAAATCTCCATTTACATCAGAATTAACATATCCAGCTACAAAATTTAAAATATCATTATCAACTGTACTCTGATCATCATTATCAATAATATCATCATTATTAAGATCTCCTGAGAAAATACAATATTTACCTCCTTTGAGAACTAAATTTCCTCCAAATGCTTTATTATATCCTGTCGTAAAATCGGAAATAGCGTCAACACCATTACAAACCGATTTAGCACTATCACTCCACGTCTCAAGTGAATTTCTTCCATATATTGCAATATAGTAATTACCTGGATCTACATGTGGAAAATTGAAATTTCCCAAAAAGGTAACGGAATCTATAACTGACTTTGCTGTGGCGGCTATTCCATAAGGTGAAGAAGAATTTCGTAATTCAGCAGTTAATGTATCTCTTAAATTAAGTTTTCCAGATCCGGTATTTAGAAAACCTTCCACTGCACAATTGATCTTGAAAGTTGATGAAGGTCTCCAATCATTAAGTTTATCAATTCCTATTTTATACAAATAAATACTATAATATTTCCCAAAATATTCTGATTGCTTTCTAGTTGTATAATTACAATTCTGAGTAAAATATAATGAATGTAAAATAGTGCTTTCAGATGAATAAAAATAAACAGAATCTCCAACTAAAGTACCTAAAGTATATATTGTGTTAATAGAATCATGTAATGCGATAAAAGGTTGTTTGTTGTTTGTTCTGCACCAATTTTCACCGTCATCTGACCATACTAATTCTACGTTAGATGTGTATTCAGGATGAGTAAAAGGCCAGTTATTATTCTCACCTCCATTATTACCAACTCTGTACATTCCAACAAGTCCCCACCAATCATCACCACTTCTGAATACTTGCATATAATACATTTGAGTTCTGTAGTCAGGTGAATTTTCATTTATGTAATCATTAGTATCTACTTCTAAAATAATATTTCGTGCACTCCAATTTCCTGAACTGGCAAAATACTGACTGTTTTTCATTAAAGCAATTTTCCTAACACCATCACCAAATGAAACGCACCCCGTTGTAAAACAGCAAGAAGGTTCTATATTATATGGTCTTACATAGCCCCAGTATTCATTTTCTTCTTCATTCCAGATAAAAGATTTATCTTCTCCAAGCTCCATTAATTGTGTTTTATTAAAAAAATTGAATCCTCCATCATCAGAATAATGTGTAAACATATAAGATTTTTTAGGTGCTGGACCTCTCCATCCATTATATGCCATATATTTTCTTGTTGAATCAGGATTCATAATAATTGATTCATATGTTGAATCAGTAAAAACTCTTTGAGTATCAGTCCATGTTATACCATAGTCAGTTGATCTTGCTAAATATCTTTTGTCATGAGTGCCTCCGATTACATAATACATTTGTATTGGTTCACCGGAAACAGGATTTTTGCAAATATTTTTATGGTGTAATTTAGACTGCATTTCTGATTTCAATTCTGTTATTTCTTGCTATTGTTAATTTACTTTCTCTTACTTCTATTTTATCTATTACTCTTTCCATCAGAAAATCTTCCGGAGTTAAATAATATAATGAACTGTGTAATCTTTTAGTATTATAAAAATCTACAAACTCACTGATCTGTTTTCTTGCATCTTCAAGATTAATGAATGAAGCTTTAGATAAACACTCTTCATTTGCTGTTCTATGATATCGTTCAATCTTTCCATTTGCCTGAGGATAAGCTATTGAAGTTCTTACATGCTGTAATCCTGTGAACTTCAGATACTGAGCAAAGTCTTTACTTATAAATTGTGATCCGTTATCAGAAATAATTCTGGGACTATATCCGGGATATTTTTCTATTGCCTTCTGGATCGTCAGTTGTACATCATATTCCTGCATGTTCATTCTAAGTTCATGATGAACAATAAATCTGCTGTAACCATCAATCACAGAGATTAGAAAAAGGAATGTCCCTTTGAAATTTACATACTTTATATCTACATGCCAATGGTCATGAGCTTTAAGCGGCTGTATAAAGCCAGTTCCTTTAGTACTTGTTCCGATCTCATTCCACTTGTTGAGAAGTCCTGCATTTTTTAGAACTCTGTATGTAGAAGAAGGACTTACTGCGACTACATTCTCATCAAGCATCATATATGTCAGCCTTCTATAACCTTCAGCTCTATGATCTTGTGCATAATTTATTATAGCATTTCTTTCCCATTCCAAAAGCCAGTTCGTTTTCGGGATCTTACCATTATGATTATTTGGTATTCCCTCTCTGCCTTTCCAGGTGTAATACTTGCTGTTATGTATGTCTATCAGTTTCAATAAAGTTTTTTTTGTTAAATCAGTTTTTAGGGTAATTAGGGTAATAAAGTTTATTACGTCATCACGGATATCGACTTCAACCCAGGCATCATTTAATTTTCCCCATCTAAATTTTTTTTTAACTCAATGTTTTCTGTAACAAGATATGTTATTGCTTCCTGACGATCTTTGAGCTTTTCTTCAAGTTTTTCAATTTTCTTTTCAGCAGCAGATGTTTGAGCTGAAGATTTAGTTGTAAATATGTCTGTTGCAGATTCAAACAGTTTTTTCTTCCAGTTATAAATATCATTAGGATGAATATTGTACTTCTCTGAAAGCACACTTACTGACACATTATTGTCAAGATGTTCTCTGAGAATTATAACTTTTTGCTCTGCTGATAGATGTTTTCTTTTTGACATTTTCGGAATCTCCTATTATTTTAAGTTTACTAAAATAAATATTTTGAAATTCCTTTTCCAGTTGAAGCATTACA
>JBATSB010000026.1:0-1700 GCA_049293015.1 Ignavibacteria bacterium
GCTCCGACTGGATTAGGATTGTAAGGATTGTAATTGTTTAAGATATAAACAATCTTTGAGTTCGAAACTGCAGAATCTTTGTGACATTCATCAGGAAAACTTAATGTCCTTTGAATATCAATGCAGTAAAATTTTGTTATGCTTCCATCGATAGTACCATTCATTTGAACGGCAGATACTGTTCTGGTATTGTTAGTATGTGGGTCTATAAATGTTACGCTGGTTCCATTACTTGTACCTGTAATAATTGCATCACTTAATCCATATTGTGAATAACAAACAGATGTGAATGCAGAAATAGCAATTACAAAAACTAAAAGTATTAGCTTTTTCAAAATCTCTCCTTTCAAGAAAGAAGAAAAATCAATTCTAATTTTCGCCATTTGGGGTGGCTATTTTTATCAAACATTTGGGGATGTCTGATAAAATAGAACTAATTTCCCTTTATTAAATATTTATTAAAAATTAAGATCAAAAATATAGTATCTTAATTTGTTAATCAAATAAATTTATATCGAATTGTGAAGTTGATTTAAATTATATTGCAATTTAATTATATGAAAAGTTTGTTTTTGAGCGTAGTTCGTAATATATTTAAGAAATTTAATTACTTTTTGTGAAGTTAAGCATCTTTAGAAAATAAAAAGGCGACATTTAGCCGCCTTTTTTATATCTAGATTGAAATTATTTTATTAAAGACATTTTCATGACTTTAGTAAAGTTTCCTGAAGTGAGTTTGTAGAAATAAACACCACTTGTTAATCCATTAGCATTAAAATTAATTGTATGGAATCCTGCATTCAGATTTCCGTTAACTAATTCAACAACTTCCTTACCGCTGATATCAAATATTTTCAAAGATACAGCTCCGTCCACAGGGATCTGGAAACTGATCTTTGTAGATGGATTGAAAGGATTAGGATAGTTCTGATTCAGGCTGTATTCATTTGGTGCAGCGATTACAACTTCATTGCTTAGATTGAAATATTCAAAATTACCATTGAAGTCAACCTGCTTTAATCTGTAATTGTACTGTCCTGCAGAAAGATTTTTATCTGTGTAGGAATAATTCCGGGTTTCATTAGTATTACCGTTTCCTAAGACATTTCCAACTTTAGACCATGTCTCATTTGTCGATACTTTTCTTTCAATATCAAAACCTGAATTATTTATTTCAGATGAAGTAGACCAGTTAATAGTTACATCTCTTGAATTAATTACAGAAGTAAATGAAGATAACTCAACCGGTAATGCACCCCAATCAAAAGTTGTCTCTTTTTCTCCGATAGTCGGCGCAGCAATTACAAGTCTCTGCTTGTTTGGACATGCATAAGTAACTCCCTGCGGGATCATGCACATCGCGGTTGCAGTGATAATACCAGTTCCTGTACCTATCACAGTTACCTCAGGAGATTCACCACTTGGTAAAGTTGTATTTACAGTGTATGTGCTTAACGAACCTTCGGAAATTGCAAGCTGAATATTGCTAATTGCAATAGGGTCACCATTCTGATCAAGGGTTTTGATAAAAACCTCATCAATACCAATACCCGGTTCAATAGAAAATGTAGTAACAATATTTGTTATCACCCCATTTGCATCTGCATCTGCAATTATTTCAAGAGTTCTGACTTTTATTGTATTATCTGTAATTGTATTTGCATCCACTCCGTCAGAAAAATGCCAGATAGCGCATTGTG
>JBATSB010000027.1:0-38236 GCA_049293015.1 Ignavibacteria bacterium
GTACAGCTATGATTTTATTCATAATATTTTTTTTTAAAATTCCTATTTATAGATAAAAATGTCAATGACATTTAAAATGCAATATATGTGAATATTTTCAGGATAAATAAATTATTCTTTGATGAATTGAATTTTCCTGACCATTTCAAAAACTGCAACTCCATATGCAACTGACACATTCAAAGATTGTTTCATACCAAGCATAGGAATCTCAAATGACATATCAGCAAGATCAATGATTTCTTTTGAAACTCCAGTGATCTCATTACCAAGGACTAAACATAAAGGGAAATCCGTGAGTCTGGCATTCCAAATAAGGTTTTGTTCATCTGTTATTTCTAATACTGCAATTTTGATATTTTCCTTTTTTAATTTTAGTACAATTTCCATTGGATCTTGATAGTATTCCCAAGGAACAGTTTCTGTAGCACCTAAAGCAACTTTTTCTATTTCCTTTCTGGGAGGATAAGGAGTATATCCGGTTAGATAAATTTTTTCAATAAATGCAGCATCTGAAGTTCTGAAAATAGCCCCCACATTAAATATACTTCTGATATTATCGCAAAGTACATATATTGGATTCCTTTTGTAATTTATAATTTCTTCTGGATTTTTTCTGGATTTCTCAATTTCGGAATGAGTAAGTTTTCGCATTTTATATTAGTAATTCAATAAATAACTTGTAAAGATTTTAAAGTTTTGTTTAATAAACAATTCAATATAATTGACGGAAACCAAAGACTTATTAAAAGGCATAAATGATTTTTTCTCTGAAACAGGAATTCTCTCAAAGCATTTTGAGAATTACGAATACAGAGATTCTCAGGAGACTATGGCTGATGAAATTCTTAAAACACTTAATGAGAAAAGACATCTTTTTATAGAAGCTCCTACCGGAGTTGGGAAAAGTTTTGCGTATCTTGTACCTGCAATTTATTATGCAAAGAAAAATGAAAAGAAAGTAATTGTATCTACTTATACAATTAATCTTCAGGAACAACTGCTTCACAAAGACATTCCTTTTCTTCAGAAAGTTTTACCGCTTGAGTTTAAAGCAGGTATTCTAAAAGGAAGAAATAATTATCTTTGCCCGAGAAGACTTGCCAAAGCTATGGAAACTTCAAATACTTTGTTTGAAACAGAAGAGCAGCTAAATCTTGAAAGTCTTTACCGATGGTCAAAAGAAACCAAAGACGGTACCCGCTCTGATATTAGTTTCCCTGTAAATGATAATGTTTGGAGTTCAGTTTGCTCCGAGAGAGGGATTTGTACAATTAAAACTTGTGGCAGTGAAAATACAAAATGCTTTTATCAGCGTGCTAAAAAGGAACTTGCAGACTCGGATGTGATAATCGTCAATCATCATTTATTCTTTACACTTTTTGACGGCGTTTCGGAAGAGCGTGAAGGTTATCTTTACAATAATGATTTTGTGATCTTTGATGAAGCTCATACTGTCGAGCAGGTTGCAACAGATCATATCTCTCCATCCCTTTCCAGGGAACAAATGAAATACCATCTTCTCAGATTATATAATCAGAATAAAAAAAAGGGATTCCTGCTGACATTACCCTCTTTGCATATTCAAATGAAAATTCAGAATCTTCTTGATCTGAATCAGCAGTTTTTTTATTTATTAAGAAAAAAATTATTCGACAACGACGAAAAAGAATATAAAAAACTTACTTCCAGGATATATGAAAAAAATGTTGCTGAAAATATTTTAAAACCTGAACTTGATAATTTACTTAATGATCTGCGAGCTCTCAGACCTGCCTGTAAAGATGATTCACAGGAGAATGAACTGAATGAATTTATTATTAGATTATCAGAGTTTAGTTATGTATTAGAAGATTTTATCGGACAGAAAAAGAATGAAAAGGAAAATGACTTTGTATACTGGGTTGAATTATCTTCCATGAAACCTGATTCCAATGTATCGATCTGCTCTTCTCCTGTTGACGTATCAGAATATTTCAGAAATAATATTTTTCGGGAAAATAATTCTACAATTCTTACCAGTGCTACTTTAACAATAAACAGTAATTTTGAATATTTCAGAAAGCGCTTAGGTGCGGATAATCTGAATGAAGTAAAACTCAATTCACCATTTGATTTTTATAAACAGGTTAAAATTCTGATCCCGAAAGAAATTCCTGAACCCGGGAAAAACAGCAGTGAGGTTTATGCAGAACTTTTAAAGAACTGGATAAGTCACTTTACTTTAATGTCGAAAGGAAAAGCACTTGTACTTTTTACGAACAGTACATTATTAAGAAAGATCGGAAGTGAAATTTCAGATGAGCTAAAATCACATGATATTACACTTCTAATGCAGGTTCCCGGAGTTTCAAGAAATTCATTATTAAGTAAATTTAAATCTGATATTAATTCTGTGTTGTTTGGTTTGGACAGCTTCTGGATGGGAGTGGATGTTCCGGGCGAAGCTTTAAGTAATCTGATCATAACACGGCTGCCTTTCCAGGTGCCAGATCATCCCGTTGTACAGGCAAAAATGGAATTCATTGAGAAACATGGAGGTAACAGCTTCTTTGAATATTCACTTCCTGAAGCTATTTTGAAGTTTCGACAGGGGGTAGGAAGACTTATAAGACACAGAAGTGATAAAGGTATTATAGTCATTTTAGACAGCAGAATTTTAACAAAATCTTATGGCAAATATTTTATCAATTCACTTGATGAATGTGAAATTGAGATCATTGAATAAATAAGAACGATTTTTAAATATTAAACTTTGTATTACAGATCAAATATTTCCAAGAGTTAAATTTATTAATACATTTCAAATATCTATTCTAATATTTATTTTATTACCTTTAGAAACCAAAGCACCTCGGAAATAATAAGATTTAACAAATGGAAAACCAAAAACTAAAATCTCTGACTCCAAAGGACCAGCAAAACGGTTCATCATCTCTTGAAAAAATTTACAATAAGAATCTATTTGAAGATGCACGCTCCTGCTCTGTAAAAATACTTTGCAGATGCGAAAGAACTGATTCATATCTTGAAAAGCTAATAGATGCAGAATTAAGAAATGAGACTCTTAATGATTTTGACAAAGCTCTGCTTAATGAAATTTCACATGGAGTTATAAGATGGATGAGGCGGCTTGACTGGTTTTTAAATGGTTTCTACAGAGGTAATTATGAAAAATGTCTTCCTGAAGTCCGGAACGCACTCAGAGTAGCGCTATATCAGATATTATTCCTGAATAAAATTCCATATTCTGCAGCAGTAAATGAAGCTGTGGAGTTTGTAAAAAGAATTCACGGTGATAAGCATGCAGGAGTTGTAAATGGATTATTGAGAACAATTATTAGAACTCTGGAAAATCTTATATGGCCTACGAGAGAAATTGATGAAGTGAACTATCTTGGAATAATTCAGTCTCATCCAAACTGGATGGTGAGAAGGTGGATAAACCGTTTTGGATTTGATGATGCGGTAAAATTATGCGAAGAAAACAACAGAAGACCTGTTATGGCTCTGAGAGTAAATACATTAAAAATATCAGTATCTGATTTCGAAAATTATTTACAGGAAAAAAACCTGTTTTATAAAAAAGGTAATTATCTTGATAACTTTTTTTCTACCAAGACAATGTCAAAACTTTTTACGGATGAATATTTCAAACAGGGATATTTTTCAATTCAGGATGAAAGTGCGGGATTGGTTTCAAAATTGTTAGATCCAAAAAAAGATGAGTTAATTCTTGACCTTTGCTCAGCTCCCGGCGGAAAGACTTCCCACATATCCGAACTAATGGGAAATGAAGGCAAGATCATTGCAGTGGAAAAATATTTATCAAGGCTGGAAATAATGAAATCCAACCTTAACAGACTTGGTGTAAAAAATGTAGAGACATTTCATGATAATGTTTGTGAGCCTGAAACTACTGTATTGAAAGAATATCTTATTGGAAAAGCTGATAAGATACTTGTAGATGCTCCTTGTTCAGGGTTAGGTGTGCTATCCAAAAAGCCCGATATAAAATGGAAACGCGAACCTGAAGACATAACTAATCTGCAAAAAATTCAGCTTGAAATTCTTGAAAACTCTGTTAAATATCTTAAAGACGGTGGAGTAATATTATACAGCACTTGTACTACAGAGACTGAGGAAAATATTGATGTTGTTAATTTATTTCTCAAGAATAATCCTGAATTCAAAATCGAAAATGCATCATCCTTTGTTGATAAATCAATTGTTAATAATGATGGCTGCGTGGAATTGTTTCCTCATATAAATAAAACTGACGGAGCGTTTTCTGTAAGATTAAAAAAGAACTAAGTTACTCAAGCTTTTCATAAGCGTTAATTATATCCTTCACGAGTTTATGTCTTACCACATCTGACTTTTCAAAATAAACAAAAGAAATATCATCGATGTTTTTTAAAATTTCTTCTACCTGAATTAACCCCGACTGATCTTTCCTGGGCAGGTCTATCTGAGTTACATCTCCAGTTATAATTGTTTTAGAATTGGGTCCCAACCTTGTAAGAAACATTTTCATCTGCATTGTAGTCGAATTCTGTGCTTCATCAAGAATCACAAATGAATTACTTAGAGTCCTTCCTCTCATAAAAGCCAGTGGAATTACTTCAATGATATTTTTTTCAATATAGTTTTCAAGTTTCTCAAAAGGAAGCATATCTTCAAGAGCATCATAAAGAGGTCTTAGATAAGGATCGACTTTCTCTGACAGATCACCCGGTAAAAACCCAAGACTTTCACCTGCTTCGACAGCCGGTCTGGCGAGTACAATTTTATTGATCTCTTTATTTTTTAGTGCTGATACAGCAAAAGCAACAGCCAGATAAGTTTTTCCGGTACCTGCAGGTCCAATTGCAAATACAATATCATTTTCTTTTACTTTATTAAAATATTCAAGCTGATTGGAAGATCTTGGCTTTATGAAATCATTTTTCCTTGAAAGAATTACATTGTTTAATTCATTGGGGGAAAATCCTAATTTTTCTTTTACTTTATCTGATCTGAAATCATTTGAATTGATCAGATCCAGTACAAGATTAACATCCTGAAGAGATATTTTACCTTGTCTTTTTTGAAGAAAGATTAATTCATTAAATATTTTTTCGATAAGTTTTATTTCAGACTCTTCTCCCTTTAAAAAAAGGGAATCACCTCTGACTACTATTGTTGAATCGAACCTTTCTTTTATATTGCTGATATTCTCTTCATTAACTCCTGTAAAGTTAAGAAGGTCAATTCCGGTTAGTGATAATTTTTTTTCTGTAATATTCAATTTTTGAAAATAAAAAAACCCTTATACTTTTTCAAGTATAAGGGTTTCGTATTAAAAAATGTATAAGTTCATATAATATGAATTACATGAAATTACTTCTTTTCGTCTTCTTTCTTCATATCACCAGAGTCAACATTCTTTTTCATTTTTCTCTTGGATTTATATGAATTTGTATTTTTCAGAGCATCGGTTTTCTGAGCTTCTGTAAGAGCTGGAATTTTCAAAACCTGACCCGGATAAATTAGGTTCGGATTAGGAATTGTTTTTGCAACTTTTGGTGGAGCACTTACAACACCACTCTTGTTTGCATCCCAGATTGCAGGCCATAGTCTTGAATTGCCATAAACGTTTTTCATTCCGGCAATCTTAAATAAACAGTCACCTTTTACAACTGTGTAAGTTCCTGTTTCAACTTTACCTTTGCAGTCTGTGATTTTCTTTTTCATTGCATTGTATCTGTCCCAGAATTCAGGTAAGCACTTATATCTACCGGCTACACCTGCATCTGTTAAGTAAGGCCATAAATTAGCCTCAATATCCGCTGCATCATCTGGTCCTTTGCATGCATTGACTCTTTTTTCTGCATCTGCAAATTTACCTTTGTATTCATCATAACCGGTTTTTGAACCGACTAATGCCCAAAGAATATTTACTGCATTTTCTTCAGCGAATTTAACATCACCTAATCTCTTTTTAAGACCATCGATGTCTGTGTTTAAAGCGTCTAACTGACTGGTTAAATCTGTTTTCCTGGCGGTGTACTCATCCATTTGTGCTTGCCATGTATCTTCATCCATTTCTTCTTCGGTCATTGAACCGTCATCATCATCATCATCATCCTGAGCAAAAGCTGAATTAGCAAGTACTGCCAAGGAGAAAACCATCATAAATACTAATAATTTATGAAATTTCATTTTAAAGATCTCCTTTTGTTTAAAATTGTTTAATTAAAATTGTTTTTTAAAGTTTTTTTCAGGTCTTAAGGACAGTTTCTTTTAACTGCTTCCGAAATTCCTAGCCACTCTTTTGCTTTTGCCTCTGTATCAGCAATTTGTTTCTGCAAGTCTGATTTTTCATCAAGCTTTGCGTTAACCTGTGACTGAAGTGCATCCACTTCTGCTTTCAGGTCGTTCAACTGTTGGATTTGTTCCTCGCTAATTCCACCACCACAACCTACTAGGAATGTTGATCCTGCAAGCATGGAGAATGTAAGTAAAACGAAAAACAAGTTTCTCATTTTTGCCATTTTTAAAACCTCCTGATTTTATTTGGCTTTTATAAATAGGGTTAATTGAATACGAACAAAAATATGGGTATTAATTTTAATTGTCAAGTCTAATTTAAAAATTATTCTAAAAAAATAGACACTAAAATCAATTATTTAGTGTCTAAATTAAGCTTTTTAAACTTTGTCTAAAAAATAGTACAGTTAATTTCGAAATGGATCTATCGTTATTAATTTTTTAAACAATTTATATATCTGATTATTAATAAATATTTTTATCAAAGAAATCACCAACCTTAAATCTGAAATTGATAAAAGCACTGATTACACCAAAACTATTTGAAGGTGTATTTCCCAGCCTTATAGAAGGACCGAAACCAAAAGCTTTATTGGCAAATCCTTTCCATGGGCTGTCAAGATACAGTTCTGTAAGCAGTTGAAAATCCCTTTTGCCAGGGAATGTCGCATCCATTCTAAAATCAAAAATAAAATCATCAATTTTCATCTCTCTGCCGGTATATCCTAAATGATATTCACCAAATTGCTTTGCAAAATAAAATTTTGCTCTTGTAGAATTATAAAATATTAAATTCGGAGTTCTGATTTCAAACCCGAAATGTTCACCTCTGACTACATTATTTTTCATTGGTTCACCGGTCACTTCATTATACACAATGATGGGATTATCTGTAATATCCTGTAGAGTATCAATTGTAGAAAAATAAGAAATTCTTAATAATGGAATGTCAAAAGCAAATTCAATTCCTAAATGAGGTGTGAAAATATTGTTCCAGTTGCCAAGCCATGTGTTTGGTGTTTCTACAGTGTCGTTTGAATTTGAAGCATACTTTAAAACAAATTCTTTTACCCTGGATGTAACTGACACTTCAAGCATTGTAAAATGAAGTCCGCCTTTAATATAATCAGTTTCCATTGGACCGGAATAAGGAGTTCCCATTCCAATAGTCAGTCCTACACCTGATCCATAAGCTATCGGAATCCCAAGCGGATCACCACCAAATGCCTGAATATAAGGATTTACATAATAATCCATCGAACTTAAATTTCTATACTGATTATCAAAGGTAGTTCTGATATTCCAGTTTGCTGCAATTCTTTCAGGGATATAAGTAAATGGCGCCCAGATTTTTGTTTCTTTTGGTCTTTGAATATCATCAGAAGTTTCCGAAATTTCTTTTCTGCATGAAGTTGATGTTGAAGTCCAATTAGATAACAAACTATACAAAGGTTCAATCTGACTTTGCTTTCCTCTTTTAAAATCTACAGTGCTGTATTTAAAACTTACCGTTATATCATCTGTTGTTTCACAATTATCTTTAAGAATCTGAAGATCATTTTCAATTATATAATCGCGCAATTGCTTTCCGGTTTCTGAATCGCAAAGTCTACATCCTGATGGAATGATAAAATCCTTTTGAGCATAACCGATCCCAATATTTAATATTAAAGCCAAAGATATAAAAATAATATATCCGAATAGTTTCATATACGTAAAGTTAATATATTAATAGACTTTTAATTTCTAAATTAATTTGTCTGCGAAATTGTAGTGAAAAATTATAATAGAATATCTTCATTAAACTTCTGAAAAAATTTATCTTAAATTACTTTTTCTGTTTTTATCATTTATTACGCCACCGTATCCCATCAGTAACTTTTGAAAGTTTACATCGAGTTTGTCAAAATTAAAATCAATCCCCAGGATATTGACAATCTTTGGATTAGCTCTCAGATCCACAACGAGGTCAATAGTTTCCGGTAATGGAAAGTTTTCATAATTTTCCTGAGCCATGTCTTCATCTTCCAGCTCTTCTTTATCATATCCTGTTAAACTCTGATTTCCTGCTAAAAATTGAGAATTCTGATCATATTGTTCGAAATATCTTAAATAGATTTCACTGTTTGGCCAGTCTTTAGCACTTATCTTTTCAACTAATTTTGTTCTCGGCTGTCTGAAAAGTTCTTTAACATATGATTCAAGTTCAGGATTTTCGTAAAGTGAAATTCCTGTAAGTTTATAAAATAGATACTGTTTCCGATAATCCACAATTGTTTGAGCATTTATTTTCAAAGGTAATCTGTAAAATTTGTCACCAATTTTAATAATTGCAGTATCCCTGACAATGCTTTCCAGTTTTGAAAGATCTTCAAACAAATAGAATTTTACAGTGTCCACTGTATATTCAGGCAGCAATGAGTCTGTAACTTGTTCAGAAACAATTTCACCTGGTAAATCCTGTGAAATATTGAATCCGGGAAACATCATTATCAAAAATATTATAATACCAAAAATTCTCACTGCTAATTTTTCTTAATTTGTTTTTTATTCTTTTTCAAATAGATCTTATATTCCTGAACATCATCTTTCACAGCAGCATCTCTCATAATTACTCCTACAGGGATTATAACTTCTTTTCCTTTTTTTATATTATCCTGTATTTCCTGACCTACTTCTTTACTGAATTCGTATGAGTCCTTAAGTTTTATCTGATACAAAGCTGATGTATCACCAATTTTAACTACTTTGATATAAGGAGCAGATTCCAGTGAAGCAGATACTTCAATCTGGCGGGTATCAGCGTCATCAAAGATCTCCAGTTCATATAACTTTTCACCTTTGTATTTTTTTACATTTTTGATTATCATTTCAAGACCAATCAGATCTTGTACTGGGATAGTCTGAAAAGTAAAGGGCTCGTTTTTTTTTACCTGTATAAAAAATTTATCTACATAAGAATATGGCAGATCAAAATAAAATTGTATACTATCATAATTTCCGGTCTCAAAAGATGCTATTTCCAGTGGTCCAATATCTTTTATGTAAGTGCTGCTGCCATTAAAATACCCGTTAATTTTACCTGTAAAATTCAAGTTACTTCTTACTTCAGCTGTTGAAAACTGAATTAAATCTTTTAAAGGTGTAACAGGTTTTGTTTTTGCAGTTGTAGTTGTATCTGATTGTGAATAAACCGAAGTATCTGTTGTTAAAAACATAATAAAGATAAGTGGAAATATTTTAAACAGTAAAATATATTTATTGTTAAACAGAATATTCAAAGTAAATTTATAATTTAATAGCTTCAATTTATTTAGGAGTTTCTCCTTCTATAGTAGTTGTACTAGTAGTTTTTTTATTTGATCGGTCTTCTTTTTTAGTTCTATCTATGATCACCGTTTTTTTGCTTTTAGCTGCTTCATTTTTCAGTTCATCATAATCAGTTTTTGAAATTACTTTATCTTCATCTGTTATTGCAATATATTTTTCTCCTTCAGGTAATTTTGGTTTCAATGCCTGCTTTGTAGTATCAACCGATATCATCCCATTTTCCAACACCCTGTCCTTA
The DNA here is from genome assembly GCA_049293015.1 of Ignavibacteria bacterium. Taxonomy (GTDB): domain Bacteria; phylum Bacteroidota; class Ignavibacteria; order Tepidaquicellales; family Tepidaquicellaceae; genus UBA2330. Next base: position 9,881 of record JBATSB010000027.1, read on the forward strand.
CTAACTACTATCAGACTATCATTTATTTCTGTCACCTTATTCAAAGACAAATCAGTACCTTTATAAAATAATATAGATATAGCAATTATATATAAAGACTGGAATATTAGAAATTTAGCATCTCTTTTATTTCTTCTTTCCATGTTAAAATAATTTATTTTTTAAAAAAATCACTTATCTCTTCCGATTATTTTTACAACATTCTTTAGAATACTATTAAATTCAGAATCATGCATTTTATCCATCGTGTTATTCCAGTTATCAAATACTTTATTTATTTCTTCGAGTGTCCTTAAATCTGGAAGATTTATAATTTCAATCGTAAGATTACTGTTTGTTTCTGCTTCTGCATCAATATTATTTAAATACTGAATTTCAAGATCATCAAATGTAGATTCAAATAATTTTGCAATGGCAAGTATAAACAGTGATTTGATTTCAAAAGGTATAGCAAATTCCAGAAAAAGGGATTGAGATTTCTGCCCAAGACCTACTGTAAATAAAATAACGGCTGCACCAACTAAAGGAAGTGCAGTTCCGATCCCATCTACAATCCCACTCCACTTATCGATAGTTTTTGTTATTTCTGTTCTTGTTAATTTGCCTTCAGTAAACTTATTATCCAAATTTCTTTTAACCCAAAAAGCAAAAAATAAAAAAAGCATATAAATAATTACCGGATAAAACCATAGAGTAAATGGATTTTCCATTACTTTTTTAAAATTTTCATCAGCAATAGCGTTGGTAAAATATCCGAAAATATTTCCGAAAAAAATTGAGACTATCAATACTGCCAAAGGTAGTATTAATGACCAGAGAATATTTTTCCTGCTAAAATTCATAACTACTTTTTTGTTGTCTTCCGGACCTGGCATAAAATTTTTATTTGTTAAATTTTTAATTAATCACTTAAACTAAGTTTATATATAATTACAATCAATCGATCGATGAGTTAATCTAAAAAATCATAAGAGTTCAACTATCTATAATTAATTAAAATTATGCGATTGTAAAACTTTTAATATAATTATTTTTAATTATTCGAAATAATAATTGAGAATAAAATAACCAAATTACAATAGAAAATCAAAACTAATGATAAACCTCTTTAATAAGTAAAATCCCCAACCTTCATCAGCTCACCCTGTCTGAATCTCATTATCATAAGACTGTGATTTGTTCTGTCTTTTAATGTAATTGTATTATGTGTCGTCTTATAATTTTCTGTGTTTTGTAAAGCTTCATTAAGTGAATTTCTGTTATTGTTACCTTCAGCAATTTTATCAAGTAAAAGTTTCATTCCGTCATATCCAAAATAATAATTCTTTACACCACTTTCAGATAATCCTCCGGGAATATCTGCATCTTCACTCAGATTAAAATCTGAATCAATATACAGGTTCCTGATATACATTTTATTTTCTTCAAGTGTTTCTTTATTATTCCAGTCGCTGGTACCAAGTACCGGCAGATTTATATGCTCGGAAAAATACTGCGATATCATTTTCGGAATCTCTAAATAAGTTGAGATCGGAATATAAATTGCCTCTACAAAACCCGGCAATACTGTTCTTTTCCTGTCAATATTAGTTGTACTATTGATTTTTAAAGAGTCAATAATTCTTATGGCATTTCTTCCGTAAAGCTTGTAAATGCTGACTATAAGACCTGCATCTTTTAACGAATCCGGATATGAGAATTTAGTTTCAGAATTTTTTATCTTTTCAAACTGATCAGCGCTGAGGGTACCAAAATCTATGAACTTATCCATTGAAAATATTTTATCCTCCATTTCTTCAAGCTCCTGTGTAAGATCATCATCATCCTTTGAGTAAAAAACTTTTATGCCGACTTCGCCTCCGTTCAATGTGACTTCACTTTCAAAACTCTCTGCGAAATTTTTACCATATGTATCTTCTGAAAATATAGCAAAGTTGTTCATCTTTAATTCATTGAAAGCAAACTTAGCCATTGTCCTTCCCCTGATATCGTAAGTCGGATTCAACTGAAACAGAAACTCATTTTTTTCAGCAAGAAAACTCTGTGTAGATGTAGGTGTTACTACAGGTATCTTATGAAACGCAGCAGCACCTGCATTCGGTGAAAGTTCCGAACTGAACACCGGACCAAATATAGCTATTACTTTATTATTACTTCCGAATTTATTTATGATCTCAAGTGCAGCAGAAGGATCTCTTTTTGTATCTTCAGTAATTATTTCAACTATATAATTCGGATAATTTTTATTGTGTTCTTTTACTGCATCATTAATACCCTGCAATATTTCCGAGCCGAGATTTTTATCATTTTTGTTTTCTGAACTGCTCATAAGCGGCAGAGCGACTCCGATTTTAATCTGAGTATATCCATTTCCATAAATGCAAATCAGCAGAAGTATTAAAATTAATATTTTTTTATTCATAATTTTTTATTCCCATTCAATTGTAGCAGGCGGTTTAGAGCTGATGTCATAGACAACCCTGTTTACACCTTTTACCGAATTTATAATTTTATTTGATATATGTGATAAAAATTCTTTGTCGAACGCAAAAAAATCAGCTGTCATCCCGTCTGTCGAAGTTACTGCTCTGAGACCTATTACATTTTCATAACTTCTTTCATCGCCCATTACGCCGACTGTCTGAACAGGAAGTAAAACTGTAAACGCCTGCCAAATTATATTATATAATCCATACTTTTTTAATTCAGTCATATAAATATCATCTGTTTCTTTTAAAATATTCAGTTTCTCTTTTGTAATATCACTAAGAATTCGAATAGCAAGTCCGGGTCCGGGAAATGGATGCCTGTTTATAAAATTTTCCATCATACCAAGTTCTTTCCCCAGTTCTCTGACTTCATCTTTGAATAATTCCCTGAATGGTTCTATCAGTTTTAATTTCATTTTCTCAGGAAGTCCTCCTACATTATGATGAGTTTTAATTGTTGATGACGGACCATTTGTTGTTACTGATTCGATCACATCGGGATACAAAGTACCCTGAACAAGAAATTTTACTCCTTTGATTTTTTTTGCTTCCTTTTCAAAAACTTCAATAAATGTCCTGCCGATTATTTTCCGTTTTTTTTCAGGATCGAAAATTCCTTTCAATCTTTTTAAAAAAAGTTCAGAAGCATTTATAAAAATAAGATTAAGTCTGTAATGTTTTTCAAAGAGTTCTATGACCTTTCTGCTTTCATTTTTCCTCATAAGACCGTTGTCAATGTGAATACAGGTTAGTCTGTCACCAATCGCTTTACTCACTAAAAGTGCTGCTACTGATGAATCAACTCCGCCACTGAGTGCGCAAATTACATGATCTTTACCTGAAGTCTTCTTTATTTCTTCAATTTTATTTTCTATAAATGAACCCGGCTCAAATAAATTTTTTACACCGCAGATACCGAATAAAAAATTATGAAGAATGTTCCTTCCAGAATCTGTATGATTTACTTCAGGGTGAAACTGCAATCCGTAAATTTTAGTCTTCGGATTTTCAAAACTGCAGATTACTCCGCTGATACTTTTTGAAGTAGGCATAAATTTAGCGGGTATCTTGTCTATAGAATCACCATGACTCATCCAGACATTTATCTGTGATGTAATTCCTTTAAATAATTCCGAATCTTTGAAAATATAAATTTTGGTACTTCCGTATTCTCTCTGAAGTGATGCATGCAAACTTCCTTTATACATGTTGCATAAAAGCTGCATTCCATAGCAAATGCCAAGTACAGGTATTTTCTTTTTTATAAAATAATCCAGATCTGGTTTTGGAATTTTTGGAGAGTCTTTACCAGTAACACTTGCCGGTCCTCCCGATAGAATAACTCCTTTTAGATTATAATTTTTCTCTTTATCCTTTAAAAATTTTTTTAAATTTAACTTATAAGTGTGAATCTCTGAATATACTTTTAATTCCCTTGTTCTCCTTGCGATAAGCTGAGTGTACTGTGATCCGAAATCTAATATCAGAATAAGATCTGTTTTTTTCAAATTAATTTTTTTTTAATAAATTTGATCCGCCTGAGATCAGCAGATATGCTCCATATGCAGGTGAATGTTTTTTTTCAACTGCCTTTACTTTCTTAAGTTTCAAAATTTCTTTTTTCAGTTTTACAGAAAGAATGTTTTCATTTTCTATCAGACTTCCTATTAAAGCAATTTTTAATACACGTACAGGCTTAACAAAATCTAAATAAGTTTTTATATGATATATCAAATCCTCTACAGCAGTTTCAATGATCTCAATACAGACTTTGGATTTCTTACCGGCAAGATCCAGAACATGCGGTGTAATTTTCTGAATATCAAAATTTTCTTTAAATATCATATCATTCAAATTCGATCTGTCAATTCCAAATTCGGAAAATAATTTTTTGCATAAAGAACTTTGTAAACTAATATCATTTACTCTATCAAATTCTTTAGCAGCAACATTTAAAGCTTTTTTACCTATCCAGTATCCACTTCCTTCATCTCCAATTATCCTTCCCCATCCGCCAATTCTTTTTATTTTATTTTTATAATAGCCATACAATACCGATCCAGTCCCGCTGATCAGAATAATTCCTTCTTTTCCTTCAAAAGCTCCTATCAGTGCTGTCATAGCATCAGAATTAATTATAATTTTCCTGACTTTTGTTTTTTGTTTAAACAATTTTGCCAATTTTGTTCTGTCTGATTCTTCCCTTGCCCCTGCCAATCCAATACAGATGCCCATGCAGTTTTCTATTTCAAGTCCTGATTTAAAAACAGCCGCTTGTATGTATTCAGTTATTTTTTCAGAATATTTCTGGGGACCGGCTACTGAATAATGAATTCCTTTTGTTCTGAAACTTTTCAGGATTTTCCCGGACAGACTCACTATTAACAATTCAAACTTTGTGCCTCCGGAATCTGCTCCGATATAAAATTTTGTTTCAGTATGATTCATTTTCATCAAGTTATTAATTACAGAATCAAAATAAAATTACAAAGAATTTATAAATAATAAAAAATTTCCTTTCATATCCAAACTCCCACGTTCTCTGATATCTATCGAATTGCCTCGAAGACTCTAAGACTCGAAGTTTAAAAAGCTATTAAATTTATTTTCTTTGCGCTTTTGTGAAATATTGGTAAACTAACTAATTTTATATTTGGACAGTCTGATATTATTTTGAAATCGTTTAGGACAGAAAGAAAATAAAATTTGCAACAAAAAAATATTTCATATTATATTCAAATATTTTAAAATCCAAACTCCCGTTTAAATTCATTATATTTATTTTCAAAAAATTAATTTCCTAAAAATTTGAAAAAAGAAGTATTAGACAAAGGTTTTATAGAAGTACTGGATAAGCTGGGTTCAGACCTTACAGTTGTAAATTCCGCAAGAGTTTCATTTGGAAAAAGAAAAGAAGTATTTGATGATAATGACAGAAAACTAGTCAAATTTCTGGCAAAGAATAAACACTGGTCTCCGTTCAGACATTTAATGGTTCAGTTTCATGTAAAAGCCCCTGAGTTTGTAATGAGGCAATGGTACAAACATGTTGTCGGTATTGAAACTTCCTCAAGCTCTTCGGCAAAAGATCATGCTTGGAATGAGATCAGCGGCAGATATGTACCGGTTTGTGATTTCTATACGCCTTCAAACTGGAGAAGGCAGTCAGACGATAATAAACAGGCATCAGAAGGAAGTATCGAAGATCAGAAATATGCTAAGGAGATTTTTGAAGAGGTGATGGTATATATAAAAGGATCATATGAAAAACTTCTTGTAGCAGGTGTTGCAAAGGAACAGGCGAGGATGATACTTCCGCTTAATCAATATACTGAAGTTTACTGGACAGCTTCGTTTCAGGCGATAATGAATTTTATAGAGTTAAGAGATGAAGCAACTGCACAGTGGGAAATTCGGGAATATGCAATAGCGATGAAAGAACTGATGTTTGAAATTTACCCTGAGATCACTAAGATCTGGTTTGAAGTAAATTCCAATTAGTAATTAAATTTTCCTTTCTCTGAAAAAACTATTTTCCACCGGAAAAAATACTTTTTAAAACCTGCCCGGCTATGTTCGGATTTTCTTTAAATCTTCTAATAGAATATTCATACCATCTTTTTCCAAATGGAACATAAATTCTCATTCTGTGACCTTTCGCAACTGCTTCTTCTCTAATACTTTCTCTGACACCGAGCAGCATCTGAAATTCATATTCATTTTTTCTTAGTTGTAATTCCTTTACAAGCTTCACAGAATCTTTGATCAAAATTTCATCATGAGTTGCAATTCCGCAATAAGATTTATTTTCAAACGCAATCCGCAGAATTTTCATAAAATTATTTCTTATCTCATCAGGATCTTTAAACGCTATCTTTTCCGGTTCGATATAAATTCCTTTGCAAATCCTGAAATTTGCACCCATTTCTGAAAGTCGTTTCACATCATTTTCACTTCTCCTTAGATATGCCTGAATCACAATTCCAACATCATTATATTTTTTTCTCGAATTCTCAAAAACCTTTATTGTAGATTCAGTAACTGAAGAATCCTCCATATCTATTCTTACAAATCTGTTTACACTTTTTGCTTTTTCAAGAATTTCAGAAACTAAACTCATGCAAAAATCCTGATCTATATTAAGACCAAGCATTGTCAGCTTAATAGAAAGATTACAATCCAGATCATTTTTACTAATGGCTTCAAGCGCTTCAATGTTTTCATCTTTTGAGATCAATGCTTCATTTTTTTCTGAGATAGATTCTCCAAGGACATCTACAGTAGCCATCAGTCCTTTTTTATTTAAAGCTTGTACGGTAGTTACCGCATCATTAATATTATCACCTGCTATATATTTATTTGCAAATATTTTCACAACACTTTTCGGCATTGTTTCAATGACCGGAATTAAAACACTGTTAAAAATTCCCATAGATTATAAAATTTTCATTAAGTTAAATGTTTTTAAAGTTCGTTTATATCTCTTCTGCCGCTGAATCCATCTTTTATAGAATGCCAAAAATTTAGTCCGTCCTCGCCATAAAAATAACACAGATATACTTCTTCACCATTTTCTCTGATATGTGGAAAATCGATCAATCCGTTGTCAAGGTTTTTTATCTGAATTCCCTGATCAGTGATTTCTTTTACGAGCTCAATAAGTTTAACAAGATCATCCTGATATTTTCCGGAACCATTAGTTCCAACACCTCCAAAAAAATGATGGTTGTAAATATTATAATTTGAATTATCTAAACTTCTTTTAAACTCTACTATATCTTTAAGAATCAGATTAATTTTAGGAAGAAGTTCGCTTGCCTCTGTGAGTGTGAAATGTTTACTATGATACATTAATAAGAAAGTTCAAAATTTATTTTGCAAAATATTTCTAAATGATTTGATAAATAAGGTAAAAAAAAAGCATTTTGAAAAAAATCAAAATGCCTTTTTGTGAGTGGAAGAGAAAATCTTTTTAATTATGGCTTTATTTATTTGTATAAAGTCTGAAATTTTTAAACATCCCTGAATCCCCTCCTTTCCCTGAGAGGGGATTTCACAAGCAAAGACCCAACCCTCATTAAATCTTTCTTGCTTTCAAGGACGTTATTATTTTAAAAGTGTCATTTTTTTATTCTCTGTAAAATTTCCTGCTTTAAGAGTATAAACATAAATCCCGCTTGGTAAATCACTTGCATTAAATTCAAACTGATTAATACCTTTATGTAACAGCTCATTTTCAGCAAGTACTGCTACTGATTCACCTTTCATATTATATATTGTCAGAGATACATTTTTACTTTCAGGCAGATCAAATCTTATTACAGTAGTAGGATTAAATGGATTTGGATAATTCTGTTCAAGGTTTACAGATTTTTTTGTCAAACTCCCCACATCAAAAGATACTTTTAATAATGATTTCCCGGGCTTTACAATTTTCATTTTTATTTCAGAATTAGTGGAAATTGTCCTGTCTACTTCAATCAGAATATCAAAATTTTCATTATTAGAATATTCATAATTCTGAAGATAAATTTCTTTGGGTTCAAAAGGATTTCCATTGTTGTCAACATCATTTGGATATGCCATTATCCTGATCTCATCAGTAGTAAGTATCAGGTTCCTGTTAACTTTAAATGAACCTTCCTGATCAATTGTAATTGTTTCAAGTACATTGTAAGTTCTTGTCGATTTATCAAAAGTCATTATTTTGACATTACCTTCAGTGACCGGAGAGTGATCATCTGAATACTGAACTTTTCCCTTCAGATAGTCGGGAGATGAACTTGCATCTGCAAAACATCCCGATGTTACAAACAGGAATATTCCTGTAATCATAGCTAAAGCTGATGATGATGATTTAAATTTTAATGTTTTCATTTTTTTCTCCTGTATAAAATACTTAATGAAATTGTACTTTTTATAATACTTTTGAATTCTTTAAACTTAATTTTTTCTTTGCACTTATTTTAACTTCTGAGACTGCCTTAAAAGAATCTACTACACTTGAACTATCCCAGTAGAATTTAAAAAGGTCTATCATCCTGGAAGCAAAATCTTCATTCCTTATAATTATATCAGAGTTACTATGTCTTGGAATACTCTTGTCCAGTATGTTAAAAAAAACTATTTTCCTGTCAAAGATTGTCATATTCGGTAATTGCTTTTCTGAAATTCTAACTTGCTCACCGGATTTTTCAAATTTTCTGCATATTCTCAGCAGATCTTCTGTCGTTGCATTCTTCCTTGCGTTATCTTTAATTATCTTAAAATTCAGACTGGTTTCATATATTGATTTAATAACTCCGCCTTTTTTATAAAATTCACTTGCTGAAGTATCAAGTTCCTCTGAAATATATCCTTCAAGTCTGATCATGAATAAGATTTCTTTTTTTGCGGAATTAAGCAACTCAATAAATTTTTCCTGTCTGTGTTTATTGAATCCCCTTATTAACTCAATATTTACTTTTTTGTTTTCCTCAGATTCTTCGGATCTGTATAAATTTTTAAAATCTCCAAAAGTTTCTTTTAAGTTTTCAATCTTTGATTCACTTTGTTTCTTAAGTTCACTTTCTATCTTATCACCAATTATTTCAGGATCTATCATTTCATATTTCAAAATGGTATTGGTCTCTATCTCATTACAAAACCCTCTAGTAGCAAACGACTTCAATATATCATAAACTGCCGTTCTTCTTATTGACGCTTTCTCTGCAATTTCAGAAGCACTCATAGCCGAACCTTTTAACAATACCAAAAATACCTGAGATTCGTTATCCTTAAAACCTATATTCTGTAATCTGTTTGTTAGATCTAGTGTCTGCAAAATTGTTGTTTTTTCATTTAATACAATATTGCAATATTTTTCTTAATAAGTCAAGAACTTTTTTAGTGACCTTTTTTCCTTAAATATTATTATTCTTTTTTAAAATTACCTCTTGAACTATAGAGTTATCAAATGTTTGTTCAAATGTAAAATAAAAAAAGGCAAGCAAATTAAATTTGCCTGCCTTTTATAAATTTCATCTGATTACTTATTTTACAACTATGTTCACCATTTTATTTTTGACAGTAATTATTTTGACCACTTGTTTTCCTAATATATATTTAATCACATTCTCATTTTCAAGTGCTTCATCTTCTAAAATTTTTTCTTCAGAGTCAAACGGCAGATCCGCCTTTGCTCTAAGTTTCCCGTTGACCTGAAAAATAATAGTTGCAGTATTTTCTTTTGTAAATTTCTCATCGTACACCGGCCAGTTTTCAATCTGTATACTACTTTTGTTTCCAAGTCTTTCCCATATCTCTTCACAAATATGAGGAGCAAAGGGTGAAAGTAAAAGTATGAAATCCGAAATTAATTTTTTGGAGATCTCTTCAGTCTTATATAATTCGTTTACAAAAATCATCATATATGAAATTGCAGTATTAAATTTCATATCTCCGTCTTCAATATCTTCAGTTACTTTCTTAATAGTCTTATGAAGAAGTTTATTAAGATTTTCGGTTGGCTCTGATTCTATAATATTATTCTTTATATTTCCTGTAGATTCATCAATGATAAGTCTCCACACCCTGTTTAGAAATCTGAAAAGTCCTTCTAAACCTTTGGTACTCCATGGTTTTGTAGCTTCCAAAGGTCCCATGAACATTTCAAATAGTCTCATTGCATCCGCTCCAAAATCCCTGATCACATCATCAGGATTAATAACATTTCCTCTTGACTTGCTCATCTTTACTCCGTCTTCACCTAATATCATTCCCTGATTGAATAACTTTGTCACCGGTTCTTTATAATTTACATATCCAAGATCAAAAAGAACTTTATACCAAAATCTTGCATAAATGAGATGAAGTACTGAATGTTCCATGCCTCCGATATAAAGATTAATAGGCATCCAGAACTTTTCAATTTCCTTATCACAAAAAGCATTTGTATTTTCCGGATCAAGATATCTGAGAAAATACCAGCATGAACCTGCCCATTGTGGCATAGTATTCGTCTCCCGTTTTACCCTCATTCCTGATTCTTTATCAACTGTATTAACCCAATCTGTAATTGTAGCCAAAGGAGATTCTCCTGTGCCACTTTGTTTATATGATTCAACATCCGGAAGCATTAACGGCAGTTCAGATTCATCAATATCTTTAAAAGTATTTTCATCAAAATGTACGATCGGGAACGGCTCTCCCCAAAATCTCTGCCTGGAAAAAAGCCAGTCACGAAGTTTGAAATTTACTGACCTTCTACCCTTGTTATTTTTCGTGAGCCATTCATTGATTTTATTTATTGCATCTGAAGTATTTAATCCATTTAGAAAATCCGAGTTTATAGAAATTCCCTTTTCTGAAAAACAAACATTCCCGCTCTCTGTATCTTTTATAAATATTTCCTTTTCTTCATTTGAAATTTCTTGAGGATGAACTACAGGAATTATCTTCAAAGAATATTTTCTCGCAAATTCACTGTCTCTTTCATCATGCCCTGGTACTCCCATAATTGCGCCTGTTCCATAACTTACAAGTACGTAATCTGAGATCAGAACAGGTAATTTTTCATCTGTAACCGGGTGAATTGCATAAGAGCCTGTGAATTCCCCTGACTTGTTCTTAGAAAGTTCTGTTCTTTCAAGATCAGATTTTCTCTCAGCTTCTTTTCTGTACTTCTCAATATCAACCTTTTTTGCGCTGACAGTAAAATCATTTACAAGTTTATGCTCAGGTGATAAAATTAAATATGTTACACCAAATATAGTATCAGGTCTTGTTGTAAATACTTCAATATCAGAAGAAAACCCTGTTTCGGGATTATTGATTTTAAAACTCAAAGAAGCTCCTTCACTCTTACCGATCCAGTTTTTTTGAATTTCCTTAACGCTCTTCGGCCAGTCAAGCTCTTCAAGATCTCGCAACAGTCTGTCGGCATATTTAGTGATCCTCATATTCCATTGTTTCATATTTCTTCTAACAACAGAATAACCTTTTTCAATCTGCTCGGGTACCTCTTCATTTGACAGAACAGTCCCCAGCTCAGGACACCAGTTTACAGGTACTTCAGCAAGATAAGCCAGTCTTTTAGAATTTATAAAATCATATTTTTCTCTTTCATTCAGATCTTCAGGTATTTTCAAATTACTAATATCCATAGCTTTATCTTCTATTTCATCATAATAAGAATTGAAAATCTTAAGAAAGATCCATTGAGTCCATTTAAAGAAATTTTCATCAGCAGTACTAATTTCCCTGTTCCAGTCATATGAAAGCCCGAATGATTTAAGCTGTTCTCTGAATTTATTTATACATTCAATAGTCCTGATCTTCGGATGTATTCCTGTTTTAATTGCATACTGCTCTGCCTGTAAACCAAAAGCATCCCATCCCATCGGGTGCATTACGTTAAATCCCTTCATCCTTTTAAATCTTGCAATAATGTCTGTAGCGGTATAACCTTCAGGATGTCCTACATGAAGTCCTTCACCGCTTGGATACGGAAACATATCAAGGACATAGTACTTTGGTTTACTTTTGTCAATTTCATCGAAGTCAGGAGTCCTGAAAGTCTTATTCTCCTCCCAGTAGTTTTGCCATTTCTTCTCTATTTCTGAATAGTTGTATTTCAATATTTATATTTATTTTAAAAAATATTATTAAAAGAAAACAAACCTATTTTCTTTATCATAATTTTTTAATTATAAAACTGTTAAATAGCAGGACTTATGATCTGATTGATTTATTTTTTAAAAAGTTAAACTAATTAAAAAAACAAATCATTTTTTACAAAATTGCACAAGTTAAAAATCAGCTTTGCCAGAAGGGAATTCTCCTTTCAAAAAATTACGATCTGAATATTTAATTATATTGGGTTTTAAAATAATCTATTTTATTTTTTAATTCATCACATATTTTTGTACTATCCGGATTAAGAAATTTTATTGAAAATGAATATTTGATATAATTAAAAAATCATTAAACTTATTTTAGAAATACATTTCATCCTAAATACAATAATCTAAATTTACGTTATTTTTTCTAAATTGAAAAACTACTTTAATAAAAGTATATTTGCTTACTATATGAAGATTTTATCAAATTATTCTTCGTTAAAGGAGAAAATAAAAGAAGTATGTGAGACTGTCGGGAGAGATCCTGATGAGATCACAATTGTAGCAGTAAGTAAGACCTTTCCATTTACCAGGATCATTGAATTAAATTCCGTCGGCCATGCTGATTTTGGCGAGAATAAGATCCGCGAGATGAGAGATAAGTATTACAATATCTCTTTCCAGTATAGCGGAAAGATCAACTGGCATATGGTCGGGCATTTACAGTCAAACAAAGTTAAAGATATTATAGCTTTCATTCATCTGATTCATTCTGTAGATACTTTCAATCTTGCTGAAGTAATTGACTCTACTGCTAAAAGGATCAACCGTAAGATAGATATCCTTGTTCAGGTAAATACCAGTAATGAAGAACAGAAATATGGTGTATTACCAGAAGAAGCGGAAAGTCTTTGCAGACAGATCTCATTACTTGAGAATATCAATGTAAAGGGTCTGATGACAATTGCAAAATTAACTGACGACAGAGACGAGATCAGAAGAAGTTTCAGAACACTTAAGGAATTGTTCGATAAAATGAAATCAGACTTCAGCGACTTTAAATATTTATCAATGGGAATGACAAATGATTTTGATATTGCGATAGAAGAAGGTGCAAATATGCTCAGAATCGGAAGCGCTATCTTTGGAGAGAGACCTGTCATAGTTGAGTAAAAATTATTCACCTGAATACGGATGAAATGTTGTAAAATCAAATTTAAATCCAAACTAAATTTAAAATAAAAATAATGAGTGACAAGATACTTCCTAAGGAAATAAAAAAAACTGATTTCAAAAAATCTTTTCGCGGATATGAATCTGCTGAAGTAGATGCATTTCTGGAGACTGTGAGTCTAAGATATGAAAGACTTTATGAAGAGAATGTCTCTCTTATGGAACAAATAAAAAATTTAACAACGGATCTTCATATATATAAAGAGAACGAGTCCACACTTCAGAAAGCTATTGTAAAATCACAAGACCTTACCGAAGAGATCATCGAGACAGCAAAGAAAAAATCTGAGAATATTATAAAAGAAGCCGAATTAAATTCGCAAAAGATCCTGCAGGATTCCGATAAAGAGATCATGACAAGAAAGCATGAACTTGAGGAATTGAAATTAAGAAATGATAAGCTTGTAGAAGATGTAAAACTTTTCTTTATGGAAAAGCTCAATGAGATGGATGAATTTGTTAAAAGCAGAAACATATATAAAATGGAGCTTTCAAAACATGATCAAACTGAAGATTCTGAAGATGAACTTCCCAAAGAAGAAATGCCAGCTATTATAAAAAAAATTTCCATTAATACAGCAAATTCTGACTTTTCCGAATAACACTTCCTAACATATATGACCGGTAAACATATCGAGGCATTATCACATTTAACAAATAAATTCGGAAACCGACCTGAGACAGGAATAATATTAGGAACTGGTCTTGGCGGATTGGTAAAATATATTGAAATAGATTTAGAAGTGGATTATTCTGAAATACCTCACTTTCCTGTTTCAACTGTAGAATCTCATTCGGGAAAACTGATCTTTGGACGACTGTCCGGAAAAAATATTGTTGCTATGCAGGGAAGATTTCATTTTTATGAAGGATATTCAATGGATGAAGTTACTTTTCCGATATACATTTTAAAATCATTAGGTGTAAAGAATTTAATCGTTTCAAATGCATGCGGTGCATTGAATCAGAAATTCAAGAAAGCTGATCTGATGATAATGACTTCTCATATTAATCTTTTATTTGATACTCCATTAAAAAGAAAGAAGCTAAACTACACTGACGGCAGCAGGATCTATTCCAAAAGACTTATTGATCTGGCTGAATCGACTGCAATAGAAAGCGGCATCAGCATTCAGAAAGGAGTATATGCGCCTGTACAGGGACCAAATCTGGAAACAGTTTCTGAATACAGAATGATCAGAAAAATGGGTGGTGATACTGTCGGCATGTCAACTATTCCCGAAGCTCTGATTGCAAGCAATCTGGGTATGGAAGTATTAGGTCTGTCAATTATTACTGACAAAGGATTTCCTGATACATTGGAAGTAGCAGTATTGAAAGACATTCTTGAAGCAGCCAGTATTGCCGAACCAAAATTAACATTACTGATAAAAAATCTGGCAGCTAAGTTATAATATTTTCACAAATTATTTTCACATTTAAATTTAGAATTTTAAATCAGAGAAATGACCGAACAATCCGAAAAGATCAGAGTGTCTGCAGAATATATTAAAAGCAGATTCCCGAAAAAGTACAAGCCTGAACTATGTATAATATCCGGCAACATTCAGGAGATTGCAAAAGAATTTAAATCAGCGGGAGAATTAAAATATATTGATATACCTGGATTTAAAACTTCGAATGACAAAGAAAATTCAGGCAAAATAATATTTGCAAAGACTAAAAAAAGAGATGTGCTGATATTTTCAGGAAGACCACATTACTATGACGGGACAGACATGAGATCAATTGGTCACAGAATATACACTTTGAAATTTCTTGGAATAAAAAAAATTATTTCAATTTCTGAGACTGCTCATTTAAATCCAAGATTTAGCTGCGGCGAACTTGCACTTATTTTCGATCACATAAATTTAATGGGTGACAATCCTCTTATTGGAAAAAATGATGATGAACTTGGATTGAGATTTCCTGACATGAGTAACGCTTATAATAAGGGTCTTTACAAATCATTATATTCAATATTTCAAAATAATAAAATCAGAATAAATGAATCTGTATTACTTGGCATCACAGGTCCGGAAAGTGAGACTGAAGCAGAAGCCCGGTTTTACAGAGAAATCGGAGCTGATGTGCTTGGATATTCGGTAGTGCCTGAGAACATTACTGCTGTTCATTGCGGAATTGATTTTGCAGCTATTGGACTTATTTCGAGAGAGCTTATTGCAGATAAAATGCTTGAAGATATTACAACCGAAAAACAAAAGATAAAAGATCAATCTAGACATCTCGGCAATTCCGTCAAATTATTAAAAGGAATTATTTCTGAAATTGCTGATAAGATATAAACATTTGAACCTTCGGGGTCGGAGGATCTTGAAATATGTTGCTATAAACTTTTGTTCCAAACAATTGCTTTAAACTTTTGAACTGAAAAGATTAAAGAATCTCAATCAAAAATCCGTTTTAATTTCATATAAAATTTAATAGATTTATAACTCAAAAAAATCAAACAGCTTTTATGGAGCACAGATTAGAAATTCCAAAAATGTATAAGTTATTCATCGGCGGTAAATTTACACGTACTGAATCCGAACGATATATTGATGCAGTAAATCTTAAAGACGGTAAAAAGATATGCAACATTTCAAGAGCATCTAGAAAAGATATTCGAAACAGTGTAGTAGCTGCCCGTTCAGGATTTAATGACTGGAGTGGAAAAACTGCATACGAACGCGGGCAGATCATGTACAGATTTGCTGAGATGCTTGAGGGCAGGAAAGAACAGTTCATAGATGAAATATTTATTTCTACTAAACAGTCAAAAGCCGATTGCAAAAAAGAGGTTCAAAAAGCGGTGGACCGATTAATTTATTTTGCGGGTTTTTGCGATAAGTGGACTCAATTGTCCGGGTCAGTAAATCCTGTTCAGTCAGGATATTTTAATTTTTCCATTCCTGAGCCAACCGGTATTGTCGGCATAATTCTTCCTGATACATTGAGTTTTCTTCCATTGATCTCGAGGGTATCAGCTGTTTTATGTTCAGGAAATTCCTGTGTCATAATTGCAAATGAATCATCACCACTTCCTGCATTATCTGTCGCAGAAGTTATTGCAACCAGTGATTTTCCGGCAGGAGCTATAAATATTCTCACAGGGATGAAAAGTGAATTGAATTCTCATCTCGCTGGACATTTTGATGTGAATGCTATTGACCTTTGTACAGGAATCAGATCAGATAAAAAAGCCATTCAGGAACTTTGTGCAAATAATGTAAAGAGATTTTCTTCAATACCGGAAAATCATGACTGGTATAGTGACAAAGATAATGAGAATCTGAAAGAGATTGAAAAATTTACAGAGTTAAAAACTGTTTGGCATACTATGGGAATGTAAATGGGAATGTAAAAGGGAATGTAAATTGATATTCTGAATATCAAGAAACATTATCACAAAATTGAATTTTAAAGAACAAAATATTTTTAACTGAGTAAAAGGTACTTCAGAATTATCTGGAAAATTAATCTTAACATTTTAAATGTCCAACATCACTAAACTCATAATCAGTATTGCTCTTTGTCAGATGGCAGGGATCATTGGAACTTTCTTTTCAATGGATTCAATACCCGGTTGGTATGAAGGATTAACAAAACCAAGTTTCAATCCTCCGAACTGGATCTTCGGTCCTGTATGGATACTGTTATATACTTTAATGGGAGTTTCATTATTTTTAGTGTGGAAGGAAGGACTTCAGAATGCAGATGTAAAAAAGGCATTTTATATTTTCATGTTTCAATTGGTATTAAATACTGCATGGTCAGTAGTATTTTTTGGAATGAAGTCGACTGCAGGCGGACTTATTGTAATACTTTTATTATGGGTGATGATCCTGGTAACAATTTATAATTTTTTAAAAATATCTAAGACGTCCGGACTTCTTCTCATACCATATTTTCTCTGGGTGTCATTTGCAACATTGTTAAACTATTTTATTTTTAAACTAAACTGAATAATTTTTTAATGATCTTATTAAGAAATACACCGGATAGATTTCAAAGTTTATTATTTATCCTTATAGCTGTACTAATTTCATCAAATGCATTTGCAGAAGAAAACTTCGTAAAAGACTCTGTAAACATCAGCGGAAATATCAATTCCGAAAAGATGTATTTTGAAACAACCGACATTTCAAATACTGATGAAATGATAATTTATCTTATGAAGGATAAATTTCCAATTATTTCTGATACTGATCTGAATAAAATAATTTCGACTAAATCCCTTACATCCATTAATAATCCTGATACAGCTAATGGGTTTGAATCTGAGGAGAAGTTCAAAGTTTCATTTAATGTACCGGAAAACTTTCTCGTTGACTCTACTAAAATTTTCTGGGAGCTTAACATTCCCGAATTTCAATCAAAGATTTATCAGCTTTATAACGGTCAAAAAATTTATATCGATACCTGGCCGAATGTTGTAGGCACAATAAATGACAAAACTTATACCGGTAATTTCGAAGCATACAGGGTGCGGAATTATCCGTTTTATAAAGATCCTGATCCAAAGAAAGCACATTTAAGTCCTACTCCTCCCGGGATAGGAAATCCTCTCGGTTTGTTTGTAGTTCATTACGATGAGAATTCTCTCAGATATTTTCATGGAACAAACAAGAACAAACTTCTCTATTCAAAAATGAGAAACCTCTCACATGGTTGTGTAAGAAATGACAATGATAATATTGAAAAGATGAAGCAGTTTATTATTAAAAAAGTAGTAAAGTCTGAGGATCTCTCAGGCTGGCTTGATAGTAAAAAGACGTTGATATATAATTTTGAAGAAGGTGATAAATTTCCTGTCAGGATAATTTACAAGACATACGAAATTGATAAAGACGGTACTGGATATTATATCACGCTGTTTAAAGATATTTACAATTATTCATCAGGCAGAATTAATGAGACTCTGAATGATCCGGGTTTGATCTTTTTATCAAACAACGAAAACCTTTTTGCTGAATACAGGAAAGTGATCGGAAATGATATTAGTAATGATGCTTTAAATATACTGGTTGAGTATGTTTTGAACAAAGGAATAGAATATGAAAAGTATTACATTTCAGATATTAAAAATACATTAAGTATCAGCAACTAAAACGTTTCATCCCGCCAGCGGATTATTTTCCATACATCATTGGTGGAAAGTCTTACTAGATTCATATCAGCAAAACCGTTAAGGCGGACTACGTCACTTGGATTGAATGTAATCGTAAGATTAAAACTTCTTTTTACGTTTCTGACAAGAGAATCTCCGCCTTCGAAAATTATATTATTCCAGACCACTTCGAGTTTTTGAGCATTCTGAAAGAGACCATTTGTAGTTCTCATCTCTGTCGCCCTGTCCCACGAAATATCAAACCCGGAATTATAATCTCTGTAAATAAAAAGGAACTGCTCGGAAAGTAAATTACCATAAACTGTTGTATCCTCAAAAGTATATGCATATTTGAAATTTTGAAAAACTCCTTCAACTGTTTTCTGATCAGTGATAATGGAGGTGGATGTGCTGAGGTCTAATTTAGGTGAGAAAATATTTTCACATGAAGCAAAAGAAATAAGTGTTACAATTATCGCAACAGGGAAAAAATATTTAAATTTTATTTTTAAATTATCGGGTTTCATTTTTCAGTTAAACATATTTGCTTTTAACACACTCCATGTTGTATCGTTATTATCATTGATAAAATCACTCCAGCTGTGAATAGACCACAGACTTCTTACATCCGGACTCATAACGAATCTTAATCTGCCCTTTGTGACCTTTGCAATATTTTGTCTGTTGTGATTAAATACAAGTATATAATCCGAATCTATTACTGCTGAATCAATACCGGTATTGAAATTTATATTGGACAAGAATAGATTTGTCGAAGAATTTTCTTCTGTCGAAGAGATGAGATTACTGAAATAGATTCGTTCACTGCTGAGATTCCAGTTAAGGAAAACTGGATAAGCTGTTTGTGATACTGCATCAGGAATAAATTTAAATCTCTTTGTTGAAAAATTTGAATCCACGAGACATCTCATATAATTGTCAAGATTTTTTTCGGTAATGGCAAAATTAAGATTGGCAAGTACTATGTCCGGAGAAGTAGGCTGAGTGAATGTTGATCTGACTTCGGTGGGTGGTTCGACAGTTCTCGTTTCAAACAGTCCACAGCCGCTGTAAAGTAAAAAAAATATGATCAGTATTTTGTCAGGTCTTTTGAGCAATTATTATAAGCCGTTTTGATTTTTTTTCATCGAATTTGTTTCCGTAGTAATCTCCGAACAGTTTTTTTACTTTAAAGTTAAATTTACTAAAACACTTTACAAGTTCCTTACTGCTGTATAATTTTAATATTTCTTTGAAATTTCTGATCTCTCCGGATTTATTTACTATGATATCCTTTATTATAAACCCGTCTTCGATCCTTCTTTTCTGAATGACCACTATATTTCCAAACTTATTCCGACTGTTGGGAACTAATGTATTTTTAATGTTCCCTGAATTTATAAAATCAAAGACAAAGAAACCTCCTTTTCCAAGTGAATCGGAAATATTTTTTATCACACTAAAATTCTCCTCATCATTATCAAAATATCCGAAACTTGTAAATATATTTACAGCAAGGTCAAATGATTTTTTAAAATTGAATTTCCTCATATCTTTTATCAGGAACTTTACTTTAAGTTCATTTTCCTTTGCATCGGCTAATGAATTTTTTGCTTCATTGATCAAAAATTCAGACAGATCAAATCCCGTTACATGAAATCCCCTCTTCGCAAGCTGAAGAGAATGTCTTCCTGCACCACATGCAACATCCAGAACTTTAGCACCAGTGCTGATATCAATATTTCTCTGAATTAGATCGATCATATGTCCGGCTTCCTCCTCATTCCTGTGACTGTAAATGTCGAGATACAATTTATCCGAAAACCATTCTTTATACCACATTTGTAAATTTTAAATATTAAATTTTAAATAATAAATTAAGATCCATACTCTTTGTTTCTGCAGAGTCACGTGCTCTTTGGACTCGGCGGATAATGAATTAAATTGAGATCCATACTCTTTGTTTCTGCAGAGTCATGTGCTTTTCGAACTCTGAAGATAATGAGGATAATGAATTAAATTAAGATCCTTCCTTCGAAAGCTCTTGCAAGTGTAACTTCATCAGCAAATTCCAGATCTGAACCAACAGGAATTCCTCTTGCTATTCTTGTTATCTTCAACTCAAGTGGTTTCAGAAGTTTATTAAGATAGAGAATTGTAGTTTCACCTTCGACTGTAGGATTCAGTGCAAGAATAAGCTCTTCGACTTTATCATCTTCGTTACTGCCTAGTCTTTCTAACAGCTCTTTGATCCTGATATCGTTTGGTCCAATTCCGTCAAGCGGAGAGATGATCCCGTGCAGCACATGATATTTACCTTTGAATTCATTTGTCTTTTCGATAGCAAATACATCCTGCGGCTCTTCGACCACACAGATCATATTTCCTTTACGGCTTCCTGATCTGCAGATATTACAAATCTCGTCTTCGGTAATATTACAACACACACTACAGAATCTGAGCTTCTCCTTGATCTCCGTCAAAGCTCGGGAAAATCTTTCCACGTCTTCACGTGGCTGTCTTGTCATATGCATCGCAAGACGGATTGCAGTCTTCCTGCCAATCTGCGGAAGTCTTGCAAATTCATCCACAAGATTTTCCAGTGCATTTGAAATATTTACCATTTGGTTAAAATATTATTAAATTTTTATTGAACGGAATTTTTTTACGACAAATGTATTATTCCCAAAATCCAAAATTTTCGCAAACCTCAAAATTAAATGAACCCTAAGTATAAATTCTAATGGTTTTTAAAAAAAAGTTTTAAAACCTTCGCAGCAAATAATACTTTTTAAAATTAGAACTTAGGAAGATTCATTCCCGGAATATTCGGGATCATTCCTGAAGTAGCTTTTGACATTTCTTCATCTGCCATTTTTTGTGAACTCTCAAGCCCTTTATTTACAGCAGCAATGATCAGATCTTCAAGCATCTGAGGATCTTCCGGATTGATGATCTCTTTTTCAATTTCAATTTTCGTGATCCTGTTTTTACCATTTACTGTCACTTTCACCATTCCTCCACCTGATTCTTCTGTTACGGATTTGCCTTCCAGCTCTTCCTGTATCTTATCCATTTTATCCTGCATCTTTTTTATCTGTTTCATCATTCCCTGCATTTGACCCTGATTCATTTTTAAATCTCCTTGATTTATATTTTTAAATTATTTTTTATTAAAAATTTTATTTCTGTTACAAAAATTATTATATACTAAACATTGTATCCGAAGAGATGCTCAACGGTTCATAGCTGTAAAAAGGTTCACCGAATTCCACTCCGATTTTAAATCCAAAATATCTGGCGCGTGTTTCAATCTCTTTGTCAAAAAGTTTTGAGCTGATAAATGTCTCCGGCTCTTTGCTATTCGGATCATGAAATTGAGTCGAATAACATTTCAGTACTTCAAGCTTTTTTGCAAATGTCTTACTCACATCAACAATAAAACTTACCGGCATATCAGATGCACTTTTATAAAAGAAAATTCTTTTAGGTCTGTACTTTTTAAATTTACCAGTAATAATTTTTTTCAATCCTGAATAGAAAATACATTCTTTGATCAGATTCCCTGCATGAATGTGATCCGGATGCCTGTCAAAAGGAAACGGTGCAAATACTATTTCAGGACGGTGTTTTCTGATCGCTGTTATGATCTTTTTTTTATTAACTTCATTTAATATTATATTGCCATCCCTGATACCAAGATTTTCCCTTACCTGAATTCTTAATAGTTTAGATGCGGCATCGCTTTCTTTTTTACGGGAAACGACGGTTCCTCTTGTACTCAATTCACCTTTTGTAAGATCTATAACTCCGACTTTTTTACCGGTCATAGTAAAGTTCAGGATAGTACCTCCGCAGTACAGTTCCGCATCATCAGGATGAGCTGCAAAAAATAATACGTCGAGTTTTTTTTCGGGAATAATATTTACAGATTTATTTTTGATAGGTCTAATATAATTATTATAAGAATTGAATTAAATTGATTTTTCATAAATAAAATTTACCAATTGGTTTTTAGTTTTTATACTAAATAAAAATTATCTCTTAGAAAATTTCAACAATCCTAAACTGATATATATTGATTTAAATAACACCATACTTTCATAAAAAAATTTCCGCTTCATGTTTAAATTTTAGAATCAATAATCAGTAATTAATTTTGTAATTTAGTCCAATTAAAAACTAAATTCAAACTTAAGATGAAAACTATTAAATTTTTTGTTTTTTGTTTCACAATAACTTTATCGTTAATGTTAAACAGTTGCAGTGAAGATTCAACTTTAGATCCGGTCACCCCTCCTCCGCCTACTGGAAGTTCAATCGGATCAGTAACCGCAAATCCCGATATTATGGGAGTCAATACAGCTACAGACATTACATTTAAATTTACAACAGGATCAGGCATAACTATTAATGATTCACTTGTTACATTAATGAAATCTGATGCATCCGGTAACTTTACAATTCCAACAGGAATGTTACAGGACAATGGTAATCTGACTAACGGAGATGAAATCGCAGGAGACGGTATATACAGCGGGATAATTTCATTAACTGAAACCACTACAGGCAATATCAGATTTGCTGCTACAGCAAATGCAACTATAAGTGGTACATCAATCGCAGGAACTTCTACTGCTGATACTGTAACTGTTTTTCAAAGTTTAGGCAATGACGCAATAACTCAAGTTAATACAACTTTACTTGCCGGTCAGAATAAATTTGTTACTACACTTGCCGGTAACACAGCGAATTATAATACTGCAATGACAGAGACTGTTTCATTCCTGCAAACACAAACTGGAGTTACAACTGTAAACCGTGGAGATGCAAACAGTACAAGTCTTGAGATTAATTTTGTTTCAGGTCTTAAAGGTTGTCTGACTTTTTCTTTACAGGATGCAAATGGATCCGTCCAGACCAGAGGTGGTTTCCCTGAAGATTCTGTCCGATCAATGAGATCCAGAAATGAATCCATCCCGCCGGAAAGACAGACCATTGGAGAGAACAGCAACGTTCCTCAATATATGACAAGAACAAACTCCGATAATGTAAATCTTGATCCAACAACTGTCGGCAACAGAAACGTTTTGATATTTGCACCATATGAAGCTGCCTTTGCACCATTTAATGAAAGAACAAAAATAGTAACTAATCTAACAGCCGGGCAGTGCAGAGGATTTCAGTTTACAGAATTAGTGAATCAAAATGCAACTGTAAAATCAATTCTGGATATGACTAAATACGGATTGATAGTTTTAGCAACTCACGGTGTTCAGGGTAAATGGTTTTATACTGCTGAAATAGTGGACACTACTTCTGCTGATTATATAAGTCTGTACAAAGTTTTACTGACAGCAGGAAGACTGGCTATAGCAAATAATCTTGTAATTTCTACAACCGGAGGTGTAAGCACAAGTGCAACAGTTTATGCTATTCATCATACATTTGTATCAAATCTGTCAGGGACATTTTCAAATACTGTAGTCCTGAATAATTCCTGTGAAGGTACAATGAACAATGATCTAGAAACTGCATTCAGAAATAAAGGTGCAAAGACATATTACGGATATACAAAAGTTGTGAACAGCGGATTTTGTGTTACAATAGCTGATACAGTTTCCAAAAGATACAGCAGAGGATTAAATTCAGGACAGGCTTTTTTTAATGCTACAGATCCAATAACTCCGTTTGCAGTATTTCAGATCAAAGGTGCAAATGATATGTCATTCTCTTTGAGTCTTATTAACGGGGATTTTGAGACAGGTACCCTTGAAGGATATACAAAAGACGGAGACGGCAGAGTGATCACAAGACTCGGCACTGTCATTCCTACTCAGGCTTCATACATGGGAATAATTTCAACAGGACTTGGATTTACAACTTCAAGCGGATCTGTTTCTCAATGTATTTCCATTACACCGACTCAGACTAATCTAACACTAAAGTGGAATTTTCTTTCAGAAGAATTTCTTGAATTTATAGGTTCACAGTTTCAGGACTTTTTTGAGGTTTCAGTTACAAATTCCGCAGGAGTAAAAACTGTTCTATTCAGGAAAACAATAGACCAGATCGCTGCTCAGTTTGGCGCAACAGAAACTGATCCGGGCACTCTTATAAGTGTATCTCCCGGAATAGTTTTTGATCAGGGCGGGGTTTACATGACTGACTGGCAGACACTAACTCTTAATGTAGCAGCATTTCAAAATCAGATAATTACAATTAGTTTTGATGCGGGTGATGTAGGAGACAGTATTTATGATACAGCAATTTTACTCGATCAGATCTCTATTCAATAAGTTATAACTTTTACAAAAGGTCCGTTCCTTTCAACATGGACGGACCTTTTTTTATACCTGTTTCCAGACTCATTTAAAAAACTAAAAATATTACTTCTCCTAGCAAACTTTTTGGCCACCAATAACCTGAACTCAATAGCACGTTAGACGGACATGTAGTGCTCCAGAAAACCAAACTCATCAATATCTTCATACTAAAATCATGCAGAAGAATATTTATAATCCTGTAGCACCTGAGCCAAAATCCATATCCTTTTTAATTAAAAGCATCTGTCTCAACTTTTAAAACTTCAAAATTTTATTTCCACATTCCAATTCAAATCCTTTTTCCAATATGTCTCAAAAATATAGTTCAAATAAAAATTAATGTATTTATATTGATCCTTACATAATGCAGGATTATCAGGAAAATATAGCCAAAGCCGGACAAAGTGAATCAGATCTTGAAAAACCAAAGATCCTGTCTTCATTTTTTTTCAGCGGAGCATTTGTGTTGCTGCTCTGGATAATTCAGTTTCTTCAATGGGCAATGGCAAAAGAGTTTGCGACATTCGGCGTACTGCCGCGGACTCTGACAGGACTAAAAGGAATATTAACCGCACCGCTTATACACGCCGACTTTTCACATCTTATATCAAATTCATTTTCACTCTTTCTGCTGTTGTTTGGAATACTTTATTTTTACCGGTCATCGGCAGTAAAGGTATTTATAATAATCTATTTAGCTGACGGACTTATGGTCTGGCTTTTTGGAAGAATGTCTTATCATATCGGCGCAAGCGGACTTGTATATGGATTTGCATCATTTTTATTTTTCAGCGGACTGTTCAGAAAAGACAGAAGTTCGATGGCGTTATCTCTCTTAGTTGTATTTCTTTACGGAGGAATGGTCTGGGGAGTGCTGCCGGTCAAACCTGAAATTTCATTTGAGTCACATTTATTCGGTGCGTTGACGGGAATAGTCTGCGCATATATTTTCAGAAATAATGATCCGCCCGAAAAATATGAATGGGAAGAAGAAGATTACGAAGATGATGATTATGATGATGGCAAAGAGCCTGAAGATGTGGAGATTGAAAAAGATGCGGAGGAAGATGATTTCAGGAGGTTGTTTTGAGTCTGATATGCAGATTGCCTTTAAGACTCGAAGTCTCAAAGGTTTAAAAAAAATAAGAGATTTTCAAACTCAGATTATCGTATCCGCAGAGTCACGTGCCTTTCGGACTCTGCGGAGTAAATGGAAGTATAACTTACTCCAAAACTCAGATCTAATGAGAACTTTGAGGTGAATTAAAACAAATTATATTGGGATAATGAAAAATTTATATTTCTCAAAAATTTTAAACCATTGAATGTATTATTTTCAAACTTTCTTTCTTTAAGCCTTCGAGTCTTTGAGGTGGTGTTGCAGTTATGAGTTGCTTTTCCGCACAGTCCGAAAGGCACGTGACTCTGCGGAGACTAAGAAAATTGATTGTATTATTTTTAAACTCAATTTCTTTGAGCCTTAGAGACTTTGAGGCGATTTAGCAGTATGGTTTAGAAAATTAAAAGTCCATATCACCTGAATCATTTCCGTCATTATTACCCTGTCTTTTTTTCTTTCTGTCCTTACTTTTGGTTTCTGTACCAAATTTATAAGTTAATGACAGTGTAGCCATTCTGGAATCTCTTGCTCTTGTGAAGTCCTGAGTATATAACGAAGTTGTTGAAGTTCCGGAAAATTTTGTGTTATTAAAAACATCTGTTACTCTTAAATTCAGATTTAATTTATCATTCAAAAAGTCTTTACTCACAGCCACATCGAATGAGCTTACAGGATCTATTGTACCCTGCGGTGTAATGGCTTTTCCTGAATAAAAATAAGTAAGCTGTAATCCCGATTCAAACGGCAGTGAAAAATTCGTAAATAATCTGCCGGAAAAAGTTGTATTGGAATTATTGCCGAGTGTATCTGAATTTATATTCTGATAAAAATAACTGACGCTGCCATTTACTGTAATACTTCTTGCAAACATGCCGTTTAATAAAAGTTCTGCACCGTATGATGTTTCAGTATTAGCATTAATCGGTACATTCAAAATTATATTACTGTCTATTAATACACTTGTCCTTGTTATCACGTCACTAATATTTTTATAAAATAATGAAGGTATAACAGAAAACTCTTTGAAGAATTTTGCATAATTCAGTTCAACGGAATTTATATATTCAGGATTAAGATCCGGATTTCCTTTTGATAACAGCACGGGACTGAATACTCTTGTAACTGGTGAAAGCTCTCTATAACCCGGTCGCCTGATCTTACGCGCATAATTTGCACCGATCTCATCTGACATTGAAAGTTTATATGAAACTCCTGCACTTGGAAAAAGGTCAAATATATTTCTCGATGTACTTGAAGAAAAAAGGATCTGGTTCAGATTGTAATTCCAGTTCTCCCCTCTTAATCCGACATTATAATTCAGTTCACCTGCCTGACCTGTATAGATAAGATAAGCAGCTCCTACTCCGTCTTCAAAACTGAAATCATCAGTAAGTGCTGTATCTATAAGATATACTTTCGTCAGAGTATCCTGAGTATAATAATAATTATCAGTATTCGTATTTCTTACATTATATTTTAATCCGGATTCAAATCCCATATTCTCGCTGAACTTATTCACGTAGTCTATTTGTCCGTTGAATTCTTTATTTATCTCACTGCCATTAACAATCGAAAAAATAGACTGAAGATTAGCTGGAAATAAAAAATCAGTTTGTTTGTTTTCATTTTCATATTCTTTATCAGTTGCAAAACTTAATTCACCGGTAAGGTTATGTCCTTTTTTACTTATTGGTTTAAAATAATTTAAACCAAGAGAATATCCGTTACTTGTTTCTGTTTCATTGCTTAGTGCTTTATAATCTTCAAAAAGATTATTTTGATTATCATAAGTAGTTAAATTATCTGTATCACCTCTGTCTCTTTCTCTTTCTTCATATCTTGCATTGAATGTAAGCACATCAGCTTTGGCGGGATAAAATTCGAGCTCTACCCTTGCATTATTTCCGTTAGCCCTGAATCTTCCGTTCGTATATTGATCTGTCTGTGCTTCTTCTGTACTAAAAAAATTCTGTCTGTCTATAGCGGCATTAAAAAATCGTGTAGCTATTCTGCCATCATAATATCCGGAAACTTTGTAATCTTTATTTTTATAATTAAGATTAAATCCTGTTTTGTAATTATCCTGCGTTCCCGTGCTGAGTTCAAGCTGACCGTTTATACCGCTATCATCATATTCTTTTAATACCAGATTTATTACACCTGTCGAACCTTCAGCGTCATACTTGGCAGAAGGATTTGTAATCACTTCCACGGAGCTGATCTGATCAGCCGGAAGCTGTTCAAGAATTCTTGTAATGCTTCCTGTCACAGGTCTTCCATTAATAAAATATTTTATATTGGAACCTCCGCGCAAACTTACATTATTATCTATATCCACTGTGACTGAAGGAAGGTTTTTTAAAATATCTACAGCGGTGCCGCCTTTGACACTCATACTTTCTTCCACGTTAAATATCTTTTTTTCACCCTGCATTTCCATATATGGTTTTTCACCTTCTACAACTATCTCATC
>JBATSB010000028.1:0-18615 GCA_049293015.1 Ignavibacteria bacterium
GAAGTTAAGACTTGCAGGAGGAAGACCTTATACACCAATTAATCCGAATGACGGCACAAGACTCGTATCTGAATACAACACTGCAAGACTTCCGGATTACAGCAGACTAGATGTAAGAGTTGACAAAAACTGGAATTTTAAAAAATGGACTTTGGTGACTTACATTGATATACAAAATATTCTGAACAAGAAAAACATTACTGCAATCGACTGGAATCAATATACAAAATTAATAGAGGAAAATGAGAGTATTGGAATCTTACCTTCGATAGGAATTAATGTGATGTTTTAAAATTTCAATTAATCTCTTCCATAAATTTTTTGCGATTTAGTTAAACATTAAGCATTCGAAATTAAACTTTTGAAACAAAAGCATTGAACATTGAACATTAAAAATTGAAAATTAAAAAGTGAGGGTTGGTTTTGTGGAACTACAATGATTTTAGCAAAAAGTATATATATTTTTTTGCTTTATGAACTTACATATATTATTTAAATTAGTTTCACTCGGTTAAGATTTAAATATCACACGTTGTGAAAGTGTCCAAATACCAAAAACTTTTAATTTGAATTAATACCAAATATTTTTATCTTATCCCCGAACTAATTCTTATTATTGATATCCTTTGAAAATTTACTTCTTATAATTTCAATACTTATTGTATTAAGTATTTTAATTATCAAAGTCTCTGAAAATTTCGGACTGCCTGCTTTGCTTCTTTTTTTGGGTGTCGGAATGTTGGCAGGCTCAGACGGTATCGGGGGTATTTATTTTGAAGATGTAAAAATTACTCAATCTGTCGGAATGCTGGCGTTGATATTTATTTTATTCTCCGGAGGACTGGATACAAATATTAAAAATGTATTTCCCGTCAGAATGGAAGCGTTTAGTCTTGCTACGCTTGGCGTTATGGCTACAACTTTTTTTACAGGATTATTCTGTTATTATGTACTTGGATTTGAACTTATTTATGGACTGTTAATTGGTGCAATAATATCCTCAACTGATGCTGCTGCTGTATTTTCCATTCTTAGGACAAACAAGATAGGTCTGAAGAATAATCTTAAACCTCTGCTGGAGTTTGAATCAGGATGCAACGATCCAATGGCTATCTTTCTGACAATGACTATTACAGGGATCATAGTATCAAATGAATTTAATGCAGTCAGTGTTTCTTTAGATCTTGTCAGACAGTTTGCTTTCGGCGGGATCTTAGGATATGCAGCAGCCAAAGGACTTGTGAAATTATTTAACAAGATAAATTTAAGTAATGAAGCTTTATACCCGGTACTTCTATTATCTTCAGCAGTATTGATATATTCTTTTACAGTTTTCATCGGTGGCAGTGGTTATCTCGCAGTATATGTTGCAGGCATTATTATTGGCAACAGTAACATCATTCAGAAAAAATCTTTACTGAGATTCTTTGACGGTCTTGCATGGCTGGGGCAGATAGGAATGTTCCTGACGTTAGGACTACTGGTAAATCCAAGTGAGCTTTTGCTGATTTTGGGAACCGGTATTTTGCTTTCATTTTTTTTAATTCTCGTCGGCAGACCTTTGAGTGTTTTTATTTCTTTGATGTTTTCAAAATATAAATTCAATGAAAAAGTTGCTGTTTCCTGGATCGGATTAAGAGGAGCTGTGCCTGTAATACTTGCGACGATTCCATTATCCGCTGGACTGGATGATTCTCATAATATTTTTAACATTGTGTTTTTTGTAGTATTGTCCTCGGTTTTAATTCAAGGGTGGACAATAAAATATATTGCAGATTTTTTTAAAGTTACAGAAAAATCAGATACTGTTTCAATATCGCCTATTCAATTTGAAACTTCTAAAAATCTCGATTCTGAGCTAATAGATTTCATTGTTCCATTTAACTCACCTATATCAGGGCAGACTATAATTGAGCTCGGTCTTCCAAAAGATTGTCTGATAATTTTTATATGCAGAGATGAGATATTTTTTGTACCTGAAGGAAATACGTTTATTGCAGAGGGAGATATTCTGCAGATCCTTGTAAGCAAAAATGAAATGAAAAATCTTATTAATAAACTTTCACATGTTTCCTAATCTCAAAATTATTAAGTTTGCCACCAAGTCTCGAAGACTCAAAGGAGTTAAAATTTAAAGTTTTAAACTTTGAGCATTGGTGTCTTAGAGGCAATTTCAACGTTTTCAGACAAACTGAGAGTATGGAAACGAGCAACTTCCGGTTTGTAGTAAATATGGTTCTTGCATAACTTTAGTTAATATTTAAAATTATTATTTATAAAAAAATATGTTAAAAAGCAAAGCTATAGATATTATTAAAACTTTTTCGCCTGAAGAGTTAAAGAGGTTCGTAAGTTTTGTTTCATCTCCATATTTTAACAGCGTCAAAAGTCTGATTCGACTGACAGAAGTATTAAGGAATCATTATCCTGATTTTTCTACTGAGGATCTGACAGAAGTATCATTGTATGAAAAAGTATATGGAAAAGGAAAATTCAGTTACAGTGTAATGAAAAATCTTATGTCGGATCTGATTCCCCTTTGTGAAAAATTTCTGATACATGACAGATTAAGAAATGATAATATAAAGAATGAAGGGAATTCCATCGAACTCCTGCAGGAGCTGCGTGAAAGAAGGCTGAATAATCAATTTAACAGCAGAAGTAAAAAATTTGATAAACTTCTGAGTGAACACAGGTTTGATAATATAGTGCATTTCATAAAATCAAATCAGCACGAGGTATTGAAGTATCAGTATCACTTACATAATCACAGATATAATAATCTTATCTGGAAAGGTTTTTTGAAAAGATCAGATTTTGATATGTGCAGTATCTTTCAGACTCTTTATATGACAAGCGGGATGATCATTCATTCAGCAGAACTATTAAAGGGAAATGAAGAAGAAAGTCTGATGGTAAAGTTTGTTAAAGAGCTTGACTTTGATTCAATCCTGAAAAAGTTTGATCCGGATGATTCGGAAGAATATTTTTTTATAAATCTTTATTCAAAACTTATACTTTTGACGCTTGAGGAAGATAAAGATCAAAGTGAGGATTATTTTTATGATATAAAATCTTCATTAATAAAAAATATTAATTTATTTTCACAGGTGGATGTATATGATATTCTTAAAAGTCTTAGAAGTTACTGTATTTCAAGAATGAGAATAATGAAAAGTATATTTATAGATGAACTTTATGAAATTGATAAATTACTTGTGGAAAAAGTAAGCTACAATTCAGTTTATATAAAATGGTATATAGGAGAGTTGTTTACAGAAATAGTTCAACTAAGTATTTACAGCAAAAAATATGATTATGCAGAATCGTTTATAGAAAAATTTAAATCTCGGTTAAGTGCAGATGTAGTAGAATTTGAAACAGGATTTACAAAAGCATTTCTATATCTAGAGTATGGTGAAACAGATAAAGCTCTTGAACTTTTATCTAGAATAAAACCAATTAATAATTCAATGAAATTACATATAAAGAATTTATATCTCAGAGCTTATTATGAAAAAGGATATTTTGAAGAAGGATTTTCCATCCTTGATGCTTTCATACACTTCATAAACAAAGAGGAAAACATGTCTGAAGTCAGAAGAAAGCTTTATAATTTAAAATATAATGTTAATCTAAAATTATTTAAAATGAGAGTGTCCCCGGAAAAATATTCAGGGCATGATGTTAATAATCTGAGAAAAGAACTTGATAAATTTTATTTTCTTGCTGATAAAGACTGGTATCTGAGTAAGCTTAAAGAGCTTGAGACTTTGATTGAAAAAAAATAAATTGAAACATTTGAAGGGAACAAACTCATCTGACTTAAGTTGATAAAACAATAAAAAATTAAGTTCAATTTTTTTTAATTTATTAATCTGAAAAAAATGAAATTAAAAATCAGCATTGAGGATCCATGTAATGAAAACTGGGATGAAATGAAAAGCGAGTTTGATTCCAGATTTTGCAGTAAATGCAGTAAAGGCGTTAAAGACTTTACCAATATGAAAGAAGAAGAAATTTTTCGTTATTTAAAAGAAAATATTGAAGATAAAATTTGCGGACGATTTTATTCCGAACAGCTTGGAGTAATTAAATATAAAGAGAATTTCAGTACGCAGAAAAATTCAGTTATTAATAATCTTACTTTTTTTTCTGCTGTTGCTTTAACTTCAGCAGCTATTGCACTCTCATCCTGTAATAATGAACAGAGCCAGGTAGATAAAAACAAATTACAGGATAAAAATGCTGTAAATACTGATCTTGACAATTGGAATAAAAAATTAAATGATACTTCTAATAATAAAAACAATTTACAAAAGGACAATAATGTAAAATATGATCTGGAAAATCCAAACAAGGATATGTTGGATAGAGCTGATAGTATAGCAAGAGTAGAAAATTTTAAGAAAAAAAAGGATAAGAAACCAAAAATAAATGATACTACTATCATTATACAGAGAGGCTTAGTTATGGGAGGATTAAAAGTTAATGAAGACAAAGGGGAAAATACTGTAGTGGGAAAATTGAAATTTCAGGAAGAGAAATAAATAAATCATCCCTCAAAATAAAATAGATTTAATGGAGTAAAAATTTATTGAGTCAATTGCAAAATTTCCAATTATATAATCCTTTTATTAAAAGTCTAATTTTGTTAAATTAAACCCTCCAAAAAACAAGAAATGAATCCTGAAACTTTAAGTAAAAAATAATTTGAAATTACGTTTAGCAGTTACAATTCTTATATTTTCCTTTTTTTCAGGAAAAGCTTATTCGCAATTGTTTCCGAAATTTTCATTAGCAGGAGGTCCAACCATTGGCTGGCAGTGGCAAAATATAGATGATCTGAATGCACAGATGACAGCTATCGGCGTACCCGGATTTCCGACAGATGGTTTTCTCACTCTGGGAGGCGGTGGCTTTGTTGAACTTCCAATAAAAGGTCTCGACTGGCTGCGTCTTGGCGGATATGGTACCGGCTTTACTTATGAAAGAAGTTATACTGATCAGACTGATAATTTAACTAAGACAGTTTATTATTCATTTGGTGCAGGAGGAATTACATTAGATTATGTACTGCCTGTAACCAAAGCTTTTGATATGACTTTTGGTACATTTCTTTCAACAGGAAAT
Organism: Ignavibacteria bacterium; assembly: GCA_049293015.1. GTDB lineage: Bacteria > Bacteroidota > Ignavibacteria > Tepidaquicellales > Tepidaquicellaceae > UBA2330. The sequence continues at coordinate 5,134 of JBATSB010000028.1, forward strand.
CTGACAATTCAGGTATATCAAAATACACCAAATTATGGAAACTGGAATGTAATATTTGGAGAAATTGCAGCGGGAGCTCCTTCAGAAAATATTTCCCGAACATTAACCTCAAGATTTTATTCTGTACAGCCGCAGATCGGATTTGGGTTATTTATTTCAAAACTGATTTATGCCAAACTCAATGCAGCGTATCTTTTCAGTGCACAGAATCAATGGAAAGCTGATAATGATACTCCTGTTTCAAATGTACCGGAAGGTATTAAACCTAACGGTTTCAATATAAACTTTGGACTTAATTTCGGAATATTCACAAAATAAATTAATGAAAAATATTTTAGTCACCGGCGGTGCCGGATTTATCGGAAGCAATTTTATTAAATATGCTCTCCTCAATACAGATTTTAATCTGGTAAATTTCGACAAGCTTACTTATGCAGGTAATCTTGAAAATCTTACTGACGTTGAGTTCAACGACAGATACAAATTTGTAAAAGGCGATATCTGCGAAAAAGATCAAGTAGAAAAAGCAGTTGAGGAAAATGAAATTGACACTATCATAAACTTTGCAGCTGAATCTCATGTGGACCGAAGTATTCTCGGCGCAAAGGAATTTATAAATACAAACGTAATGGGAACTCATGTGCTGCTTGAAGTTCTCAAAGATCATAAACTTGAAAAATATCTTCAGGTATCGACTGATGAAGTTTACGGTTCACTGCCCGAAGATAAAAAGGAAATTCTTTTTACTGAATCTACACCAATTACAACAAACAGTCCATATTCAGCCAGCAAAGCTTCCGCAGATCTTTTATGTAATGCTTTTCATCATACATTCGGGCTGCCGATTCTTATTACAAGATGTTCAAATAATTATGGTCCGTATCAGTTTCCTGAAAAGCTTATTCCACTTATGATTGTAAAGACATTGAACGGAGAAAAGCTTCCAGTATATGGTGACGGAAAAAATGTACGTGACTGGCTTTATGTGGAAGATCACTGCTCTGCGATAATTAAAGTTCTTAATGAAGGAAAAATTGGAGAAGTGTATAATATCGGCGGGAATAATGAATGGTATAATATTGATATTGTGAAACTTATTTTAAACAAACTCGGCAAATCAGATGAGATGATACAGTATGTAAAAGACAGACCCGGTCATGACAGACGTTATGCAATCGATTCGACTAAGATCATTACAGAGCTTGGCTGGGAGCCGGCTTATGATTTTGAAAAAGGAATAGCTCTTACTATCGACTGGTATATTAAAAATGAAGACTGGTGGGAAAAAGTAATGAGCGGCGAATATCAAAAGTATTATACAGAAAATTACAGAGACAAAGTATCCTGAATAAATCCCTTTCATAACAAGTTTATAATGTAATTAAACCTTTGCGGGAATTCAAAATTGGTTTGAATTTTTTTTTATAATGAGTTATTTTTAACGATATTTTAAAAATTTTATGTCAATAAAAGTAGAAAATCTATCGAAATATTATGGACAGCAGGCTGCTGTAAATAACATTTCGTTTGAAATAAACACAGGTGAAATTGTAGGTTTCCTTGGTCCAAACGGTGCCGGAAAATCTACTACAATGAAAATGATCACTACATATCTTACTCCAAATAATGGTAAGATCTGGGTTAATAATGTAGATACAGAGGAAGATTCAATGGGTGTCAGAAAAAAGATCGGATATCTCCCTGAGCAGAACCCGCTGTATCTCGATATGAACGTAATGGATTATCTTGAATATGCTGCTGAGCTTGAATCAGTGCCGAAAGCAGAAATTCCCAAAGCCGTCAAAAAAATGGTCGAGGTCTGCGGATTAGGCGATGTGCAGCATAAAGACATCGGCGAACTTTCAAAAGGATTCAGACAGAGAGTCGGACTTGCACAGGCAATGATCCATGATCCGGAAGTTCTGATTCTTGATGAACCAACATCAGGTCTTGATCCTAATCAGATCATAGAGATCAGAAATCTGATCAAGAAACTCGGCAAAGAAAAAACTCTCGTCCTTTCCACACACATTATGCAGGAAGTAGAAGCTACCTGTGACAGGGTTTTGATCATTAATAAAGGAGAGATCGTTGCTGACGGTTCACCGGATACTCTTCAGACCAAATTCAAAGGACAGCTTGATATTACTCTTATTCTTAAAAAAGATTCAACGGATAAAGATCTTATACTTAAAGCTGTTTCTTCAATTAAGAATATCGAAAAAGCACATTTAATTAAAGAAGAAGATGGTACAATTCATTTTAGTCTTACAGGATTGAAGGGAACAGATGTACGCGAAGAGATCTTTAAGAAGATTGTTTCTATGAATATGGTAATGCTTGGGTTACATCAGGAAGAAACTTCACTTGAAGATATATTCAGACAATTAACATCAAAATAAAATTTTTGAATTAAGAATTAAGAAATTATTATAAATGAATAATATATTAACAATATTTAAAAAAGAACTAAGGTCTTATTTCAATTCACCGGTAGCTTATATTGTACTGGTTGTATTTCTGATAATAACGGGCTGGTTCTTTACAAGCAATCTGTTTCTCAGCGGTGTAGTTTCAATGAGAAATGTATTTGATATAATTCCTTTCATATTCCTGTTCTTTATACCGGCAATATCAATGAGGACATTTTCGGAGGAAAAAAAATCAGGTACCATTGAGCTTCTGCTGACCAAGCCGATCACTGATATGGATATCGTACTTGGTAAATTTTTTGCGACAGTTACCCTGACTTCTGTAGCTCTGGCCATTACACTTATCTATGTATTCAGTCTGACTTTTCTCGGACCTATAGATACAGGTGCAATCATCGGTGCTTATATCGGATTGCTTTTTATGAGCGGGATATATGTAAGCATCGGAATATTTGCATCGTCACTTACTGAAAATCAGGTAGTTGCATTCATCATAAGTTTTCTCATCGTATTCGGATTATTCCTTTTGAATAAAGTGCTGATATTTTTACCGCCTGAGCTTTCATCAATACTTGAGTATATCAGCGTAGATTATCATTTCAGCAATATTGCAAGGGGAGTCATTGATTCAAGAGACATAATTTATTATCTGAGCGGAATTACGATATTCCTCTTGTTTACACGGACATCTCTCGAAAGCAGAAGATGGTCATAAATAATTTTAGTTTAAATTTAATTTTGGTTTTTCATAATGAATAAAAAAGATATTTTAATAAAACTCGCAATTGTAATTGGAATAATAATTGTAATTAATGTTATTGCCAAAAGGGTTTTCACAAGAGTAGATCTTACTAAAAATAACAGTTACACTTTGTCGCCTATCAGTAAAGAAGTAGTGTCAACACTTGACGATAATCTTCTGATAAAAGCTTACTTCAGTGATAATCTTCCTGCTCCGTACAATAATGTCAGAAGACAGGTTCAGGATATTTTGGATGATTACAGATCTTATTCAAAAGGCAATATGAATTATGAATTTCTGAATCCAACATCAAGCGGTGAAGGAGAAGGTAATGAACTGGATCAGGAAGCGCAGAAATTTGGTATTCAGCCGGTTCAGATCCAGGCAATGGATAATGACAAACTCGAAGTGAAAAGAGCTTACCTTGGTCTGGTACTTCTTTATGAAGGAAAACAGGAAGTTATTCCAGTGGTACAGAATGCTGATAACCTCGAGTATGAATTAACAAGTCTTATTAAAAAAATGACTTCGACCGAAAAGAAAAAAGTAGGATTTCTTACAGGTCACGGCGAGACAGAGCTTAGTAAGCTTGCACAGATCAATGCTGCACTAAGTGCTCAGTATGAAGTGACTTCAGTAAATCTAAATGAATCCGTATCCCTTGATCCTGAAATGAAAGTACTTATAGTAATGTCTCCGGGCGGTCCGTTTTCCGAAAGTGATAAATATAAGCTTGACCAGTTTATTATGAACGGAGGGAATGTAGCTTTTCTTATGAACAGGATCGTACCGAATTTTCAGCAGCAGCAAATGGTGATCGGGAATGAAGTTACAAATAATATAGAAGATCTTTTATTAAATTATGGTATCCGGATAAATACGGATCTGGTAAGGGATCTGCAGTGCTCGCCTGTACAGGTTCAGTCGGCAATTGGTTTTCCAATCTCTGTCAATTATCCGTTCTTCCCTGTGATAACTGATATTGCTCGTGATAACCCGGCTTTTAAAAATATTAAAAGTGTTGTTCTTACTTATACAAGTACAATAGATACAGGGATCGCAGCAGGAAAAGATCTTAAGATAAATCCTTTACTTGTAACTTCAGATAAATCAGGTCTGGTAGTGGATTTCTTTTTTCTGAATCTTGAACAGTTTCAGAATATGACAAGGCAGTCCGCTGACACTATGTTCAATAGAAAAGGTTTTCTTGTTGGTGCTACGTATGAAGGTCAGTATAAAAGTTTTTATGAAGGAAAGGAAATGCCGTCTGACACGCTATCGGGATGGGTTCCTCTTTCAGGAGAGCGTCTAAACCAAAGCCGAAGTAACAGTAAGATCATAGCTATTGGAGACGGTGATTTTGCAAATGAGGAAAATAAACCGCCAAGAGAAAACATTGTCTTTTTTATTAATATGGTAGATTATCTGATGGATGATGTTGGTTTGGCTGAGATCAGAACTAAAATGTCTTCCGAAGCTCCGATTGAAGAAACTTCTGAGGAAACAAAAAAGTTTTTGAAATATTTTAATCTGATATTTCCGCCTGTCTTTATTCTTTTAATTGGTTTATATAAATGGAATCAGAGAAAGCAAAAGAAAAAGAATTTACAGAAAGCTTAATAATATTTAACACTTATATATTAAATGAAAAGTAGTAAAACATATTTATATCTTGGTATATTTGCTGCGTTACTTGTTGCAGCTTATTTTATAACTTCAGACAGGGGAGAGAAAACATCCAGTTATAAACTATCTGAAAAAAAGTTTTTTGAATTAGATTCTGTGAAAGCTGACAGGATAGAGATTTTGAATAACGGAAATAAAGTCGTGCTTTCAAAAGCTACCGGTGAATGGAGGATATTAGAACCTAAAGACTACAGAGTAGTTTCAGCGAATGTAGAAAATGCAGTTTCAAATCTTTCAAATATGAAGATAGAAAGTATTGTTTCTAAAAATCCCGAGAAAAAAGTTGCGTATGGTTTTGATGAACCAAATGTAACAACAATCACAGTATTTGAATCGGGTAATAAAATATCAGAATTTCTTGTGGGTAACGCTGCTTCTACAACCGCAACATTTGTAAAAAAAACAGATTCGGATGTTATATATCTTGCAGAGAATTTTTTAAGAGATAATTTTGTAAAGCCTAATAATAATGATTGGCTTGATAAAAGTATAATTTCAATTCCAAAACCTTCAATTAATTCAGTTGAGATCATTATGCCTGGAGAAAGTTTTACAGTTGCAAGGGATACTTCAGGAAATTATATGATTGGAAGCGAACCTGCTGGAAAGAGTTTTGACGGTTATCTTAATCTGCTCGAAAGACTTCAGACAACAGGTTTCAGTGATACAACATTAACTGAGCAGTCAAATTTTACCAATAAAATAATTATCGACGCCGGAAATAAAACCGAATTGAATCTGCTGAAATTAGATACACAGCCGGTAAAATATTTGTTAATGATTCCGGGTGATAAGCAAATTTACGAGTTAGAAGAAGGTTATGTAAATAATCTTTTGAAAACAAAAAAAGATCTGCTGCAGTAGCATTTTTTCTTTGCAAAAACATGAATATCTTTTTAATAATTTTACTGCTAATTTAACGCATGCTGAATTTAATCGGAATAATAATTACAAGTTACCTGGTCGGTTCCATTCCGTTTGCACTAATAGTAGGAAAGCTTTTCAAAAAGATCGACATAAGAAATTACGGAAGCGGAAATCTTGGATCTACAAATGCATTCAGAGTTCTTGGTGTTCCTCTTGGGATACTTGTTCAGTTGCTTGATATTTCTAAAGGACTATTCGCAGTTTTGGTAGTAACTAAAATGTTTTACCCTGATCTGCCTTTTGAAAATTATACACCTTTTGAAGATATAACTGTTTTAAAAATAATTTCCGGGATCAGTGCTGTTATAGGACATACGTTTTCTGTGTTTGTAAAATTCAAAGGCGGAAAGGGGATCAATACTGCTCTTGGAATGCTTATCTCACTTGCTCCTGTTGAAGTCGGAGTAAGCGTTGGATTTTTTATTGTTACGCTTTTATTTTCAGGATATGTGTCACTTGGTTCTATAGTTGCTTCATCAGTATTTCCTGTTACTATGTTTGTCAGGGAAAACTTTTTTAAAGTAGATATTTACGGATACAATACTTTAATATTTTTCAGCATTGGAATTTCTTTGCTGCTGATCTATAATCACAGAGAAAATATTAAAAGACTTCTATACGGAAACGAAAACAGATTTGATAAGCTTTGGCTGATCAGGATATTTAAAATCAAAGCTCCTTTCTCTTAAAAATGAAATCATGAAGATCGCTGTACTTGGTGCCGGCGGCTGGGGATCTGCTCTTGCCATTCTTCTGAGTCAAAACGGAAATAAAGTTACTCTCTGGGAATTTAATCCAAAATATGCTGAAACCTTAGCTCAGCACAGAGAAAATTTTTATTACCTGCCTGGAATTAAAATTCCAAAAACCATCGAAATTACAAATGATCTGGAATATGCTGTAAAAGACAAATCTCTTGTTGTAATTTCCACTCCTACTCAATTTATTAGAAATAGTCTAAGCCGTTTAAAAAACTTTGATTTTAAGGACAGTCTTCTAGTCAGTGTTTCAAAAGGAATTGAGATCTCTACAAATCTTCTTGTTTCAGATATACTCATAGATATCTTTGATGGGATAAACAGCGAAAATATTCTTTGTCTCTCAGGTCCTTCGCATGCGGAAGAAGTTTCCAGAAAATTACCTACGGCTGTTGTTTGCTCATCTTCTGATAAAAATAAATCCAGAATAGTGCAGAAAGTATTTTCCAATAGTTATTTCAGAGTTTATTCAAATGATGATTTGATCGGAACTGAAGTATGTGGAGCATTAAAGAATGTTATAGCAATTGCTGCAGGAATATCCGACGGGACCGGCTTTGGTGATAATACCAAAGCAGCTATTATGACCAGAGGTATTCACGAGATCATGAAACTTGGTTTAAAGATGGGAGCAAAGAAAGAAACATTTTTTGGACTTGCAGGGATAGGTGATCTGATAGTAACATGCGGTTCGAATCATTCCCGTAACAGAAGAGTAGGCATACAGCTTGGAGAAGGTAAAAAGTTAAAGGATATTCTTTCTGAATCAAAGATGGTAGCTGAAGGTGTCGCAACTACAAAAGCTGCTTTTGAACTATCCAAAAAACTTAATATAGAATTACCTATCACACATCAGGTTTATGACATTTTATATAAAAATAAAAAACCTAAAAAGGCTACCGAAATTCTAATGACAAGAAATTTAAAAGAAGAATTTTAAATTTCATTAATTTAAAAAAAAAGCAGATTTACTAAACCTGCTTTTTAAAAATATTTCTTTGTTAGAAAATTCTCAATATAATGAATAAAATTTTATTCTCAAAAGTTAAAAATATAAAATTCAATTTTATTTCAGACTTGTGCTGACTTTTTTTCCTCTTCAGAAATCCTTTCAAGTCTCATAGACTTGGTTCTAAAGGTTTTATTAAACGGTGCAATAATATAAGCTTTAATAATGTAAGGCCAGAATCCTCTTTCTTTAAGATGCGGAGCAATCAGATGATCAATGCTTTTGTGAGCTTCAGGAGTTTCACTCCAGTGGATACTTGCCCTGTAATGATGTATTGTATGAAATCCATTATTAAACAACATGAAATTTGTTGTAGCACTGACAAAATTTCTGGAATGATTGTAATCTGATTCTTCATCTGCATGTACATGCTGTATGTAATTGAAGATCAACACAGAGAAAAGTGCGAACTGCTGAGGAATGATCACATACAGTAAAGCTTTTTGCCAGTCTATAAACAGTGCAATGACAATAAACAGAACTAATGCAACATACTGAAAAATTGAAAGAAAAAATTTCTTGCGTTTATTATTCCACAGATATTTTAGATATACCACGATTGGATTTTGCTGAAAATAACTGCTGATAGTTGGATAACTGAGTAATGTAAATATGTTATTCTTTTCACTTACTCTGTATGTAATAGTGAAATCACCGTCACGATTGTTGAATTTATGATGGTTCTTGTTGTGAGTAGGAGTCCATGCAAATATCGGAAATCCATAAAATAATGTGATCCAGTAATCTGTAATGTGATTTAGTAACTTTGAATTCCACATTGGAACGTGATTGTGATTATGAGCTATGACAGCAATGGTTACTGCAAGATATAGTGAAATAATATAAGTAATAATATGAAATCCGAAATTCCATTGTATGAAAAGCATAGCGGTTGTGAGACAAAGAAATATGAGGGTTTTAATATCGGCTTTGTATTTTAACATGGTGTTATTATTGAAATTTATAATGTATTGCTGAAGATAATTTTATGTCCGATCTGATAAAAGAAGGAAGATAAAATTAGGATTATTGTAAAGTAATCAATATCTGTGCTTAATACAATTACAAACTACTATTGGAAATTGAAAAAAATAAACAGTTTTGGTGCAAAGAATAATTAAGTCGGTATAAAAAAAGCGGATTCCCTTCAGACCCGCTTTTTAGAATACAATTTTTTTATCCGGATTATTTTACAAGAGCCATTTTCATAACTTTTGTAAATCCGTTTGTCTCAAGCTTATAGAAATAAACACCACTGGAAAGATTTGTACCGTAGAAATTCACTGAATGAAAACCTGCAGTCATACTTCCATTTACTAGTGTTGCTACTTCTTTACCTGAATTATCAAATACCTTTAATGTAACAAATGCATCACTTGGGATCTGATATTTTATTTTTGTAGATGGGTTAAACGGATTTGGATAATTCTGACTAAGATCAAAATTATTTGGTACTCCGATTACAACTTCACCATTCAGATTGTGATATTCAAAATTACCATTATAATCTATCTGTTTTAATCTGTAAGTATAAATTCCTGAAGTCAGATTTTTATCAGTGAAAGTATAATTTTGATTAACAGAAGAATTGCCGTGACCAGTTACATATCCAACTTTATCCCAGACGTTTATGCCATTTTGAAATCTTTCAATATCATAGCCTGAGTTATTTATCTCGCTTGATGTGGACCAGTTCAATATAATATCATTTCCGGAAATTCCTGCTGTGAAACTGCTTAGTTCAACTGGTAAAGCTCCCCAGGTAGTCGTAGTAGTTCTTATAGCTGTAGTCGTCCTGGCAAGTCCCAAAAGCTGAAGATAAGGTACTGTAGATGATTGTCCGGAATATGAAACCCCTCCCGGTACCTGAACTCTTCCATGTGCTGAAATAACATCACCGTCTGAAGCTCCTGTAACTGTAATCGTATCAGATACTCCAAATGCATTTGTACTTACAGTCAATTGACTTAGCGAACCTGTACCATTTATTGAAAGTATGACAGTATCCACTGCAACTGGATTTCCCGCAGTATCTAAAGTTTGAATATAGAAATCATCAGGATCTGAACCCATTTTTATATTCAGCGTTGATACCTGCGTTAATGAACCTCCATTTAAAAGTACATCAGCAATAATTTGATTTACTCTGATTTTAAAATCAGCAAGTGTTATTGTACCACCGGAAATAACTGTAATGGAATCAGGGCTAATATTATTTCTGAAATGCCAGATAGCAACCTGAACAGCTGAAGCTTCGTCATTATTATTTGCTAACTTCCCTGTGTAGGTTGTTTGTGCAGGGTAATATGTTTTCATAATATAAATAGCCAGCGAAATATTTGATGAAGAATCTCTTGCAGTATCACCTAAACTAATATCAGTACAAAGATCAAGACAATAGAAAGGTGTATTTACAACACCGTCAAGGTTACACGGAATTACACCCGAATAAAGTGCAGCAGCAGGATCACCACAATGTGGCATTGTTACATTTCTTCCTACAAAGTTTGCATCAAAAGCTGTGTTTACCATGAGATGGCTGTATCCGTATTGTGAATATGACTCACTTGCAATTAGTAAAACTAATAACGCGATTAAAAAAGTAATCTTTTTCATTTTGGGTTTTTTTTATTTAATAATAATATTTAAATGTATTGAGAACAAAGAAATAAAATATGAATTTTTATTCCTTAATCAGAAATCTCTGATAAAGTAAATTGAGTTTGCTTATTGATTTTTTAGTGAGAACTATACCCCCTTTTTGTATATAATACAGCATATTAAATAAATTCCTAAAAATTACTTTGGGGTATAATTTCTATAGGAATGTAAATATTTAAAAAAAATTGACTTAAAATTAAGTGAATCAATATTAAGAATCAACTACTATTTTTGTTTTGGGGGAAATTAAATTTATCCTGGAAGGAATTAAATTTGAAGAGTCCGGAATTTTTTATTTTGGAAATTATACAGCAAGAATCAATTGAACTACAATTTCTAATATAATGTCCGCATTTCTCAGACATTTATTATAATTCAGTATCCGCAGAGTACAGGGAGCATGTGATTCTGTATTAGAATTTTTCAAGGTATAATAAAAAACAGCCGGCTAAACCACATTAACCGGCTGTAAACAAAATAAATGAAACACACTTTTTCTATTTCACTAATGCCATTTTCATGACCTTTACAAAACCCGCTGTTTCGAGCTTGTAAAAATAAATTCCGCTTGAAAGATTTGAAGCCTTAAAGTTAATAGTGTGATATCCTGCGGATACATTATCATTTACTAGAACGGCTACTTCTTTACCTGAATTATCAAATACTTTTATAGATACAAATCCGTCATTCGGTAATTCATATTTAATCCTTGTTTCAGGATTGAATGGGTTTGGATAATTCTGACTCAATTCAAATTTTGAAGGAGTTCCTATTTCCACTTCATTACTTAAATTGAAATATTCAAAATTACCGTTAAAATCAATTTGCTTTAATCTGTAATTATATCTTCCTGAAGTCACATTTTTATCTGTGAAAGTATATTCGGAAGAATTTAATGTAGTACCATTTCCTAAGACATTTCCTGCTACTTTCCATTCACCTGTTGCAACAGACATTCTCTCAATATCAAATCCTGAATTATTAAGCTCGGATGCTGTGATCCAGTTTAGACTAACATTATTATTGTTGACAGAAGAAGAGAATGAAGTAAGTTCAACCGGTAAAGCACCCCAGTCTGAATAAACTCGTAACTCACCTGGTCCCGGGCAAGCTAGTACAACTTTCGGACATTCGTTATTAATATGTCTGAATATTCTTCCTTTTGGTAAAATAATATTGTCAGCAGTAGCTGTAATAGTTCCTGTACCTGTACCAATAACCTGAACAGGATCTGAAACTCCTGAAGCGTCTGTATTTACTGTGTAAGTACTAAGTGAACCTTCAGTAATTGTTAACTGAATTCCGTTAACTGCAACTCCTGTACCGGCATCATTTTTAGTTTCAATGATAAAAAAATCAGGATCGAAATCGGGAACGATTTTTATTACTTCAGGCACAACGCAGTTATTTCCATTTGCATCAATATTAGTCTTTATAGCATTTGCTCTGTTTCTTACAGTTGAACTTGTAATTGTATTCAGATCAAGTCCGTTCATATAATGCCAGATAACAGCCTGAATTGCTCCTGACTCATTTGCAAGATTACTTAGCTGACCCGGTCCTGTTGCAGCCGGATAATAATTGTAAAGAATATAGCAAACACGTGAAGGTAAAATACCTGTTGAGTCATCTACATAATCAAAATTTGGCAGACAATTACTTGCAGCTTTTGATACATCTATGCTGTAAAAGCAAACGTCCGGTCCGGAATTTGGATTGTAAATTTTTCCATAAAATAATCCGACGGTTCTTGTTACTGATTGATTTGTAATAGGATCTGTAAAAGTAATATTTCTCTTTGGTGAAATACCTTCTACGGAAGCGGGTGTTAGCTGGGCTATTGAAATTCCTGTAGAAATAAAAATCAATAGTGCGGATAGAAGAATAAATTTCTTCATTAGGGTCTCTCCTTTCAAGAAAGAGGAAAATCAATTCTCATATTGACCTTTTGGGCTGGTCAATTTAATCAGACATTTGGGGTATCAGATTAAAAAAATTGATTTTCCTTTTATTATAGTATTTATTAAAAATTATGGTAAAAATATAATATTTAATTTTGTTTATCAAATAAATTTATGTGGTTTTGTGAAGTTAAATTTAATTATATTTTTATTAATTAATATAAAAATGCTGTATTCGACAGTTATTTGAAATATATGCAAAGAAATTATTTTTTTTTGTGAAGTCGAACAATTGAAGACTATAAAAAAAGGCGGCTAAATGCCGCCTTTTTTTTCGATGTAGATCGAAATTATTTAATTAAAGACATTTTCATGACTTTAGTAAAGTTTCCTGAAGTGAGTTTGTAGAAATAAACACCACTTGTTAATCCGATAGCATTGAAATTAATTGTATGGAATCCTGCATTCAGATTTCCGTTAACTAATTCAACAACTTCCTTACCGCTGATATCAAATATTTTCAATGATACGGCTCCGTCCACAGGGATCTGGAAACTGATCTTTGTAGATGGATTGAATGGATTTGGATAATTCTGATTGAGACTGTATTCATCCGGTGCAGCGATCACTACTTCATTGCTGAGATTGAAATATTCAAAATTACCATTGAAATCAACCTGTTTCAGTCTGTAACTATATTGTCCTGAAGATAGATTTTTATCTGTATAGGAATAATTTTTTGCTTCATTAGTATTACCGTTTCCTAAGACATTTCCAACTTTAGACCATGTCTCATTTGTCGATACTTTTCTTTCAATATCAAAACCTGAATTATTTATTTCAGAAGAAGTAGACCAATTAAGAGTAACATCTCTTGAATTAATTACTGATGTAAAAGATGATAGCTCGACCGGTAATGCTCCCCAATCAAAAGTTGTCTCTTTTTCTCCAATAGCCGGCGCAGCAATTACAAGTCTCTGCTTGTTTGGACATGCATAAGTAACTCCCTGCGGGATCATGCACATCGCGGTTGCAGTGATAATACCAGTTCCAGTACCTATAACAGTTATCTCTGGTGATTCACCAAATGGTAAAGTAGTGTTTATTGTGTTTGAGCTTAACGAACCTTCGGAAATTGTAAGCTGAATATTGCTAATTGCAATAGGGTCACCATTTTGATCAAGGGTTCTGATAATAATCTCATCAATACCAATACCAGGTTCTATAGAAAAAGTAGTGACAATATTTGTTATCACCCCATTTGCATCTGCATCTGCAATTATTTCAAGAGTTCTGACTTTTATTGTATTATCTGTAATTGTATTTGCATCCACTCCGTCAGAAAAATGCCAGATAGCGCATTGTG
>JBATSB010000029.1:0-26280 GCA_049293015.1 Ignavibacteria bacterium
CTTTGTGCCTTGGTGTCTTCGTGGTAATCATTACAATTATGTTTTCGAGCCGCTGTTGGTGTTCCAAAAAGTTTGTCAGTAGATTTTGAATTTAAAGTTTAATTTAATAAACTTTTTGGTCACCAACAGCAAGCCTGCAGCAGAAAAACTCTAATCTAAAATTTCTATCTGCCATATTGTAAAATGAGAAAATTTACTAATTTCTGAAAAATTTAAAGATCATCTGTCGTGCTTTAGTTCTTAAGCTGTTGGTGGTCAAAAAGTTTGCATAGAAATAAAATTCAAAATACTTTTTAAGATTCGCAAACTTTTTGAAACACCAACAGCGGCTCAAAATATCATTAACTGAATTTTAAAAAATAAATTTTTTATTATTTCTTTTCTCAACAACCCCTTCGCTCCTCCTTTTTTAAGATGAAATCACTTATAAATAATTCTGAAACTTGCTTTTTTAAATTTATACTTCGTTTCTAAAAAATGAGTAAAAATATTCTTACCATTTTGGAATTAATTTAGGCTTTAACAGACTATACTGTCCAAAACCAAAAATATTTATTTTTCCTATATGACGTTAAGGCTCAATGGAAACAATATTTAATGTTTTTAAGCTTAGAGTCTTAGAGCCTTTGAGGCAAATCCAACATTATTAATGGAACTGTCTAATGTATTTTTCTTAAAAGTATATTAAATTATATTTACGTCTAACAAAATTTTTATGAAAATAGGCATCACATGTTATCCTACTTACGGAGGCAGCGGAGTAGTCGCTACAGAACTTGGTAAAGCGCTTGCATTGAGAGGACACGAAGTTCATTTTATCTCATATGCAATGCCGACACGGCTTAATGGATTTGTTGACAATATATTTTATCATGAGGTCGAAATAAATAATTATCCATTATTCGAATTTCCTTTATATTCAATAGCTCTTGCCAGTAAAATGGTGGAGGTCACAAAATTTCATGATCTCGATCTGCTGCATGCTCATTATGCAATTCCACATGCTACGAGTGCTTACCTCGCCCGTGAGATCCTGAATTCAGAAAGCAGTACGAAGACCGATATGAAATTCATTACTACACTGCATGGAACTGACATTACCCTGACAGGTCTCGAACCGAGCTTTCTGCCGACTATGAAATTCAGTATTCAGAAGTCCGACGGCGTCACTGCTGTATCAAAATTTCTGAAAGATAAAACACAGCAGCAATATCAGATAGATAAAGAGATAGAAGTCATCCCAAATTTTATCGACATAAATAAATACAAACGCGAAGATAATGAAAAGACCAAGTGTTTCAGAAAAAACTTTGCGAAGAATGATGAAAAAATTCTCACACATACTTCTAATTTTCGTGCACTGAAAAGGGTGCAGGATGTAATTACTATTTTCAATGAAGTGAAGCAGAAAGTCGATTCAAAGCTGATGCTTATCGGTGACGGTCCGGAGAGAAGTGAATGTGAAAGATATTCAAGAGAGCTTGGAATTTTTGAGGACATAAAATTTATGGGTAAGCAGGATGCATTGGTAGAATTACTTTCTGTTACAGATCTCTTTTTTATTCCGTCGCAGTCTGAGAGTTTTGGTCTGTCAGCTCTCGAAGCAATGAGCTGCGGAGTGCCTGTGATTTCATCAAGTGTCGGAGGTCTGCCTGAGCTTAACCTGCACGGTGAAACAGGTTATATTGCTGAGATTGGCGATGTTGAGAGAATGGCAAAGTATGCCGTCGAGCTTCTGACAAATGAAAAGCGATATGAACAATTTTCTCAAAATGCACGGAAGAGAGCTGAGTATTTTAGTGAAGAAAATATTGTACCAATGTATGAGAAATTTTATGATAAGGTTCTGGGGATGTGAATATCCAATGTATATGCAGATCAGGTATTCAAAAGAATTTATGTTTATTTTAATTATATCATTAAAGTTTGTAAATTTAATAAAAAATTTTAGAAGAAATTCCATTATTATCAGCGGAAAATATTTCTGTGTAAATAAAAGTAAATAAAAATTATTATGAAAACATTATCAGACGAAAAAAAGAAGATCTTATCAAACGGAAAAACCAACGGAAGATCTAACGGCGTAAGTGCTTCTGTTTCTTCAAAGACAAAAAAACCTAAATGGGAATATTCGAAATCCATAGAGGACAAAAAGCATATTAATCTTAAAGATAAATATGATCTATTCATCGGAGGAAAATGGGTAAAGACAAAAAAATATTTTGAGACGATAAATCCTGCGACTGAAGAAGTCTTAGCGAGAGTAGCTTATGCATCAGATGCCGATGTAGATAAAGCAGTAAGATCTGCAGAGAAAGCCTATGATAAAGTATGGAGCAAAATGCCACCGAAAGAAAGAGGAAAATATATATTCAGAATTGCGAGGATCATTCAGGAAAAAGCACGGGAGTTTGCAGTGATAGAAACTATGGATGGCGGAAAGTCGATCAAAGAATCAAAATCAGTTGACGTGCCGCTTGCATTAGCCCATTTCTTTTATTATGCCGGATGGGCTGACAAGCTGGACTATGCATTCCCCGGAAGGAAGGTCTCATCAATCGGTGTCGCAGGTCAGATCATTCCGTGGAACTTTCCTCTGCTCATGGCTGCATGGAAAATTGCACCTGCACTTGCATGCGGAAATACAGTCGTCATAAAATCTGCTGAGACTACGCCACTTACTTTGTATAAACTTGCAGAGGTCATAGAAGAAGCCGGCCTTCCTGAAGGTGTTGTGAATATTATTTCAGGTGACGGAAAGACAGGCGCAGCAATAGTCGGACATCCAAAGACAAAAAAGATCGCATTCACCGGTTCGACTGAAGTTGGCAAACTCATTATGAGACAGACTGCCGGTACTGATAAAAAACTTACTCTCGAGCTTGGCGGTAAAGCTGCCAATATAATTTTTGAAGATGCACCGATCGATGCTGCAATTGAAGGAATCATAAACGGAATTTATTTTAATCAGGGACATGTATGTTGTGCGGGTTCTCGATTACTCGTTCAGGAAAGTGTAAAAGATATTGTGATAAAAAAACTTAAGCAAAGACTGGAGACATTAAGAGTTGGAGATCCGCTTGATAAAAATACTGATGTCGGAGCGATAAATTCGAGGATGCAGCTTGAGAAAATTAAAGAACTTGTCGCAGCCGGTGTAAATGAAGGAGCGGAAATTTATCAGAGTCAGTGTGATCTGCCGGACAGAGGATACTGGTTCAGACCAACTTTTTTCTCAGATGTAGCACAGTCTCACAGGATCGCCAATGAAGAAATTTTCGGACCGGTCTTATCTATACTTACATTCAGAACTCCTTCGGAAGCAGTTGAAAAAGCCAACAATACTTGCTATGGATTATCAGCGGGAGTGTGGACTGATAAAGGTTCAAAGATTTTCAAAACTCTGAGCAAGTTAAGAGCAGGTGTGGTCTGGTCAAATACCTATAATAAATTCAATCCCGCATCACCATTTGGTGGTTATAAAGAAAGCGGATTTGGAAGAGAAGGCGGCAGACAGGGACTTGAGGGTTATGTCATCTGACCTTTTTCTGAACCACATAGGGACATAGAAGACATAGCATTCAAAATTTTTACACAGATATATAATTACAGTTTTAACATTGTCATGCGTACTAACTTTTTCTGCAGAGTCACAAGCACCAAGTGTTTCCGCAGAGTCACATGCTCTTCGGACTCTGCGGAAAAACGAGATAGAATCTTCAGTAAATCTAAAATGATATTACAGTTTAAGCAGAGTCACTTGCTTTTCGGACTCTGCGGGAAAACGGGATAGAATCTATTGTAAATCTAAAATGATATTAATCCAAAAATATTCTGTCAGACACAAAGAAAAATATAATTGAAGTAAAAGATCTTGTAAAGAAGTACGGCAAGCTCACCGCTGTTGATGGTATAAGTTTCAATGTCAAAGAAGGCGAGATCTTTGGACTGCTTGGACCGAATGGTGCAGGGAAGACTACTACTCTTGAGATAATGGAAACACTCCGCGAGAAAACAGGCGGTGAAATATTTATTGATGGACTGTCAGTTGATAAGGGTAAAGATCAGAATGAAATTAAAAAGATCATCGGCATACAGCTTCAGGCGGCAGGGTATTATCCGAATCTTCATCTTGACGAACTCTTAGAATTATTCGCAGGACTTTATAATGTAGATACCGATCCTGATGAATTGTTAAATCTTGTCGATCTGAATGAAAAGAAGAAATCAAAATTCAAAGAACTTTCAGGCGGGCAGAAGCAGAGATTTTCGATCTGCACTACTTTAATAAATGATCCGAAAATAATTTTTCTTGACGAACCTACAACAGGATTAGACCCACAGGCAAGAAGAAATCTCTGGGAATTAATAAAACATATCAAATCAAAAGGTACTACAATCATGCTTACTACTCACTACATGGATGAAGCTGAAATTTTATGTGACAGAGTCGGCATAATTGACAACGGAAAAATAATTACAATTGACACACCTGATAATCTAATTGACGATCTGGTAAGAAGTGGTTTTGAAAGGCCAAAGCAGGTGAAGCTTGCATCGCTTGAAGATGTATTCATAAATTTAACCGGTCATGCAATCAGAGAAGAATAATTTTAAAATTTATTAAATCTGTAAAGTAACTTGTCAGAAATTAGAAAAGATAAAAATAACTACAGTCAGATCCGTGCAATGCTGTCACTTACAAAGGCAAGTCTGACTGCGTTAATTCGTAATCCTTCCGCTGTGGTATTCAATCTGGTATTTCCTTTGATCTTTATAATTGTATTTGGATTCATAGGCGGCGGTGGTTTTAAGATCGATGTTGTAATTGAAAAAAATTCAGATACATTAAATCCTGTTTATCAGGAATTAGTAAAAAGTAATACAGTAAGAATAAATAAAGATCTGGATGATGTGAAAGCGATGTCTGAATTAGAAAAGGGAAGGATCGACGCAATTATAAAAATTGAAAAAGATCCTGCCGGTCAGTCTGTAATTTTTTTAAAGACTACAAAGGCTTCTCCCGAGAGAGGTGGTATTTTAAAAATGATAGTAAATGAAATTGTCGATAAACAGAATCTTGCAATGTCCGATCTGAAAATTCCAAAGACAGAATTAAAAGAAGAAGTTGTAGAAGGAAGAAAATTTAAGACAATCGATTTCATATTACCCGGACAGCTTGGTTTTTCACTGCTCAGCGCAGGTGTGTTCGGAACGGCATTTATTTTCATAAGTCTTCGTCAGACTCTCGTGATCAAAAGATTCTTTTCCACGCCTGTTAAAAAAGTTTATATTATTTTAGGTGAATGTCTTAGCCGTCTGATCTTTTCGATATTTACTTCTCTTATAATTGTTGTGATCGGATATTTCTTTTTTGGATTCACACTCATAAACGGGTTTGTGACCTTTCTCAATATGATGATAATGTCTGCAATAGCTCTGATAGTTTTTCTTGGATTCGGATTTGTAGTATCTGGAATTGCAAAAAATGAAAGTGCAGTTCCGTCTATTGCTAATCTGATCACACTGCCGCAGTTCCTGCTTGCCGGAACTTTTTTTCCTATATCAAATTTTCCGGAATGGCTGCAGCCCGTCAGTCATGCACTGCCATTGACTTATCTGAATGAAGCTTTAAGAAAGATCTCATTTGAAGGTGCAAGTCTCTTTGATGTAAGATATGATATTCTGATAATGACAGTGTGGGGAATTATCCTTTATGCAATTGCTGTAAAAGTTTTTAAATGGGAATAGTCTAAAAAGCAATTAAAAATTACGAATTACGAATTAAAAATTATTTGTTGTAAGTGAATATTTTAAAATGATTTTGCGAGCGAAGCGAAGCAATCTCCGAATCTGCAACAGAAAATCCTTGCAATTAAATATCTTAAATTTAGAAATTGATTTGTCTGAAGATCAGGTGTGAAATAAAGATCAAGGTCTTTTATCCCATGGCTCAGTCACTCCGATTTTAAATTCATTCTCCCCTGATATTACAGCTTGATACACACCTTTGCTAATTTCTTCATCTGTCAGCCATCTCGAAATCCCATTCTCAATTTTAAAACCAAGTATAATTTTTTTGTATGAAATGTTTCCATAGGCTGAAAAAAATTCTTCAGTCTCTGAACTTAATCTATCCGGATTGTAATAAGAACTGCCAAGTATGTGAAAATAATCTGATTTGATATTTTGTGAATTCAAAATTTTACCTATTACTTCATGCGCATTTTCAGCATGCGAATGTATCCAACTGACTGCGTTTTCAATGGGTCCATAGTTTTGTATTGAAGAAATAATTTTTTTCTGATAATAGATCTGTGTCTGAGTAGTCGAGTAAAATAGAATTGAGTCTTTTGGGATAATCAGTTTCGGAAAGTATTTTTTTAAAACCTGATTCATGTCTTGCGATGACGGAAACAGTTTCATATTCACCTAAAAATTTTCTTACAGCACCGCTCAGCATTCCCGTTCCGCCTGTGATCAGAATGTGAGACATGAAAATTATTTGTTACAAATATTCCATAAGTTCATCTTCTGTCGTGATGAGTACATCTCGCGCATTCGAGCCGTCCTTCGGTCCGACTATTCCTGCTTCCTCGAGTTGATCTACAATCCTTGCTGCTCTTGCATATCCAAGTCTGAGTCTTCTCTGTAGCGTAGAGGCTGAACATTGCTGTAGCTTAAAAATAAGTTTAGCTGCTTCTCCAAATAATTCATCCCTGTCTTCTTCACTGCCGTAAGTAATAGTTTTCTTTTCAATGATAGACGGCAGTAGATAAGGCTTTGAGAATCCTTCCTGTGCTTCTATAAACTCTGCCAGTTTCTCACACTCTTCAGTCGTGATATATGCATTCTGAATTCTGATCGGTTTGGAAGATGCTGATGAAAGATAAAGCATGTCGCCATTTCTCAAAAGCTGATCAGCTCCGCCCATATCCAAAATAGTCCTTGAGTCAATTTTTGATGCAACCTGATAAGCAATTCTTACAGGGAAGTTTGCTTTGATAACACCTGTGATTACATCGACAGAAGGTCTTTGTGTCGCAACTATTAAGTGAATTCCAACTGCTCTTGCCATCTGTGCTATTCTCGCAATCGGTTCCTCGATCTCTCTTTTGGCTGTGATCATAAGATCTGCAAGCTCATCGATGATCACAACTATATAAGGCATTTTCTTATGTCTTATCACTTCATTGTCATGCAAATTTCCATTGGCATATTTTTCATTATATGCTTCAATGTTTCTTACGCCTGCATTTGCAAGTTTGTCATATCTGTTTTCCATTTCACACTCGACGCTTTTCAAGACTGACACTGCATTAGCAGGACTTGTAATAATACTTTCATTTATATCGCCTGAAGTCGCAAGGAAATGTTTTTTGAGTTTTGAATATAAACTAAGTTCGATCTTCTTCGGATCTATCATTACAAATTTCAGATCGGACGGATGGAGTTTGTATAACAGACTTGCGATGATAGTATTTATACCGACACTTTTTCCAGAACCTGTTGCACCTGCGATCAGAAGATGCGGCATCTTTGCAAGATCATCAATGAAGACCTCGCCATCGATCGTCTTTCCAAAAGCTACAGGTAAATGTTTTTTACTGTCGTTGAATTTTTGTGAAACGAAAGAACTTCTGATACGCACAAGCTGTGCTTTCTTATTCGGGATCTCAACACCGACTGTACCTTTGCCCGGGATAGGAATGATCATCCTGATACCTTTGGCTTTCATTGCAAGCGCAATGTCGTCCTGCAACGATTCGATCTTTGAAAGTTTTACATCGGCTGCCGGTACGAGTTCGTACAAAGTAACTACTGGTCCCGGCGTTGCAAAAACTTTTTCCACTTCTATTCCGAATTTCAAAAGCTTCGCCTGCAGCAGTCTGCCGTTTTCAGTAAGTTCTTCATTTGGAATTACTTCAAACTCTTCTTTGGTCGGCTCTTGTAATAATTCTAATACAGGATATTTATAATTTTCAAGTTTCTCTTCTTTGAAATCTTCTTCCTTATTACTTTGCAGATTCTGAACGTCATTTGAATTATGAGGATTTACATCAATCTCATCTTTACTGCCTTTTATACCTGCACCGCCGATAAGCTCGGGTTCAGCAGATCCAATAACTTTTTTCGGCTTGATCACAATCGATGAAGGATCATCCTGCTTAGGTCTGTATATCTCTGTTTCCTTTATGAGTTCATTTTGATCGGCAGTCTTGGAATATTTATTTTTTAAAATCCTCTCACGCTCTTTCTTTAGTGCAATTTCAAAATCAGCATCATCTACAGGTACATCATCAGGAATATTGTTTTTAATTTTATTGCTCTTAAGTTCTTTTTGTGTGACAAGATCTTCTTTCTCCCTTTTGAATTTATCAAAGACATTTTCAAAAAATAATTTAAACCTTACTAATGTCTTGATAATGTTTCCGTCAACGAGAAGGAATCCGAGTAAAATAATTGATATAGAAAAAAAGACAGTTGATCCCACACTGCCAAGTGTATGATAAAATATCGAGGCAAAATAATCACCGGTCGTCCCGCTCATCTTAGTGGAAATGAACTGAGGTCCTGTAAAAATTCTCAGTAGTCCGAAAAATGATGCGGTCATCATCATCAGTAAAGATGCATAAATGCTGAATTGTACAGTTCTGTTAAGTGGTTTTTTAAATAATAGTGTAATACCAAATGCGATCAGTATCACTGAAATGATCAGTGAGAAATATCCGAAGAAATAATTTACTAGAAAATCAGAAAGATATGCGCCTGCTATCCCAAGCCAGTTGTATGTTACAAAGGCGGAGGAGTATGATTCTTTTTTGAAAATATTAAGAAAGCTCATGCGCTCGAGTGTCGCCTGATCTTTGTCTGAATAAGACAAAATGGAAAGACAAATCATTATTCCGAATACACCAATAAGAAATCCAAGCAACTGTTTTTTGAAATCTTCGGAGATAGTAATATCTTCCCTGGATGAATTAGCTGAATTTCTCTTTACAGTTGTCGTATCTTTTTTTGGTAAGCGGGTTTTTTTACTTTGCTTCATTTCTAAAAATTAAATTAGAAAATTAATTTCACGCCTTTTTTTCTTTTATCTCTTCTTTTTTTACACCTATGTTCACTCTTCTCATCTTTGACTTTTGACTCGATTCACCTTCAAACATTTCCTTAAATTTAACAACTCCGTTTCTGAACAATGGGATAAATGGATATGAATCTAACTTCGATGCAGTCTCAAGATCTGCTCCGAATCCGATTGAAGTCAGATATTTACCATGCTCTGAAATGTTCAGCATCCTTAGAATTTTTTCCTGTGACGGAACATTCAAAAGCATTGCAAGATCATTACAAAGATTCATTGCTGCGATCTCGGAGTCTCCAAGCTCAAGCTCTCTTCCCGCTGAAAGTTTGTTGAGAATCATCCCTGCACAGACTGTGTCTTCGAGACAAAATTCATTCAGCTTACCTGCGCAAATAATTATAAAATCTTCGTCAATTACATTTACATAATCCACTAAAGCCGACAGATTCAAAAAACTTCCCATCACACAGCTCTTTGCAAATTTTGATTTGATGATAGCAAGAGTTCCGTTTGTTGTGCTGAATATAAGTCCCTGGTCTTTGATCACTTCAGTTGTATATTCAGCAGGTGAATTACCCAGTTTAAATCCGTCAACGACTTTTCCGTTTCGCTCTCCACACAGTAATGAATTTTTGGAACCTCTCGCCACCCTGACCGCTGTTGCAATATTTTCAGTTGGGATAATTTCCTTAGCACCGTTTGCCAGTGCAATAGTCATTGTTGTGGTTGCTCTCAGAATATCGAGTATGATAATATTTTTATCCTTAAGCATCAGGTCATCCTGTATAAGCGATTGCGTGAGTAATATCTTTATACTTTTCATTTTATTTTTCTGTAAACCTTTCTTTGTAAAAATAATTTTTAATTCAACCCTATCTTATCACAATCAAAAAACAATCATTGTAAAAACGGAGTCTTTGTAATAGTAGCTTTAATTTTTTTATCTCTTACTTTAATTTCTATCGGAGTCCCGATCTTATTGAATCCTTTATTTATATATGCCATACCGATATTTTTATTCAGCATCGGTGAAAGGCTTCCGCTGGTCACCACTCCGATCTTTTCATCACCTGAGAACACTTCCTGTCCCTGTCTTGCAGGCAGCCTGTCTTCTACTATGAATCCGACTATTTTCTTTTCGGGATTTTCCTTTGCATGAATGACGGTTTCTTTTCCGTTGAAATCTCCTTTGTCAACCTTTGTGATCCATCCAAGTCCGGCTTCAATTGTATTGTTGGATTCGTCCATGTCATTGCCGTATAATCTGAATGCATATTCAAGACGCAATGTATCACGAGCACCGAGTCCGGCAGGTTTCAGATCGAATTCTTTTCCCGCCTCGAAGATCGCATTCCATAAAGTTTCAGATTTTTCTATGTCCGAAGATGAATATATCTCAAAACAAATTTTCTCACCGGTGTAACCTGTATGTGATAATACAACATTCTGACCGGCTAATTTACATTCGACAAATTTGTAATACTCGATCTGTGAAAGATCAACGTCGGTAAGTTTTTGTAAAATGTGAATAGAATTTTTCCCCTGCACAGCGAGAAGTGAAGTATCGTCTGAAATGTTTTTCAGAGTCACATCACCATAAAGATTTTCTTCCATCCATTTTATATCTTTCTCAATGTTCGATGCATTTATCACAAGCATATAATGTGTGCCGAAATTATAAACAAGCAGATCATCCACTATCCCGCCGTCTTTCAGACACATAGCCGAATATTGCACATCGCCTTTTTCAAGTTTGGATACATCATTAGTCGTGATCTTTTGTAAATAATCAAGAGCATCGCTGCCTCTCACCTCGACTTCACCCATATGTGAAACGTCAAATATTCCCGCAGACCCGCGCACTGCTTTATGTTCGGCAATAATACCTTCATACTGCACCGGCATTTCATATCCGGCAAACTCAACCAGTTTGCCTCCGAGACTTTTGTGAATATTATTAAAAGCTGTTTTTTTCAATTAAATATTTTCTTTATAAATTATATGTAATTCTTATTTACCCTGAAGTTTTTCCCAGTCGCTGAGAAATTTTTCAAGTCCCATGTCTGTAAGCGGATGTTTTGCAAGCATCTCGATAACTTTAAATGGCATAGTCGCGATCTCCGCTCCGAGCAGACAGCTTTCTACAAAATGTATCGGATGTCTGACCGATGCAACGAGCACCTGTGTCTGATAATTGTAATTTCCGTAAATCTGAACTATCTGACCGATCAGCTCCATTCCGTTTTGTGAAATGTCATCTAGTCTTCCGACAAAAGGACTGATAATGTAAGCTCCTGCTTTTGCAGCTAGAACTGCCTGTGATGCCGAGAAGCAAAGAGTTACATTAGTTCTGATGTTTTCTTCACTAAACACTTTTACGGCTTTCAGACCTTCCTTTATAAGCGGTACTTTTACGACAATGTTTTTATGGATCTTGGCAAGTTCTCTTCCTTCTTTCAGCATGTCGTCACAGTTGGTGGAGACCACTTCAGCGCTGATATCACCGTCCACCATAGCGCATATCTTTTCGAGCATTGATCTGAAATCTTTATGTCCTTCTTTTGAAACGAGTGACGGATTTGTCGTGACTCCGTCGAGAATTCCCATCGCAGCAGCTTCACGGATCTCATCCAGATTAGCAGTGTCAATAAATATTTTCATTATGAATTAAATTCTTATAGGTTTACTTTATAAAACGTTTGTAAAGTCTAATAAAATAGTTAATATAATGTATTATAAAAAGTGAGAATATTTTGGAGGGGAGCAAAAATAAATTAAAAATTAAGAATTCTCAAATACTTTGTACATTGTAAATTGAAAATTGATAATTATTTATACGTGTTTTTCGGACTCTGCGGTAAATGTAAAGTTATAGATCGAATTCAACTATAAGTATCATTTTCTTTGTATCAATTAAATCTCCGTTAATGAGCAGACTGTAAAAATACACTTAGCCGGATAATAACGAACCATCAAAATCAATTTTATAATTGCCCGGATTTTGTTTTTTATTTAATAGAATGGATAATTTTTTTCACTGATTGTTAATAATTAAACCTCGAAATTAATTTTTATTTTCAACCTCATTTTTTGTTTTCATAAACTTCTGTTTTTTTTTTTTGTAAACTTTTTATAGGACGGGAATGAGAAGATTTTTTAATTTCATAATAAAGAACTGATGTTTTTTTAATAAATTTTTAGTAAGTTTATAAAAATATATAAAGAATAAAATCATGTCAAAAGTAAAAATCGGAAACAGATATATCGGGGATAATGAAAAAGTTTTTATTATTGCTGAGATTGGCATAAATCACAACGGTTCACTGAGACTTGCAAAAAGACTTATCAAGGAAGCATTTCAGGCAGGTGCAGAAGTTGTAAAATTTCAGAAGAGAACACCCGAACTATGCGTACCAAAAGATCAGTGGTATATTGAAAGAGAAACACCTTGGGGAAGAATGACTTACATTGATTACAGATTCAAAGTAGAATTAAGTCTTCACGATTATTCTGAAATTGACAGATATTGTAAAAAACTTGGTCTCATGTGGACGGCTTCTTGCTGGGATGAGGATTCTGTTGATTTTATAGAGCAGTTTGATGTACCTTTCTACAAAGCGGCTTCAGCTTCATTAACTGATCAGAGTCTATTTAATAAAAAAAGATCAACAGGTAAACCGATTATGATCTCAACCGGTATGTCAACTTTAAAAGAGATAAAAGATGCTGTAAAATTTTTGGGAAATAGTGAACTTCTAATTGCGCATTCCACTTCTGCATATCCATGTAAATTAGAAGAGCTTAATCTGAAAATGATTACTACTCTTCAAAAAATGTACAGTAGTATTCCAATAGGATATTCAGGACATGAGACAGGATTATCACCGACCTGGGCAGCAGTTGCACTCGGAGCAAAATTTATCGAAAGGCACATTACTCTTGACAGGGCAATGTGGGGTAGCGACCAGGCTGCATCTGTCGAACCTGGAGGATTCAAAAGACTTGTTGAAAATATCCGCGACATAGAAAAATCACTCGGAGACGGTGTAAAAAAAGTATATGACAGTGAAGTTGGACAGAGGAAAAAATTAAGAAGAGCCCTTAAATAATTTCAAATTACAAACTACAAGTTTCAAATAAAGAGTAGTAAATTTTTTAAATTGATTTAAATATTGATTTTAACAGACGCAGCTTTAATGGCTGCGTTTTTTATTTTAGTGTTGTCAGATTTTGATAATTTATTGAAATCATTAAAAAAATCTATTTGTAATTTGACATATGTAATTTGACATATGAAATCGACTTCTCTCCCTACTAAATTATTCAGTTTAATTAAAATATCAGCTTCGCTATTTTTGCATTATGTCACTTCAGTTATGGTCAATGATTATAATAGCTTTTGCCGCTGTGATGATGGTAATTTTTGAAAAACTTTATCCATACACAGAAGGTCAAAAGATATTCCGCGAAGGTTTCTTCAATGATATTATCTTGTACTCTATTGTACAGAGTTACCTTCTTGGACTTATCATATTCGGATTTCTAATCTGGATAAAAGATAACACGGATCTTTATAAATACAGTCTGATAGGCGACTGGCCGGTTTGGCTGCAGGTAATGTTCTTTGTAATTACACATGACTTTTATATTTACTGGTTTCACAGATGGCAGCATAATAATAAATTTCTCTGGCGAACTCATGAGGCGCATCACTCTCCAAAGACGGTTGACTGGCTCTCAGGTGCTAGATCACATTCGCTCGAAATTCTCATAAACCAGTCGGTAGAATTCGCTCCGATAATTCTCCTCGGTGCAGCACCTGAAGTTGCAATTTATAAAGGAATGATCAGTGCGATCTGGGGAATGTTTATACATTCTAACATTGATGTCAGGCTCGGTAAATGGCAGCACTTTTTTAATGGTCCTGAAATGCACCGCTGGCATCACTCTGATGAAGTCGGCAGAGAATTTCAGAATAATTACGGTACGAAATTAGCAGTCTGGGACTGGATATTCGGAACTGCATTTCTACCTGATCCCAATATTAGAAAACCAAAACAGTTTGGATTAAGCGATACTCCGAATTATCCGTTATCAATTGATGATGCAAAAAATTCCAATTTCTTTAAAATAATCTGGGCTGATATTGTTAGCTATATTAAGCAGCATGCTTATGCTTTCCGAAAATTCAATAAATAATTTTTACCTCAAAGACTCAAAGACTCAAAGACTCAAAGTAAAAAGTAAAAAGTAAAAAGTAAAAAGTAAAAAGTAAAAAGGTAAAAAGGTAAAAAGTAAAAAGGTAAAAAGGTAAAAAGGTAAAAAGGTAAAAAGGTAAAAAAGGTAAAAAAGTAAATAAAAAAATAAAAAAATCTTTGATCCTAAATATTTGCCTCGAAGATTCCGGGATGTTTAAGATTAATCCGTATAATATTATTAACTATTAACTTTTTCTTTGAGTCTTTGAGCCTTAGAGGCAGACAGAAATTTTCTAATTTATCTGAAACTGATTTTCATTTCTAAAAAAGTTATCTTGTTACCTTAAAATAATTTAACTATGCTTACCGACACATTCGGACGAATACATGACTATCTGAGAATTTCCGTTACAGACCGCTGCAATCTGAAGTGTGTCTATTGCATGCCTGAAGAAATGACCAACTCCCGAAAAGAAAAAATCATGTCAGTCAGTGAGATCACATTCATTGCTGAAACGTTTACTGAACTGGGAATTAATAAGATCAGAATTACAGGCGGTGAACCGTTTGTCAGAAAAGATATTGATGAAATATTTTTTGCATTAAGAAAGTTACCTGTGACACTTGCAGTTTCGACCAATGCAGTTCTGATCGACAAGCATATAGATGTTTTGAAAGACTGTAATGTGAATAATGTGAACATAAGTCTTGACACTCTTGACCCTGATGAATTTTTATCCATTACAAAAAGCAATAGTCTTGAGAAGATACTTTCCAATGTTTTACTTTTACTTGAAAATAATTTTACTGTTAAAATAAATTTTGTAGTGATGAAAGGCATCAATGATAATGCTGTCAATGACCTTGCCCGACTTACAAAAGACTTTCCAGTGGAAGTGAGATTCATAGAATATATGCCTTTCAGCGGTAACAAATGGAGTATGGAAAAAGTATTTTCGCATGATGAGATTCTGAATATTTTAAACAGTGAATTTGCTTTGCACAAAATTGAAGACGACATACACGACACTTCAAAAAAGTACTCCATTTCCGGACATGAAGGTATCATAGGAATTATCAGCACCATCACAAAGCCATTCTGCAGCGGCTGCAACAGGCTTCGTCTCACTGCTGATGGAAAATTAAAGAATTGTCTATTTTCAAAAGGAGAGACCGATCTGCTCAAAGCTTTCAGAGAAGGCAGAGATCTTGAGCCACTGATAAGATCAAATTTAATTTCAAAAAAATCAGAACGCGGGGGACAGTTTAAATCAGAAAATATCGAGAACAGATCTATGGTTAGCATCGGAGGCTGATGGACTCCTCGTACTTTATTTTGATTCCACTGCTGTTTCTGGTAGCTGCAATGTACTCCTCAGTCGGACACGGCGGCGCGAGCGGCTATCTCGCAGTTATGAGCATTCTCAGTATAGCTCCGGAGACGATGAGGACTTCTGCGCTGATCCTGAATCTCTTTGTCTCAGGAATAGCATTTTACGGATTCAGAAGATCCGGACATTTCCGTAAAGATCTTTTCATTCCGTTTGCAGTGACTTCAGTTCCGTTTGCATTTATTGGCGCGGGATTTCCTGCTGATACTGATCTTTATAAAATTATACTCGGCGTGATATTGCTGTTTGCAGCTTTGAAAATTTCAGGATTGTTTGACAAATTTAAACCTGACATTAAAATAAATTACAGCTTAACACTTGCACTATTTATAGGAGCAATGCTCGGATTTGTATCGGGCATGATCGGGATCGGCGGTGGAATAATATTAAGTCCGCTGATACTTTTGTTCGGATGGGCTGATGTAAAAGAGACTGCGGCGATTTCAGCACTTTTCATTTTTTTTAATTCAGGTGCAGGACTTTTCAGAATTTCGCTTGATGGATTAAATATAGGGACTGATCTTATCTATTTAATATTGGCTGTGATGGCAGGCGGTTTTATTGGTTCATACTGGGGAAGTTATGTAGCAGGAAGTAAGACTCTCAGATATGTTTTATCAATTGTGATCTTTGCTGCTTCTGTAAAATTAATTTTTATCTAAAAAATTTAAAAATGAAAATAAAAATACTTTACTTTGGTGTGACGGCTGACATTACTGGAAAGGATTCGGAATCAGTTCTGGATATTCATGATACAAATTCCCTCAATGAAAAACTTATCGGCATTTATCCAAAACTTAAAAACGCAAACTACCGGATTGCAGTTAATCTCGAAATGATAAATGAGAATACAGTTTTGAAAGACGATGATGAAGTTGCACTGCTGCCGCCATTTACGGGAGGATAATGAATTCAAAATTCTTTAACCCGTCTCTAAGGCTCAAAGGTATTAATTTCATTTTTGTCTTAGTGTCTTTGAGACTTAAAAGCTTTGAGGCAAACTTATATTTTAATAGTGAATTAATAAATTGAAATAAGTAAGTTTCAATTAATTATTAAAACTAAAAATGAAATCATATAATTATAGAATACTTCTTAGAAAAGAACCCGAGGGGGGATTTACTGTTACAGTTCCGGTATTACAAGGATGCATTTCCTACGGAGATACAATAGATACTGCAATTGAAAATACTAAGGAAGCTATCGAATTATATATCGAAACATTAATTGAATATAACGAAGAGATTCCAAGCGAAGATGGAATACTTGAATACAACCTCAGCGTGAATTATAATGCCTAAAACTCCTGTACTGACTTCAAATGATATTATTAAAATTCTTGAGAAAAACGGATTTAAATTAGTTAGAACTAAAGGTAGTCATCATATTTTTAGAAACGAGCAGTCAAAAAAAATGACTGTTGTTCCATTTCACAAAAAGAATTTACCTAAAGGAACTCTTCTTGAGATTTTAAAGCAATCCGGAA
Source organism: Ignavibacteria bacterium (assembly GCA_049293015.1). GTDB lineage: Bacteria > Bacteroidota > Ignavibacteria > Tepidaquicellales > Tepidaquicellaceae > UBA2330. The sequence continues at coordinate 17,161 of JBATSB010000029.1, forward strand.
TTGATAAAAGTGAAATAAGAAAATAGAAATTTCAACTCAGTTAAATTATCAGATATTAATTCTTTTCACTTTTTTTAAGAAGCTGAAGAACTGACCTCAGTTTTATAATGCCTGACGTGTTTAAGATGTAAAAGAAAATTGTGATGAGAATTAAATTTACAATGATCAGAATTATATTAGTTTCATTAAAAAACTTCCCAAGCATAAAACCTGCTGCAAAAAACACCATTGTCAGAAAACCAATTTTAAATATCTTCTTCCATTCATAATCGATCCTGTATATTTTCTGGGAGTAATAATACATTATCAGAAACATTGCAAAATATGTAATGAGTGTGGATAAGGCAGCTCCGTTCATTTCCAGGATTGGAATTAGTAAATAATTCAAAGCTAAATTTATCAAAAGACCGGCGGCAGAAATAAATAAAATCAGAAATGTTTTATCAGTAAAAAAAGGTGCGGCATTCAGAGTAGAGTAAGCTCCTGAAAAGAAATAAGCTAATAGCACCAGCGGAACTATGCTTAGCCCATGCATGAATTTTTCATCAAGAAACTGCATTCCAAAAATATCTATCTTCACAAACTGATTTATTAAAAGTGAAAATATCAAAAACAGTGACAGCCCGGCAAAACAAAAATAAGTAAAGATATTCGAAATGATCTTTTTGTTTTCAGGATTATCCGAAAGATTCAAAAAGTAAGGCGTCCATGAAAATTTAAATGCAGCGATGACAAGACTCATGACAGTTGCGAGCCGGTAGTTAGCCCAGTAAATCCCAACAACCTTTTCATTAAAAAAATATTTCAGAAAAAATCTGTCCGACATGTCTATCAGTATCAGACATAGTCCGATGTAGATAAATTTATTTCCAAACTTCAGCATCTCCTTTATCCTACTCAGTGAGACGCTCATTGTCAGATACTTACTTGTAATAATTATGCTGACTAATAAAGTGATAAATACCGAAAGCAGATAACTATAAAGTATCGCTTCGATTCCCATTTTGAGAAATACGATCAGAATTAAGTTTGCAATGATGTTCACAACAAAAGTAAGAAGATTAATATATGCGTAGGTCTTTGCTTTCAGTTCGGCGCGAAAGAGCAGCAGTGGAAATCTGTAAACAGTATCGGCTACCATCAGCACGCAAAGTATTTTTAAAAGAAGTATGCTCGTGTCAATGTCGGTAAAATCAAATAGTGCAACTATGCTTTCTGAAAAGAAATATATGGCAGATGAAATTACAGCAGTAAAGATCAGAAGAAATATCAGAGTGGATGAATAAATTTCCGATCTCTTTTTTACATCCTTCTCCTCGATAAAAAATTTCATAAAGGAAGTTTCCATGCCAAGTGCATAGATCACCATCAGAAAAAATGAAAGTGACTGCAGAAGAGTCAGCATTCCGATTTCCTCAGGAGTATAGTAATTTGTATAAACAGGAAGGAGAATAAAATTCACAGAACGGTTCAGTACAATGCCGAGACCATAAATGACCGTATGCGAAAATAATTTTTTTATGTGAGAATTATTTTCCACCGCCGGTTATAATGAATTTACTGTAATACTCATTCATTTTTTTATTGACTGCATTAAAGGAATGAAAGTCCTCAACCCATTCTCTGCCTTTGACAGCGACTTCTTTTCTCAGCTCTTCATTATCAATTAATTTCAAAATGTTCTCCTTAAGAGTATCGACAGTGGAATGTATGAAAGGATTTCTTTCAAGGAAAAGCAGATAGTCATTTGTAAATTCGGTGAATGTAGGTATTCCCATCGACAGATTTTCAATGGAATTTTTACCATAGCCGCTACCGCCGAATTCTCCGCCTACCTGATCTATCGCTAGGTCACATTCTTTTTTTATCTCAAGGACTTTCTCCCTGTCCATATTTTCAAGAAGTATGAATTCAATCTCTCTTTCCTTTTCTACTTCATTTATGATCTCTATTATTTTATCTGTGCCTTTGAATTTCCTGTTGGTAGGTGAATGGATGATCTTAATTTTCTTATTACTTTTATTTGTTATGTCAAAAGCATCTGTATCAAAAGGAAAAAATGTGAAGTTTATTTTTGGATGCAATGCCAGATGATCGAACTCAACTGTTAAATTCATATCGCTCATTTCATCCAATTCTCTGAATATGCCGCGGCTTCTCAGATCACTTCCGAAATAGCAGCAGACAATTTTTTTATTCCTCTTCTTTAATTCTTTGGCGAATTTCATATCACGGAACAGATCCATTCCTCCGTCGAAGTGATAGACATCAAAGTCATAAAGTGAATATTTTTTAATGGCTTCATTTATTACACTTTTGTTTTTCTGATCTCTGAGATTGAAATAAATTTTTTCGGCAAGATTTTTAGGACCGGCGAATTTTAATTTATTTTCGACAACATCTTCTGCTTTACTGTCACGCCAGGCTTTCGCACCTTTGCCTGATGGAAGAGGCAGATTCAGACAAATGTCTTCTTCAAAATTAAGAGTGTTTTTATAAAGTGTGATGAGAGAAGATTCATGCCCGAATCTTCTGTGCATTTTTACAAAGTCAAAAGGCATCCCTGCAAAATTCTGCGGCGCTATGTGTAAGATCTTTAGTGGCAATAATTCTAAATTGAATTTCTTGGTTTTACCTCAAAGTCTCTAAGACTCTAAGTTAGCAGTTAGTAGTTAATAGTTAGTAGTTAATAATTAGAAAATTTAAAAATATGATTAAGAATTATCTTCTAACATCTATGAGATTTCGAGACAAATATTTTTTCTGTATCCGCAGAGTCTCGTGCTTTTCGGACTCTGCGGAATGTTGAATGAAATTTTGAGTCTTCGAGGCGAAAAAAACTACAGCAACTTCTTTTTCTTAAGTATCATATCCACCATCTCTCTCACTGCTCCTTCACCACCGTTTTTTTTACATATGTAATCTACTTTTTTCTTTACCTCATCCATCGCACTATTCGGGCAGCAGGAAAATCCGACTTCCATCAGAAGCGGCAGATCAAATTCATCATCGCCTATATATGCAAATTCTTCATTCTTCAGACCATACAATTTTTTCAATTCTTCGAACGGTATTTTCTTGTCATCAATATTTTCATAAAGGTGATGGATCTTCAATTTATCAACCCGCATTTTATTTTCCTTCGCACTCATGCCACTGATGACTGCGAACTTTAGCCCGAGCTCTCTCGCTCTCACGATTCCAAAGCCGTCATGTGTGTGAAACATTTTCATACTTTCACCTGAGCTGGTATAAAGTATATGACCTGTAGTCAGGCAACCGTCGAGATCCATTAAAATAAATTTGATCTTTGAAAGATCAGGTTTCTTTTTTTTTGATTTTTTTTCAGTTTTAATATTAGCTTTTTTCAAACTTATTTTTAATTTTAATGGAATTTATTTTCATATCAAACTTTAAAAGCACTTACGCAAATATCCTTCATACAGCAATTTTCACAATCAGGCTTTTTGGCTTTGCAGACCTGTCTGCCGTGCTCGCCGATTCTCATTGAAAAATAAAACTGCTCTTCTGCCGGAATAATCTCTTTCAGTTCATCTTCTATTTTATCCGGATTATCATTCTCGATCAGACCAAGTCTTGATGCAACTCTCTTCAAATGAGTATCTACTATAATCACGTCATTTTTTCCGTAGCAGTTTCCGAGTATTACGCTGGCGGACTTTCTTCCGACACCTGCAAGTGAAGTAAGGTCTTCCATGTTAGAAGGCACTTTCCCGTCAAAGTCATTTTCAAGACTGTTGCAGATTGAGAGAACGGCTTTTGCTTTATTGTTAAAAAAGTTTATGGATTTTATATTTTCTCTGTAATTATCAATGCCGTCATTTATAATGTCAACGGGTTTTTTGTATTTGGACTTATACAACGGTACCATCACCATATTCACGCGGATATCGGTGCATTGGGCAGCGAGGACTGTGGATACTAATAGTTCGAACGGTGAATTAAAATCGAGATGACATTTTACATCAGGATATTCTTTGGTAAGACGGCTGACAACTTCGGATGAAAGTTTTTTTAACGCAGGTTTTTTCATAAAATTTATTGTGTAAAATATTTAAATAAATTTACATTTGAAAGTTAAGAGGTAAGGAGATTGTAAATTACGAATTACGAATTACAAATAAGAAGAGCACAATTCATTTTAATAACTGTCTCCTCAGAGTCACGTGCTTTTCGGACTCTGAGGTAATGGTAAGTACTGATCATGGAAATCTTTTAATCTTAAAAAAACCATCGTTCAGACAAAAAGATAAGCTTCGTTATTGTCTGAACCCTGATTTACAGGATTAAAAGATTAACAGGATTTTGTAATTATCCCTTATAAAGTATTGTGCTAATTATTAATCTTGGAAATCTTTTAATCCTGTAAATCCCGGTTTAAACAATATTTCATTAATTAAATCCTAAAAATTAAAATTATTAAAAGTTATATTCATCATTATTTTATCCGATGAAGTATCTATTATCTCTCTTACCATACCTAAAGAAATTCAAAAAAAAGATCTACAGCGGATTCTTTTTTATAATACTTTCCAATGCGTCGGACAGTCTGTATCCGCTTGTGATCGGTGCGGCGATTGACGATCTCTCAAAAGGAACACTTAGGCACAGTCTGCTGACATATGTTCTCATTGGACTTTTAATAGTAGCGCTCAGAGGTACATTCCTTTTTCTTACAAGGCAGACACTGATAGTGGTATCAAGGGAGATAGAGAATGACCTTCGCTTTGACTTCTTCTCACATCTGCAGAGACTTTCAAAATCTTTTTATAATAACAGATCCACAGGCGACCTGATGGCGCATGCTACCAATGATATCAGCAATGTCAGAAATTTCGTCGGTCCGGGCATCATGTATTCTTTTCAGACATTTACAAGAATACTTTTTACACTGATCATTTTGTTTTCGATGAATTCGTCAGTGACATTACTTGCACTCGCTCCGTTGCCGTTTATTACTTACATTGTTTATAAGGTCGGAAAGCTGACTTTTAACCGTTCAAGAAAAGTCTACAAAATATTTTCCGATCTGACATCCAAAGCGCAGGAATGCTTCTCAGGTATCAGAGTCGTCAAGTCTTATGTAAGAGAGAGAAATGAGAATCTTGAGTTTGATAAGATCTCATTTGATTATCAGAAAAAAAATCTGAGTCTTGCAAAAGTACAGGCATTTTCATTTCCGATGATGTTTATGCTGACCAGTCTTTCAGTAATCATTGTAATTTATTTTGGCGGCATACAGATAATGGAAGGGAGTATGTCGCTAGGAGATCTGTCGGCATTTCTCATATATCTTGGACAGCTCACATGGCCGATGATCGCATTCGGATGGATCATCAATCTGATACAAAGAGCCGCGCCTTCCATGGAAAGACTTTTGAGTATCATAAATGTAAAACCTGATATTGCCGATAATGAAAACACCGATGAAGATATTACTCAAAAAGACATTGAAGGTGAGATAGAATTTGAAAATGTATCTTTCAAATATCCGCTTTCGAATAATTTTGTTTTAAAGAACATTAATCTGAAGATCCCAAAAGGTACTACTCTCGGCATTATCGGGTATACAGGCTCGGGGAAAAGTACGCTCATCAGTCTGATCCCGAGAATATGGGACGTGACAGATGGCAGGATCCTGATTGACGGAATGGACATTAAAAAAATACCTTTGGATGTACTCAGAAGATCGGTAGGGATCGTACCGCAGGAGTCATTTTTATTTTCCACTTCGATCGAAAAAAATGTATCGTACTCGAGTGACTTTATTGAAGAGGATGAAATGATTTCGGCTGCAAAAAAATCGGGACTTTATAAAGACGTAGATGAATTTCCGCTAAAATTTAAAACAGTACTGGGCGAAAGAGGCATCACAATGTCAGGCGGTCAGAAGCAGCGGACTTCCATTGCCCGGGCAATTTATAAAAAACCTGAGATACTCATACTTGACGATTCGCTGTCGGCAGTTGACACAAAGACTGAAGAGGAGATCCTTAAAGAACTGAAAATCGTGATGCGTGACAGGACGAGCATAATAATTTCCCACAGGATATCGACCATAAAGAATGCAAATAATATAATCGTTCTAAGTCATTCCAAAATAGCGGAAGAAGGTACTCATAACGAACTCATCTCTGCGGGCGGAATTTATTTTGACCTTTATAAAAAGCAATTGCTCGAGGAAGAGATCAAAGACTTTTAATTCAGTATCCGCAGAGTCCGAAGAGCACGTGACTCAGCAGGAACAAAGAGATACAGTATCCGAGTGCACGTGATTCTTCGGGAACAAATTACTTGATGAAGAGATCAGGGAATTTTAAATTTAAATTTTTTAATAACAGTAAATTTTATTGTCAGAAAAAGCCACACATAAAGGTGAAGAGGATACATTATCCAAGGATTTAGATTCGAAGATCCTGAAAAGGCTGCTGGGATTTTTCAAACCTTATTCGAGATATATTATCTTTGCTACATTTCTTACGATCATCATTTCTGCGCTTGCAGCTTTGAGACCTCGTCTGACGCCGATCGCGATAGATGACAAGATAATGAACAATGACATGCCCGGACTTCAGTTCATAATTCTAATTATGCTGGGGACTCTTGTAGTTCAGGGAATTATACAATACGGCATGACGTATCTCACAAGCTGGATCGGACAGAAAATCATATATGACCTTCGAAAAAAAATATACTCACACATACTTTCACTGGACTTAAAATTTTTTGACAGGAATCCTATCGGAAGGATCGTCACGAGAGTGACAGGAGATGTAGAAGTTTTGTTTGAAGTATTTTCATCAGGGTTGGTCACGGCGTTCGGCGATATATTTCTGATCTTCTGGATACTTTATTTTATGTTCTCGCTTGACTTTACACTTACGCTTGTGACATTGTCGGTACTGCCGGTGCTGATTTACGCTACATCTATTTTCAGAAGAAAGGTAAGAGAGTCATACAGAAGGATCAGGCTTCTCATAGCAAAACTCAATTCATACATACAGGAGCATCTGACCGGTATTACGATTGTTCAGTATTTTGTAAAAGAGAAAAAGACTATAGATGAATTCGAAGAGATAAATCGCGACCATACTGAACAGAATAAAAAGAGCGTATTTTATTATGCAGTATTTTTCCCGATTGTCGAACTGCTCAGCGCAATTTCTGCCGGTCTGATAATATGGTACGGCGGCGGTCAGGTCATTCAGAATGCTGTTTCGGTCGGAGTGCTTATTTCATTTATTCAGTTCACGGAAATGTTCTTCCGTCCGATCAGAGACCTTTCGGAAAAATATAATATACTTCAGACTGCTATGGCATCGAGCGAAAGGATATTCGCACTTTTAGATGAGAAGCCGACTGTCTTGGATCCGGTGAAGCCTATAGAACTAAAAGATGTAAAAGGAAATATCGAATTCAGAAATGTCAGCTTTGCTTATAATGAAGGCGATTATGTGTTAAGGAATATTAATTTCAAAATAAAAGAAGGCGAGAAGGTTGCATTCGTCGGTGCTACAGGTGCAGGTAAGTCAACGATCATAAATCTTCTCACGAGATTTTATGATATAAATGAAGGAGAGATACTTCTCGACGGAATTAATATTAAAGATATTGATCAAATGGAATTAAGAAAGAACATTGCCATAGTCCTGCAGGATGTATTTCTTTTTTCGGGAGACATCAGATCAAATATCACGTTGAATAATTCTAAAATAACTGATGAGATAATTTTTAATGCAATTGATAATACAGGTCTGCGTCCGTTCATAGATTCACATCCGGAGACTATTTATAAGCAGGTGACAGAGAGAGGCTCATCATTTTCAGTCGGACAGAAGCAGCTCATTTCATTTGCAAGAGCGCTTGCTTACAATCCAAAGATACTGATACTTGACGAAGCCACTTCGAGTGTCGATACCAATACTGAAATTCTAATTCAGAATGCAATCAAAAAACTTATAGAAGGCAGGACTTCCATTATCATCGCTCACAGACTTTCGACAATTCAAAACTGCGATAAAATAATAGTGATGCACAAAGGCGAGATAAAAGAAATGGGAACGCATCAGGAGCTTTTGGAAAAGGGCGGGCTTTATTTTAAGCTTTATCAGTTGCAGTACAAAGAAGAGGAGATCTCAAATTAATTTTGGATTTTATTTAAAATGAAAAAAAATATTGACTATTCAATTCAAATTGAATAGTTTGTAAGAACTTTTTTTAACTAAACTATAATACAATAAGGAGTAAAAATGAAATTTAAGTTAACACTTTTTTTAATTCCAGTAATCTTAACCTGTTTTGCGTTTTACGGTTATGAAATTCAAGACAATCCAAACACAGATCTTTCTTCAACACAGGAATTTTTCAATTCAATGAATTCTAATCCGCCAATAATGCCACAGGCAATTGGGGACAGTTGCTTCGGAGCCGGTCAGGAAAAACACGATGACGGTTCATTTGAAAACGGCGGTGGATGGAATAATACTGTCACAGACGGAAGATTGGTTATGAAGTTCAGACCAAATTCCTATCCATGGAAATACACAAAATTTTGTGTAGGAGTAACAAGACTTGCTGCAGGTGCTGACTCAATGAAATTTGATGTCGTCATTTATGATTCTACAGGGGTAGGCGGATCTCCCGGTGCATTACTTGGAACACTTCCAAATCAGGTGATCAGACCTATACTTATTTTCAGTCAGTTCTCATGGTTCCCAATTGATATTTCTGCTGTCGCAGGAAATATCGTAACAAGTGGTGCGGTTTATATTGGAATAAAATATGATGCGACACAGACTTCGCAATTAAGTAAATTTGTGATGATAGATGAGTCAGTAACTACTCCTGTATGGCCCGGATATTCTTGGGCTAACGCAGGTCCATGGGCTAATGCAACTGTTGCATGGCCAAATTACAAATCATGGGGAATGAGAACAATGGGTGAAACAGCGGCTCCTTCAGGCGGTGGTTCTATTACTGTTACAAGAAACCAGTATGTACAGATTCCTGATAACGGCGGTAATGCAAATCCTGCTGTTGATAATCTTGATATCAGTGGTATTGCAGGAAATGTTGAGATCAAAAAGGTTACTTTAACAA
>JBATSB010000030.1:0-32263 GCA_049293015.1 Ignavibacteria bacterium
GTGTTCCGTTCAGTTTTACTCTCAGCGCAAAAGATAAGAAAAAAGCTGAAGATGAAGGCAGTGAGGATGAATAATCTTAACGGATTTTTTATAGAATTCAGGACTGTTAAAAATTTCTAAATTCAATTCAAGCAGAAGTATTTTAATAGTCAATTTGACTTTCCAAAACAGCAATAAAATAATTATATACTATATTAAAATTTAAAAGCCTGAAATATAACTCAGGCTTGTTTTAATTGTAAACAAATGAATGCAGGAATTTATATTAATTTTGCGACATCTTTTTTTACTTTTATATTCGGAATTTTACTTCTGACAGGAATTGTATTTCCGGGAGGTAGCGGGAATACAAAGTTAATGCTTGGTATAGTTCTTATGATATATGGAGTTTACAGATTTATTAATGCTTATACAAAATTTAAGCAAAACAAACTAAAAGAAAATATTTCGAAACTTGAACATGACAGAAATAAACTGCTGCAAGATAAATGAATAGATTATTTATATATATTACAATAGTCATTTGTATAATAGCTATACAGAGTTGTGATCTTGATGAAATTAAATCTGTTGCTACATCCGGTGAAATGAAAATTGTAACCGACGAAAATGTGGAACTACTCATGAAGGATGAAGTAAGAGAGTTTCAAAGATTGAATCCGGAAGCAAAAATTATTATGTCATCAGCACCTACAAATAATGTGATCACTGAACTATTAAACAGAGATACAAAATTTATTGTAAGTACAAGAGCTTTAAATCAGGAAGAGAAAGTAATTGCTGAAAAGAATAAAATGGAAATCACTGAAATTCCTATGGCTATTGATGCAATAGGATTTATTGTAAATACTAAAAATCCTGTAACCAGAGTTACATCAGATGACCTCAGAAAAATTTTAAACGGTGAGACTAAAAGCTGGCTCGATATTAAAGCACAGGATGAAGAACAAAATAAAGAAGCAAAATCTTTTTTTAATAATTCGAATGAGAAAATTAATTTATATATTCAAAGAAAAAATTCTTCTACACATGATTATATACTCGACAGTATATTAAAGCAAACTCAATATTCCGATGCAGCTATAATATGTTCAACTACGGTTCAGATTCTGGAATCAGTCAGAGGAAATGAAAATGCTATTGGAATTGTAAATATGAACTGGCTGACAACAGGAAATCATGATACAATTGATTCAACAGTGAAACCTCTTAGAGTTTCTAAAATCTGGGAAAATGGTAAACAGGATGATTATTCCGAATTTCATCAGGGTCTAATTTTTAACGGCAAATATCCATACAGAAGGACTATTTATATTATTACTTCTGAAGTAGGTATTACTCTGGCTACAGGATTTATTACTTTTTTAACAAAAACAGATGGTCAGAAAATTGTTTTAAAAAACAGTCTGGTACCGGTAAATCAGCCAATCAGAACAATTCAGATAAATTAAAGTTAAATTAGAAAATTAATTAATAAATAAATAATAAAATGAACACTATTTTTAAAAAATCTCTGCTGTTTTTATTTTTATTAGCTTTATCATCAAATCTATATTCAAAAGATAATTTTGATGAAGGTATAAAAGCTGCTCAAAGAGGGGATTATGTAAAGGCTGTTGATTTACTAAAGAGTACAGTAAATACTGAAGACAATTATGAAGGTTATTATTATTACGGACTTGCACTAATGAATACAGGATCTACTAAGGAGGCAGAAAAATATCTTAACAAAGCTCTTAAAAAAGATGATGAAGGAATTGGAGCACTTATTGCTATGGGTGATCTTTATAGCATGAAAAAAGATTACACAAAAGCGGACAGCTTTTATAAAAAAGCTTTAAAAGCTGAGCCGGAAGCTGTAAATGTTTTACTGGCACAGGCAAAAAATTATAATCGAGCAGGTAAAGTAGATGATGCTATTACTGCATTAACTCTTGCTACTACTATTTCAAAAGAAAATCCAAATGTATATGTAGGATTAGGTGATTCTTATTATTACAGAAGATCTTACAAACCTGCTATTGATAATTATAATCAGGCTTTAAAAATAGATAAAAATAGTGCTGCTGCTTTGTTTGGATTGGGAGCAGTCGCATTTAAGGAAAAAAATTACAATGAAGCTCTGGAATATTATCAGAAATCAATAGATGCAAATCCTAATTTTGCTGATGCATATCTTGAAAAAGGAAGATTGCTTTATTTTAATGAAAATTATGAAGCAGCTATGAAAGCTTTTGAGAAATATTCTTCCTTAAAGCCTGGCTCAGTCGAAGGTGAAACATATATAGCAAAGACCTTATATGGTATGAAAAAATATGATGAGGCTGAAGCAAAATTGGAAGAGATTATAAAAAATAATCCGGATGAAGATGTTTCATCGGCTCATAAATATTTAGCTTATGTAAATCACGATAAAGAGAATTATGATAAAGCTATAGATTATTTTAAGAAAGTACCTGATGATTTTTTTGAAGTTGAAGATCTGATAATGCTTGCAAAAATTAATTCCAATAAAGGTGATTATTCAGCTGCATATACTAATATTAATAAAGCTATTCAAATGGACAGTGCAGATGACAATACATATTACCAGCTTGGCATAATTCAATTTAATGAAAAAAAATATGATGCAGCAATTATAAGTTTTGATAAAGCACTGGAAATGGGTTCTACTCAGCTTGCTGCATATGTTTATAAAGGACTATGTTATTATTCACTTCAGAAATATGAAGAAGCATTAAAAACTTTCAACGATGCAAATGCTCTAGATAATTCTTATGTGCAGTCATGGCTTTGGAAAGCCAGATCTGAAGTTGCATTAAGTGATTTTGATGCAGCAAGAGTAAGTTATGCAAAAGTACTTGAACTTGAACCTGAAAATACCAGTGCAAAAGAAGACCTGGAGTTATTAGATAAGAAACAATAGTAAATTTAAAGTTTGATTTAAATTAGTTAAATTTGTGCGGTCTTTTTGACCGCATTTTTATTAAATATCTTAATGGATAAAATAGAAAATTATATAGAAAGTAATAAAGAGAATTATGTTGAAGAATTAAAAGAATTTCTAAGAATTCCTTCCATTAGTACTAATCCTGAAAATAAAGAAGATGTCAGAAATTGTGCTGAGTACGTAAGGGATCAGCTAAATTTAATTGGACTCGAAAATGTAAAAATTTATGAAACTCCCGGACATCCGATAGTTTATGGAGACTGGTTAAATGCTGGCGAAAATAAGCCAACAATTCTGATTTACGGACATTATGATGTACAGCCGGTAGATCCGCTGAATTTGTGGACAGATCCGCCGTTTGAACCTACAGTCAGAAATGGAAATATCTACGCACGCGGTTCTGCAGATGATAAAGGTCAGGTCTTCATTCACATGAAAAGCATTCAGGCGCATCTTCTCAATAATGGTTCACTTCCTGTTAACATTAAATTTTTAATCGAAGGGGAAGAGGAAGTCGGTAGTATAAATCTTGATGAATTTATTTTAAACAATAAAGAACTTCTGAAATGTGATAATGTAGTCGTTTCAGATAATGCAATGTTTGATTATGATGTGCCTTCAATATGCTACGGGCTTAGAGGACTTGCTTATATGCAGGTAGATGTAACCGGACCTAACAGAGATCTTCATTCAGGTTCATTCGGTGGTGCTGTAGATAATCCTATAAATGCTCTTGCACATATTATTGTTCAACTCAAAGATAATAAAGGTAAAATATTAATAGACGGATTTTATGATGAGGTTCTTCCAATTTCAGAAAAGGAAAGAGAAGAATTTAAAAAATTACCTTTTGATGAGAAAAAATATATGGAAGGTCTTGAAATAACTGAAGTATTTGGTGAGGAAGGTTATTCTACTTTGGAAAGAGCTTCAGCCCGCCCTACACTTGACTGTAACGGTATCTGGGGTGGATTTCAGGGTGAAGGTGCAAAGACAGTCCTACCTTCAAAAGCCAGTGCAAAAATTTCTATGAGATTAGTTCCTAATCAGGATCCTGAAAAGATAGAAAAACTATTTACAGATTTTGTGAATAAAATAAGTCCAGCTACAGTCAAAGTAAAAGTAACTTCACTGCATGGGGGAAAAGGAGCCATAACTCCAATAGATTCACCTGCAATTGATGCAGCAGTCGAAGCTCTCAAAAAAGGATTTGGGAAAGTACCGGTATTTACAAGGGAAGGCGGATCAATTCCTATCGTAAATACATTCCAGACATTATTAGAAGCTGATACTGTGTTACTTGGATTTGGATTACCTGACGAAAATGCACATTCACCGGATGAACATTTAAACTTAAGTAATTTCCAGAGAGGCATATTAAGTGTGGCACATTTTTTTACAGAATTATCAAAAATTAAAAAATAATTTTAATGGCAAAATCGAAACAGCAAAATTTACAGACTATCAGATCTAAAAAGCAGAAAAAGGAACTGAGTCATCTGCATTTTGCAATGACTTCAAAAAATTATACTATTATAACCGCTGGTATAGTCATAATTATTCTGGGATACTTATTAATGAATGAGAATTCAGTTTCAGGATTCCTGCCTACAGTAATTGCACCGGTCTTACTTGTCTTTGGTTATTGTGTGGTAATACCTTTTGGAATATTGTATAAAGGAAAAGAAATTAATGAAACTGAAGAAGTAGTTAAGGATAATTTAAAAACAGAATCTGAAAGTAATGTAACAACAGCTTCTTCAAATGTGAAAACAGTCTGATTCACTTTTCATATTTATTTGAATAGCAGATCAAAAGTTTTATAGTTCTTTGAAATTTCGGGAATGCAACGGTATCGACGGGAAGAAAGATGTTTAGAACTGCATTTAGTGTTCCTGCCATCACTTTAAAAAGGTAGAAAAACATAAAAAACAACAACGTAGAAAATACCTACGCAATGGCTGCATAATTTAATGCAACCTCTCTTTGATGGTTCCCGCTTATCGGGATTGTTAAAGTGATCATTTAGATAAGATAGTCTCTGATGTTGTCTGAGTGTCAGAGATGAAACTAAATCAGAATAGCAATTTTACCGGTCAGTCTTTCGAAAGGTGAGTTGTGAAGCTTAATAGTAAAGACTAAAAATGTAGACGTTTTAATGGTCTTCTTTTCGGACCCGAGTTCGACTCTCGGCATTTCCACCATTCATTCAGATCAACGGAAGTATTTTATGGAGTCTATCCAAAATGCTTCCCGGATCTATACCATCCATGTTGTTTTGGTTGTCAGAAAATATTACTTCACTTATAAAAGATAAAGGTTTGAATTTCTCATAATTCCATTTTACGTCAGGATAAAATGCTAGAATTGGTTTATTAAAAGCAGAACAGAGATGTACAGCAGAAGTATCTGAAGTGATAATAATATCTGACATTTCAATTGCAGCAGCAAATTCAAAAAAGTTATCTGCTTTTAAATACTTTAACTTATTATTCTTTACCCTTCTTATAATTTTTTCAATATTCTTTTCGTCTTCTGCGAGCCCGGTTATATATAGCTTTTCTTTATTGTTTAAGCTTAAATTATTAAAAGCTTCAATCCATATATCTGAATTGAGATAACGGTTTTCACTACCGGCGGAATAATTGACAAGTATGTTTTTACTTTTTGAAACTCTTCCAATTTTTTCCTTCATACTTTCTTTGTCTTTTGCAGGAATATTTATTTCAGGTCTAATGCTGTTACTGAAGATATCATTTGAATTATTAAAAAAATTTACAGGAGATAAATTAATATCTACAGCATGCTCACCATAAGTAAATTCATTTAATGACCTTGTAAATACTTCTTCTTCAAAATTAAATCCAAGAGAGCATTCAGGCTTAGTATTTTTTACAAGTAAAGCCGCAGTTTTTGAATACATATTTTTTGTATCGATCCAGTATTTTAAGACAGATGATCTTAAAGATAGAAACGATCTTACACCGGATAGATTTTTTTTAAAGATTAAAACTTTATCTACAGAATTATGAGTCTCAGCAAGGAAGTGATTATTTTCAGAAGCCAGAACTATAAGTTCTGACGCCGGAAATAATTTTTTTATCTGAGAAAAAAGCGGAGTCGTAAGAATCATATCACCAATTTTACCAATCTGAATTACTACTATTGATTCAGGTGATTTTTTTAATGTCATTTATTTTTTCAATTTTTTAATGCCTTTAGAGGATGAATTTTTCTTTTTACTTTCTAATACGGTAGCAGTAACTGTTTTCATTCCGTTTTCTTTGTCAAGCTCCTTCGCACTATCTTTTCGCTTGTTATAATATTGCTGAATTATAGAAAAGAGATTGAAAGAAAAATAATAAAGATTCAGTCCTGCCGGGAAACTGAAGAATAACAGCGTCAGCATTACTGGCATAATATATACCATAGCTTTTTGCTTAGGATCGGTAACAGTCATTTTCTGCTGAATAAACATTGTAATACCCATCAATAAAGCAATTCCGGATATATCATCAATTCCGAAAAGAGGTATTTTAAAAGGTAAATGTATGATCACATCCGGCGCGGAAAGATCTTTTATCCATAGAAAACTAGCATGCCTTAGTTCGATTGTAGAGTTAAATACCCCAAACAGAGCATAAAGAATCGGCAGCTGCAATAACATTGGAAGACATCCGCCGGCAGGATTGATTTTTTCCTCCTTATACATCTTCATTATCTGTTGATTTGCTTTTACAGGATCATCCTTGTACTTTTCCCTGATAGCTGTGATCTTCGGATTTATCTCAGAAAGTTTCTTCATAGAATTCATCTGAGTCTTTGTCAAAGGATTCAATACTATCTTCAGAAGTAAAGCAAACAAAATTATAACCAGACCCCAGCTCGGAATAAATGAATGAAGAAATAAAAATACAGGAAGTATCATATATTGAGCAATCGGTCTTACTATAAAATCCAGAGAAAATCTTAGAGTCTTTTCAAGTTCAAGTTCATAGGATTTCAAAAGACTATAATCAAGCGGAGCAATGAGTATTTTAAACGCTGACTTTTCGAGACTAGAATTTTTTATATCCATTTTTACCGCTATGGAATAATTCTCAAGGACACCTTTATCCTTTAGAAGTTCTTTGTGACCGGAAAGATAAGCACCGTCTCCTTTTCTTCCGTCAGGAATAATGAAGAGACCGAAATATTTTGTCCTCATGCTTACAAAATCAGTATTACCATTAAGGTCTTCTCTGTATGTTTCAGTTTCATCAGTAGCATCAACATGCTCAAGCTCTCCGCCCATATATGCAGAAGCTTCAGCAAATGTTGCTTCCTGATCACTTCTGAATTCTGAAAGGTTTAAGGAAGATTCCCAGACTACCTGATATTTATTATCAGCAATGAATTTACCCGGATTTACAAATTCATAATTAACATCAAATTCATACTTGTCTGGATAAAAAGAATAGGTTTTTATAATCTTATCAGATCCACCCGAACCAAAGTTCAGAGAAAATTTTAATTTAAAAGAACCGTCATCTTCTATATTCACTTTCGTGCTGTCAGAATAATCAGATTCAAAAACAAAATCTTTTGTATTTATGGAACGACCATCTTTTGATGTGAAAAGTATATGAAGTTCTTTACCGACTTTCCAGTCTACCAGCTGAAGCGGCTTTTTATCCCAGGTTTCAGTATTCTTTATAGTGTACATCTTTAATCCGCCGCCGTAATTAGAGAACTCAATTTCAGTTAATGCATTGGATACTGTAATAACTTTTTCTTTTATAGCTTCCGGATAATTTACAGAACTGGAATAAAAAATATCACCATATTTTACTTTTAAAGAATCGACAGCAAGTGAATCACTGCTCACGTTTTTTTTCAAAGAGTCAATACTTTCGGAAATTAATTCTTTTTCCTTTTCTTCTTTTTTCTGACTTATCTTTTCTTTTTCTGCAAGGACGGAATCCTGTGTCCTTTTTAATTCCTGTGAAGTCTTCTGCTGATTACCGGAATTCCAGTAAAGCCATACCATCAATACGATACCAATTAATATAAAACCTAATACCGATCGTTTATCCATTTATATAAATTATATTTAAATTCATTTTATTTTCTGACTAATAAATTTGAAATTCTCCGAACTTTTATCTGACGGGGGAACAGGGTCGTATCCACATTTACAAAATGGATTACAACGTAATATCCTTTTTAATGAAAGATAAGATCCATAGAAAAATCCATGAATTTTAAGCGCTTCAATACTGTAGTCTGAACAGGTTGGCTCAAATCTGCAGGAATCCGGAAGTATAGGGGAGATAAAAATTTTATAAAATTTTACTATATATATTGCAATAATACTCAAACTGATTTATTTCCTAAATAAGCTGTAATTTCTGTATTAATTTTTTTAATCTCAATATCTGTGAAGATGTTTTTGGTCATTGGGTATTCTTTAAAATGATTATATCCATTTTGAGTAAGAGAATAAATTATGTTAATATTAAATATCTCAGAGATGATTTTATTTTTTCTATAAGATTCTCTCAGAAGTCTTTTTAATCTATTTCTGAAATATGATTTTCGGATATATTTTTTAGCAATAATAAAGCCCACTTTTACATTATCAGTAACAAGCGGGCTGATTAAATTTTTGTTAAGTGGCTCTTTTTTTAGAGTTTGAACGTAAGCTTTGATATTACCAGTCTGAATAATTTTTGAGTTACTCAGAATATCTGAAAAAATATTAAATCCTCTGATTATATTACTTCTTTTTAAGCTATTCTTTCCGGAAGATCTTTCAGATTTTTTCATAAGGAAAAATCAAATTCCCTGAAATAAATTACGGATGTCTGTTAAATTCATCGCTAACAGTAAGTCTCTTTCTGCCTTTGGCTCTTCTACGCGCAAGGACCTTTCTGCCATTTTTTGTAGCCATTCTCTCTCTGAAGCCGTGCTTATTTTTTCTCTTTCTGTTACTTGGTTGATAGGTTCGTTTCATTTCAGATTTTTATAAATAAGTTAACAAAATACCTATATTATTGAATAATAACAAGGAATTGATTTAGCCGGGTTTGAGAATTTTTTAAACATAAATGATTAACTAAATACGAATTTAGTTTATAATAAATTTAACGCTAATAATTTCAAAATATTGATAAATTCTATATTTCTATTTAAGTTTAGAAAATTTAAATTGGCAAATTAAATTACTTATCAAAAGCTGATGCAACTCTTAGACTGGGTAATTGTCGGTGTATATTTTGTAATTGCAATAGCCATTGGATTATATTATTCCAAAAGAGCAGGAGGATCTACTGAAGAGTTTTTTCTCTCCGGAAGAAAACTTTCTTGGTGGCTCGCAGGACTGTCAATGGTAGCTACAACTTTTGCAGCAGATACTCCGCTTGCTGTGACTGAACTTGTCGGGCAAAACGGTATAGCCGGCAACTGGCTCTGGTGGAATATGCTCATCGGAGGAATGCTTACAGTTTTCTTTTTTGCAAGACTGTGGAGACGTGCAGAAATTTTGACTGACGTTGAATTTATCGAGTTAAGGTATTCGGGAAAACCGGCAGCAGTTCTAAGAGGATTCAAAGCAATTTACATGGGAATTTTCATGAACACGATCATCATGGGCTGGGTCAATCTTGCAATGATAAAAATTCTGATCGGAATGTTCCCCGAATATGTAAATCCTGATAATGCAATTTATTACGTTGGTGCATGTATGCTTTTTACAGCATTCTATTCAGCGATCTCAGGACTCTGGGGTGTCGCTGTCAATGATGCATTCCAATTTATTCTGGCAATGGGCGGATGTATAATTCTTGCAGTGATAGTAGTCAACTCTCCTGAGATAGGCGGCATCAGCGGTATGCAGGAAAAACTTCCTGACTGGGCACTGAAATTTACACCTGAGATCTCTTCAGGTGAAGGCGAAACTTCAGCAGGCGGAATTTTAGCTCTTACGATTTCATCTTTCCTTGCATTTGTCGGACTTCAGTGGTGGGCATCATGGTACCCTGGCGCTGAACCCGGAGGCGGAGGATATGTGGCACAGAGAATGATGAGTGCTAAGGATGAAAAAAATTCTCTTTTTGCTACATTGTTTTTTCAGGTTGCGCATTATTGTTTAAGACCATGGCCGTGGATCCTTATCGGACTCTGTTCGCTTATTCTTTATCCCGATCTTTCACAAGCAGACAAAGGACTTGGCTTCGTAATGGCAATGAACGACTTTCTACCTGTCGGATTAAAAGGATTATTACTTGCAGCTTTCTTTGCAGCTTACATGTCAACGATTGCAACTCATCTGAACTGGGGTACTTCATATTTTATAAATGATTTTTACAGAAGATTTCTTTCAAAGAATAAAAGTGAAAAACATTATGTAGTGATCGCAAGATTGATGACAATCGTATTTATGTTTTTGTCTGTTATTGTCACAACACAGATGACAAGTATATCAGGAGTCTGGAGCTTTCTCATAGAGTGTGGTGCAGGTCTCGGACTGGTGCTGATTCTTAGATGGTTCTGGTGGAGAGTAAATGCAATAGGGGAGATAGTTGCGACTGTCACTCCTTTTATTGTTTATGGAATCCTTTATTTTGGAGACTTCGGAGTTAAATTTCCTGAAACATTATTTATAATTGTACCGATCACAACACTTGCATGGATAATTACAGTTTACATTACAAAGCCGACTGCAACTGCAAAGCTAGATTCGTTTTACAGGAGAGTTCATCCGGGTGGTATTGGATGGAAATTAATTTCCGATAAAATGACCGATGTAAAATCAGATACAGGTTATTATCTGCTTATGATAAATTGGGTAGCCGGAATAATAATGGCATATGCATTTTTGTTTGGAATAGGAAAAATTATACTTGGTGATACTACGACAGGAATTTTATTTCTCATCACAGGAATATTAGCCGGCTTTTTGATCAAAAGAAATTTTGCAAAAACAGGTTGGAATTAATTTCTAATTAAAATGCTTCCAAGGTTTTTAAAATGAATTTAAACTTTTCAATAGTACAATTATATTAGTAAAAAACTAGAAATTATGAAAAACTATAATAATATAGAGTATAAAAATATTATTACAATTGATCCAAACAAGCGGGGAGGAAGACCCTGTATAAGAAATATGAGGATTAGTGTATATGATGTATTATCTTACCTTGCTTCAGGAATGGAAGTGAATGATATCCTTGAGGATTTCCCAGAATTAACTAATGAAGATTTTAACGCATGTCTGAAATTTGCTTCGGAAAGAGAAAATCAATCTTTATATTATAGAACTAAATTAAATTAATAATGAAAACAGTAATTTTAGATATAGATGAATCAATATATAAAAAATTTCTTTCTTTGATTGAAACACTGCCTAAAGAAAAGATAAGAATAACTGATAAAATTGATGATAGTCATATTCCATATGTCAGCGATGAAGAGCAAAAAGAGTTAGAGGAGATTCGGAAAAATCCTGATACGAAAGTTATTGCCAAGAGCAAGATTCTTGATTTATGAAAATCAGAATCATTTACAGTAAGGAGTCTGAAAAATTTTTATCAAAAAATTCTAATATAATTACCGAAGACAAAGTTGACAAATTGCTTAAGTCAGCTGCAAGACATATAATGTTTAAGGAAAACATTAATATTGATTTAAAAAAAATGAAAGGTTCAGATCAAAACTTGTTTAGAATTAGAAAAGGAAAAGTTAGAATCTTGTTTAACTTTGTAAAAAACGATATTGTAATTTTAACAGTTGAAGATATAGGATTTCGAGGAAATATTTATTAATCTATGCTTTTAAGAACTCTCTATAACCTGCGAAACAAAAGTTTACAATCTTATAAAATATACAAAATCTAATTATGCTAAAAATAGGTGACAAAGCTCCGACGTTTGATCTGATCAGCGATACAGGTGAAAAGGTAAGTCTGAAAGATCTCAAAGGAAAAAAAGTTATACTTTATTTTTATCCTAAAGATGACACGTCAGGATGTACAAAAGAAGCATGTAGCTTCAGAGATAATATTAAAGTCATTGAAAAGAAAAATGCTGTTGTCATTGGTGTAAGTAAAGACAATACAAAGTCACATCAGAAATTTAAATTAAAATATGATCTTCCATTTACTTTGCTCTCTGATGAAAATTTTGAAATGCTAAAAGATTATGATGTGTGGAAAGAAAAAAGTATGTATGGCAGAAAGTATATGGGTATTGAAAGAACGACTTATATAATTGATGAAAAAGGAAAGCTCGCTGATATTTTTAATAAAGTAAAAGTAGATGGTCACATTGAAGATATCTTAGCTAAATTATAAATAATCATAAATAATTATATTCATTAAAATACGATTTTGTCAGATAAAATAGAGATCATAGAAGTATTAACAGAAGCTGAGAAAAAGAAATTTATAGAATTTCCGTATCAGTTATATAAGGGAAATAAATACTGGGTAGAGCCGCTGAGATTTGATGTGAAAAATAATCTAGACGAGAAGAAAAATCCTTTTTATACTCATTCGAAGATCAAGCTATGGC
Organism: Ignavibacteria bacterium; assembly: GCA_049293015.1. Taxonomy (GTDB): domain Bacteria; phylum Bacteroidota; class Ignavibacteria; order Tepidaquicellales; family Tepidaquicellaceae; genus UBA2330. Next base: position 12,502 of record JBATSB010000030.1, read on the forward strand.
TTGCTTATAAAAACGGTGAAATAGCCGGAAGAATTGCCGGTATAATAAATGATGCTCATAATAATTTTTACAAAGACAAGGTCGGCTTCTTCGGATTTTTTGAATCTGTGAATGATAAAAAAATTTCAGGTCCTTTATTTGAAAAAGCAGCGCAGTTTGTAAAAGAAAACGGAATGGATACTTTCCGAGGTCCTGTTAATCCTTCTACAAATGATGAGTGCGGATTGCTTATTGACAGTTTTGATCAGCCGCCTGTAATGCTGATGCCGTATAATCCTGAATATTATATCGGGCTTTATGAAGATTTTGGTCTGGCAAAAGCTAAAGATCTCTATGCAATGTGGATCAGCAAAGATGTTATAAAAAACGAAGCAATGATGAATAAGCTTGACAGGATAAGTCAGATGATCATAAAGAAAGAAAATCTTACGATCAGAAATGTAAATATGAAAGACTTTAGAAATGAAGTTCAAAAGGTAAGAGAGATATATAACAATGCATGGCAGGAAAACTGGGGCTTTGTCCCGATGTCGGAAGCAGAATTTAATTTCATAGCCGGTAATTTAAAACTTGCTGTCGATCCTGATTATGTGGAGTTTGCGGAGATAGACGGTAATCCGATCGGATTTTCACTGGCATTACCGGATGTAAATCAGGCGATCAAAGGACTTAACGGGAAAATGCTGCCTTTTGGTTTTTTAAAATTCCTTCAGAATAAAAAGAAAATAGATCAGCTCAGAGTGATTATTATGGGTGTAAAAAAGGAATATCATAAAAAAGGAATTGACGCAGTATTTTACAGAAACATCATTCAGGCAGGTAACAGAAAAAAAATCAGAGGTGCTGAGATCTCATGGGTGCTTGAAGATAACTTTGCAATGAAGCAAACTGCTGAGAAGCTCGGAGCGGAAGTTTATAAAACTTACAGGATCTATGATAAGACTTTATAGTCTTATCTGAAATTTTTCGAAAAGAATTTTATTAAATTCATTTTTATCTTCAAATTCTGTGATCTTCTTTTCACCGTTTTCAGTTACAGTAAGTTTATTATTGCTTAAGGAAATTCTACCTGAGCTAGTTGCTAAAGAGCATATTCTGTTTTTTGTAAAATGTGAATTTTCTGATGTCTGCTGATACACATTCATTTTTTCAAAGTCACTCCATTTATATTCATTAAGAGTAAATCTATACCCGTCCTTAAAATCATTTCCTTCATCAGAATTCATCAGCTTGAAATAACCTTCGCTATCTTTTACAATTTTAAAGTAACCGGCTTTATCTTTTTGAATAATATCTTTTTGAATAATATCTTTTTCAAAAAGAAGCGGCTCAAAAAAATTATCTCCGAATCCAACATCTGCAAGATAAGTTTTATCTGTTTTTACAATTAGAGCAAGATGTGAAAAATCAGGAGTCCATAGATCTTCACCTATACTGACCTGAGCTGAAATCATTTTTACATCGAATCCTATTTCTTTCAAGAGCAGATAAAACATTCCATTAAGTTCGTAACAGTAACCGCCCCTTTTATTTTTTATAATCTTATTAAAAAGATGATCTTTGTCGAGAATTATTTTATTCTTTAAATGTATGTCAAGATTTTCAAAAGGGATGTGCAGCATGTGACCGGCATGAATCTGAAAAAGAACTTCATTCGATGGATTGATATCGCCGTTAAAACCAATTCTGTTTAAATATTCTTTTATCATATTTCAAATATAAAATAACGTAAATATAAAAAATTCTTTCCTCTAAAAAAAGCAGAATGAGTTTCAATGTTATATTTTTAAAAATATTTAAGCAGAATTATTTTTTTGTAACCTGAAAAATCCCTGAAGTTGTTTTAACAAAATGTAAACCCGATGCAAGTCCTGATGTCTTAAAGTTATAATAATATATTCCCTAAACAAGTATTTCATTAATATTAGTAAAGCTACTTCTTCTACTAAGCCGGAAAAATACTAAATTGTTTTATCTTCAGACAATTTCTTCAGTCTTCAAAATGAGTAGTGATATAAATTTTTCGCATAAATTTTGAATATTCAAATTTTTCTTTGAGTCTTTGTGTCTTTGAGGTAAATAAATAGAGTTCGTATACAATTTTTTCTGATATCTAAATTGCAATTGCAAATGAAATACCATAATTTTGCACATACATATTTAACAATTAAAAATATCTAAATGAAAATCAGTAAAGATTTTTCTTTTGCTGTTGCTTTGTGTCTTTTTCTTACATTTTCTGTTTCAGGAATGTTAAAAGCTCAGGGATTCAACAGTGTTACAACTGCTGACGGAATTAACGTCATTGCTGTTGGTGCAGGAGATGCACAGGGTAATAATGTTTACCGTTCTTATAACGCAGGAACCTCTTGGGCAGGTTATTCAGTAACCGGAGTTGTTTTGAAAAGTGTAACATCTTTTAATAATGATGTCTGGATCTCCGGAGCAAATGGAAACATTTACAAAACACAAAAAAATAATTCTCCAATAAATACTATAACTACAGGAATTACTTCATCTGTAAATTCAGTAAATTTCATTTCAGAAACAAACGGCTTTTTTTGCGGAGATAACGGAGTTGTTTATAAATCTGTTGACGGCGGTCTGACATGGACTTTAATTAATACCGGAATTCCATCTGTTAAACTAAATTCAGTAAGTTTCCTTGATAATCAAAAAGGAATAGTAGTCGGAGACAACGGAACAGCTTATATGACTGATAATGGAGGAACTTCATGGAGCCTTGAGAATACAGGATCCACAAATAATCTTTTAAAAGTAAAATATTTAACTGACGGTATTGCTGTTACTGGTGTTAACGGTACTTTGATTTTAAAACCGAATGCTTCTGCATGGGAGTCTGTTGACACAAGAGTCAGAACAGATATCATGGGTCTTACTGGATCTGATATGAATAACATTCATGTTTGCGGCGGCGGTGGATTTATCAGAAATAATACTAACGGAAATGCAAGATTTTATAATTTTGAGATCAATCCTATGATGGCTAATCTTTCTGACATTACTTATTTTAACAGTCAGACAGGATATGCTGTCAGCAGTCTTAATAATGCAATTATAAAAACAACTAATGCAGGAGTTTTATGGACACTAACAGCCGGCAGTTCAGTATCATTTCAGTGGCAGAATAAATTATCTGCAAGTGGAGGAATTGGAAATAATCTTTGTCCGCATCCAACCGATAAGAATACTATGTTCGTAGTTTATGGATCAACAGTATATGTAAGCAGAAACAGAGGCGAGAACTGGTCAAACATTGCTTCTATTACAGGCGGCGGATCAGCTCATTCATTTTATGTAAGTCCTCTTGACACAAATGTCTGGGTATGCGCAATTACATCAAGTCCAGACAGGGTAACGAGAACAACAAATTACGGAGCAACATGGACTACTTCAATTTCAAGAAATTTCAGTAATTATGGTCAGCCATTAGAGATGGATCAGAATAATCCAAGCACATATTATTTTGCACCGGACGGTGGCGGATTTTATAAATCAGTTGATGACGGAGCTACATTTACTGAGATCAGCAATAATTATCCGTTCAGAAGTCCATGTGATATTATTGTAATGTGGGACAGCTCTGATGTGATCTTTATTGGAGACGGAGTTACAGGTTCAGGACAGGCAGAGATTTTTAAATCAGTAAATAAAGGTGTGAACTGGTCACTTGTGAAGACAGTAAGTTCTAGTGAAACACCATCACTTTGTAATACAGCATTTGATAAGAGTCTAATGTATGCAACGGAATGGTCTGGTTCTAATATTTACAAATCTTCTGATTTCGGTTCGAATTGGATAACCAGTCACAGTACAGGTTTCAGCGGATGGGCTTCAGGATTCTGTGTTGAAGATCCTACCATGACACTTACAGGAAATTATGGTTCACAGTCTTCACTCAGCACAAACAGCGGATCGACATGGAATACGATCAACGGTATGAGCGGTGCAGGAGCAGGAATGTGGGTAGAAGACAGAGGATATCTGCTTTCAATGCAGACAGGTTCACTCTGGAAACTTAAAATAACTTACAGTGTCGCTACTTCTGTAAGTGAAAATATAATATCAACAAACGTACCTGATAATTTTTCACTTGAACAGAATTATCCAAATCCTTTCAATCCTACTACTAATATAAAGTTTGCAATTCCTGTATCAGGAAATGTAACATTGAAAGTATTTAATCAGCTTGGAAAAGAAGTAGAGACTTTGACAGACGGATTCAAAAATGCAGGATCTTATGAATTAAATTTCAACGCTGCAAATCTTTCTTCAGGAGTATATTTTTATAAATTAGAAGCAGCAGGAAAGATCGAGACAAAGAAAATGCTTCTTGTAAAATAAAATTTAGCTTTAATCAATTTTTATAAAGCCCGGTATAGATTTCTATAGCGGGTTTTTTATTTTGAAACAGAAAAAGAATTCAATAACCCCACCTAAACCACTATGCCAATAAGTATAGGGTGAAGTAACGTTGCTATCATCAAACCCCTCCCGGCTTCCCCTTTGAAAAAATGGAAGAAACCTGAACTTTTAAACTAGAAATTTATATTAGTCAAATTATTATAAAAAATCCCTTAACTTTATGGCATTGAGGGGTTGAGGTTGCTTATCAGAAATAAATGCATTTAAAAATTCTATACCGATTTCAAATAAACCTCTTTTTCAATTCCTAAAAAGGAAACGATAGGAATATCAGATTGTATAATTAAGTAGATGGAGGAACAAACGAAACCGACAAAACGATCTGAAATTTAAACGTTATATACTTTCTCAGGAAAAATGAATACTGAGGTCAGTTTGAAGTTCATAGAATATCTTAAAATGAAAAGTGAAAATGTTAAAATGAATATTGGAAATGCTGCAATGAAAATTGAAGAAAACTCAGACGAAAGTGAAGACAGTACAAAGCCCCGTGAATGTGAAGCAATTTTCAGTGAAAGTGATGCGACAAGGACTGAAGGTGGAGAAATGAAAAGTGAAGGTCGAGAAATGAAGAATGAAGATCAAGAAATGAAGAATGAATGTCACGAAATGGAAAGTGAAAGTCGAGAAATGAAGAATGAAGGTAGAGAAATGAAGAGTGAATGTCACGAAATGAAAAGTGAAAGTCGAGAAATGAAGAATGAAGGTGGAGAAATGAAGAGTGAATGTCACGAAATGGAAAGTGAAAGTGGGTGTGTAAAATATTTTGTGTAAATGAAAAAATAAGAACTTAAAAAGGGTAAAAGCTAGCCTGTTCCTTTCCCCGAGGGGAAAGGAAAAAAAAATGAAAAATTGATTTTTCAATTTTTATTACCCTTTTTTTAAAATACTTTTATTAATCAAACACAAAAGGAGTTACGCGAAATGGAACTAACCGAAAAAATGATCCAACAGCTCAAAGCAGATCTGTCTAATGCTAAGACTTATGGAGATTTAATGGGCTCAGATGGAGCAATTAAAAAATTGCTCAAAAATGCAATGGAAGGAATGCTTGATGCAGAACTTAGTGAACACTTGGGTTATGCCAAGCATTCTTCAGAAGGTAATAACAGCGGCAACAGCCGTAATGGAAACTCAAAAAAAACATTAAAGAATGAGAATGGTGAGATAGAGATCAACATTCCCAGAGATCGCAACGGTGAATTTGATCCTCTGTTGGTAAAGAAATATGAGCGTACTGTCGGACCAATTGAAGACAAGATTGTTGCTATGTATTCAAGAGGAATGAGTACTCGTGATATTCAAAGTTATGTAGAGGAAATATATGGTTTAGAGATAAGTCCGGTACTTGTATCAAACATTACCGGAAAGATTGTTGAGATGGCAATAGAATGGCAAAACAGACCACTTGATGCTATCTATCCAATTGTATTCTTTGATGCAATATTTTTTAAAGTAAGAGAAGATGGTAAGATAAGATCGAAAGCCGCTTATACCTGTCTTGGAATAAATATTGATGGTGAAAAAGATCTTCTGGGATTATGGATTTCAGAAACCGAAGGTGCAAACTTCTGGCATGGTGTAACAACAGAGTTAAGAAACAGAGGAGTTGAAGATATTCTTATAGCATGCGTTGACGGACTGAAAGGTTTTCCTGATGCAATAAGCAGTGTATTCCCAAAAGTAGAAGTTCAGCAATGCGTGATACATCAGATCAGAAATACTTTAAAGTTCATTGCATACAAAGACAGTAAAGAATTTATGACTGATCTTAAAAAAGTTTATAAAGCTACTACCGAAGAGTCAGCTTTACAGGAGCTTGATTTTCTAGAGGAAAAGTGGGGAAAGAAATATTCATTGGCAATAAAAAGCTGGAAAAGCAACTGGGAAAATATATCGGTATTCTTTAAATTTCCAGAAGAGATTAGAAGAATTATTTATACAACAAATATTGTAGAAAGTCTTCACCGACAATTTAGAAAAGTAACAAAAACAAAATCTGTTTTTCCAAATGATGACTCACTAAAAAAAATGCTATACTTAGCATACAGAGATATATCTAAAAAATGGATTAGAAATAGAAGGGTGTGTAAAATATTTTTCAGTAAAAGTGTAAAAATAGCAAATAAATGAACAAAGAAATTCTAAGAATAAAAGGGAGTTTGAAAAATTTAACAGGATCCTGAATAGAAACCAGCCGGCAGACTTTGATTGGTCACAATGTAAGCAAAAATGAAAAAAATGAAAATAAAAAAAAGAATGCCGTATACCGGTGAAAGGAAAATTAATCAAATGATAAAGAATCAAGAAAAACAAATACACTAAGCTCATAAGTCAGAAAATTTTTTATTTTCTGGATTGCCATAAATTTTTTGCATGTAATTTATTACAAGCGGTAAATTAAGCACTATTGTCATCACAAACAAAAACTTCATTTCAATTCTCCTGACCTTTATTTATTTTTGAAAAAATTAATTAGCCGGATTGGACCTGACATTATTTTTAACCCTAATTGGAATTGCACTTTCCATCCTGATACCTGCAGTCGGATACTTTTATAAAAACCATAAAGATATGAGTAATTATTATTCTCTTATCTGGAAAAGTTCAAAGAAAATATTACCAAAAGATCTTTTAAATGAGAGACCATGTGAAGAATATTACTTTGACAGGGAAGTGGACAGGTTTCTCAAAAAAATTCTTTCTGAAAAGAAAAATGCAATAATAGCAGGTCCGCCTTTAAGCGGAAAGACACGAGCATTTTATAATGCAGTTAAAAATCATAACGTGAAATTTTATATCCTTGCAACACGAAATATTTTAATGAGTCACTTTCTACTGCCGGCTTTTTACAGATTTAGTTCAAACAGAATAATATTTATTGATGATTTTCAGAATTATATAGAAAAGCAGGACAGCTTTTCTCAATTGTTTAAAACAGCAAAAGCAAAAGACATACCGGTGATAGTTACCTGCCATTCAGGAAAGGAATTTATAAAAGCTAAAAATAAACTGATTGAGAATAATCTTGATGCAGATATATTATTTGGAGATAATATTTTTGAGATCAGTAAAATTTCACATGAGGAAGGAAAAAAAATTGCAGATCGAATGGGACGTGAGTGGGAACACATCAGTTTTAATGGAACGATCGGATCAATATTCATGAAACTAAATGAAATGCAGAGAAGATTTGAACAGTCAAGCACTATTGAGAAAACAATTCTGAGAGCGATGAGAAGTCTGTATGTATGCGGAGTATATATAGGCAACACTTTTTTTAAAATGGATCGGATAAAGAAAGTAGCCGGACAATCTGAACTTGAAGGAAAGGATTTTGAATGGACGGGCTGGATAAAATCACTTGAAGAAAAAGAATTTTTGCAGCTGGCGAAGAGAAATTTAGTATGGGCTGAAGACGCTTATCTTGAATATATTGTAAAACCTGAAACGGAAATTTCTAAAATTGAATTATTTGAAGATATTATACATATTTTCAATGATGATGCTGAAGCATTGCAGATGGCAGGTGAAAGAGCATATGATACAAGTAGTGCAAGTATAGAGATTATAAAATATTTAAGACTGTCGATCAGTTCATTTGAAAAAGTATATGAAATAGCTGAGATTACAAACGACAAACAAAAAATTTTCAGCGCGCTCAAATATTTAGGTACGGCATACTGGTCTTTATGTAAGCTGGAAAATGTAAAGGAGAACAGTCTTTATTCCATAAATTATTTTAATAAAATTTTCAACAGGTCTGATCTTGATCTGCAGCCATCAGAGATCGCATTGATAAAAAGCAGAATTGGAAATACACATTCAGTAATTGCTGAATCAGAAAATAAAAAAGAAAACTGTTTGAAAGCAATAGATCTCTTCAATGAAGCTCTGTATATTTATTCAAAGGAAAAATATCCAATGGAGTATGCACAGGTAAAAAACAGTATTGGAGCAGCATATATGATGCTGAGCGATGATCAGGACGGAAAATTAAATTTATCAAAAGCTGCAGAATGTTTTGTAGATTCTCTCAGAGTAAGAACTATTGAAATTGATCCAAAAGGATATGCATACTCAAAATTAAACCTAGCAAATACATACGCGAGACTTTCCCAGATCGAAAACGGAGCATTAAATCTCGATACTGCATTAAATTTTTATAACGATACATTAAAAATATATTTAAAGGAAAAATATCCAATTGAGTTTGGAAAGGTTCACAACAACATAGGAAATGTTTATTTTCTGTTGGCACAAATATCAGATACTAAAGAAAACTACAGAAATTCAATGGAATCCTATAAAAAAGCGCTTGAAGTAAGGTCATCTGAGAACACACCTGTTCTTTATTCAAATACAATTTACAATTTAAGTGACACTTACCGAATGATCGGTGAGACTGAAAATGATCCCGAATATATTAGAAAAGCATTGAGCTGTCTTAATGAACTTCTTAACATCAGTGCTTCCAATCTGACGCCATTTCGTATTGGTGAAATTTATTTTGTAACAGGAAAATGCTATACTCTTCTTGCAGAGTATGAATCCATTCATGATAACTATATTAATGCAATTGAAAATTACGAAAAATCAATAGAACTTTTCAAAGAAAATGATTTCAATGATATGTATAATAAATCAATTGTGGAAATTCAAAAGTCTAAAGAAGCGCTGGGTAAAATTTTAAAAAAATAGATCAGACAGATTTCAATTTGCAATTGTCTGAACCATTGATTAATCCGATTAAACTAATTTCGCTGATTCGCTTATTTTAAAATTGAAGATTGTACATATTGGTGATCTTTGTCATGGTCTATTTCAATTTCTTAAAATAGTATTTAGTTATTATGCAAAGAATTTTTTATTTTTGAGCTATTCAATTCTTTTTAAAAAAAGTTACTAAATAATTTCAAAAAATATATTTTATTTAAAATGAATATCTATAAAAATTTTTTAAAAACACTTTTCATTTGTTTCACATTTGTTGCTGTTTCCGTTTCTGTGAGTATTTCCGGACCGGATGATGATCTTAATCAAATATTTGATGATTATCAGGAGTTTGGACTTAGGTCATATCCCGAAGGTGCGACATATGACGGGGATCACAGATACGATGATAAGCTTTCCGACAATTCAGAAACTGCAAACTTTGCTTTTTATGATACTGTAAGAGCTTATCTGGCAAGGATAAATTCTATTGACTACAGTATTCTTTCCGAAAGCAATAAACTTAATTACGATCTTTTTTTGTCATCACTTGAAGAGACCTTGGAAGGAGAAAAATTCAACTGGTATCTCATGCCTCTAGGTCAGCAAAGCGGTATTCACATTTCTGCACCACAGATGGTAAACGTGCAGCCGGTTACCACATATGCAGAATATCAGAAGTATTTTTCGAGATTGAAATTTCTTGAAAATAAATTCAATAATACAATTGATAATATGAGAAAAGGAATGACTCAGGGATATGTCATGCCGGTATTTCTGATGGATCAGACTTTGCCGCAGATGGAAAATATAATGAATAAGGAAATTGAAGAATCGATATTTTACTCTGTTGTGAAAAAAGATAATAAACTTTCAGCAGAGGAAATGGAACTTGCAAAAAAGGAACTAAAGGAAATTATATCAACTGTCATTAATCCATCTTATCAGAGACTTTATGATTTTGTAAAGAATGAGTATTTACCTGTATGCAGAACAGATGCAGGGATCTGGGCTGTTCCCAACGGTAAGGAACGATATGAATATTCTATAAAAAGTTATACCACACTCGACCTGACAGCAGATGAGATCCATAATATTGGTCTTTCTGAGGTGAACAGAATTTCAACTGAAATGGAAAGAGTAAAAAACGAGACCGGCTTTAAAGGTACTTTGTCAGAATTTAATGATTTTATAAAAACAGATACACAGTTTTATTTTACTGATAAAGAAAAATTACTTCAGGGATACAGAGACATACTGACAAATATGGATACAAAACTTCCAGAATTATTCGGTACTCTTCCAGAAGCGGATTATGATCTTTTTGAAATGGAGGAATACAGAGCAGCGTCAGCACCGCAGGCATATTATTACAGTGCTCCAGAAGACAGATCGAGACCGGGTTTATTTTATGTGAATACATTTAATCTGCCGTCGAGACCAAAATATACTATGACAGCACTTGCACTTCACGAGGCAGTTCCCGGACATCATTTGCAGATATCAATTGCACAGGAGCTGAAAGGACTTCCAAAATTCAGAAGAGATTATAGCGTGACTGCATTTGAAGAGGGCTGGGGACTTTATGCTGAAAGTCTTGGATATGAAACAGAAATGTATGAGGATCTTTATCAGCTTTACGGTGCGCTTACTTTTGAAATGTGGAGAGCCTGCAGATTAGTAGTCGATACAGGAATACATGATAAAAAATGGACACGGGAAGAAGCCTTTGAGTATATGAAAAAATATACTCCAAATTCCGATCACGACATTCAGACAGAGATAGACAGATACATAGCATGGAATGGTCAGGCACTGGCTTATAAAATGGGTGAATTGAAAATTAAAGAACTCCGAAAAGTTGCTGAAAATAAATTAGGTGATAATTTTAATATAAAAGATTTTCATGATCAGGTTTTAAAGAACGGAGCGATCCCGCTTCCTTTACTTGAAAAAATTATAAATGAATGGATTGAATCACAACTGATAAAGAATGAACTGAATTAAAAAATTTTGATAATCAAAATGGGTATGATCATAAGATATCTTTATGAATTTTAGTTTATTTGTAAACAATGCACAGGGAGAAGCAAATATAATACTCGGTCTTATCGGAATTTTCTGATTATCAATGTTTCTATAAATTAATCTATAACAACCTAAATAAAGTGCAAAATTTAATTAAAAATCTAAGGCAAAACAAACATTACTGGATTCAAAATTTTTCAAATAAAATATTCTTAAATTAAATAAATAAAATTGATCAAAAAATTTATCGCACTATTTGTCTTTACCACGGCAATATTTTTTAGCAGCACAGATCTTTTTTCACAGTACAGCAGTCCTGAAAGCGTAACTTACGACAGTATTGGAAAAAGATATCTTGTCTCAAACACATCAGGACAGAAAATTTCACAAAGAAGTCAGACAGGAGTAGTATCAGATTTTGTAACTGTCGGCGGATCGATACACGGAGTCACAGTTTATAATAATATAGTTTATGTTTGCAACGGAACGAGAATCAAAGGTTATGATCTTACGAATGCTGCTGAAGTTTTTAATGTAACTTTATCCGGTTCGACTTTTCTGAATGATCTTGCAGCAGATGAAAATGGAATGCTTTACGTTACTGATTTTTCAACGAGGAGGATATATAAAGTAAATACTGTCAACAGTGAATGGTGGATATATTTGCCGAATACAACTAACACTCCAAATGGTGTCTATGTCGATGCAGTCCGAAACAGATTACTCATCTGCTGTTGGGGATCCAGCGCTCCTGTAAAACAGGTAAGTTTTGCAGACTCTTCAATTTCAAATATCATTGCTACTCCTTACAGTAACTGTGACGGAATTACTCTTGATAAATTTGATAATGTATATATTTCGACATGGGGAATACAGTCTGTAGTCAGGTATGATATAAATTTTTCTCTCCCTGCTGTTGTAGTTGCAAACGGACTCAGCAATCCTGCAGATATTTATGTAAATAAAAATACTGATACACTTGCGATTCCTAATGCGGGAAATAACACAGTTGTATTTACATTGCTTGATTATCCGGTTGGTATAAATTCAATTAGTAACATTATTCCAAAAAATATTATACTTTATCAGAATTTACCAAATCCATTTAACCCTGAAACAGTGATCAGCTATGTTACAACTAAAAGCGGTGTTGTATCACTGAAAATTTTTAATTCACTTGGAGTGGAAGTTAAATCTCTAGTTCATGAAAATCAGAATGCTGGTAGTTACACAGTAAAATTTAACGGTGGGGGATTTGCAAGCGGAGTTTATTTTTATAAATTAGAATCAGGAGATTTTTCTGAAACAAAAAGAATGGTTCTTTTAAAGTGATTTTTTGGAAATGGAATATTATTTATCGTATCCATTCAAAACGTCTTAATATAAAATTTAAGATTTTATTTTTTACTTATTTTTTTTTGAAAGATATGTTCTGAAATGCACGCTTAATATATATCTTGAGCTATTGTAAATGACTAAAAAACTTTATTTGATGAAACTGAAAAATCAAAATATGATAAATTTTTTTGAAATAATATCAGCGTTGAAATTTATAGAATAATTTTTCACAAAATAATTTTTCACAAAAAAATAACTCTTGCTTTTAATTTTTGTTTTACAGAAGTTATTAAAAATTTCTAACCCCAAATAGAAATACAGTTTTAAAATTTTAAAGAGCATTTAATGAAAAAGCTTTTAATAGTTTTATTAATATTTTTTTGGGGAAAGGCAGATGTACTCTTCTCACAACAGCTTTATACTCCCGCTGATTTTAATCTTTCTATATTTCGAGGTAACATCGACAAAAGCAAAATGTCTTCTTCACAGAAAGACACTATACTTATTGATACTTATAATTACGAAGATAATTTTTTTGATATAGCCATCCTATACAGATCTGAAAACGAGATCAGGATTTATAAAAACTGTGTGAATGGTTTTCTTACTGAATATAAAAAAATAGAATTTTCAAAAGATAAGCCTGCTTACAAAATTGAGAATGACTCTCCTACAGAAAAAGTTATTCTTTTCAATCCAAATCTTAGATCCGGAATAAAAATAATTTACAGAGACAATTCAGTAGAAAAAATTCCTAATTACAAAATTAATAATGCATTTAATGAACCTGAGTATAAAATTCCGCTATGGAATTTTCTTGATGCTGCTGGAGTATTTGTGTATGATATTTCTTTCATAGAAGTCTGGAGAAGTATGAGAAATGGTACTCCGGCAAGAGAACTTCCGATTGGCGATATTGACAGAGATGGAAAGAATGAAATGGTTTTTACATTCTGGCCGGTAAATGATACGATGCCTCAGAATTTTCCTACCCGAATGGTAGTATTTGAAGCAATGGGCAATGACCAGTATAGAATTGACTGGGATACTATTTTTACTCAGGGAGGATATAATGATCTTCAATATGTAACAGACTTTGATCGAGATGGAAACTATGAATTTTTTGGAGCGGGATGGGATGTTTTTGGAGGAGGATTTAACAACGGCATTTTTGAATGTACAGGACCCGGTAAATATAAATTCAGAGATTATGGAGGATGCCTTTGCGGTGGATTAGAAGACGTGGTTGTAATAGATACAACTCATTTAAATATAAATCAAGGGAATAGCGGTATGTGGATTGTTAATGCCGGATCTGGAGGACCCTCAAGAATTCAACTGAAAGTATTCAATCAAAAAAATCAATATTATTATCACTTCCAGTCCGTTTTTAATGCCAATGATATTCAGCTCCAACAATATGTATATGATATTGATGCGGCAGATATTGATAATGACGGTAAAATGGAAGTCCTGATAGGTGATACACAATTTGGAACTAACTATATAGGATATCTTGATTCAACAGGAGCCGGATCTCCTCTTATGCAGGGATATGAATATAAAGAAATAACACCTAATGCACCTATATCTTCCGGTTGGCTTTTGCTGAAAGATTTTGATGGAGATAACAAAAAAGAAATCATAACTTGTGGTATTGGTAATGGAAGCGGATCAATTGGTGTAGTGAAAAATTTTGGGGGGGAGAATTTTCAAACTATGTGGTGGGACACAGCAGGTATTGTTGCTGGTCCTAATTATAGAATTGACAGTAATTTTATAGTTAATCAATTTTCTATTCTTTATCCATGTGTCAGATACTCCGGTCCTTTAGATTGGTTGAACTTAATTACTTATTCTAAAGGTGATGTATATTCTTTCTATAAATCTTCTTTTCGGATAATCGATTCAGCGGCTTTTTTAGGACCTAGACTTTATGATATTGATAATGATGATAAAGTAAATATCATTGGAGGATATTTTACAGATGGTCCACCGAACTGGAAATCTTATATAGTAGATTTTGAACAACAAGGTACAATAGGAATAGAAAACTTAAATTCTGAAATTCCTGAAACTTTTACACTATATCAGAATTATCCAAATCCGTTTAATGGTCAAACGAAAATAAAGTTTGATCTAAAAGTTTCCGGTTTGTATAAATTAAAATTATTTGATATTTCGGGAAAGGAAATTCAAACAATAGTAAATGAATTTTTAAATTACGGAAGTTATAATATAAATTTTAATGCCGGGGATCTATCTTCCGGTGTATATTTTTATAATTTAAGCTCCATAAAATTTAATCAAACTAAAAAACTTATTCTAATTAAATAAAAAAGAAAGGGGGTAATTGAGGTGAAAGAAAGACCTTATATGTAACTTTAAATATGTAACTTTAAAAAATTTTAAGAAATATTTCCAAAAGATTTTTATTTTGTAATAACAGGGCTTGCAACATAGCCGAAGATGATAATGTCTCGCGAACAGATATCAAAAATTTACTCATTTTAAAATGAGTATTCTTGGTTAGAACAAGCCCTAAATTTTTTTAATTAATTTAAACTTAAAATATAATGAAATCAATTTTGAAATTTATCGCAATGATAATTGTTTTATTATCATTAAATAGTAAATCTATTTCTCAAGGAAATGGTCCTTTACAAAATTTTTATGAAACACCGGGATATTATATAGATACCTATAAACCTGTTCCAATGGATTCCAGTTACCCACCGGGAGGACAAATTTTATTTTGATCTTTCTGATATTAATTCATCAAGACCTGATATAGCCACTACTACTAATGCACATCAATTATTTTTTTATCCACTTGAATCCCGTTATCGACATGGATCCTGGAATTTTAATTTTGGTGGAGGTTTTTTTGGTTTACAAAATGAGGGTCCTTTTTTTCCTACAATAGGATTTTTATCTGATATTGATTCTAATAAATTCTACAGTTGTAATTTTATAAAACTTAGAAATCAAGCTAAAAAGGATTTTATATCGATTAGATATTCGAACATTAATGTATTTCACAATAATAGTGGAACTCTCTCTCCGAGTGTTCAGGATCTAAGACAAGGTGGAGTAGCTTCTGATGTTGGAGAATTCAATGCTGAGGATAGATATGAAGATTTAGCCATTATGGGATCAGGAGGAGTAGTATGTGCATACAGGAATTTATATAATGGTTACATAGATCCTAATCCATATATATTTAGCAGTACAGCAGGTTCTCAATATTTTAAGATCAAACAAATTGATGATAAATCATTCCCTTATCTTCAGCAGAATGAAAGTAACAGGTTCGATATTATTACTGCCCAGGGAAGTAATGTAAAAGTATTTATAAATAATAATAACAATGGTCTTAACACTCCTCAAACTATTGATGTTGGATTTACTATTTATGCATTGGAGGTATCGGATATAAATGACGATGGATTCAACGATATAATAGTTGCAGGAGGTCCTCTGAATGCAACAGTTGCCAAAATATATCTCAACAATTCAAACGGGATAATAAATGCTACACCGGTTTATACTTCCCCTACAAATTTCTTGAATATTAATTCAGTAGTGTATATCGCAGCAAGTGACCTAAATAATGATGGCTATAATAATCTGACTTTTGTTGGGATGGAGGGTGAAACTAAAGTTTACATAAATACTCAAATTGGAAGTTATTTTAGTCAATCACCTCAGCAGTCATTGGTTGGATTGTATCCTTTTTCTGTAATCAGTCAAATTAAATCAATAGATATTTATAATACCGGAGGAAAAGCTCTTGTTTATTCATTTTATCAAGGAGGTTCAATCACTGACAACAGATTTGAAGTTGGAAGACTAAATGCAATAAATCAAAACATCGCACCTGCCCCTCCTATAGTCAAAGGTTCTATTGCTTTAATCAACAGTTATAACAGACCGAAGATCCAAATAATAAGCAACAGAGGAACTATGGACTTTCAGAAATATGAAGTTTATAAATCAAATGCAACGTCCGGTTGGAATTTTAATTATTGCGGTGAGACAACCGGGGGGGAATTTATTGATAATACAGAATATGTTTTATTTACCGGTTTTGGTGAGGCACTTCCACCAAATTGTTTTTATGCAGTAAAAACTGTAGATCAAACAAATCTAAGATCAAATCTGTCAAATCAACTAGGATACAGGGTTGGCGACCCGATATGTCCGGGATGCATGGATGATGTTGGTGATAACATTTCTGAGAATCCGGAACTCAGCCCTGAGGATCAAATAGAAAGTCCTAAAGAATATTCAATTAAAAATTTTCCTAATCCATTCAACCCAACAACGAAAATTTATTTTAATGTACCAAAAGAAGGTATCGTAAAAATTACAATTTATAATTCAATAGGTCAAAAGATCAGAGAGATATTAAATGAATATAAATATAATGGAAACTATACAACTGATTTCGACGGCAGCACTTTATCAAGCGGACTTTATTATTACACATTGGAATCAAACGGAAATTTGGTAACAAATAAAATGCTTCTTTTAAAATAAATTTTTAATTGGAGTGGGTAAATAACTTTTATTAAGAACATATAATTATCCAAAACAGCTTTGAAAATAATCAGCAGTCGAATAAATTTTCGACTGTTTTTTTTATACACTCTCCACAAAATTCTGAATAGAATTAACAAATTTATTTAAACAAATTATAATAAATTTTAAAATAAAATTAATATTGATATGAAAAGAAGAGATATGATTATCAAATCTGTTTTGGGAGGTGCTTTAATTTCTCAAACAAATCCTCTTAATGCCTTTGGAAATAATAGCGGAAAAAATAATGAAAAAAGTCTTATTGGTAATGCATTGAGATTCCCGCCTGTATTTGCAAACGGAGGAACGATGACGTTAGCTGAATCAAATGTACAGGTCTGGCCTGGACAGAATACTCCGACCATTTCAATAAACGGTTCTTTTCCAGGACCGTCGGTGGTCATTCAGAAAAATTCTATTCTTACTGCAAATTTTGTAAATAATTATACCGACCCTGCTACTATACACTGGCATGGTATCAGCACACCTGAAGCTATGGACGGACATCCGAAAGATTCTATTCCGCCCGGAGGAAATTTCACATATACTTTTCCTGTGCTGAACAGAGCCGGTACTTATTTCTATCATTCGCATGCACACATGCATACGGCTAAACATGTTTACAAAGGCTTTGCAGGATTTTTTATTGTTGAAGATCCGGATGAACTGATGTTCGGACTTCCGAGAGGAAGCTATGATGTACCGCTTTGTATTCAGGACAGAAGGACAGCGAACATTCCCGGAATGATCTATGATCCGGTCATGATGGATATTATGCATGGATTTCTTGGAGATACTGTTCTTGTGAATGGTACTCCTGAACCTTTTTTTGAAGTTTCAAAAACTCTGTACAGATTCAGACTTTTAAACGGTTCCAATGCACGAGTATATAAAATTGCTTTATCAAATAATCAATCGTTTCATTTGATCGGAACTGACGGCGGATTGATAGATGCACCGGTTTCTGTTAATTCATTATTCCTTTCACCCGGTGAACGTGCAGATGTGTTGATTGATTTTTCTCAATTTAATGTTGGTGATAATGTAACTTTAAAATCATTACAATTCACTGCTCCTGGATCAGGTACTTACAGACAGGGGACTGAAATGAATATTATCAGATTTGATGTAACAGGGACACAATCTTCCGGTGGCGTGATACCTGCTTCCTTTAATCCGATCACTTATTACAATCCGGCAAATGCAAAAACTGTCAGAAATTTTACACTTACAATGACAGGGGGGACTATGGAAAGACACAAAATAAATGGACTTTCATTTGAGATGGAAAGAATTGACTGGGAAACTCCATTAAATTCTCTTGAAGAATGGAAAATAATTAATGCAACAGATAATTTGCATCCGATGCATTCACATGGAAATCAGTTTCAGGTATATTCAAGAAATGGAAACACCAATCTGCCTCCGGGTGACAAAGGATGGAAAGATACAGTGTTGTTAAATCCTTTTGAGACTGTGAGAACACTTGTTAAATTTACTGACTATAAAGGAATATATCTATATCACTGTCATAATCTTGAGCATGAAGATGACGGTATGATGCTGAATTTTAAAATTGTAGATCCGATAGGGATTAATGAAAATAATGAGATCGTAGAGAATTTTGAATTACATCAAAATTTCCCAAACCCATTCAATCCTGAGACTACTATAAAATTCAATCTGAAAAAAGACAGTAATGTAGATCTGACGATTTTTGATATTTCGGGAAAAAAAGTAGAAACTCTGATGAACGGATTTAATAAGTCAGGTAATTATAATGTTAAATATAATGCAAAAGATCTTTCTTCTGGTGAATATGTTTACAGACTCACAGCAGGAGATTTTTCTGTAAGTAAAAAGATGACAGTTATTAAATAAATTTTCATAACTTAAATCAAAATAAATCATGAAAAACTTAATTGTTTTATTTTATCTTTTTCTTTTTAGCAATCTTTATTCTCAGGTTACACAAGAGTGGGTCGCACGATATAACGGACCTGGAAATGTTTCTGATTATGGAAGTTCCATTGCAGTTGACGGCTCAGGGAATGTTTATGTAACGGGCAGAAGTATTGGAAGCGGAACAAATTATGACTACTCTACAATAAAATACAATTCATCTGGCGTCCAGCAATGGGTCGCACGATATAACGGACCGGGAAATAATGAGGACTGGGCATATTCTCTTGCAGTTGACACTTTAGGTAATGTTTATGTAACGGGCACGAGTATTGGAAGCGGAACAGATTGGGACTACGCAACGCTCAAATACAATTCATCCGGCGTCCAGCAGTGGGTTGCCAGATATAACGGACCGGGAAATATTAGTGATGTAGCAAATTCCATTTCAATTGACGGTTCAGGCAATGTTTATGTAACGGGCGGGAGTTGGGGAGTAGGCGGAACAAATTATGACTACGCAACGCTCAAATACAATTCCGATGGCGTCCAACAGTGGGTTGTCAGATATAACGGTCTGGGAAATAGTTATGACTTTGCAAATTCACTTGTAATTGACGGCTCAGGCAATGTTTATGTAACTGGAGTCAGCAGAAGCAGCAGTTTTGCTGGAAGTGAAGACTACGCAACGCTCAAATACAATTCATCCGGCGTCCAGCAGTGGGTTGCCAGATATAACGGACCGGGAAAT
>JBATSB010000031.1:0-15709 GCA_049293015.1 Ignavibacteria bacterium
ATAACAACATACACGACAATGCAGACAACGGCATCGGACTTGTAGGACTACAGGGACCTGGAGAGAATGTTGTAAGCTATAATACACTGGTAAACAACGGCAGATTCGGAATAGAGATAAAGAATCCGAACGGCTCAGGACTTGCAACAGGACCCGGACGAGTTGTGATTGAAAATAATAATGTATCAAGGAACACCGGACTTGCAGATCTCAGAGACTTAGCAGGTATTGCAGTATTCAGAAGAGGTGTACTGGTAGGAAATGTTGATATTCCTATAGGAGCCATAGTTCAGAATAATACTGTTAGCGGATATCAGCAGCCAAGCTCCAGTGATGGATTTGGAATCGTTGTCGAAGGACTGAATCACAGTGTATTGGGAAATACAGTTTCATTATGTGATGTAGGTATTCAGAGACAGGCGGGACATTTACCGTATCCGGCAGACGGAGATCAGAGTAATTTAGCTGATACATATTTCGGAAGAGGAAACTCACCTCAGACATGCGGTATAGTGATCAGCGGAAATATACTTTCTAATACAGTGGATACTCGTGATGTCGGTGCGAATACAGGTTCAGGAGTTGTTATGAATTTGAACTCAACTGAAATGTTCTGTTCAATCCAGACAGCAATTGATGATGCTCAGACTTTGAACGGACATGTACTGACAGCCGATTCAGGATACTATAATGAAAACGTTGTCATTAATAAAGAAGTCACTATCAAAGGAAGCGGGACTACTAAAGAATCACGTCCGGTAGTAGAAGGTATAGCAGCCAGCCAGACAATTTCTGTAACAGTTCCGAATGTTACTATTGATAATGTAATAGTAAAGTTCAATCAACTTTCAGTCAATACAGGAATCAGAGCTGCAACTTCAGGAACTTTCAATAACCTTACTATAAAAAACAGTTGCGTATTCGGTACTGCTACTACTGGTGCTGCAATTTTTGGCAGCTTTGGAATTCAGCTTGGAACCTTTGGCGGAGTTCAGTATGATCAGGTAAATCTTGACAGTAATGATATTATGCATACAGGTAATTCACCACTTGGACGCGGTGTCAAGACTTTCAACTGTTACGGCGACTGGAAGAACAGTATCATCAGAGCTTTCTATGCGATACAGTCAGGTGATATTCAGGGCGGTATTTTGAATATTACTAATGATTCATTATTCGGAGAGACAGAAATAAATTCTCTCGGAAACGGTACCCATAGTTTCGCAAATAATGTGTCCAATGTATCTAATGCATTTGGATCAGGTACTGACTTTGCAATGCTTGAATTAAAAAACATTTCAAACGGCAGTGCAAACATTGATGTAACAGGAAATACTTTTGAAAATTATGTAAACTTTGGAGTATTCTCAGGAAGGTCCTCAAATGTAAATATTGATAACAATACATTCTCACCTGATCCGACAGCAGAAGTTTTTAAATCTATAAGAATAGATTCGAAACAGCGTACCACTGCTCCTCAGGCAGCATTCACAAGTAATGCATCCATTACCAATAATACTTTCAATGGTAATGCTGCATTTAATCAGAAAGGAATTTCTGTAGAGCTTGCAAGTTCTGACAGTTTATCTGCTATCGGAACTGTAATTGTCGGTACATTAGGAAATGAAAATGATTTCAATACAGACGTATGGAGAAATATCAGTCTTAACAATCAGACTACAGCTACATCAGGAGATCCAATATGGACAGGTACTTATGTGTCCACTAAGGAAAAAGTAAATGTAAATGTGGATGGAAGAAAAAATAACTTTAACGTCGGTGCTGGACTTCAGTCTCCAAATGTTATGACACTTCCAAATCTGTTTGAACTTGAAGACAGAATTCAGCACAAGATCGATGACGGTAATATCGGATTCGTTCTTGTAAAAGATAATAATGATTACGTCACTGTAAATAGTTATGTAGCTCCGGGAATTACAACACCTTCCGTACAAAGAGGTATTAATGCAGCATCTCCCGGATTTGTAGTAAACGTCGGTCCGGGATCATTTACCGAACAGCTTGAAGTAAATAAAGATCTGACAATTGACGGTCAGGGAACAGGTGTAACAAATATTGTTTCTCCGAATTCATTGACATTATCTTTTACAACTTCTGGTGTAAACAAACCGGTTGTATATGTTCATGATGCAGCAGGTGTAATTATCAAAGATGTAACAATCGACGGTGCCGGCAAAGGTAATGCCAATAACAGATTCCAGGGTATTGGTTACAGAAATGCAGGCGGAACTATAAGAGACTGTGAGATCAAAGCAATCAGAAATACACCTATTGACGGGTCACAGGCAGGAGTAGGAATATTTGCTCTTGCTGATGATGGAAATGCTAGAACATTAGATATCATTAGTAATAATATTTATGATTTCCAGAAAAATGCAACTTCATTGTCAGGTATTGATCTTACTTCAAACATTGATAGTAACACAATGACCGGTGCAGGACCAGTTAGCTTTATTGCACAAAATGCAGTTCAACTTGGTTTCGGTGCAGCCGGATCTGTTACAAATAATATTATCAGTGGTATTTCTTATGTACCATCGACAACTGTTTCCTGTGGAGTTCTTTTGTATTATTTAACTAATCCTTCAGGTACAGTAACAACTGCTAATAATGATCTGACAGGATGTCAGGTTGGAATTTATTATCTCAACGTCGGAGGAATGATCAACGAAAATACGATCAATTCTACTTTAGCAAACAACGGTACTGCAGTATATTATGGTATAGTCGCTGATCCGGGTGACGATCCAAGGGTAGTGCCATCACCATTTGAAGAAGAAAATCTTCTTACGAATAAAAATACAAATCTGCCGGATAATCCGAATATCATTACTACATCTATTTACAGAAATACTCTGATCAGTGACGGTACAAATGGTACCGGTATTGAAATGGATGCATTAGGAACAGAAACACTTAATGCAACTGCTACTGAAAATAAAGTAAATGGATGGGATGCAGGTGTGGTATTCTATAAAGATGCAGGTGCAACACTAAACGGTGTTGTAAATGACAATGATCTGAGTTCAAATACTTATGCATTATATGATCTGACAGGAGTTACACAAAATGCTTCATGTAACTGGTTTGGTTCTACTGATCAGTTTGTAATTGCTGCAAAGATATCAGGTGCAGTAAGTTATTCTCCTTATCTCGTAAACGGAACTGACAATGACGCACCTACAGCAGGATTCCAGCCTGTACCGGGTTCATGTACCGGATTCCCGATCATTGCATATTTTGTTAATGACAATTCATTAGCAGGTGATGTATTCACAACAGCAGTTGGAAATGATGCAAATCCTGGTTCAACTTCAGCACCATTCTTAACAGTCTCATATGCTGTATCAGTGGCAAATGATAATGATACAATTTACATTGATGCAGGTACTTATCAGGAACAGGTTATTATCAATAAATCTCTGACAATAACAGGTGCTGATAGTGCAGGAGCAAGTGCAGCAGTAATTAAAGCTCCATTAACTATAAGTAATGTACCAAATTCCAATGCAGCAGACCACAGACCAATCGTTTATATTTCAGATTCCGGAACTGTAGTAAATATGAGTCATATCGGAATTGACGGTGACGGCAGAGGCGGTGCTAAATTCTATGGTGTATATTATTTTGAAGCAGGAGGTAGTTTTACAAATTCAAGAATTTCCGCAGTAAGAGATGCTGTTTACAGTGGCAATCAATCCGGAAGTGCTATTATAGCCAACCATACTTATGATGTTAGTTTTGATCATACAATAATTGTATCTGATAATGTGATCGAAGATTATCAGAAAACAGGAATTCTGATCAATGAAATTAACACACATGGTATTGTAACAAATAATATTGTAATAGGACAAAGTATTCAGAATGTAAATGGTCAGAACGGAATTCAGTTTGGATACGGTGCATATGGTACGATCACAGGAAATACAATTTCAGGTAATCAGTACAATGGTCCGGCAGCAGATGCAGCAGGCGGAATATTGCTGGCAGGTGCAGGTGTAGATAATTTAAATTTACCGACAGGTAACGTAACTATAGTCGGCGGACCTGGAGCACTAGCAAATAATCTGTTTGATAATGAAGTTGCTTTGTTTGCTGACGGAGGTGGTTTTGGTTATAATTCAAATGCAGGTATTACCTATAACTCAAATACCTTTGCAACAAATTATATTCACGCTTCTCTTAGCGCACCAAATCTTATTCCGAGTGGATTGAATGTGTATGACAAGTGGATAGATAATACTGCTTATACAAACATAAAATACGGACAGATCCAGCGTTCAGTAGATGATGCATCAGCAGGTCATTTACTTAATGTCAGTGCGCATACATTCACTGAGCAGGTGGAGATACATAAAGAAGTGACACTTGCAGGTCAGGGTATCGGATCGACTACTATATTGTCGCCAAATACACTACCTCTATTCTTTTCAACAGGCCCTAATAATAAACCTGTGATTTATGTTCACGATACTTCAGGTACTGTAATAAAAGATCTGACAGTTGACGGTGCTGGAAAAGGAAATGCAAATAACAGATTCATTGGTGTTGCATTCAGAAATGCAGGCGGTACAATAAGCGGTTGTGAGATCAAATCTATCAGGAATTCTCCTATAGACGGTGTACAGGCAGGTGTTGGTATTTATGCATACTCAGATAATGGTAACCCAAGAGAACTGACCGTGACAAATAACAATATCTATGACTTCCAGAAAAATGCTACTGTCTTTGCAGGTGTTGATCTGAGTGTCAGAGTTGACAGTAACACAATTACTGGTGCAGGACCGGTTGCATTCATCGCACAAAATGGAGTGCAGCTCAGTACAGGTGCTACAGGATCTGTCAGATACAATAGCATCAATGACCTTTCATATACTCCGAATACAGCTGTTTCCACAGGTGTCCTTCTGTTTCAGTCAACAGGGCCGGATACAACTTCATACAATACTCTTACCGGTTGTCAGATGGGAATCTACTACTTTAATGTAGGAGGAATGATCAGCGAAAATACTTTAAATACTACCGCTGCTAATACAGGTACTACTGTCTATTATGGTATCGATGCAGATCCGGGTGCAAATCCACGTGTAGTTGCTGAGCCTTTCGATGTTGATGCTTCAGGAATGAAAACTAAAAATATTCTTGATAATCCATTAAGTATAAATACAACTATTTACAGAAATATACTTACCAGTGACGGTACTAATGGTGTTGGAATTGAAATGGACGCACTTGGAACTGAAACTCTAAATGCAACTGCAACTGAAAATAAAGTCAACGGATGGGATGTTGCTATATTATTCTATAAAGATGCCGGTGCAACGCTAAACGGTATTGCTAATGATAATGATCTAAGCGGAAATGTCTTAGCTTTTGACAACCAATCCGGTGTATCTCAGAATGCAACCTGTAACTGGTTTGGATCTAACGACAATGTTGTTATCTCAGCACTGATCACAGGTGCTGTTAATTATGTTCCATATCTTACAAATGGTACTGATGATCAGGGTGGTGTAATGGGATTCCAGCCTGTTCCCGGTTCATGTAACGGTATCCCGAACTCTACTATAAATATAAAAGTATTGCCGGAAGCTTTCTATAACGGATTGCAGCAGTTAAACTTAAGTGATACTGTGACTGTATATCTGCGTTCTGACAGCTCTCCTTATAATATACTTGATACTTCTGTAGCTGTAGTAGATTCATTGACCTTCACAGGAACATTTACATTTGATCTGCCAACTGGTAATTATTATATAGTTGTCGATCACAGAAATACAATTGAGACGTGGAGTAAGTCAGGCGGAGAGCCATTTACAGCAGGTACTACAATGAATTATGATTTCACTGATCTTTCAAGTAAAGCATATGGAAACAATATGAAGCAGGTTGATAATTCTCCTGTCACATTTGGTATCTACAGTGGAGATGTAGATAAGGATGGTCTTATTGACATTTCAGATATTTCAATCATCGATAATGATATTTTTAATTTTGTTTTCGGTTATGTTCCTTCAGATTTAAATGCTGACGGAGTTGTAGATTTGTCTGACATGACATTTGCAGATAACAATGCATTCAATTTAGTACAGAAAGTTACCCCATAACTCATCTATTAGATAAATTCAGATTTCCAATCGGAATTTATTTAATATACTTAAGCCCGTTCCGGTCGTGTTTTCCGGTACGGGCTTTTTGTTTGTAATTTTTTAAAAATTTAAACAAACTATTTGGCTCAGGAAAAGTTCTCTAAAATGTAATGATAAAAAATTGTAAGATAAAAAGTAATTATTTATGACAGTATTTAACAGCAAAAGTATCTATGATTCAGTAATATTTTTTCTTTTCGAGTAATTGGACACCTGAGCATTTAACTGTGTTTTAAAATATTCTAAGAGTGTTTTGTATTTTTAAAATCAATCTTTTTCTTCATTTTAAAAGTATTATTTGCCCATAAACTTTTGTCACTAAATTTCATGATCTCGATATTTTGCAATCCAAAATCTGCCCGAAGCATTGTCAATAAGTGAACACGGATTCAACTTCTCATAAAAAAAATCATATGTGGAATAAAATATTAATTGGGTGCTATAAACCGTTTTAACGGTTTATAGCTGCAGAGCAGAATTTAGAAATTATATATGGAAAAAATCTTTAAGCAGTAAAATTTTTTTGAGGAATGTATAAATAGAATATGTCGAGTTATTGTGATATATAGTCTAAACCGTTTTAACGGTTTATAGCTGTAAATGGGGAATTAGAGTTTTGTAAATGGAGAAAACCTTTTAACTGTAATACTTTTTTGAATATAAAAAAGACCGGGCAAATTATCCGGTCTTTTTATATAATATAAAAATCTTTTATTTATCTGTTCAGATTATTCAGAAGTTTTGAATACTTTATATACTAGTCCTGCCAACACTGCACCAACTATCGGGGCTAAAATAAAAAGCCATAACTGCTCCATTGCCCAGCCGCCGACAAATAATGCCTGACTTATACTTCTTGCAGGATTTACCGATGTGTTGGTTACAGGAATACTGATCAGGTGTATCAGAGTTAAACAAAGACCTATGGAAACTCCTGCAAATCCGATAGATGCTTTTTTATCAATAGATCCTAATATTACTATCAAAAACATAAATGTCATTACGACCTCTGTAACCAAAGCAGACATCAGATTATATCCACCGGGTGAATGTTCTCCATATCCGTTCGCAGCAAAATTACCAATCTGCGAACCATTACCTGTAACAATAACATACAGAACACCGGCACCTGCTATCCCTCCAAGTATCTGAGAAATAATATATGGTAAAACTTCTTTTGCTTCAATTCTACCGCTCACCCATAATCCAATTGAAACAGCAGGATTCAGATGTCCACCTGATATATGCCCGAGTGCATAAATAATTGTCAAAACGGTTAAACCAAAAGCAAGTGAAACTCCGACAAAGCCAATTCCAAAATCAGGAAATCCTGCAGCCAGCATTGCACTTCCGCAACCGCCCAAAACTAACCAGAATGTTCCAATAAATTCAGCTAGGTTTTTTTTCATTTTATTTATTTTTGATTAATTAAAATATTTTGTTATAAAATAAATCTAATAAGTTTAACCCGGAGTAAAAATGTTTTTCCATTCGAAAATGTCGCTCAAATCAAAATTTAAAATGAGTTAAAAATAAGAAATCATTTATAAATATGTAATTCAATTTTTGAATTGCAAAATAAAAGCTAAGTACAGTGTAAAACTTTAATTCAGTATCTGCAGAGTCCTTAGAATACGTGAATCTGCGAAAACAAATATTAAGTGCAAATCAAAATTTTAATAAATAAACAAGATTAGTTATTCCTGCAAACCGAATGTGAAAAATTTTGCTTTACATTCTAAATCATGTAAAGAATTATTTGTAAAAATTAACTATATTTACAAAGTTAAACTGAAAACGGAAAACTAATTTTGAACATTCTTAAAATAAATCCAACTTATTTCTAAAATTAAATTTAATAAAAATGAAACCAAAATTACTCTTTACACTTGCGTTATTTATACTTTCTTTGAGTTCAGTTTCCTTTGCCGGTCCAAAGATCAGTTTTACCGAACTCATAACGAATGCTGAAAGAGATGCTCATTCTGTCATCTCTGCAAAACAGTTTGCTATACAAAACAACTTACCGGTTACAATCTTAACCAAAAATAAAACAGTCATACAAGCTCTTGGTATTGAAAACAGCAAAGTTGTTTACTCAGTAATTACAAATCCTGCTGAGATATATTCGGGATCTTATGTAATGTTTTTTGATGAGATTGAAAAAAACTTTGACCTCTCGACTTCACGTATTATTTATTCAAAAAATAAAATAATAGATAATTCAGGTGATACTTATAAAATTATTCTGAATCCTGAAGTTAGCGGAAACCAACCGATTCTTCTGATACCTGACTGGACATTTGATAGAGTCTCAGCATTTAATTCAGTTACTGGAGATCTTATTGACACAGCATTTATCCATTCAAATAATCCAAATCTTCAGAGTCCTAAGATGGCACTGCAGGCACCGAATAATTTTATCTATGTCTCAGACCAGATCTCAGATCTTGTGCAGAAGTATGACACAAATGGAGTCTATGTAGGATTTTTCGCCCCGGCCGGCGGAGTCAATACAACTATAGTAGATAACATGAGAGGGATTGCATTCAGACCCAATTATAATTTACTTGCAACCGTCGGCAGCGGCGCAAATATAAATACGATTCAGGAGTTTGATCTGGGAGGAAATAGCATTGGCAGTTTTATTCCAGCAGGTACTTTGAACAGTCCTTTTGATATTCATTACAGAAGCAATGATATACTTGTTACAAATTCAGGCGGAGGCAATGATGTCATCAAATATGATTATAATGGAACATTCATATCTAATTTTATAACCAGTATTAATATACTATTTGCCCAGCAGATATTCAGAAATGAAAACGGGAATCTTGCAGTCTGTGGATTTAGTACACCATCGGGACTGATTCTTTTTGATTCTTCCGGAAATTACATGAGGTCTCTGACCGGAGCTACGGGATTACGAGGTGCTTATCTGCTTGGAAATGGACATTATCTGGTGACAAATGCTTCAGGTGTTCATGAGATCGACAGCGCATCAGGCAGTCTTATCAGAACTGTAGTAACCGGTACTAATTTTCAATATGTTAACGAATATTTCCCTGACGGTCTTGTCAGTGTAAATAATATTTCAACTGAGATACCGGAAAAATATTCACTGAGTCAGAACTATCCAAATCCGTTTAATCCGAAGACAGTGATCAATTACGAATTGCAAATTTCAGGTAATGCAAAGTTAACTGTATATGATGTACTGGGGAATGAAGTCGCTGAATTGGTAAATGAGAAACAAA
Organism: Ignavibacteria bacterium; assembly: GCA_049293015.1. Lineage (GTDB taxonomy): Bacteria > Bacteroidota > Ignavibacteria > Tepidaquicellales > Tepidaquicellaceae > UBA2330. The sequence goes on from JBATSB010000031.1 coordinate 9,431, forward strand.
ATGCAGGTACTTATTCTGTAGATTTCGATGGAAGTAATTTCTCAAGCGGAGTTTATTTTTATAGACTGAATGCAGGTGAGTTTAGTGAAACGAAACGTATGATGCTCTTAAAATAAATTTCAAATTTCAAATTTCAAATTTCAAATAAGTAATTTTGAATTACTATTATCCTGCAGAGATTGATAATTTCTTTGCGGGATTTTATATTCAATTTCAAATTACGAATTTCAAATTTCAAATTACAAATAAGTAATTTTGAATAACTAATATCCCGCAGGGTTTGATAAATTTCTCTGCGGGATTTTATTTTGAAAAGCTATTCTCCCCTCCTTGCTTTTCAAAGGAGGGGCGGGGGGCGGTTAAGCGAAACGGCATTGGCACTGCTTTATCTCAAATAAAAAATCTCGAATGCAACATCGTCGGAGTTCCAAAAAAGCACGTGAGACACTATTGGGGGTAAAAATTCCCCTTCTCAAAAAATCCACAAACAGCCTTTTCGTTCCGAAGAATTTCCAGTAAAAAAGTGTGAAACCAGACTGATTTCAAATAAAACTTCAAAAACACCCCAAATAAAATCAATATTTTATTTAATTTTTGCCGCACAAACTGAATAATATTTCTTTGCTATTTATGCTAATAAATATTAAAATGTATTAAATAAAATAAAAATATTTTAATTCAGATAATAAATTATGAAAAGAATAATGAAAATAATTCAAGGTATAGATTTTAAAACTGTATCAATGTTGTCCATATTATTGATTTTAATTATCAGTACAAAATTAATTTCCCAACCGGTCTGGACAATTCAGAACAGTGGCACTTCGAATGATCTCAATAAAATTTTTTTAAAAGGATATAATATGTCGTATTCTCTTTTTGTAATAGGAGATAACGGAACAATTCTGCGCAGCACAAATTCAGGTACTTCATGGCAAAAAATTAACAGTAACACAACTGCTGATCTGTACACCATAGGATTCAGAGAAAGTTTTGGCGACACCGGATATTGTGCCGGCGAAGGAGGAGTGATCATAAAAACTATTGACGGCGGTTTCAACTGGTTCACTATTCCATCTGCAACTACTTCAACTATTAAAGATTTAAAATTTACTAATTCTAATGTTGTACCTATGAGTGCTGTCGCTGTGGGAGAAAACGGTACGTTATTAAAACTGATCAATGGAATCTGGGAAGCGACACAGATCGATACTGCTGATCTGAATTCAATAGCAATTGAAAATAATACCAGATTTACAATTGTAGGGAATTCAGGATTGATCTTAAGATCTACAAACAGCGGAACAAACTGGGTAAGGATAAACAGTAACATTTCGAATAATCTGAATCAGATCTCTCCTTATAGTAGTATTGTAATTGGAGACAGCGGAGTAGCATTTCAAATACAAAATAACAATTTTAATATTATAAATACAAACACTGTCAATAATCTATATGATCGTAATTACAACTATGACATTGTATGCGGTGCATCCGGCACAATTTTTTCATACTGGCAACCAATCCCTTCAAACACGAACACCGATCTGAGGTCTATAATAAAGTCCAATATCGACAACTGCTTTGCTGTAGGAGATAATGGATTGATAATTTATACAAAAAGTTTTTATGTATCTTCAAATACCAATCAGTTAAATTCGAATAACATAAGTGCTTGGTTTAAAAACAACGGTATCTTTAATCAGCATCCATTAGGATGGAATGGTGGATTTCAATGGCCAAAAGGTGAAAATAAATATGCACGTTATACATCCGGACATTATCTCGGTGCTTTGGTAAATAATGAAATTAGAGTTACAGCGGTAACTTATTCATCAGAATATTTACCCGGATATACTGATGGGAGCGGCACACCTCACGGAAATGGAACTCCCGAATATAAAATTTATAAACTGATACATAATGTAAATGATACAGACAGAATAAAATGGCCGAATTCAGCGCTTGGTAATTCCGATCAGGGTGCGCCTGTATATTTTGATTCCTCAATGATGACATGGAAACCGGTTGACTATGGAAATCAGACAATGTTTTATTCTTATACAGACAGCTATACCCAATCACATAATAATTATAACGCAAGTACAGCTCCATTAAAAGCTGACATTAAGCAGATTAATTTTTCCTTTAATCAGCCGGAAGAATTAAAAAATGTAATCTATCAGGAATACAGGATCATTAACAGAAGTAATGAAATATGGAATGATGCTTATTTTAATTTTTATTCGGATGATGATCTTGGTGATTCACACAATGACGCTGAGGGAATTGATACTAATCTTAGATTGGCTTATACTTATAACTTCACGCAAACAGATGGTGTTTACGGAAATGAACCTCCTGCGGTAGGGAATTTAATTGTCAGAGCTCCGCTTACTTACACAGGAAATTCAAACGATACGGTTTTTTATTATGAAGGTAAAAATAGAAATTTAAAGATAGGTTACAAAGAAATGCCATTGAATTCTACTGTGATTTATCATGATGATTCATATGAACCTTCAAACTATACTCAGACTTATAATGCAATTCGCGGATATAAAAATGACGGCAATCCGCATATTAATCCTGTGACCAATCAACCGACTAAATTTGTTTACTCAGGAGATCCGGTTACGGGAAATGGCTGGGTACAAAGCAGTACAAGTGACATGAGATTTTATCAGGGCTTTGGTCCGATGACAATTAATCCGGGAGATACACAGATCATTGTAATGGCGCAAGTGATAGCAAAAGGCAGCAGCAATCTTAACAGCATTACAAAATTGCGTGAAGCTGCAGTTACAGCAAAAGAATATTATGATAACTGTTTTACTGATGTTGTAATTGGAATTAATAATTCAGTAACTTCCATTCCGGAAAATTTCGTTTTGTATCAGAATTATCCAAACCCCTTTAATCCAAGAACAGTTATCAATTACGAGTTACGAATTACGGGTAATGTAAAGTTAAAAGTATATGATGTCTTAGGGAATGAAGTCGCTGTGTTAGTAAATGAGAAACAGAATGCAGGAAATTATTCAGTGAATTTCGATGGAAGTAATTTCTCAAGCGGGGTTTATTTTTATAAATTGAATGCAGGTGAATTTAGTGAAACGAAACGTATGATGCTCATAAAATAAATTTCAAATTACAAATTTCAAACTACAAATAAGTAATTTTGAATTACTATTATCCTGCAGAGATTGATAATTTCTTTGCGGGATTTTTTATAAATATATGACTTTGCGAACCCGAATTTATTCGGGTGAAGCAATCCGAATTTTAAACAGAACTATAATTTAAAAGAATATTAGTTCAAATTTAAATTTAGATAAATAATAAAGATAGGTTTGGCATAATATTCGGAGATTACTTCGCTTCTCTCTCAAAATCATTTTTTAAAAACAATAAACTTATAATTCAAAAATTCAGGCTCCTCCCCTTTTTTTCAAAGGGGAGGTTGGGAGGGGTTTGCTGTTGGATGCGAGACTTCATTTTGACCACTATCACCTAAGAAGTCTTTGCTCAGTTCAATCAAAACCCATTCTAAATCCATATTCAATAAAATCAATTTTCCATATATTACCTTTACGAATTTTTCACCAAATATAATTGTATATAGCTCAGTTTGAATTTATATGATGCTAAATCTTTAAGTAAAGAATTTTATCTGAGAGATACTGTAACTGTTGCAAAGGATCTGCTTGGTAAATTGATCATCAGAAAATTTGGCAATAAATTTGCTGCAGTAAAAATAGTTGAGACGGAAGCTTACATCGGAGATCATGATCCTGCGTGTCATGCATTCGGCAGAGTTACAAAAAGAAACAGCGTAATATACGGTCCGGAAGGAAGAGCTTATGTGTATTTTATATATGGAAGTTATTATTGTTTTAATGCTGTGTGTGGTGAGGAAGGCGTTGGAAATGCAATACTTATCAGAGCAGGTGAACCGGTGGAAGGAATTGGTCTTATGAAAAAATTCAGACAAAATATAAAAAATAATATTGAACTTACAAACGGTCCGTCAAAATTATGTATGGCGATGAATATTGATCTGAGTTTAAACAGTACTGATATTACAGATACAAACAGTAAAATCTTCATTGCTGAAAATGATCGTATAAAAAGATCCGAAATAATTACATCACGAAGGATAGGTCTTAATAAAGGAGTGGAATTTCCTTACAGGTTTTTTATAAAAGGAAATCCCTACGTTACAAAACATAAATTTAATTCAGAGCAGTAAATTATTTTAAAAAAAATAAAATCTATTAAAATACAATTATGAAAATCAAATTCTGCGGAGCTGACCGAACTGTAACAGGTTCACAACATTTACTTGAGATCAACGGAAAAAAGATTCTTTTAGACTGCGGTCTTTTTCAGGGCAAAAGGGAAGATGCTTATGACATTAACAGAACATTTTTATTTGATCCGGAAGAACTTCATTGTGTCGTACTTTCACATGCTCATATTGATCATTCAGGAAATCTACCTACACTTCATTCAAAAGGATTCAAAGGTTCGATATACTGCACTTCAGCGACGAGAGATCTGTGTTCAATAATGCTTCTCGACAGCGCACACATACAGGAAAAAGATACAGAGTATGTAAATAAAAGGAGAGCTAAAAAAAATCAGCCGCCTTTTAAACCTCTGTATAAAATGGATGATGCAAGAAATGTTCTCAAAAATTTTAAAACTGTATCATATGGAAAGACATTCTGCATAGACGGATTATGTGAAACAGTGGAAGTTGAGTTTTTTGATGCGGGACATATACTCGGTTCGGCGATGATGGTGCTGACAATAAAGGAGAACGGCAGAAAATTTAAATTTGCATTCTCAGGTGACATTGGCAGACCCGGACTTCCGATATTAAAGGATCCTGAATTTATCGGTGATGTGGATTTCATTATTTCTGAATCGACATACGGTGGAAGAAATCATGACAAGGCAAATATGATGGATCAGCAGTTACTTGCCGTACTGAAGGAAGCTGTATCAAGAGGCGGAAAGATTATTATTCCTGCGTTCAGTGTCGGAAGGACGCAGGAGATAATTTATTCGATGTCAGTTTTATATAATGAAGGTCTCATCGAAAAATTTCCGATATTTATAGACAGCCCGCTTTCGACAAAAGCTACTGATATTTTCAAGTTGCATCCTGAATGTTACGACAGAGAATTTTCAGATATGATCATCAGAGGGAAAGAAGTTTTTGAATTGCCACAAATCAGATATGTACAGGATGTGGAAGAGTCAAAGAGTCTGAATAGTATTGCCGGTCCGTGTATGATAATATCAGCGTCGGGAATGGCTGAGTCAGGAAGGATACTTCACCATCTGAAAAATAATATTGAAGATCCGAAATCTACAATACTCATTGTAGGATTTATGGCAGAGCATACTTTAGGAAGGAGATTGATTGAATCAAGAGATGAAGAGAATGCTTCGATCAGAATTTTCGGCGATGAATATTTTGTTCACTCTAAAATAGTTGTATTGAATTCTTTTTCCGCGCATGCTGACAGGGATGAGCTTTTAGAATATTTTGATCAGTTTAACAAAAATCAGATGCAGAAGATCTTCCTCGTACACGGTGAGATAGATCAGCAGGAAGCATTTAAAGATGGATTAAGAAATCTGAACTTCAAAGACATTGAAATACCTGTGAAAGGTCAGGAGTTTGATGTTTGATAATTTAAATATTTGATTAAACCTTTTGTAAACATAAATTGTCTATTGAGAACATTGCGGGATAAAAGAATACCACATGGCTGGTTTTGATTTACATCTTTAAGTTAAATTCCCCGTTAGGAAAAATCATTCATCAGTAATCCGAATTTTAATAAAAAAAAGTTTATTGTCTGATTTATTTTAATTTTATTGACAACCAATTTAAGAGTATTTGAAAAAAATGAGAACACTAGTATTTATTATTTTAATATTATCCTTCACTTCAGCATATTCCCAGAGAGAACCAGGTAACAATCAGCGAAAGGGAAATAATTTTAAACCTGAATTCAATGATGGCTCAGTTTCAGGTTATGTATTTGACAAGCTTAGTAAAACTCCAATGGAAAGTGCTACAGTACAGCTTTTCCGGAAAAAAGATTCAACACTTGCAGGCGGTGCAGAGACAGACGCTAAAGGATTTTTTATAATTAATGATGTCTCGCAGGGTAAATACAGACTTCATGTTTCCCTTGCCGGTTATAATAAAAACATGAGAGATGCTGATGTCTTAAATGCTTCTGTTAAAGATATTGT
>JBATSB010000032.1:0-2679 GCA_049293015.1 Ignavibacteria bacterium
ATCCATAATATCTCGCTACCCACTGCTGTTGACCAATAGAATTATACTTGATTGTTACATAATCTAAACCGGAACCGATACCACTGGAGTGACCTGCTACGTATAAATTTCCACTCTTATCCATTACCATTGAACGGGGTCTGTCATTACCATTATTGGGACCATTATACCTATTTATCCACTCTTGAGTCACTTGAGAAAACACATTTAAGTAAAAAAACATTATAATACATGCAACAAATAATTTAGTTTTCATAATTATAGATTTTATTTTTTATAAGAAATGTTTTATATTACTAAAATGTTACTTCCTGTTGAATTCTTTCGGCATATAAAAATAAAACTTATATTTTTATAAACAAATTTTCTAATTAACTAATTTTTGAAAACACAAAGTACACGACAAAAAATTGAATCAAGAGATAAAACCTGATTCTTTTACTTAAGTATTAATTAACCTCTTTAAATTAACAATACTTAGATAAGAAATCAGATTTATGAAACGCTCATATATTAATAATTTAAGATTAAAATTACAATTTAGTTTTGATTGGATAAAAAGTTGAATTAAGTTTTCAACAGATTTTAAAATATTTAAAAATTCTATTGGTGAAATTATAAGTTATGTTCAGGTATTTAATAAAGACCTTTTAACGATCTTTAAACAAAGAATTAATCAAGATGTAAGAAATTTTGAAGCTTATTCAGATAGCATTGATACAAAGGAATTTATAAACAATATAGATGACAAAGATTTCATCGCATTCAGAGGAAGTTATTGCAAATAATATCAGGAGGAGTATTTTGTATCATATTTAAGAGAAAGTGGTGATGATTTTATTAATGCAGATTATGTTATGGAATCATCAGCTAAAGTATTAGAGCTTTTCAAAACCCCGAGGAAAATTCTGAGTATCGAAAATAATTGGTTTTTGTGACTTTGATAATGACAATATGGACGAAATACTAATGAGTGTAGGTTTTATGAGGGGGGAGGATATGAATTGTTGAAATATATGAACGGTAAATTTACAAAAGTCGCTGAAGGGTTTTATTTTTGTGTATAGTCTGGCATTTAATATCTTTTACATTAGAATAAAAATTTGACAATTTAATTTTCATTATTCACTTTTATTGAACGTTCAGATTCATGTTTTCTATAAAACAGTTTTCTTAAATATAGATTTGAGTTTTAGGAAAGTCCATTTCTGTCAGATCTTTGATAATTTTAACAGCGTTTAGTTCAGAATCAGGAACAGGAAATCCTCTTTTGATCTGCATGAATGAATAAATATTTCCCTTAACAAAAGTTCCTTTCATATCAATATAAACTTTTAAAAATGGTGCTATTCCCTGTGACCGCTTAAACTGAATTTTTCGTAGGTGCAAAAATTACCAAGACTATATGCAATTAATTTGTCTTTATATAATTCCAATGCTCTAGGGAAATAAGGACCGTGTCCAAAAACTACATCTGCTCCTGCATCTATGACTTCGTGTGCAAATTCACAAACATTTCCCCGGTCTTCACCGAGGAATATTTCTCGATTTCCAGAAACTCTCTGAGCAGAATATCCTTCTGCTCCGCCATGAAAAGATACAATGAGAATATCACACTGTTTTTTAAGATCAGACACAATTTTTTTAGCACCTGTTAAATCATTTAAACTTAAAGTTTCAATATTCGGAGCGAATGCAGTGAATCCGTATTTGATACCGTTTTTCTAAGCACAGTTGCAGGGAAATCTAAATAACCAGCATATTTTATTGAATATTTATCAAGTATTTCCTTAGTAGATATTCTTCCTTCTTCTCCCATATCATTGCTGTGATTATTTGCTAAACTTAAAATATCAAATCCTGCTTGATAAAGATATTCTGCGTAATGTTCAGGCATTCTAAAGCAGACACAATGATCCCGTGTATTACAGTGTTTGGGAATCCCGCCTTAGTTAAGAAATGTTCCTTCTAAATTTCCAAAAGTAACATCAGCTGTTCTAAGTATTTGTCTTACACTATCTAATAAATACATACCATCATCCGGAGGAAGTGATCCGGAGTAAGGATAATTTGAACCAAGCATAATATCTCCGACTCCAATTATAAATATTAAAGAATCTTTAAGATGCGTGCTGATATTCTTTTTGACAATAGATGCAGAATCAACTAATACAGTGGGTTTTTGATTGAGATTGGAATTCAGTTGTCCGCATGAAGAGATTATATTAATTGTGAATACAAAACAGATTAAAATATATTTTATCCTAAGAACTTCAATATTTCCAAGAATCAACTTACTCAAATAGCTTTGTTGTTTTATATTTCAGAATTGTAATTAATGATTTGATTAACATTAAAGTAAATGATATCAGTCTGTATATAAATCGGAAAGTATTAATTTTTAGATAAGTATATTATATTTCAGCGTTCATATTTTTTTATCAATGCAACATTTTCTTTTTCTATATTAGATAACATATTATTCACATCATAATACCTTGGATTATACCAACTCTTATTTGAAAAATAATCTCTCATCTCATCTGTCTGGAATATGTAACCATGGCGGGCAAATATTTCATTTCTCATGATTTTCAAATCCCATTGAGATAAATCATTCACATCGGAATAAGTCAAATACTTTTCAGATGCCTGAGGGAAATTTCCCAGGTTGTAATC
>JBATSB010000033.1:0-10981 GCA_049293015.1 Ignavibacteria bacterium
AACAATCCGACAACAGGAATAGCCGGTGGAACAGCAACAGTAAAATCCGCAGACGGTGGAGCAACATACACAGCAGCAACAAGTCCTGGAGTTTCAGGAAATATAAACGGATTTGAAGGAGTCGGAATGGATTGGTGGGCAATAAGATCAGGTGCAACAATTTACAGATCTACAAATGGTGCTACAACATGGACAGATACTTATACACAGACCGGAGCAGTTTATCAAGATATAGATTTCGTAATTGTAAACGGATGTCCAATAGGCTGGGCAGTTGGTAACTTAGGTGTAGTTTCAAAAATGAGTATTGAAGTAGGTATAGTAAATACCGGCGGAGAAATTCCTGTAGATTATACATTAGGTCAGAACTATCCAAATCCATTCAACCCAGAGACAAACATTAATTTCACAATTCCTAAATCAGGAAATGTTACTTTGAAAATTTATGATGTTTCCGGAAAGGAAGTTTCTACTTTAGTAAATGAAGTCAAGAATGCAGGGAATTATATCGTAGGATTTAATGCAGCAAATTTACCAAGTGGAGCTTACTTTTATAGATTAGAAAGCAGTAGTTTCTCAGCGACAAAGAAAATGATGCTGATAAAATAGAAGCAATTAAAAATTAGGAATTAAGAATTAAGAATTTTTTAACATGAATGTCTTATCTTTAAAAGCACGATTCAGATTAATTTAAAAGTTATTCCCCCTTAAAAAAGGGGGAGCGGAGGGGGTTGTTGCCGAAAGAAATAGCAAACAATATATTGCATTAAATTCAACAACGTAAACAGTGGAGTCAAATTAAACTCTGCTTTGCAAACCCCTCCCAGCCTCCCCTTTGAAAAAAGGGGAGGAGCAATAACTGATTAATAATGCTTTTTCGTTCTTTCTGATCAAGTAAAGAGCAATTTAAAATTAGGAATTTAGAATTTTTAATTTATAAAACGCAATGTTCATTAAATTGAACATTGCGTTTTTATTTTTATAATTTCTATTTTCATTTTAGTATAAGAAAATTTTTGAATGAAGTATTCAAGAACAGTCATATTTTATTTATCTTTTGAAACTTTGAGTCTTTGAGCCTTTGAGGCAAACGCAATACAATATTGAAAAAGGTCTGTAATTCCTTATTCAAAAATATTATTTTTACAAATTCCAAAAATTAATCAAACTAAAATAATGTCAGATAAAAAACTTTCTTTGCAAAAACTTATTGATAATAATGAGATAGCCGGTAAAAGGGTATTGGTACGAGTGGATTTTAATGTGCCGGTAAATGAAGACGGCGTGATCACTGATGATAAAAGAATTCTTGAATCGCTTCCTACCATAAAGGCAATTACTAAAAACGGCGGCAGATGTATTTTGATGAGTCATCTTGGCAGACCAAAGGGTGAGGTAAATGAGAAGTATTCTCTTTCAATTGTTGCTGAATATTTATCCAGTGTTCTGAATTTTCCTGTATTGTTTTCTGATGATTGTATAAATGAAAATAATATTGATGTGATTGATAATATGCAGAATGGAGATATACTCCTTCTTGAAAATTTAAGATTTTATAAAGAGGAAGAAAAGAATGAATCTGAATTTGCAAAAAAGCTTGCGGCTTACGGAGATATTTATGTCAATGATGCATTCGGAACTGCTCACAGGGCGCATGCTTCTACAGAAGGTGTCACACATTTTATAGATAAATGTGCAGCAGGATATCTGATGGAAAAGGAATTGAAATATTTATCTGCCGCTGTCAGTGATCCGAAGAGACCGCTTTGTGCAATACTCGGAGGTTCGAAGATCTCTGGAAAGATTGACGTGCTTGAAAATTTATTAGGGTCTGCTGATACGATTCTTATCGGCGGGGGAATGATGTTTACTTTTTATAAAGCTATGGGATATAATATAGGGAAGTCAATTCTTGAAGAAGATAAAGTAGAACTTGCAAAAGAGATCATTGAAAAAGCAAAATCATCAGATACAAAATTATTACTGCCTGAAGATATTTTAATGGCGGAAATATTTGAACAAGGATCGAAAACAATTGAATTACCTGCTGACGGAATTACATCTGATTATAATGACTGGATTGGAGTCGATATTGGAAATAAAACTATAAAGACATATTCGAATGAAATTTTAAATTCAAATACAATTGTATGGAATGGTCCGATGGGTGTTTTTGAAATTGATGACTTTTCCAAAGGTACAATGGAAGTAGCAAAGGCAATGGCTGAAGCAACTTCAAAAGGAGCAGTTACAATAATAGGAGGTGGTGACTCTGCAAGCGCTATTGCAAAAGCAGGTCTTGAAAAAAAGATCACTCATGTTTCTACCGGTGGCGGAGCGTCACTGGAATTTTTGGAAGGAAAAAAACTTCCGGGGATAGCTGCTCTTTCAGATAATTGAAAATTACAAATTACAAATTACAAATAATAATTTTAGGAGTTACGAGTTACAAGTTACGAGTTTGAGATGAAATGTAATCTTTAAATATTTGAAATTTGTAATTTGTAATTCGTAATTATTTATCAACCACCGCTGCCATGAATTCACCTTCACAGGCAAGCTCGCCGCCGATATAATTTTTATATGCTTTACCTGCAATTTTACAAATGCCGCTTCTGAATGAAAGAAGATACATTTCAAATACAAGCTGATCACCGGGGACTACAGGCTTTCTGAATTTTACTTTATCTATTGATGCAAAATATGCCATCTTGCTCTGCGGATCGTCGAGTGAATTGAGAAGAAGAATAAATCCGCACTGCGCCATTGCTTCCACTATAAGCACACCCGGCATTACTCTTCTGTTTGGAAAGTGTCCGTTGAAAAATGGTTCGTTATAGGTTACATTTTTTATTCCGACTATTCTTTTATTTACTTCAATGTCAATAATCCTGTCAACCATCAAGAATGGATAACGATGAGGCATGATCTCGAGTATGGCTTCAATGTCAAATACACAGTTCTCTGATTTCAGCACCTGGAATTTTTTCTCAATCTTCTTTTGCAGATAAAGCTTCCTAAGCATCTTTGTAAATTCAACATTGGATTTATGTCCGGGTCTTGCTGCAAGAATCTGACCCTTTACAGGTGCACCGATAAGCGCAAGGTCACCGATCAGATCGAGAAGTTTATGTCTTGCCGGCTCATTGCGGAATCTCAGCTCACGGTTATTCAGGATCCCGTTCGATCCGAGTATGATACTTTCTTCAATGCCAATCTTCTTTTTCATTCTTTCAAGCTCCTCATCTGACGCATCTTTATCGACTATGACAATTGCATTATTGAGATCACCGCCTTTTATTAAATTCTGTTCCTGCAGATACTCTATCTCACTGAGAAAACAAAAAGTTCTCGATGGTGCAAATTCTTTTTCAAATTCTTTATGCAGATTAAAAAGACCTGTGTGTTGTACGCCGAGTGCCGGATTATTGTAATCTATCATAACTGAAATTCTGAAATCGTCTTTTAATGGTAGTGCTACAATATCTACATTCGTTTTATCATCGTGATAATGAACAGTATCTTCAATTACCAGATAATCTCGCTTTGCTTCCTGTTCAACAATGTCAGCTTTTTTCAAAGTCTCTACATAATCTTTCGCACTGCCGTCCATGATTGGCGGCTCATTTGAGTCAAGTTCAATAATTATATTGTCAATCTCGCAGCCCATTATACTTGCCAGTACATGTTCTACAGTATGAACTTCAGCACCATCCTTTGCAATAGTTGTTCCTCGCGAGATATCAATTACGTGATCTATATCTGCAGGAATTTCAGGAGAGTCAGGGAGATCAGTTCTTTTAAACTTAACACCATAATTTTCAGGAGCAGGTTTAAATGTCATGTTTGATTTATTACCGGTATGAAGTCCTACGCCGGATAATGTGATCTCATTTTTGATTGTGCGTTGTTTTTCTAACATATAAAAAAATAGTTTAATTTACTTACCGGGGGATTCTAACTTTTTTATTCTTTCTTCAAGTTTGTCAAGGTTTCGGATTCTTGCTTCTATTTTCAGATCTTCTCTGTATGGTCTGAACCTGTAGCCGGTATATATTCCGGGCACTGTGATTGATTTTGAAACTCCTACAGCAGCACCAATAATTACATCATCACAAATTTCCAAATGCCCGACTATTCCTGCCTGTCCGCCTATCATACACCTCTTACCAATCTTAGTAGAACCTGCAATGCCGACCTGTGCTGCGATTACAGTGTCTTCACCAATTGTAACATTGTGAGCGATCTGTATCTGATTATCAATCTTTACACCTTTGCATATCCGTGTCTCACCTATAGTTGCCCTATCTATGGAAGTGTTTGAGCCGATCTCTACATTGTCTTCTATAACTACATTTCCTGTCTGAGGAATTTTTTTGTATGAAGAGTCATCTTGTTTCGCAAATCCAAATCCGTCAGAACCAATGACTGTACCTGAATGAATTATCACATTATCTCCGATAACTGTATCCCTGTAAATTGTTACATTTGGATAGATCAGACAATTTTTACCAAGTACTGAATTTTTTCCTATATAAGTATTTGCATAAATTCTCGTACCGTCTCCGATCTTACAGTCATTTTCAATAATCACATTAATTCCTGCATACACATTTTCACCAGTCTTTATATTAGTCCCAATACTGCATTTATCTGAAATACCGGTATCTGTGATTTCTTCCTTTATTTCAAATTTTTCTAATAGCTTTAAAAAAGAATTATAAGGATCTTTTACTCGTATCAGTGAAATTTTTTTTCTTAAATTCTTATCCTTAATTTCGAATTCATCTGAAACTAAAACGCATCCGGCTTCAGTTGACTCAAAATATTTTTCATATTTTGGATTGGAAATAAAAGTGATCTCATAATTTTTAGCAGATTCAATTTTTCCTATCGCAGTAACTTCAGCATCAGGGTCGCCTTCAAGTTTTCCATTGATAATATTTGCGACCTCGCTCAGCTTCATTTATTTGCCCTCGATTTCATTTATAACTTTAGTGGTCAGATCGTAATTTTCATTCACATAAAGAAGTAAAATTTCACTGCTCCTGTCAAAAACATAGTCATAGCTGCCATCTTTAGCAACTGTTTCAATTGCTTTGAATATTCTGTCCTGTACAGGTCTCATGAATTCCGTTTGTTTCTGAAAATACTCTCCACCTTCACCAAATTTTTCTATTTTAAAATTGCTGACCTTTGTCTCAAGTTCAGTGATCTTTGTTTCAGTCTGCTGCTTCAACTGATCAGTAAGAATGAGTTTCTTTTTTTCGTAATCATTCTTAATTATCTTAAGACTGTCCTGAAGCTGTGTAAGCTCGGTCTGCCATTGTGTAACAAGATTATCCAGACGCTGCTGGGCATCACGTGAATCCTGCATTGATTCCACAATTCTTTTTGAATCAATATAACCTACTTTAGTCTGGGCTGAAAGTCCGGCAGACATTAATACAACTACTGCTGCAAAAGCTAACGTAAAATTTCTGATGATTTTCATTATCGCTTTTTTTAAAAAGAAAGTTCTGAATCAGTATCATTCCCATAAGAGAACGGACCCTATTTCAGTTTATCAAGTACTTTAAATGTAATGTCAAAATCTTTATCACCATAAAGCAAAGTACCGTCAGCTTTGTCGAATACAAAGTTTATCTTCAAAGATTTAGAAACATCTTCAATCGTCTTGGTGATCTTTTCCTTTACAGGTTTAAATAATTCAGCCTGCTTCTGCAGCAAAGAGTTTTGTATAGTCTGTTTGTAATTATCTAATGATTCACTAAGTGACTGAAGTTCATTCTGCAATCCGGAGATCTCAGTATTTAAAGCTTTCAGGTCAGTCTCTGAAGTTACTGTACCGGACTCGACGCTTTTTTGTGCATCTTCATATCTTGTTTTAAAAGTCTCAGCTTTTGATTTTAATTCTGTTTCTTTACCCTGTATTGTGTCGAGGTATAATTTCTGAAGTTCTTCGAGTTCTTTCTGAACCTGCTGAGCTTCAGGTAATTGTTTTAAAATTACTTCACTGTCTACATATCCTATTTTGACCTGCGACTGTACGTTTCCCGAAATAAAAAATCCTATTGCAGAAAAAATTACTATTAATAATTTCAAGTTACTTGTTTTCAAAGAATATCTCCTTTTGTTTATATTTAAGTTAAATTTATGTTTTTAAAATTAAAAGCCTCTTCCAAACTGAAAATGAAACAGCCACTTTGGAGGTTCATGGTCTACTGCCTCTCTGTCAAATCCATATCCGAAATCAAATCCTACAAGTCCTACTGCAGGAAGTATCAGTCTTGTTCCAAATCCAACAGATCTTCTTAGATCAAAAGGATCGGTCTTATTAATGTCAGCCCACACATTTCCTGCTTCTGCAAAAATCAGTGCGAAGATCGGAAGCGGATCCTGAGAAATTGAATACCGGAATTCCAGTCCATACTTGGTTGTAACTCTACCGCCGATCGGATCACCAAACTGATTCTGCGGTCCGACAGTCCTGTCGTCATATCCGCGCAATGCTATTGTATTATAAGTTAGTCCGTTTCCACCCATGTAAAAAGTTTCATTTGGTGGTAGATATTTGTCTTTTGAAAATGAATTAATAAATGAAAACTGGAATGTACTGAATAAAACTAATTTCCTGTTTACAGTTAATGGTGTGAACGCTTCTGTCAGAAATATATTTTTTACAAACTCAACTGTCCCCGGCAGAAAAGGTCCGCCGGATAATTCGGTTGAGTTTGATACTCTTGTTCCTGTAGTTGGAAATACAGGTTCAAATACTGAAGACCTTGAGATGATCTGTCTTATACTGAACTGATTTCTTATCCCTTCCTCATATACTCCGTCTCCATTGATTACATTTGTATTCTGATATTTTAATGTCCAGTCGCCTCTGAAGTAATCATCCGGAAATTTAAATCTTCTTCCAATATTTACAGAAGCACCTGTCTCTTTCTGATCGAGGTTAGAATAATTTGATCTTGTATCAAAAATATTAAAACCAAATAAAGTCGGTGTATCAAAAAGCCATGGCTCCTGAAAACCGATATCAAATGTTCTGTATGTTCCGCCTGTTCCAAATGACCAGTTGAAAGACATTAGCTGTCCAGCACCGCCTGTCAATGGTTGTGTGATGTCAAAATTATTGAATGTGAGTCCAAGTGCTCCAGTGATACCGAAACTTCCGCTGTATCCGATGGATGCATTGAACTGGTCAGATGATTTTTCTTCAACTATATAATTGATCTGAACTGTACTGTCATTTGCGAGTGAGATGTCCTGGCTTAATTTTTCAGGATTAAAATAATTCAATGCTGCGAGCTGCTGCATACTTCTTTTTATGTCACTCTTTGTAAAAAAATTACCGGGTAAAGTATAAAGCTCTCTGCGCATTACTTTATCTTTTGTCTTGTCATTTCCTTCAAATCCCACCATTCCAAATCTGAAAGGATTACCTTCAGAAATCTGTATCTTTAGATTTACCTCATCATCTGCATCAGCAGGTTCTTCATTGATCAAAGCATTAAATGATAGGTATCCGTTGTCAAGATACAATGAACTGATATCGGATTCTTCTTCATTACCATAAATATTCTGCTGAAGTATTTTCGTATTATACACACTACCTTTTTTGAGCTTAAGTCGTCTTAATAACTCATCTTCGTCATAAACTGTATTACCTGTGATAATAATATCATTTATATAATATTTCGTACCTTCATAGACAGTAAGGACAATGTTCACATCGGTTTTGGAAGGAAGAATATCGAGACTTTCTGAAACGATACTGGCATCTTTGTATCCTTTCTCTCTGTAAAATTCAATAAGTAATTTTTTATCCTCTTCATATTTTGCTTTGTCAAAATCCGCGCCTTCCCAGAATTTCCACCATGTACCTTCACTCGTATTTTCAAATGCATCTATAAGATCCTGTTTCGAAACATTCTTGTTTCCTTTTACTATTATTTTGTTTACAGTCAGTTCATTACCCTCTTTAATTTTTATCCTGATCCTTGCTTCGTTGTTTGCAGATAGTAACTTGTCAACGGACACTTCTGCAAGTCCAAATCCTTCTTCTGCATAAGCTTTTTTAAGGTTGTATTGAATGTCTTTCAGCTTTTGATCACTGATCACTTCACCGGGAACTATGTTAACTTTCTCATTGATCTCATCATCTGAAAGCTCATCATTGCCTGTGATTTCAAGACTTTCAACTCTCGGAAGCTCTTCGACTTCTATTACCAGATAAATTTCATTCCCGAATTTTTTATCGACATATATCTTCACATCTGAGAAGATTCCGATATTCCATAATCTGGTGATAGCATCTCTTGTTTCATCCGAAGGCAGCGAGATCTCAACTCCTTGTTTGAGTCCTGAATATGAAATGATCGTACCCTTTTCATAGTTCTTATTTCCTTTCGTATCAATACTTGCGATCCTGAATTTTTCAGGTCCGGTTTCCTGTGAAAATAAATTTGATGTAAGGGAAATGAATGTTAAAAATATTATTATAAATAATTTGGGTGACATTTTTTGAGTTTAATTCTTTTGGTTTTTAATTATCTGTTCACTGGTCATTCCGAATCTTCTCTCTCTTTTCTGAAAATCATATATCGCTTTATATAAATTATCTCTTTTAAAATCTGGCCAATAACAGTTATCAATATATATTTCGCTGTAAGCAATCTGCCACAAAAGAAAATTGCTGATCCTGAATTCACCGCCGGTTCTAATTAAAAGGTCAGGGTCGGGGATGCCTTTGGTTGCAAGAAATTCAGAGAACGAATCTTCAGTGAGTGAATTTAAATCAAAACTTTTCTTTTTATGTTCCTCTGCTATTTTTTTTACCGCATTCAAAATATCCCATCTCCCGCTGTAACTCAGTGCAAGATTCAGAGTCATAAGATCATTATCTTTTGTAGTGTCCATTGCATCATCAAGTTCCTTTCTTACTTTATCCGGAAGGTTATCCAGATCCCCTGTAGCAACAAGCTTTACATTATTCTGATTAAGCCGGTCAGTCTCATCACGGATTGATCTTATAAGTAATTTCATAAGCATTGTTACTTCTGTCTTTGGTCTTTTCCAGTTCTCTGTTGAAAAAGTATAAAGCGTCAGATATTTTATCCCTATCTGACCGGATACTTCCACTATATCTCTTGCAGAATTTACACCTTCATTATGTCCAAACATTCTCGAAAGTCCTTTGGATTTTGCCCATCTTCCGTTACCATCCATAATAATTGCTACATGAACAGGAATGACACCGTGTGCTTTTAATTCATCTTGTTTAATCTTGTCTTTTGCTTTTGGCTCTGTCAAATGAGATGTTTCTACTTGTTTAAAATTATTTTTGTTCCTGTATAAAAAACTGAATATTTACAAAAGTCCGATCTTATCTTTTACTTCAGACATTTTACTATCTGCAATAGCTTTAGCTTTGCTGTTACCATCTATGATCACATTCATAACTCTCTCTTCATTATTTCTAATTTCATAATATTTTTTCTGAAGAGAAGTCAGCTTCTCAGCTACAAGTTCACCGAGATCCGTCTTGAACTTTCCGTAACCCTGTTCACCATATTCATTCTCGATCTCACTTACCGGTCTTTCTGAAAATTCCGAAAAAATAGTTAACAGATTTGAAAGCTCAGGTTTCTCATTTCCGAAAGCAACTTTATTATCTGAATCTGTAACGGCTTTTTTGAATTTCTTTATGATTTTTTCCGCACTGTCCTCAAGTAAAACATAACTGTCCTGTGATTCGCTCTTGCTCATCTTTTCTGATGCATTATTAAGCGACATTATCTTTGCTGATGTTTTTGACAATGTTGCTTTTGGAACTTTAAAAGTATCTCCGTGCTGATTATTGAACCTCTGAGCAATTGTTCTGGAAAGCTCTACATGCTGAACCTGATCAATGCCGACAGGTATTTCATCCGCATCATACAAAAGTACATCACCTGCCATTAATACAGGGTAATCAAACAATCCAGTCAGCTGCCCGTCTTTGCCTGACTTTTGTGATTTGTCTTTATATTGTGTCATCTTTCCAAGTTCACCCATAGTCACATAATTATTCAGGATCCAGCAAATCTCGCTGTGAGCCGGTATCATTGACTGAACGAATATAACAGATCTGCCAGGATCGACTCCGACTGTAAGCAGCCATGCTACTATATCGAGAGTTCTTTTTTTTAATAATTCAGGATCCTGTTTTACAGTAATTGCATGAAGGTTAGCTACGAAGAAAAAATTTTCATAACCTTCATTATGCTGATTAGCTGCCCAGCCTTTCATCGCTCCAAGATAATTTCCAATTGTTAGATCACCTGACGGCTTTATGCCCGAGACTATTCTTTTTTTTATTGCAGTCAATACTTCTCTGTATTATATAAATTCTTAAAAAAAAATAAAAACATAATAGATTAAAATATACTCTTCTTAATTATTTAAAATGGAATCAGTTTTACAATTATGTAAAATATCGTAACTAATTATCACACTAAAATTTCAAAAATTATTTATGTAAGCTTTGGCAAGTTTATATGTTTCGGCAATTCCTTTCCGGTGAGTTCTTTCGACTCCGTGTGAAGCGGAAACTCCGGGTCCTATAAGACCGACTCTTACATCATACCCGGCAAGCAGTGCCGCGCTTCCGTCAGAACCGTAATAAGGGTATATATCTATATTGAATTTGATCTTATTCTTTACAGCAAGATCTTTCAGCTTTTGCGAAACATCAAAATCATACGGACCTGAAGAATCTTTAACACAAATTGAAACTGAATCTTCAGAGCCTGAACAACCGTCACCTACCACTGCCATATCAAGCACAAGAAGCTCTTTCACTGAATCCGGTATTCCAATTGCTGATCCGTGACCCACCTCTTCATAATTTGAAAAATAAAATCCGACTTTCTTTTTATTTTTAACTTTTGACAAATCTTTTATCAACTCTATTAATATAGCAGCGCATGCT
>JBATSB010000034.1:0-5100 GCA_049293015.1 Ignavibacteria bacterium
AACCCATTCAACCCAAATACTACCATAAGTTACGAGTTACGAATTACGAGTTACGTAGAAGTAAAAATTTATAATATAGAAGGAAAAGAACTTAAAACACTAGTAAGTAGAAATCAAAATTCAGGTACTCATAAAATTGAATTCGATGGAAACGGAATCTCAAGCGGAGTATATTTTTATAGTTTATTTATAGATGGTAATTTGGCTGACACAAAGAAAATGCTTCTGATAAGATAAATTTGATTTATAACTTCCTTTAATGCAAAGTCAGAAGAGAATCTGACAATTCGGGACAGTTAATTATTATTTTACTCATAATGTGTCCACATTCTAATAATTTTCACAGTCTTTTCTTTTTTATAGACCTGATAAATTACCCTGTGTTGAATATTTATTCTCCTCGAATAAGCTCCTGTCAGATCACCGGTTAATTTTTCAAAGGAAGGGTTGTTTTCAAAAGGATTTTCTTCAAGAATTTTTAAAATGCTTTCTACTTTTTCTTTAAGCCCTGATGATTTTATTTTTTTTGAATCTTTTAATGCCTGTTTAGTAAATACCAACTTCCATTTTACCATGTGATCTTTTCAGCACATTTTTCAATTGGCTCATTCATACCTTTCAAAATTGATTCCCTCATACCGGGTATTGAGATCAGAAATAAAGTTTCCTGTATCGAATTCCAGTCTTCTTCAGATATTAAAACTGCATTGTTCCTTTTACCTGTGATCTGAATCGGCTTGTTTTCTTCTGAAGTTTCATCGATAAGTTTGTAAATTTTGTTTCTTGCCTGAGTGGCTGTAATTGTTTTCATTTGAATTTTTTCTAAACGTACGCTTTTAAGTGCGCAAATTCAATACATTAAAAATATTGCCTTTTTTTCTTTATCGCAGAGTCCGAAAAACACATGTAAACAATTATCAATGTTCAATTTGCAATGTACAATTTATTTGAGAATTCTTAATTTTTTAATTCTTAATTGTTTTTACCCGCAGAGTCCGAAAAGCACGTGTAAACAATTATCAATGTTCAATTTGCAATGTACAATTTATTTGAGAATTCTTAATTTTTTAATTCTTAATTGTTT
Organism: Ignavibacteria bacterium; assembly: GCA_049293015.1. Taxonomy (GTDB): domain Bacteria; phylum Bacteroidota; class Ignavibacteria; order Tepidaquicellales; family Tepidaquicellaceae; genus UBA2330. The sequence continues at coordinate 1,085 of JBATSB010000034.1, forward strand.
TTACCCGCAGAGTCCGAAAAGCACATGTAAACAATTATCAATGTTCAATTTGCAATGTACAATTTATTTGAGAATTCTTAATTTTTAATTATTAATTGTTTTTTCACACGGAGACGGTCATAATTAAATCTTCCCACTAACAATTCCATGAATCTATAATAAATTTTAATAAATTGTAAATATAAGCTGAAATAATTAATTTGACGGAACTTAAAATACAAGGAGCACCACATAATTGGAAAGTGATACAAAATCTCAAAATTCACTTCAGAAATTTAAAACCTTCGATCAGAAAAACTGGATATCCGAAAATCTGAGTTATAAAAAAGATTCAGGAAGCTGGGCATGGATATTGCACAGATTCACAGGCATTGCATTGATCGGATATTTATTTCTGCACATATATTCATTAAGTCCGCTTACTGAAGGTGAAGTTGCATTTAATAATAAAATGGCTACATTTGCATCACCTGTATTTATGATAATAGAATGGTTGTTATTTGCATTTGTTTTATTTCATGCTTTGAATGGTATCAGAATCGTAATTGTTGACTGGGCAGACGGAGCCAGATATCATAAGCAGTTATACAGATTATCATGGATAGTAGGAATAATATTATTTTTTGCTATGGGAGCTTTAATGTTTTCACATGAATTAAAAAATTTATTTTAATTTATTTTATTTATTTTATTTATTTTAATTTATTTTATTTATTTATTTTACATATAAAATTTAGATATATTTTTAATGTTTAAATACAGAGTATCAAAAAATTCAGGTTCAGGCAGTTGGGTAATACAAAGGATTACCGGTCTGGCGCTTGTAGTATTTATGATCGGACATTATATTCTAATGCATTATCAGCCAGAATCAGGTCATACATATGAGGCAGTACTTGCGAGAATGCAGTTTTCATGGTACAGAATAATTGATCTTTCATTTCTTGTATTAGGGATGTATCACGGATTAAACGGAGTATGGAATATATTCAGAGATTATAAAATGAAGTCATGGGCTAAGTATTCAGTACTTTCAGGACTTATAATATTCGGACTGGCTTTTGTCACATGGGGATTTACAATAATCTTTTCGATACCATATTTATCATAAAATCCGTATTTTTGTTGGTTCAGGATTTTTTAATCAAATTAAAATTTTAACTTACAAATATTAAATTTTTTTGATACTTTATCCAAAATTATTAATTAACTAATTCACATAAATAAAACTAATCAAACTAAGAGGAGATCTGGAAAATGGAAAAAATTAACGATTTACATTCAATCTTAGATGAAATGAAACCTGATATTGAAAAATTCTATGAAAAAGGTCAAAATGCAGCAGGTACAAGATTAAGAAAGCAACTAAATGAACTTAGAAAGAAAGCTGCAGAAATCAGAAAAGACATTCAGGACGAAAGAGTCAGAAGAAAGTCTGAATAATATTAAATTTTTTAATATTATTAATTTTTTAACTTTTTTTAATTTTTAATTTTTATTTTTATTTAAAAGAGTGGAATCTAAATAAGTTATATTTGATTTTATAGCTTAATTTTTAGAATCCACTTTTATTTTACACACTTACTATTACATTAGTGACAAAATCCAATATTAGAAATTTCTGCATCATTGCGCATATAGATCACGGGAAATCCACACTTGCTGACAGACTCCTTGAGAAGACAGGTACAATAGAAAAAAGAAATATGATGAAACAAGTCTTAGATGACATGGATCTGGAGCAGGAAAGAGGGATCACGATCAAACTACATGCAATTCAGATGAAGTATAAATCGCCTGATGGAGAGACTTACACTCTTAATCTGATCGATACTCCCGGACATGTTGATTTTTCATATGAAGTTTCACGGTCACTTGCCGCCTGTGAAGGAGCATTACTTGTAGTAGATGCAACTCAGGGCGTGGAAGCACAGACGATCAGCAATCTGTATCTTGCAATTGACAACGGACTTGAAATTATACCCATTATAAATAAGATCGATCTTCAGAACTCTATGGTAGATGAAGTTACAGATCAGATCATTGAACTGATAGGATGTAAAAAAGAAGATATAATTCTTGCCAGTGCAAAAGCTGATATTGGAACTGAGGATATTCTTGAAAGTATTGTTCACAGAATACCGGCAGCAAAGATAGAAACAGAAAAACCACTCAGAGCACTTATTTTTGATTCAAAGTTTGACAGTTACAGAGGAGTAATTGTATATATCAGAGTATTTGAAGGAACTCTGAAGCAGGGTGATAAGATAAAATCATTTTTTAATGAAAAAGTATTTGAAGCTGAAGAAGTGGGACACTTAAGAATGGGAAGATCAAAAACTTCTGAGTTAAAATCCGGGGATGTAGGATATTTAATAGCAGGAATTAAGGATGTAAATGATTCAAAAGTCGGAGACACTATTTATAAAACCTCACAGCCGATCACTGAACCGTTGCCCGGATACAAAGAAGTAAAGCCGATGGTATTCAGTGGAATTTATCCAACTTCGACTGAAGATTTTGAAGATCTGAGAGATTCACTTTCCAAACTGAAATTAAATGATGCAGCGCTAACATTCGAACCGGAATCATCTGCAGCGTTAGGTTACGGTTTCAGATGCGGGTTTTTGGGAATGCTTCACCTTGAGATCATACAGGAAAGACTGGACAGAGAATACAATATGAATATTATCAGTACAGTGCCGAATGTTGAATTTAAAGTTTATACAACAAAAGGTGAAGTGATCGTAGTTGATAATCCGTCATTGATGCCGGATCCTGCAAAGATAGATTACATAGAAGAGCCATATATAACTGCAAATATTATTACACCGAATGAATTTATTGGAAATCTGATGAAACTTGCAAATGAAAGAAGAGGCGTATTCATTGCAACGAATTATGTAGATGCAAAGAGAGTTGACCTTCATATTGATTTTCCTCTGAGTGAAATAGTTTTTGATTTTTATGATAAACTCAAATCATATTCCAGAGGCTATGCTTCATTTGATTATGACTTTAAGGATTTCAGAGAATCCAAGCTTGTAAAACTTGATATACTTTTAAATGGAGAACCGGTAGATGCTTTATCGACAATTGTGCACAAAGACAAAGCTTTTGAATGGGGGAAAAAATTATGTACAAAACTCAAACAGCTAATTCCAAAACAAATGTATGATGTTGCGATACAGGCAGCTATTGGTTCAAAAGTGGTAGCAAGAGAATCCATAAGTGCGATCAGAAAAAACGTAACTGCAAAATGTTATGGTGGAGATATTTCAAGAAAGAGGAAATTACTTGAAAAACAAAAGGAAGGTAAAAAGCGTATGAAGCAAATAGGTTCAGTTGAAGTTCCGCAGGAAGCCTTTCATGCAGTACTTTCACTTGACAGTTAGAAACTCGATTCAAATTAAACAGAATATTACTCAAAATATTTATTAGTGAATACTTATAATAAACAGGGAAATAAAGATTCAGATAAAAACATTTCAAAGTCAACAGGAATAAAAAGCGGGAAGAATGAAACTGAAGATAAAGTAAAAAAATCCAAGCCACGTGAGTTTGTTGATGCATTAATTTATGCAGGTATAGTTGCATTCATAATCAAGATCTTATTATTCGAAGCATTCAGAATACCTACGGGATCAATGGAAAAGACTTTGTGGGTGGGAGATTTTTTACTTGTTACAAAATTCACATACGGTGCGACTACACCGAGGAATATACCATTTACGGATATCAGAATTCCATATTTAAAATTACCCGGATTTAAAGAGCCAAAAAAAGGTGATATAATTGTATTTGATTTTCCTGGAGACAGGGATGATCTTGAATCACCTGAAGTCGTAAATTATATCAAAAGATGTGTCGCTACCCCAGGTGATATATTAGAAGTAAAAGACAAAAAACTATTTGTAAACGGCGAGCTTTATCCAAATCCTCCAAATGCTGTCTTTGATAAAGTAAACAGACCGGAAAGTTTTTTTAATCCGAGGATGTTTCCTAAAGGTGAGATG
>JBATSB010000035.1:0-1532 GCA_049293015.1 Ignavibacteria bacterium
GTTCTGCACCGAGCTCAAGGGCGCGTCCTCGTGGTTCCTGCCATTCGACCAGGGGTTCAAGGACGGGGCGGGGAACCCGCCGAACCCTGATGGGGTCATGACCGACTATCTATGGCGGCAAGTGCTCTCCCCTCCGAGCCTCGCCGGGATCATCGAAAACTACGCGCAGATCGTGGTCGAGAAAAACCCAAAGACCGGAAAGAAGGTCTCGAAGGCGATCTTCCCCCGATACCACCAGCTCGATGTGGTACGCCAGCTCCTCGCCGACGTCGAAGCGAACGGTGCAGGTCGTCGCTATCTCGTCCAACACTCGGCGGGCAGCGGAAAATCGAACTCGATTGCCTGGCTGACTCACCAGCTCACCGAGTCCCCACATGCCGGCCGGATCGCGTTCGACTCGATAATCGTCGTGACCGACCGCATCATCCTTGATAACCAGCTCACGCAGACCATCAAGTCGTTCCTGCAGGTGGGGTCCACTGTCGTCCATGCCGATCGCTCTGGAGATCTGCGGCAGGCGATCAATGCCGGCAAAAAAATCATCATCACCACGGTGCAGAAGTTTCCGTACATCCTGGACGACATCGGAGCCGACCTCCGTGATCGTACGTTCGCCATCGTCATCGACGAGGCGCACTCGTCCCAGGGATCAAAGACCTCAGCGGCCGTGTCGCACGTACTCGCTGGCGTCGAAGCCGACGAAGAAGACACTTTCGAGGACCAGATCAACCGGATCATCGAGGGCAAGAAGCTGCTGACTAACGCGAGCTACTTCGCGTTCACAGCCACCCCGAAGAACAAGACCCTCGAGATGTTCGGCGAGCCAGCACCCAATGCTGTAGGCGGCACCAGCTTCCGGCCATTCCACTCCTACACGATGAAGCAGGCGATCCAGGAGGGCTTCATCATCGATGTTCTTTCCAACTACACGCCCGTCGGCAGCTACTACAAGCTCATGAAGACTGTCGAGGACGATCCTGAGTTCGACGCGAAGCGCGCCTCAAAGAAGCTTCGCGCCTACGTCGAGGGCAACGAGCACGCGATCGCGCAGAAGACCGAGATCATGGTCGAGCACTTCCTCGCTCAGGTGGTTGCAAAGCGCAAGATCGGTGGTCGGGCGCGGGCAATGGTCGTGACGTCGTCGATCCCTCGATGCATCGAGTACTTCCATGCGATTCGTAAAGCGCTCGTTGCGCGCAAGAGCCCGTACCAGGTGATCGTGGCGTTCTCTGGTGAGCACGAGTATAAAGGCATGAAAGTGACCGAGGCGATCTTGAACGGCTTCCCTTCCAAAGCGATTGCCGAGCAAGTGAAGACTGATCCGAATCGGATCCTCGTTGTCGCGAACAAGTTCCAGACGGGCTACGACGAGCCGCTCCTGCACACCATGTACGTGGACAAGCCACTTTCGGGTGTGCTGGCAGTGCAGACGTTGTCACGGCTGAATCGGGCACACCCCGCGAAGCACGACACGTTCGTCCTCGACTTCGCAAACGACGCCGAACAGATCCAGCGCGCATTCGATCCCTACT
>JBATSB010000036.1:0-35721 GCA_049293015.1 Ignavibacteria bacterium
TATTTCTAAAACAAATAGAATTTATATAAGCAAATAAGGCGGTTTTGAAAATTAGTTTGTTCATAAAAACTATATAACCGCTTTATTTTGCTTATAGTTTTATGTTTTGCGTAACTTCAGTTATTAAAATAAAATTTTATTATGAATAACCGCTGGACATTAAAAAACAAAAAAGCTCTGATCACAGGCGCGACCAGAGGTATTGGAAAAGCAATTACTGAAGAATTTCTTTCACTCGGAGCTGAAGTTTTTATTATTTCGAGAAATGAAAGAGATGTAATTGACGATCTCGAAAAATATACAAAGGAAGGTCTTAAGGCTGACGGAATGAAGTGTGACGTTACTAATGCAGGTGACAGAAAAAAACTCTACGAGAAAATTCTAGAAACTTCAGACAGTCTGGATATACTGGTAAACAATGCCGGATCAAACAATAGAAAGAGTACTCTCGAAAATTCTGAGGAGGATTTTGATTACATATCTTCGCTGAATATGAAATCCGTATTTGAGCTGTGCAAAATATTTCATCCATTATTAAAAAATTCAGGCAGCGGCTCAATTGTAAATATAGTGTCAGTTGCAGGATATACTTCAGTCGGCACAGGATCGCCTTACGCAGTTTCAAAAGCCGGCATAATTCATTTTACAAAATACCTTGCAGTCGAATGGGCGAAGGATAATATCCGAACAAATTCCGTCGCGCCGTGGTATATCAGGACTTCACTTACCGAACCTGTATTAAATAAAAAAGAATATCTTGAAGGTGTACTTGCAAGAACTCCGATGAAACGGGTCGGTGAACCTGAGGAAGTGGCGGCAGCAGTTGCTTTTCTTTCAATGCCGGCTGCATCTTATATTACTGGTGAATGTATAGCAGTGGACGGCGGGTTTTTGAAATACGGATTCTCTTAAAATTATTATCTAAGTTATTGAAGATTTAAATTTGTTTTCACTACTAAACAGGGTTAATAATAAAATGAATATAAATTTATAGAATACGAGTAGCAAAATCACATCTCATATATATGAGATTGAATGCTCTTCCAATATTAATTAATTTATCCTATGAAAAAAATTAATATTTATATTATACCGGTAATATTTTTTATTACATTATTATTCCGAAGTATCACTGCTCAGGAAAATCAAATAAAAAATAATACTCTCCAGAATCAGATTAAAATCGAACATATATCAAATGACCTTGGCATTTCGACAAATCTTGTCTATACGATTTATCAGGACAGAAAAGGATTTATGTGGTTTGGGACAATGTTCGGACTCGTCAGATATGACGGCGAAAATTACAAAACATACAGACATGAACCTTCCGATACAAATTCACTTTCAAACGATGATATAATTTCAATCTTTGAAGATAAGAACGGATATATCTGGCTTGGCACATACAACGGAGGGCTGAACCGATACGACAGGAGATCGGGAAATTTCTCGAGATTTTTTTATGATCCGAAAAATGAAAATACAGTGAGTGATAATACAGTATGGGACATTGTGCAGGACAAAAACGGAACACTCTGGTTTGCTACAGACGAAGGCGGACTTTGTAAATTTGAAAATGATTTATTTACTTCTTTTAAGCATGACTCAACTAATTCCAAAAGTATCAGTGGTAATAAAATATTAACTTTAAGTTTAGATAATGACGGAAACATTTGGGCAGGATCGACTACCGGACTGAACAGACTTGATATAAAGACAGGTGAGTTCACGGTGTATAAATTTGACAAGGGAAATAAAAACAGCATTGGAAGTAATGTAATTAATTCTTTATTATGCGACAGCTACGGTGACATCTGGGCAGGTACAGCAGGCGGGGGACTGAATAAGTTTGAAAGAGGGGCTGGGAATTTTAAGAGGTACGTAGTTGACTCGGGAGATGTGGGGAGCATCAGCAGTAATGTAGTTATTTCGGTAGTGGAGGAAGAGGCAGGGGTGCTGGGAGTAGGGAGTGGAAACGGTTTTAACCGTTTTTATGTACGCGAAGGAAAGTTCGAAAAGGTGAAGTTGTATCCGGAAAAAGAATTCAGCAGGGAAGTAATTACACGGATGTATAAAGACAATTCGGGAGTTCTATGGCTTAGTAATTATCAGGAGGGGTTGCATAAGGTCATTCGCGGAAACGGGAAGTTTCAAAACTATCTTGAAAATAAAAGTGTAAATTGTTTTTATGAGAATCCGGATGGTACTATCTGGATTGGGACAGGTCAGGGTTTGTTAATAGTTGATAATAATTTTAATATTTTGGATACTTACTCAAATGATAAGTCTGATCAGAATAGCTTAAGTAATAATTTTGTCAGTTCACTTACAAAAGATATCGACGGGAATCTCTGGATCGGTACGCGCTTAGGTCTGAATAAATTTAATGAAAGAGGTAAAACTTTTACAAAATATTTAAATTTACCTGAAGATGAAAATTCACTTAGTAATAATGGGATAAGCAGACTTCTTATTGACAATGCAGGTAAACTCTGGGTGGGAACGGACTTTGGGCTTAATGAATATTTGCCTGCAGAAAAAAAATTCAAAAGATATTTACATTCTCCGTCAGATATGAAAAGTCTGAGTGAAAATTCTGTACTTTCATTATATGAAGATAAGTCAGGAAGTATATGGATTGGTACTTATTCAGGATTAAATAAACTTGACAGAGCCACAGATAATTTTATTCATTTCAGACACGATCCTTTTAATGACAAAACAATTAGTAACAACTATGTATATTCTTTTTGCGAAGATGCTTCCGGAAATTTCTGGATCGGTACCGGCGGTGGATTAAATAAATTCGATCCGGCTACCGAAAGTTTTATATATTTTACAGAAAAGAACGGTCTTGATAATTCGGTTATCACAGGCATATTGCAAGATGTAAACGGTAATCTCTGGCTCAGCACAATAAAAGGTCTGAGTTTATTCAATGTTAAAAATAATGAGTTTAGAAATTTTAATACTAACGATGGTCTGTCAGATAATATGTTTAATTTTTCATCTTATATGAAAACTATTGACGGTAGAATTCTATTCGGAAGTGTAAATGGTGTAACATGTGTAAATCCTGCAAACATAATCAACAGTAGCTTTACGCCTCAGGTTTTGTTTACAGATCTTATCAGATATAATGAAAATTCAAAATTTACTGAAGATATTTCTACAGTCAATGATGTTTCTCTAAGCTATAAAGATAATGTAATTAATATTGGATTTTCATCTTCGGACTTTACTCACCCGGATAAAATAAAGTATTCATACATGCTTGAAGGTTTTGACAATGATTGGATTGCAAGCGGAAATAACAGAAATGCGGTTTATACAAATCTCGATCCGGGTAGCTATATTTTCAAAGTAAAAAGTACTAATGCTGAGGGAGTGAAAAATGAATCCATATCCGAACTTAAGATCAGCATATTACCTCCGTTCTGGAAGACCTGGTGGTTCTATACAATAATTTTATCTCTATTAATATTTTCAATTATATTAATTCAGAATTTAAGAGTGAGAAATAAAGTTAATCATTTACTCGAACTGGAAAAAGCCCGAGAGTCAGAGCGTGAGAAAGTCCGTGAACAGGCTTCCCGTGATTATCATGATGAGCTTGGACATAAGCTTACCCGGATTTCTCTTTACAGCAGAAGAGTAAATAAAAAACTTCAGGCGTTTACAAATGGAATATCTGAAGATCTGAAATTTATTGTTGATACTTCTAACTCTCTGCAGAGCGGAGCAAAGGATCTCATATGGACTATGAATCCGCAGGAAGATACTTTGTATGACTTTGCCGTTAGATTAAAAGATTTTGGAAATGAACTTTTTGATAATACAGGAATGGAATTTCACACAGGTGATATATCTGAAGAGTTTAAGGAGATCAGGCTTTCGATGAATTGTAAGCGGCATCTCATTTATATTTTCAAAGAAGGTATGAACAACATTCTAAAATATTCTGAATGTGAAAATGTAAAATTAAACTTTAGGATCTATGATGAAGATGTAGAAATAATCCTTGAAGACGATGGTATAGGATTTGATCCTGCTAATTGTCAGAAAGGATACGGACTGAAAAACATTTTCTCACGCGCAGCACAGATCGCTCTGAATGTTAATGTTTCATCAATTCCGGGAGCAGGTACAAAAATTACTCTGACTGCAGGGATTCAGAATCTGATCTCGGTTTTTACTGAAAACAAATCTTCTAATTCCTGAAAATTATGATATGAAAAGAAAATCAGAAAATTTCAGAATAAATGTATCAGTGGTAGAGGATGATAAGCTTATCAGAGAATCACTTGTAGAAATGATAAATGAAGCAAGCGGGTTTTCCTGTATAGGAAACTACGGTGACTGCGAAAGTGCTTTAAAAGATATTGGTAAAAATAAACCTGATGTAATGCTTATGGATATTGAGCTTCCGGGCATTTCAGGAATTGAAGGTGTCAAAAAGATAAAAGAAGTTTATCCGAAGATAGATATAATTATGCTGACAATTCACGAAGACCTTTCACTTGTATTCAAAGCTCTGAGTGCCGGTGCAAGCGGCTATCTTGATAAAAGTGCAACAGAAGAAAAAATACTTGAATCCATCCGCGAGATATATGAAGGCGGCGCACCAATGTCTTATAAGATTGCAAAACTAGTCGTTACATCATTTCAGAAAAAAACCGAATCACCACTGACCTCCAGAGAAACTGACGTTCTCGATCAGCTCTGCAAGGGCAATTCCTATAAAGAGATTGCATTCAATCTTTTCATCACAGTCGGTACAGTCCGCCATCACATAAAAAATATATATTATAAACTCCACGTCCACTCAAAATCCGAAGCAGTCGCAAAAGCACTGAAAGAAAGATTGGTAGATAATTCCTGATTGATTTAAAAGATTTCAACTACTTGTCATTCTCCCATTCTTTCTGAGGGAATCCACACGAAACTTATCTGATTGTCTGAACAAGGATTATTTTAAGATTAAAAGATTTCTCCGATTCATATCTTTCAATTTTAATTTTTTTAATTCGTATTCGTAACAGTTAACTATCTAACAGGTTTTGTATTAAAATTTCCTGTCTTTCTAAACACCGCTTCTACAGGTTCTCCTTTGAGAGATGCCTTTACATTATCTTCTTCAACTGCTTTTTTTAATATCGGAATTACATCATCATAAGCTTTGAGTGTATAATCTACATCCTCATCCGAATGACTGAAACACATATTGTGAAATCCGCACCAAAGCACTCCGCGTTTTATCATCTCCTGTTGAACCAGCGATTTCATCTCTAGCGGATTACCTGCCTTAGCATCAAATGTCATGATTGTCCTGCAGTTATAACCCATGCATTTTGTGTAATCCATTCCCAGCTCTGACACAATTTTATTATAACCGTCTTTAAGTTTTTTCCCCTGATCTGATAAATAAGCTGTTACATTTTTTTCTTTGATCTCATCAATGGTCGCCAAAGCTGCTGCCAGTGACAGTGCTTCACCTCCGAAAGTAGTAAAGAAAAATACATCCTTATCAAACAATCTCATCACATCAGCTCTGCCCGTAATAGCTGAAATTGGCATTCCGTTAGCAATGGCTTTTGAATAACAAGCAAGATCAGGCGTGACTCCGAAATATTCCTGTGCTCCGCCTGGTTCAATACGGAATCCTGTCCACATTTCATCAAAAATTAAAAGTGTACCATTCTTTAGACAAACATCTTTTAACTGTTTCAAAAAATCATTTTTTTCTTCTTCAAATACAAACGGCTCAAGTATTACACAGGCAGTCTCTTTGTCAATGGATTGAATCACTGACTCAATGTCATTGTAATTGAAAGTAAAGGTAAGATCTTTTGTAGCTGAAGGAATTCCCGCATCCCTGTCAGTCACACCTATGTACCAGTCATGCCAGCCGTGATACCCGCAGCATAAAACCTTTTCCCTTTTAGTAAATGCTCTAGCTAAACGAACTGCAGCAGTCGTCACATCACAACCTGTCTTAGAAAATCTAACGGACTCTGCATTCGGAATAATCTCTCTCAGTTTTTCAGACAGTTCGACTTCAAGCGGATGCGTCATCGAAAATGTGATTCCGTCTTTAAGCTGATTGCGTATTGCATCATCTACTTTATCATAACAATACCCAAGCACAATAGGACCAATTCCCATATTGAAATCAATAAATTCATTTCCATCAGCATCCCACACATGCGAGCCTTTTCCTTTTTTGAGAAATTTCGGTGCGATACCTTTGATCCATTGTGTCGGACCTTTTGCAAGTGTCTGTGAGTAAGCCGGAATGAGTCCTTCGGAACGTTTGAATAATTTATCAGATTCAGAAATGTCGGGAAAATCAGAATTAAACTTTATAGTATTTGGCATATAAATATTTGCAATTAAAATTTTTTAGTTAAAATATAAATTTTTTATCAGGTGATGTAATTCTGTTTTATAAATTTGTTCCCGCAGAGTCTCGTGATCTTCGGACTCTGCGGATAATGAGAATATTAAATTCAAAATAAATATTTTGTTCCCGCAGAGTCTCGTGCTTTTCGGACTCTGCGGATAATAAGGATACTAAATTCAAAATAAATTTTTATGCTGATACATTTTCCAGTATTCTATCAGCAATTTTCTCTCCCGTAAATCCTTCATACTCCATCACGTCATTCAACAAAGCAGGTTTGAACCATTTATTATCTAATGCAAAAGGTATAACTTTTTTTAAGATCTGATTTTTCAGAAAAATCTCAGCCAGTATAGTATATAGTCCGCCTGTCAAAAAATGATCTTCAAGTGTTACAAGTACTTCCGAATTTTTTGCAGCATTTAAAATAGCTGCTTCATCTATAGGTTTGAGACAACGCATGTTTATTATGCCTGTAGAAATTCCTTTTGCTTCGAGAATTTCTTTTGCCTCAAGTGCCTGCTTGAGAAGTATTCCATAAACTAATATAGTCACATCTTTTCCTTCGGAAATCACTTCCGCTTTCCCAATCTCAAAATCTTTCGAGTGACTTACAGCCGGTTTCAGATTATTATATCGGATATAAAAAGGTGATTCACTTTTGAGAACTTCGGTAAGTCCAATTAGCATATCCTCTTCATCTGCCGGACAGAATACATTCATATTCGGAATGCCTCTCATGATAGAAACATCTTCGATTGCCTGATGTGTCGGTCCGTTTGCTTCAGATAGAAATCCCGAAAATCCGCCTACGAGTTTTACAGGCAATCCGCTGATTCCGACATCCGACCGGATAAATTCAAATGCTCTCATCGTAAGAAAAGTCGCAAGAGCATGAGCAACCGGTATCCTGCCCCTAAGTGCAAGTCCGCACGCGGCACCAACAAGGGTCTGCTCTGTGATACCTGTGTCAAGAAATTTATCTCCTATCTTATCAGGCAGATTTCTGATTGCTGCCCTGTTCTCAGCAGTCAGCACCATAAATCTGTCGTCTTCATTTATTAGGTCGAGGAGTATATTTTCGTATGTCATTACTGATGTGTATTTTAAATTTTACTAAAATATTAATAATGTCTTACCTAAACAATTTCAAAATTCTGATGTTTAAATATAACTTTTTACAATAAAATATCTGAAAGAACATTTCTATAAACTTTTTTTTATTGATATAATCAATTTATATTAGGCTGATTTTTAAAAATTATCTTTACAAAAATTTTTAATAATATTATTATTTGCTAATCTTAGAGAAAGTTAGAATTTTAGATTATTAGTCAAAAGGTCAATTAGAATTTGACTCAATATATCTATGTATCTATGTGCCTATGTGGTTACCGGACGACAATAGTATCAGAAGTCAGTTTAGCTTTCCCCTCACCATGCAGTTCCTTCAAAAGCATTTCGACCTCTTCCGGTTTGAAATTAACAAACCATCTGTCAGCGCGTGCTTCAATGCTCGGCAGACCTTTGCCTCTGACGGTTTCAGCTATAACAAGCGATGGGCTACCACTCTCGATCGGAAATTCCGAAAAAGCTTTTTCCATATCTTCAAAATCATGACCGTCACATGAACGGGTTTTCCATCCGAAGGCTTCGAATTTATCTGCAATAGGATGAAGCGGTATCAGCTTTTCGGTCTCTATATTTGCCTGAAATTTATTCCTGTCCACTACTGCAATTAAATTATCTAGTTTCTTTGCACCGGCTACCAGAGCAGCTTCCCATATAGAACCCTCGTCTAATTCACCGTCTCCGAGAATTACAACTATACGGTTTTTCTGTCCGTGCATCTTGCAGTCTATCGCAACTCCAATCGCAACACTGATCAAATGTCCGAGTGATCCTGAGTGAAATTCTATGCCCGGGATATTAGTATTCGGATGCCAGTAAATAAAATCATTCGTCTTTAGATGATTTTTCAATCTGTCTTTTTCTATAAATCCTATTTCAGCAAACGTCCCGTAAAGCGCAGGCACGTCATGACCTTTTGAAAGAAATAAATAATCTCTCTCAGGATCATTCAGATTATCTTTATTTACATTCAGAAATTCTTTATACAAATAAACTATCAGATCTGCACATGAAAGAGATGCGCCAATAAAACACCCGCCGTCTCCTGACATTCTGATGATATGTTCTCTGACATTAAATGCGGTATTCTCTAATTGCTTTTTATTTTCTTTATCCATTATAATAATGTTACCCCTTCGGGGTTTTTTAAAATTTAATTTTTTTTCTACAATAGTTTCACCCCTTCGGGGTTATTATATTTAATTTCGTAATTCGTAATTCGTAATTCGTAATTCGTAATTCGTAATTCGTAATTCGTAACTCTTAATTCTTAATTCTTAATTGCTCTTTTTAATTTGCTCTTTACTAATCGTTTTCAATTCATAAAAATAATCCCTGTACCAGTTTATACCTGCACGTATTGAATTGATCTCCTTCAGCTCAGGCTTTTTATCAAGCAGCATCATAATGTCACAAAGTTTAAAATCATTTTTGTCTTCATAAAGCTCGTCATATATCTTTTTTATAAATTGATAATCTTCTTCATAGTCCAGAACAAATCTATGACTCATTGAATAATCAAGACCGGTATCCCATTCGAGATTTCCAATTCTGAATCTCTCAGGTCTTTCCCAGATATATGGAGTAGTATGTTCTCTTTCAAAATCTCTGTCTGCTTCTTTCCATATCTGTTCAAGTATTTTTATGGGAATGACTTCTATGTCGTTACCGTCAGGATGTGTGGCTGGATGTAGGTTACTTACAAAATCAAATCTCTCCTGATTTTCGAGATGCAGATTTAAAACGTTATCAATGACATCAGGGCATATCAGTGGACAGTCAGATGGAATTTTAACTACAGTGTCAGCTCTGTATTCTTTTCCTGTATTATAATGTCTGTCAAGCAGATCAGTCGGATGACCGCGGAAATATTTAAAATCATTTGCTTCACACAGATTCACAACTGCATCATCTTCCATATCAGTAGTAGTAGCAACTATAATTTCTTTTGGAGTTTTTGAAGCGGCAACTCTTTCATACATCCTGACAAGCATAGGTTTGCCTGCAAGTGGAAGCATTATTTTCCCCGGCAGCCTGCTCGAACCTGTTCTCGCCTGTATTACAATTACAATCCGAGGAGAATTTTTCATTATATTTTATCAAATGCTATTTTTGGAATGTTGAATTCTGTATAAACAGAATTGTCAATTTCCGGCAGCGGGGTTTCTTCTATTACAGAATTACAAATATCAGCAATCTTACGGGCTGATGTATTTCTGTTTTGGATCGGGAGAAGTCTTTTGAGTTCTTCCAGATTAAAATCCGAATGAACTTCCTTTCCCAAAGCAAGTCCAACATAAACAACAGTCGAATAACTTGTCAGTAAGATATCACAGTTAGCAATCATTTCATTTGTATTTCCTGATGAAAAAATAAGCGACCCGGGAGCCCATTTATTTATCTCTCTGCTTGCACGAGGTACATATTCGTTTGGATGCAGTTTGAATATGATCTTTCTGCCGCCTGCAAGTTTTACAGCTTTTTGTATAAATTTTTTTCTGTTCTCATATTTGTGGGTCTCTCGCATATCAGATGAACAAGCAAGCAGATAATTCTTATATGGAAAATCATTATGGAGTGAAGATGCACAGTCATCAAAGTTCGGGATCCCTGTAACAATTATCTTTTCCGGTCGGATGCCTTTTTTTATGAAATGATGTTTGTACCCTTCGGAGGCTACACAAAAATATTTATATACATCGGAAAGCCCTGTAGCTGCTGTACCTCCGAAATATCTTGCAGATCCTAAATTCTTAGTCAAATGATAAAAAATATTCTCCGGATCTGTCATCCCCTCCTGTACCATTATTACTTTTTTATTCATAATGTTTTTAGCAACGATCAGATCACTGCATATCACAACTAGGTCATAGTTATTTTTTATTCCTTCATAATCCATCTGCAGATTATTCTCATGAAGATATTGCTCAGTCTGACGTCTGAATCTCCCCCCAAGTACCGAGAAATCAAGTACTCCGAATTTAGCAAAAAATTTTTCTTTACCGTCAGAATAAAATGCGCTAAAATGATGATCATAGCCATCCAGATTTCTTGAGATCTGGTGAAGCATAGTAGTTTGATTCCTTGAACCGCAGATGTATAGAATTTTTTTCATATTCAGTTCGGTAAAACTACAAAAATCATATGTTTTATTACATTCAAATTTTGAATCTTCTTACCATGATTTATACAGAATTGATTAGCTTCATCTGAGATACTCTTAGTTTCCTGAATAAAAAATGCTTTCTGTCTACAGAGTTTAAAATTTTTGTTTCCGTAGAGTCACGTACTCTTCGGATTATGCGGATGCTGAATTAAATACGTTCACAGAAATACCTTCTGATTAAAAAAAATTGCTTTCTGCCTACAGAGTTTTAATTAATAAACACACTGAAAAACAGAAAGCAAAAGTTTTAAAAAAATTACTTAAATAAGATTTAATAGGATCTTATTTAAAATCATACATGATTCCGAAATTGTATTCAAACCCTGTCATCATCTGAGAATTCGCATCATCAAAAATATCATAATCCTGATAGAAACTGTTATTAAAGTTTATATTCAGATTCATTCCCATATTCTTTGTGAATTTCACATCAAAACCAAATCCAACCTGATAAGCATATCTCACAAGAAACTGGTCATCGATTGCAGAATTGCCGAGATAATTACTGGTGGAGACAAAATTTATTCCATTCATAAATGAAAAATATGGCATAATAGTATTTTTATATACATAATATCTACCACCTACATGCAGCGGATAAATGCTAAAATTACTGTATGCTGCGGAGTCTACATCAGCTCTGAGTTTCTCAGTGATGTAACCTGTTCGAAGTACAACCAGCCAGTTATTTGGAAAATACTTTCCATAGTTCAAAGTAATTCCATTGCTGGATTCATACAGATCACCGAAGTTACCAAGATTTCTTATATAGGAGTAACTGACAAATACCTGGTCATTGAGTTGAGTATATCCGCCGGTTTTATCGATATCTCTTTTGCCGATATCTGATAATTTTTTAGGAGCAAATGACTGCTGTGAATAAGTCAGACCTGAAATTGCTAAAATTAAAAATAATAAAATTGTTTTCATATAATTATTTGCAGTTTATATTAATCTTGTTTTAAAGAAGACTCTAATAACAGGTGTTTGGAAACTTACGTCAGGTGTTGGAAATGTAAAGAATCCCGGTGGATAGTGATAATAACTTTTTCTTTTATAATATCCGCCTGCAAACCCAATAGTAAAATAATCTTTTACAGGAAGCTGAAATCTGATCTCACCTGCCTGAAGAAAATGTTTGGAATATGAAGGTTCACTTTGTGTCCATAAATAATCCATATTGTATTCTGCTGCAAGAACCTCCCAGTCGCCTGAGAATATTGATAATCTTCCGACTGCACCTAGACCCTGACCCATATCATAATTACGTCCGTCTGTAGAATCAAGAAAATAATCATCAGGTGTTCCACCCATTGGAATTAATCTTACGCCAAATTGAGTTCTAAAAGTCCAGTCTTCTTTTTTTAATTTGAATAAAGAATTTAACTGCTCTGTTATAGCAACATTACCATATAAAAAACCCGGATTATTTATATAGTTATAATTTAAAGTGGTTTCCAAACTGTGATCTACATTTTCTTTATCAGATAATTCAATCGCAAACATACTTCCCATCACAGTCATACCGGTAAGATTTGGTGATGAAGATGCTATCTGTAGATTAAATTTGAAATGAGAAAATGGAGTTGAATGTTTTAACTTGAAGGGATCTCCATAAGCAACATTCAATTCAAATATTCCTTCTAGCTCTTTTATGTCAGTCGAATCATTAACAAGCACTCTCGTACCCGCATCAAGATTTAAATTCAGGAAGCTCGGCGTACGCCAAGTAGGATTCGGAAAAATTCTAGAGATCTCTCCGTTTACAAGCCTAGTTAGGAACCGCGCCGGATTAATAATACCTCCTGCAAATTCAGTCCAGACTCTGTGCATACCTCTTGCAGTATTGTCAGTGGCTAAAGTAGAAAGTCTGTATAAAACTTCTCCGAATGCTGTACCTCCAACCCCTGTTATTACCCAGTCATTTATTGCAGGCTGATTTGTTTCCATAAATGTTTCCCAGACAAAGCTTCCTCCAAGTGCAAATGCTGAAGATTCCCAGAAATTCATTCCGTTAGTCCTGCCGCTGTTAAAGAATAAATTTCCTCCGTATGGATGCGAAAACATGTTTGTCAGGAAGTTATCTCCGTCATAATTCCATCCGTTATTTAAATTGTTCCAGATAGATTGAAATCCTATGAACGGCCATCTTTCTTCAGATGTAGAATCCCAAGTCCTTCCGTATCTTGCCATTGCCCACGGAATGAAGATATTTAAAAGAACACCTTCACCTGCTCCCCACCAGAAATGCTTTTCAGATTCCCATGGTTTGTAATCAGGCGGAAAATATTTTGAAATATCAACTTTGCCTTTTGACAAACCTGTCGATACATCGGAAAGTGATTTGAAATCATTTTTTCCTGGGACGGTATTATCAAATTCTTTGGAAAGGGTAAACCCGTTTGTCCGTGTGATCTTTGAAAATGAAGAAGAACTAAATTCCTTTGATTTTCCCGAATTCAGTTTTAAAAAAATTTTATCTGCGTCATCTGCCTCTGAGATCTTTTCGGAAAGCTTTTTCAAAGACAACTTTTCATTGTCAATTGTTTCCTGAGCATTTGAAAAATTTATCTCCGCAAATAACAAAACTAGCACAACAAAAATTGTAAATTTTTTAATAGGCATATCTAATTTTAGAGATTAGGGTTTAAAAAATATGGAGTAAATATAATCATAATAGTATTAATGCAAAACATATAAACCATATCTTTTTTTTAAAAAATTATTTTTAGTGCTATTTAAAATTAAATGTTCTAAACTTGAATTTAAAATTTAATTCTTTAAATATTCTTATCAGCCAAATCATTTAAAATTCCTTTCCTTAAAAAATGATTTTACATTCGAATTAAAATAACATTGAAGTTTTACAGTCATATTTATAAGTTCATAACTGAAAAAAATTATATTAAAGCATATGCAGGATAAAATTATAGAATACATAAAAGAAGCTGTTCGTCTTTCAAGGGATAATGTAAACGACGGCAGCGGAGGTCCTTTCGGAGCAGTGATTGTAAAGGAAGATAAGATCATTGCGTCAGGTTCAAATAAAGTAACATCGAAAAATGACCCGACAGCACATGCAGAGATTGAAGCTATCAGAGAAGCATGTAAAATTTTAAATACTTTTAACCTATCGGGATGTGAGATCTACTCAAGCTGTGAGCCATGCCCGATGTGTCTCTCGGCAATCTACTGGGCGAGACTTGATAAGATATATTTTGCAAATACAAAAAAAGATGCAGCGGAAATAAATTTTGATGATCATTTCATTTATGAGGAAATTTCAAAACCTCATGACAAAAGAAAGATCCCTGTCGTAAAGATCGATCACGAGGATGCTAAAAAAGTTTTTGATGAGTGGGTAAATAAGGAAGGAAAAATTCATTATTAAAAAAATGATCTGTCATATCAAAATGAATTTATGAATTTAAAAGTCCCATCATTTCTTCGTGAACAAGTCCGTTTGTAGCAAGAATTTCTTTGCCATATACAGAAAAATCATTTCCTTTAAAATTCGTAACTCTCCCCCCGGCTTCAGTAAGTATCAAAAATCCCGCAGCTACATCCCATGCGTTCAGATTATATTCCCAAAATGCTTCAAACCTCCCACATGCAGTCCAGCAAAGATCTATCGCTGCCGAACCAAGCCGCCTGATTGGCAAATCTTTCATTAAAAATTTTTTAAAAGTATCGGCAGGATTGGGTTTGAATGTGCCTGAATTATATGGGAATCCCGTTACAAGTAGAGATCTTTCGAGTTCATTTTCTTTTGACACTGAAATTTTTTTATCATTTAGAAAAGCTCCTTCTCCTTTTTCTGAAAAAAAGAATTCATCAGATATCGGATTATATACTGCTCCTATAATTATTTCTCCGCTTTTTTCCAGTGCAATGGAAACACATGTGATAGGAATACCGTGAGCATAATTCACCGTTCCGTCGATCGGATCTATCAGCCATTTATATTCTGAATCCTGAATCAAAGCTCCCGCTTCTTCAGAAAGTATGTAATGACCCGGATGATCTTTTTTTATGATCTCGATAATTTTTTTTTCGGAAAGTTTATCAATTTCAGTGACAAGATTTGATACAACATCTTTACTTTCAATTTTGTAATCGCCTCCGAAATTTTCTTTAAGTATTTTCCCCGCTTCTCTTGTAGCGTTAATTAAAGTAGATTTCATATTATCTGATTCTAAAATTATTTTTACAGTTCAAGTTCAAGTCCGTCATAAGCAAGCTCAATTCCTTTTGGCAATGTTTTATTTATTTTATCATGAAGAATGTCATGTGTCAGATGTGTGAAATAAGTTTTCTCGGGCTTTAAAATTTTTGAGATCTCAACAGCCTCTTGAAGATTGAAATGAGTCGGATGAGGACGGATACGAAGTGCATTCAGTACAAGCACTTTCAGACCTTTAAGTTTTTCCATTTCCTTTTCGTCTATCGCACTTGCGTCTGTAATGTAAGCAAAGTCATTAATCCTGTAACCGAATATTTTAATATTACCGTGATGAACTTCCACAGGCATCACTTCAATACCTGCTGCAGTAAATTTTCTGTTTGACTTGTTATGAAATTTTAATCTTGGCACTGAATTGTGACGGATAAGCTGTTTGTCAAACACATACCGAAAAGTAATTTTCATTTCATCAAGTGTATTCTTATTCCCGTAAATATCTATAGTCTTGTCATACCTCTGTGTGATCTGCCGAAGGTCATCCAGTCCGAAAATATGATCAACATGATGATGAGTATAAAGTACTGCATCAAAATCGGTAAGATTATTGTTCAGCATCTGCATTCTGAAATCAACAGAAGTGTCGATCATAAGTTTTGAATCATTTACTTCTATGTAGGCGGATGTTCGGAGACGTTTATCTTTTGGATTAACAGACATGCAGGTTTCACATTTACAGCCGATGACAGGTACACCCTGCGAAGTGCCTGTTCCGAGAATTATTACTTTCATTAATTAAATTTTTGTAGGATTAAAACAACTTTTCATCTGCAGCTTCATCTGAAATTTCACCTGACTTTTCATTTTCAATTATTTCACGAATGCCAGGCTTTATATAAATATCATCAATTTCAAAATCCGAAATACTTTTTGCAATGATGCTTATTTTTCTGTCCTGCTCAAGATTTTTATTTAAAAGAAAAAGTTTCTGTTCATTAAGAATACAAAAGCCACCTTTGAAAGTGCCCTTTTCAGTCCTTACTGTAAACCCGATCTTTTCGAGAATTTCAGTGAGTTCTCTGATAATTGATTCTTTATTTTCGTCAAGAGGTTTTTTCTGAACTTTCTTAATTATTTTTGCCAAGGAAAGAAAAAATTTTATAAAATTACAAAAAGGTTTTGACCTTTATTGTTCATACTCACTGACTGCAAGATCATCTTCTTCATGAAAAATATATTTATATCCATGAGTTTCCTTTAATCTTACTTCATCTTCTTCAAGCTCGAGCGCGGTCTTTTTCATTGGTTGAAATACAGCCAGCCATATAATAGTAAAATAACTCATCACTGCAATCCATGGCACGCCTCTTAAAAATCCAATTCTTTCTCCAAACAACTTTAACAGCTCATCATGGTTTGCAGGTCTTTTATCAAAAAGCATCATAAATTTCATGTCAAGATATGAGGTGTAAATCTCAACAGGCACAAATGCAAAGAACAGCATTGCGCACATAAGGAGCCAGGTATTTTCTCTGAGATTTATTTTACAGGTTTTCATAAATACAATTGAACAGGCAAGTACAATAGTATATGAGATCATAATCATCATTGAGGCATCGGATATCATTTTAAAAATCTGATTTTCTTCATCGGGAGGAATACTCACTCTGAAATTGAACTCATCATAATCTAAGAGCTGATTTCCAATAAAGAATCTTACAGTGATTCCACCAAGCCAGATTACTCCAAAAGTAATAAGCAGGAATAAAGAAGTTTTCGCTTTTTTATTTAGATTCAAATTTCAAAAAATTTAACTGTAATTTAACAAATTTAATCAACGTTATGTATGTAAAAATTAAATTCATATTTTCATTTCAGTAAAAAATTATTATTACTAACTTGAAGCCCTCTTAAATAAATTAGAAAATGACTGAAGAAAAGATTTTAGAAATTCTTTCTAATATAAAGGATCCTTTATTAAAGAAAGATATTGTAACGCTTGGATTTATAAAGAAGGTATCGCTTAACGGAAAAAAGTTATCACTTGAGATCGGAAGCAGTGGCAGCAATACTGAACCGACAGCACAGAATATAAGAAGTGCGTTTAAGGAAAATTCACCTGATATAGAAATAGAGATGATTAATTTTTCAACTGGTATTACCGAACATATAAATCCGAAAAAATCCGAAATATTTTCGGGAGTAAAAAATACAGTTGCTGTATCATCCGGAAAAGGAGGTGTAGGTAAATCGACAGTCGCCGCGAACCTTGCAGTGTCAATGGCGCAGAAAGGCTTAAAGACAGGACTGATAGATGCGGATATTTACGGACCTTCTATTCCGCTTATGTTTGGAATAAATGAAAAACCAAAAGTTCAGGTAGTTGACGGAAAAAATAAACTCGTACCTATAGAAAAATACGGAGTAAAAATTATGTCAATTGGATTTCTTATGGATACAAATTCCGCAGTAGTATGGCGCGGACCGATGGCTTCAAGCGCTTTGAAACAGTTCATGAGTGACGTGATCTGGGGCGATCTGGATATATTATTTTTTGATATGCCTCCGGGTACAGGCGACATTCAGCTAACACTGAGTCAGACAGTGCCTCTTACGGGAGCAGTGATAGTAACTACACCTCAGGAGATTTCGCTGGCAGACGCGAGAAAAGGATATCATATGTTTGAAAAAGTAAAGGTTCCTACATTGGGTATCATCGAGAATATGAGTTATTATCTGAAACCGGACGGTGAAAAAGAATTTATATTCGGAAAAGAAGGCGGAAAAAAAATGTCGGAAGAATTCAAAACGAAACTTCTCGGTGAAATTCCGATAAACACTCAGATCAGAATCAGCGGTGATGACGGAAAACCTTTTGTCATAAATAATCCTGAATTAACTGAATCTGAAAATTTCAATAAAATAAGTGATGAACTAATAAATGAGATAAATAAGATCAACGCTGAACGTGAAGAAAGTTCAGATGTTGTAATTGATATCTGATAAAAATTTTTATATTAAAAAAAAGAAATGAAAAAATATATTTATTCTGCTGTAACAATTTTATTGTTAATTATCGGTGGCTGCGGAAGTACCGGAGGCTCAGACTCACCTGCAAATTCTTTAAAAGATTTTGTTGCAGCATTAAAGGAACAGAATCCGGGAAAAGCATGGAATTATCTTTCATCCAATTCTCAAAAGATGTATGATGACATTGCCAGAAACAGAAATCAGAGCGGTAAAGAATATTTCGAAAAAAGTGTTTCAAATGTGAGTTCACTCGGACTTATAGGAATGGACTTTGATGTAATAGATGAGAAAAAGGACGGAGACTATGCTGTCATTACAATTAAATCAAAGGATAGTACAACTTCAGAATATTTTTCTGTAAAGGAAAGTGGTGTGTGGAAGCTCGACTATGCAAAGACTATCGAAGAGAATATGAAAAAAGTTGAATAAGAATTAACTCAATGGATGTAATATAGTGAGCGGGCTTACGGAAAAAAATATAGAAGAAGTATTATCAAAGATCAGACCTTATCTTCAGAAGGATGGAGGTGATGTAGAATTGGCAGGGATACTTGAAGGAGGCATAGTGGAAGTAAGGTTATTAGGATCCTGTAAAGATTGTCCGCTCAGCCCGATGACTCTGAGAGCCGGTATTGAAAGAGTTCTGCTGAAAAAAATTCCTGAGATTAAGAGGATCGAATCAGTAAAATGATCAGTCTGAAAAAAGATTTTCCTTTTTACCCAGATCTTTAAATTTACAATCACCCGCATCATAACCTCTGACCACTTCACCTCTTTTGACAGCCCTGAGATAAATTTCTATTATGTCCGTGGATTCTGCATTTATCACTTCACTGAAAATCCTGCCTGAGATAATATGTATTCCGTTAAAAGCAAACAAATTATTTTTATGAGATTTATTATTTCCCCTTCCTTTTAAAAGCATTTCCCTTTCATTATTAAATTCCAGATACCTGCCGGTATATCTTTTCTGCACTGCTATAGTTGCAAATGGTTCTGTTGATAAATTAAAAAGCACCATTCTTTCAAGATCCATGTCAGTATCTAAGTCAACATTTGTTACCATGAAATAATCTTCTCCTTTCAGAATTTTCCCTGCATTGACAATGCCGCCTCCTGTACCGAGTATATTTCTTTCCGTAATGACAGTAATCTTTAAACCGAAATCATTTTTACTGAAATGTTCTTTTATCTTATCAAAAAAATGATGCGCGTTAATTACAATTTCCGTTATACCAATTTTCTTCAGTCTTTCGATCTGATATTCGATCATTGGTTTTCCTTTGTATTCAATAAGCGCTTTGGGAAGTTTGTTTGTATATGGTAATAACCGAATGCCGTAACCGGCTGAGAGTATCATTGCTTTCAATAGTTAATAGTTAATAGTTAATAAATTTTTAAATTATGTAGTTTAGAAATAAATTTATTCCTTTAAAAATAAATATCATACACAACATACTATCCGAAAAAAAACCTTTATGTTTGTATTGAAGGCTCAGTTGAGTTAAGTTTTAAATGTTTAAATTTTGAGTCTTAGAGTCTTAGAGGTAACCCAAACGATTTCAGACATTTTTGACTGCATTATATTAATTTCAAATGATAAATAAAATTATATAAGTAATTAGATTTGTAATTAAAATCTAAATAAATATTTTGGATAAAAATTTAAAATAATTTTCAGACCTGTTTGAAAAAAGTATATCAAAAATTTAAAGATTACAATAAGAGAAGAAATGTTTTAAAATACAGGCTGTATAAATTTCTCAAAAAACATTCCAAAGTAACAAAAGACTCACCTGTGATTATAGTCTGGGACATGGGCGGATTCGCTGACCTTTTGAAAAAGAATGCGATGTTTGCATCTGCATTGAATCTCAGAGGATATAAAACTCATTTCATTATTTGTGACGGAACTCCGGAAGCCTGCATTCAGCGAGGGCTTGAAAAAAATGAAAATGTAGAAGAATGGGATAAGAAATGTGTGACCTGTACCAAAGCTATGGAATATTATTGCCGGGAATATTCTGCGGAATATTCACATGCCGGTAATTATATTTCTTCCGAAAAGAAAGACGAATTTCTTAAATTTTCAAACACAATTAACATTGAAGATATTTTCGCATATAAATTTCTTGAATTAAGTGTCGGCTCTCTTGCCTGGAGCTCAGTGATAAGATATATGAAAGGATATGTAATTGAGCTTAAGGATCTTAAAAAAGAAGATGAGATCATTTACAGAAAATATTTTTTTGCAGCACTGGTAAATACTTTTATTGCAAACGAAGTAATAAATAAATTCAAACCTGTAAGTCTTTACAGTTCACATGGTGTCTATGTGGATTATTCACCGCCTGTATTGCTTGCTTATATAAGAGGTATAAAGACTCTGTGCTGGTCGAGCGGATTCAAAGATTTTCTTCACTATTTTACAATTCCGAAAGACAGGAACAAGCTTGAATTCAGAGGAATTACAGAACCTGAATGGAAAAAAAGAGCAGCCGTTCCTTTGACTGAGAAGGAAAATGAATTTCTTGATTCATATATATTTCACAGGTTCAATAAAGGTAAAGGAAAAGATTTTTTGAATGTAACTCTTCCTGAAACTGAAGATCAGCTCAGGGAGAAACTTGGTTTTGAAAAAGGAAAGAAAATCGTGTGTCTCTTTTGTCATGTAAACTGGGATCTCACATTTGATCTTTCGAAGATGGTATTTGACAATGCCAATCAGTGGCTGTCTGAAACACTCGAAGCAATTTTTAAAAATGATAAAGTAAACTGGATCATCAGAGTGCATCCGGGTGAAAAGGGTTCCGGTAGTCTTTATACAAATGATGATTTTTTGAAAGAGAGATATCCAAATATCCCATCTCATGTGCGGATCTTATGGTCAGATTCTGAGATCAACTCTTTAGGTTTATATAAATTACTTGATATCGGGATCACATTATTTGGAACTATGGGTGCAGAGCTGCCTCTTTTCGGAAAGCCGGTAATCTCGGCAGGCGAAGCACATTTTACGGGAAAGGGATTTTCCATAGATACAAAGTCCCGTGAGGAATATTTCAAATGCATTGAAACTATACAGGATATTGAACCACTCACTCCCGATAAAATTGAAATAGCCAGGAAATATGCTTATTCATATTTCGTACAGCGGCAGGTACCTCTTGGTATTATAGTTAAAAGTGAAGGACATTTCGGAAATCTGGATTACAAAAAACTGGATCACCTTTTACCCGGTAAAGATCTCATCATAGATGCGATCTGCGAAAGTATTATCGAAGGTAAAGATGTCATACTTGATGAGAAAATGCTGAAAGTTTCTGAACAGGATATTTCATTAGAAATAATGCCGAGACAATTAAATGTATAAATTTTGAAAGTGAAAATAATAGTTAATAGTTAATAGTTAATAGTTAATAGTTAGTAGTGAAAAGTTTCATCCTTATTTGTTACCGCAGAGTCACGTGCTCTGCGGACTCTGCGGATACAGAATTAAAATTATTTTTTTGTTCACGCAGAGTTACATGCTCTGCGGATACAGAGTTAAAATTATTTAAGTGTCTGTAAATTTTAATATCATAATAATGAAAAAGAATTTTTTATTTTACTCTATCTGTATAACTATATTATTTTTATCGACCTCAGTATTTTCACAATCTAAAATTGTTACCGGTATGTATAATGGTGAGTACCAAAAATATTATAAAGATAAGTTAATATTAGCTTATCTCCCGGACAGTGTGAACAACATTGATTTCATTCACAAGGTTAACAACTTTATTAGAAAACACAACGGCAGCATTGATTCGGTAAAATCAATTTTACAGTACAGTGAAATAGAAATTACTTTATATTCATACAATACGGATGCAATAGATTTTTTAGATATATTCAAAAATAGTGGATTGTTTGAGTACGTTTGTTTATACGGTATCATCGAACCGAATATGATAAAGCCTGAGGATTAGATTAGTAGTGAATAATAAAACATGAAAAGTGTAAAATTTTATCTGTATTTCTGAAATTATACAATTGGTAATTTGTATTCAAAAAAATATCGATTACTACTAAAACTTCTGTTTATGATATTTTGATAAAAACCATATAATCATTTATCCCAAAAGAAAAATTAAATGATTAATTGTGAACTCACTAAATTTTTTTTTAATTCTGACCTCAATTAAGTATTAGAAATGTCGAAAATAGTTTCTATAATAATACCGACCTATAACAGAGTGGATACACTTGGAATTACTATAAAAAGTCTAATTGAGCAGACATACCCAAGTAATTTATTTGAGATCATTATTGCAGATAATAATTCTACCGATAAAACAAAAGAACTTGTAGAGAGCATAGCAAAGGACTCAGCAGTTCCTGTTAAATATTTGCTTGAGGAAAGACAGGGAGCTCATTTTGCAAGGAACACAGCGGCTCAAATGTCAGATAGTGAGTATTTATATTTTACGGATGATGATATGATAGCGGATCCGGATATGCTGGAAAATATTTTAAAAGTCTTTGATCTTGATTACAATATAGCAGTGACCGGTGGGAAAGTATTGCCGAAGTGGGAATTCGATCCGCCTGAATGGCTGCTGAAATATTTTCAGGACGGCACTTTAAGTTTAATTAACAGACCCGAAAAATTAATAATCACCAATCATGACTTCGGGATATTCAGTTGTCATCAGGCAATGCTCAGGAGTGTGTTTTTCGAATGCGGCGGGTTTAATCCTGATATTGAAAAAGATAAACTCATCGGAAATGGCGAGACGGGTTTGAATATAAAAATTCTGAAAAAGGGATATAACTTTGCATACACAGCAGATTCCATTACGAGGCACATAATCCCAAGATCACGAATGACGCAGAAATATCTTAACAACAGATTCAGCAATCAGGGGATTTGCGACGGTTTTACAAATTTCAGAAAATCTGAATATTCAAAAAAAAATCTTTTCAGACTTATTTTTAATTTCCATTTACCTTTGCTTCTGAAAAGTTTCTCCGACTCTTTTTTAAATCAGATTAAAGGCAACAGTCTCTGGAGACTCAAGCGTGCAAATTTTCATTATCACTACAACAGAATAAAATTTGATATGAAACTTATTTCAAATGATGAATGGAGAAAGTTTGTATTGAGGAATGAATATTTTAATTATTGAAATTTACACAGTCATTTTATTCTGACTGAATTTTATTTTACCGAATACAAAATAAAGAACTACTAACATAGTCCCAACGGCAGAGAACATAAACATCGCCTCCGGATTAAAATTATACCAGATCAAACCAGCAATTACACTTGCTGCCAGAGAAAAAAGACTGTTCAGTCCTGTATAAAAACCAAGCGCAGTAGCTGTATCTTTTTTTTGTGAAATGTTAGTGATCCATGCTTTTGAAACACCTTCCGTAAATGAAGCATACAGACCGTATGCAATAAACAGAATATATATAAATATCTGATCCGGACCTGAAGCCATTCCTGCATATACAAATACAAAGATCAGCAGACCTGCGATGAAATTTTTTCTGAAGCCGAACTTGTCAGCAAGTATGCCTGCGGGATATGATGTCAGAGCATATACAAGATTATAAAAAATATATATCCAAATTACTTTTTCATCGGAATATCCGAGATGCTTAATCATCAGCAGAAGAAAAATATCTGAGCTGTTAAATAAAGTAAAAGAGAAAAGTCCTGTCACGAGTTTTTTATATTCAGGTACAGACTCTTTCCAGTAACCTAGAAATGCAAAAAAATTATACTTAGATGCTTTGGGTGATTCGGCAATTTCACTTTTTTCTTTTTCTTTAATCAGGAATGTAAACAGCACTCCTAAAATAGCCGGAATGAAAGCAATAAAAAATAAAGTTCTGTACTGCTCGGGATAAATGCTGAGATAGATCAGCGCAAGGAACGGACCGATAGCAGCTCCGAGAGTATCAGCACCTCTGTGAAATCCGAAGACCTTTGCTTTATTTTCAGGCGAAGTCTCTGAAGAAAGAATCGCATCGCGGGCTGAAGTCCTGATGCCTTTTCCTAGTCTGTCCATTGTACGCGCAAGAAAAATCCATACCGGATACACAAATAATCCAAGCATCGGTTTCGAAAGTGAGCTAAGGAAATATCCTATCGTAACAAAAGGAGTCCGCTTACCTGTGACGTCAGACTGCTTTCCAAAATATCCTTTGCTGAGACCTGCCGTTGCTTCGGCTATGCCTTCGAGAATTCCGATGAGCAGTACAGAAAATCCAATGCTCTTCAGATAGATCGGCATAACGGGATAGAGCATTTCACTGGAAATGTCTGTGAGGAAACTGACTGCCGAGAGGAGAAGAATATTTTTGGTAAGGATTTTTTTCAGCACTTTGAAATGACAGTAAATTTGAATTCAGTAATTTATACAAATTTAAATTAAGATATTAGTGTGAATATGTTACGGGGAGATAGCCGGTGTGTTTTTCAAAATTGCAGTTTGCAAAGTGTATAGTGTTCTTTGGACTATGCAAAGGAAGTTTTTGATTTTAAATTTTAATTGAAACGGAGTTTCATTTTCAAGTGCGTTACCAAACAGGAGTTAGGTAACGAGCGGATACAAATAAAATTTAATGTTTTCGCAGAGTAAATTACTGTTTCCGCAGAGTCACATGCTCTTCGGACTCTGCGGTAGAAATGTTAGGTATAGGAATGTGTGATCCAAACTTCTTTGCAGAGCTCATCCAGATTTCATATACTTCTTCAAGCATTTTCAAAGCTTCATCAGGAGTCTTACCATCTGCAATACAACCTTCGAGTTCAGGAATCTCTGCTATATAAGAATTATCTTCAGCACTTCGGTGTATTTTTATTTCATATTTAATGTCCATATTATTGATCAAAATTTTTTACTGACGAATAAAAGTAAACTATTTAATTTTTGAATTCAATCAAAAATCAGTTCCAATTGATCAGGTTTTTAGTGCTCGTTCCCAATCTCCCGATTGGGAACGAGCACTTGGTAATGAAACTCCGTTTCAAATCAAACATTAAATTATTGATTAAAGAAGAATTACATGCTTGATCAAATTTTCACATCAAATTTTTCTACTTTAAAAATAATTAGTTTCTTAAAAAGAATTGTTCTAAATTCTTTCAATTAATTTCCAACATATGAAAGCTCCAGCCAAAATATTTCTTGCATTAATTTTTTACACTTCTATAGGTACTTTCCTTTTTCAAAATTCTAATGCTCAGTTGGTTTCGGATTTTCGTGTGAATGATGATAGCACGAAAAAAGTTCAGTTTGATGCAAAAATCGGAGTTGATGAATATGGAAATTTTACATCTGTATGGACTGATGAAAGAAATGGAAGGAGCAATGTTTATTGTCAAAGATTAAGTAAAGAAGGATTGTTTTTAGGAAATAACTTTAGAATTAATATTAATCCTGATACTTCATTATCTCCCGGAATTGCAGTTTCAAAAAATGGAAAATTTGCCATAAGCTGGTTGGATGTTAACAATAATTTAACTATAATAACTAAAGTAAAATGTAGAATTTTTAATAATGATGGTATTCCGCTTACTGATGAAATAATATTAAATGACACTTTAGGGTTAGTAAATAGAGCACCTTCATTATGTGTAAATAATTTTAATGAATTTATAATCACATGGTCACAAAATGATATTCTTTATCAAAGAATTGACACCAGTGGAAATAAAATAGGAAGCAATAAAAAAGTAAACGATGATACAGGAAACTATACTCATAAAAACCCTGACATTACGATCAGAAATGACGGAAGCTTTATAATCACATGGAACGATACCCGCCCTCCGGGAATGGATAATGCTGACGATATTTATATGCAGATCTATGATAAATTTGGTAATAGGGTCGGGGTTAATCAAAAGGTAAATGATGATCTTGTAAATACAAACCAACAAATCGCGCCAAAAATATCTTCAGATTCTTCTAATAATTTTGTAATTGCGTGGAGTGATAACAGACTTGATAATTCTCACGGTGAAGTATTTGCGCAAAGATATAATAATTCAGGAATAAAGATCGGTCAAAATTTCAGAGTTACAAACAGCTCATTGCAATTCGGAAAAGGCGTGGCAGGGATCAATATGAAACCGAATGGAGATTTTATCATAGGATGGAGTGAATTCAGACCAAACATTCCTCAATGCTATTTTCAAAGATATAGTCAAAATGGAAATCAGATCGGAAATAATTATTTAGTATCAGATCAATTTCTGAATACAGATAAGTATTACAGTGATGTAAAAATTTTTGAGGATAAAATTATTAGTGTATGGAGTGACAGAAGAAATGGTCCGTTTGATGTCTATTGCAATATAAGATCTTTTACAAATCCGGATACAACAGTAAATATTGTTCAGACCTCGTCTCTTGTCCCGGAAAGTTTTTCGCTCTACCAGAATTATCCGAATCCTTTTAATAACACTACGCAGATCCGATTTGATATTTATACTAATGATCAATACAGTCTCTCAGTTTACAATAACCTTGGTCAGAAAATAAAAGAAATTTTTAAAAATAACTTATCACCGGGCACATATAAATTTAGCTTTGAGTCAGGTGAATTAAGTTCAGGAGTTTATCATTACATTCTTTCTTCCCCAAAGGAAAGGTTTGTTAAAAGTTTTGTTCTTTTGAAATGAAAATGTGCTGTAAATTAAACTACCGCTAGCTCGAAACTTTTCAAATATAAGTTGAAATAACAGATCATATTAAATATTTTATTCAAAAAAATAACATATGGAAACAATCACAATTTCAAAATCTGAGTACAAAAAATTAGTTGCAAAATCAAAAGCTTATGAAAAATTAGCTAAAAGTGTTTTTGAAGATGCTATTAAAGATCCTGTGAACGAAATAGTATCAGATTTCAAGCAGACAAATTTGTATACTGATGAATTTCTAAGCGATCTTGAAGACGGACTTAATAAATCCTCTCTTTACAAAAAGAAGAAATGAAAATACTTCCTATCAGAAATGATCTTTCAGATTATATCGAAAAACATGGTCTTGGTAAAAAATGGATAAAATCAGTTAAGCTTTTTGAAAGAGATATGAAACATCCATCTTTAAACACTGAATTATTGAAACCTCAATGGAGAGGGATATACTCGTTTAGAATAGATAAGAAATACAGAGCTTTATTTTTTGTAGTTAATGGTGTAGCGGAAGTATTTCAGATAACCAATCATTATAAAAAATAAAAAAACTGTAAAGTTGACAATTCATATAACCTAAGAAAAAACCAATATGTAATTTCGAGATTTTTATCAAAATGACACATAATAATCCCCCATTTCCATTCATTAATAAATTGTTACACAAAGTTTATTTAATTAATTTGTCCTTATTCTAAAAAAAACGATGCAAATTTAATGAAAGATAAAATACGAATAGCTTCCGGTCAGGGATTTTGGGGCGACCTGGTAGATGCTCCTTATAATCAGGCAACCGGCGGACCGGTGGATTACATTATGATGGATTATCTTGCCGAAGTTACGATGTCCATTCTCCAAAAGCAAAAACTCAGAGATCCTGAATTCGGATATGCACGCGACATTCCACCACTAATGGAGAGATTACTTCCCGTTATAAAAGAAAAAAATATCAAGGTCATCACAAACGGTGGCGGCGTAAATCCCGTTGCATGCAGAGACGCAATTTTTAAAGTTGCTGAAAAGATCGGTGTCAAAGGTCTGAAGATCGGTATCGTACAGGGTGATAATATTCTTGATAATATAGATGAACTTGTTTCAAAAGGGATCGAACTTAAAAATATGGAGACTGGTGAATCTGTGAAAACCGTTCGTGATAAAATTCTCAGTGCAAATGTTTATCTCGGCGCAGCTCCTGTAGTAGAATGTCTGAAGCAGGGTGCTGATATTGTAATTACCGGAAGGGTTACTGACACAGGGCTTACACTTGCTCCGATGATATACGAATTCGGATGGGATATGAATGACTGGGATCTGATGGCAGCCGGAACTGTAGCCGGACACATTCTCGAATGCGGCGGTCAGGCGAGCGGTGGAAATTTCCTCGGCGACTGGAAGAGCATTCCTGATCTTGCGAATATCGGATTTCCTATTGCTGAAGCTTTTCCAAACGGTGAGGTCATTATCACAAAACATGAAAACACAGGCGGCAGAGTCAGCATTGAAACTGTCAGCGAACAGCTTGTCTATGAGATTGGCGATCCGAAAGATTATATCACTCCTGACTGTATTGCTGATTTTACTTCCATACAGCTTGAAGATGTCGGTGAAAACAGAGTCAGAGTTTTTGGTGTGAAAGGTCTGCCTGCCACTCCATTTTTTAAAGTCTCAATGTCATACTCAGACGGATACAGCGCTGTCGGTTCACTGACTTATTCATGGCCAGATGCACTTGAAAAAGCAAAAGCTGCTGATGAAATTTTGAGGACACGTTTAAGTAATCTTGGATTGAAATTTGATGAGATAAGATCTGAATTTCAGGGATACAATGCCTGTCACGGTCCGTTAGCAGAAAAGTTTGATGATCTGAATGAGGTCGTGCTTCGATTTGCAGTGAGGTCACAGGATAAAAGTTCGCTGGAAAGATTCGGAAAAGAAATAGCTCCTCTGATTCTTACAGGTCCTCCGGGAGTTACCGGATTTGCAGGCGGCAGACCAAAGCCGTCAGATGTAGTTGCATATTGGCCTGCGCTAATCCCGAAAGAAGAAGTAAAAGCTGTAAATGAAACCTTAAGTAATTAAAAGTTACGAGTTACGAATTACAAGTTACGAATTACGAGTTACGAATTACGAGTTACAAATTACGAGTTACAAATTACAAGTTACGAATTACGAATAATAAATAATTTATCACAAAGTAATTTAATAGTAAAGTGTTAGAAAAATTTTCTGTGAATTTTATAGAGATAAATATCAAATTTATAATAGCACGTTTCAGAATAAGTAAGAAGTAATTCCCCCTTAAAAAAGGGGGAGCGAAGGGGGTTGTTGTGAGGAGCAATTTCAAATTACAAATTGCAAATGACAAATTAAAAACCTGAAATAAATAGAAACAAAAAAACTGTTAAATCATATAGGTTGAATGAAACTCAGCTTTACAAACTCTTCCCAGCCTCCCCTTTGGACAAAGGGGAGGAGCAATAACAGTTTTATAATGGTTTTGGCAATGTCATTGTAAGAATTAAAAATTAATTTAAATGAAAAAAATATTATTAAGTGTAATACTTTTAGTTTTAGTTGTAATTTCAGGATGCGGAACTAAAGGTGTTGAAAGCTATGACGCAGGAGTAAATCTGTTTCAGGAAAAAAAATATAATGAATGCGTTGTTGAATTTCATAATGCAACTGTAGAGAATCCTGATTTCAGTGAAGCATACATGTATCTGGGAAGAGCATATAATTCACTTCAGAAATATGATCTCTCAATAGAAAATTATCAGAAAGCTCTCGGTCTTTTTAAGCAGGGAAAATTCAACGTAAAAGTAGACAGGCTTAATGATGAAGAAAAGATCACGCAGACTGAAGAAGTATGGATGCCTTATTCACAGCTTCAGCAGAAAATTCAAAAAGGTATTCCTCTTACAGATATTGAAATCCAAAAACAGGAAGAGATAATTAAAAAACTCGATCCTAAGTAAAACTAAAAACATTTTTTATTTTTTTGCAATATTATTTAATCAGATATAAAAGATAATTTTTAAATGGAAAAAATTCTTGTCATCGGAGCAGCAGGTCAGATCGGCTCCGAACTTACCTTAGCACTCAGAAAAGTTTATGGAGATTTAAATGTCTTTGCAACAGACATTAAAGACGCACCTAAAGATGTAAAAAAATCCGGACCGTTTCAGCTTCTCGATGTAATGGATGATAAACGTTTGATACACTTTGTGATCAGATACAAGATCACTCAGATATATTTACTTGCAGCAGTCTTGTCCGGTAATGCCGAACGTCTGCCGCTGCAGGCGTGGGATATAAACATGAGAAGTATATTGAACATACTTGATCTTGCAAGAGAAGTCGGTATAGGAAAA
Organism: Ignavibacteria bacterium; assembly: GCA_049293015.1. GTDB lineage: Bacteria > Bacteroidota > Ignavibacteria > Tepidaquicellales > Tepidaquicellaceae > UBA2330. The sequence goes on from JBATSB010000036.1 coordinate 29,983, forward strand.
ATTTTCTGGCCAAGCTCGATTGCCGTATTTGGAACGACCACTCCAAAAGAAAACACGCCGCAGCTTACTATCATGGAGCCGAATACAGTTTATGGTATCAGCAAACTTGCAGGCGAAAGATGGTGTGAATATTATTTTAATAAACATGGTCTTGATGTAAGAAGTATCAGATATCCGGGTTTGATAAGTTTTAAAACTGAAGCGGGCGGCGGTACGACTGACTATGCTGTAGAAATATTTGATGATGCAGTCGAATCCGGAAAGTATGAATGTTTTCTCAAACCAAAAACAAAACTTCCGATGATGTTTATGGATGATGCTATCCGTGCTACCATCGAACTCATGGAAGCTGACTCAGATAGACTTACTATCAGATCAAGTTATAATATCAGCGGGATCAGTTTTGACCCTGAAGAGCTTTCCGGTGAAATAAAAAAATCCATTCCTGATTTCAAGATCATTTACAAACCTGATTTCCGTCAGGCAATTGCCGAGTCCTGGCCTCAAAGTATTGACGATAAAGTCGCGAGACATGACTGGGGATGGAAACATAAGATCGATCTTGAAAAAATGACAAAGATCATGTTGAAAGAAGTGAGAAAGAAACACAGTAAAAAATAAATTCAGAATTCGGGTAAAAAGATTCAGACTTATTTTCTTTTCCATAGCTTCTAATAATTTCAGAACATGTTTTCAAAAATTATTGATTCGATCCCTCTTCACAAAAAGGGATTGATCTATATCAGTTTCTGTGCACTCCTCTGGAGCTCCGGAGGTTTATTTATCAAAGTCCTCACTCTCGACGCTTATCAGATCTCATTCTACAGATCTCTTATTGCCGCAATTACGATCATAATAATTTCAGTTGTAAGTAAGATCAACCTGAAGTTTGAATTCGATATAATCTCCGTACTTTGCAGTCTGATGTATTCATTCATACTTGTATTGTTTGTAATTGCGACTAAACTTACCACTGCTGCCAACGCAATTTTTTTGCAATTTACTGCACCGATTTATCTGCTGTTGCTTGAGCCAATTTTCCTTAAGACAAAATTCGATAAAAAAAATATGATCGCGCTTTCATTCTGTCTGATCGGAATGGTAATGTTCTTTTTCGGAAAGCTTGATATGACAAGCATTCAGGGGAATCTCATAGCGATCGGTTCAGGTATCAGCTTTGCACTCTTTACTCTTTTTCTCAAATGGAAAAAACAGCTTCATAAAACAGAGAATACAATCATCTATATCATCGCAGGTAATTTACTTGTGTGTGTATTTTGTCTTCCGATGGTTTATGATAAGCTGGTGATAGATTTGTCACAAACACTGATATTAATTTATATGGGTGTGTTTCAGATCGGGATAAGCTATATAATTTTTAACGAAGGTATAAAATATATTTCAGCAACCGAGTCAATGATCATTGCAATGCTTGAAGCTATTCTCAATCCTATATGGGTTTATATCGGAGTTGGTGAAGTGCCGACGGTTTATGCTGTGATCGGATCTGTAATAATACTTCTGACAATTGTCTGGAGGAATTTATTCATCAAACCCGAAGAAAAGTTACGGTTACTGGATTAGTAAAATGTAAAATCATTGGATAGTTGTTTCAGTCAAAAAAAAGAAAATACACAAGCCCGCCTATAGCAGCCTGCATCACAAGCAGCGATATTACAAAATAAGTATCATTGGTAGAGGATTCATCTAATTTCGTCTGATTACCCGTCAGTAAATATGCATCATATGCCTTATTGCCTTCTGTCTTAAAATCGTAAGTAAAATATGCAGCCGTCACAGAAGCCAGTCCGAATCCGATTATTGCAGGTAAGTTTCTTTGAGAATTAAACTGTGTTCCTTTATTTTTATAAACTCCTTCATTCAGGCTGACCTTGCCTTTTGATTTCATTTTAATTTTTGCACCGGTCTCAAAATTATAATCCGAAATATTATATACAAAGTCATTATAATTTTTCTTTCTGAAAATGATGTTGTCAGTTAATTTGAAATCAGTAAATATTCTTAAAGGCGTATATCCCATTAAAGTATCACTGCTTATCACTGATGCATTAAAAGGTTCAGTTTCAAAATAATAATAATATTTAAAGTTAACGCTGAAAGTCGTATCGCTATTCAGATAAAACTTAATGGTCTCGTTTGAGTTCTGCCAGTACTTACCGCTTCGGGGATTTATAAATTTCAGTTCATGCTTTCCTTCTTTCAATTTTATATCCAATGCAGGTGTGTGACCGATCAGTATAGTGTCACTATAAATTTCAGCATTTTCGGGAAGAGATAAAAGATTTACGGAATATGTTTTGACACTGTCAGAAATTAATGCAGTGTCAATCACAACTTTATTATCAATTGTATCAGCAATGTCCTGCTGAGTGTGACCTGTACTGCAGATAAGTATAAATATCAAAACAATTATAATACGCATATTATTTTTCCTTCTTCATTTCTTTATTTGAAAAACAGTAAACGTATTTATCATCACTGGCAGTAAATATATAATCCTTCCAGATCACGGCACTGGTTCTCACTCGTCCTTCGCAAAGATACTGCCATAGTTTTTCACCATTGTCTGCACGGATGCAGTAAAAATTTTTATCATAAGATCCGACAAAGATCATGTCATTGTGACAAAGCGGTGTAGCCCATATTGCGCCATTAGTTTTGAATGTCCATTCAACATCTCCGTTTTCAATATTTAATGCATACACATTTCCATCTATGCCTGCAGTAATTACGAAATTTCTGTAAAAAGTAGAAGCAGCAACAAATTTTGTGTTAAGTTTATTTTCCCAGATAAGTGTACCTGCAGTATCAAGACAATAGAAATATTCATCGTCAGATCCAAAAAATATCTTTCCGTCTTTTGCTGACACATCGTTTGTTACAGGTCCATCGGTTTCGTAACTCCATAGCTGTCTGCCTGTATTAATGTCGAAGGCAAACATATTTCCGCTGTTGTTTCCTGCGAAGACCTTATTGTCGAAAACTGTCGGGCTGTTGAAAAATGAATTAAAAGGATAGAAAGAATCTTTTGGCTTTGCTATCCAGACTATAAAACCCGTTTGTAGATTCAGTCGGTAAATTTTATTATTTACTGAACATACGATCAGATCTTTATCCACCATGATCGGAGATGATTCTACGCTGCCAATATTTCTATTCCATTTTTGTATTCCGCTGAGCAGATTATAACTGAAAATTCTGTTTTTATCATCTCCTGAAGATGTGATTATGACACTGCTGTTGTTAATAAGCGGAGTGGAGAAAGATGCATCACCTATAACTGAAGTTCTGCCAAGACTTTTACCGCTTAAGACATCTATGGCAAATGATTCACCGTTAAGAGTGTTTACAAATACAATTGCATCGCTGACTGAAATACAGTTCTTCGCAAGACCGCCGTCGGCATTAAAATCCCAGTAAAGATTAAAAGGAGGTGTTAAAGTAGATTTGGATTTTGAAATATTTGTCTTCTGAATATTCCCTCCGACCATCAGCCAGTCCTCTTCGGGATTGACTTCGATCTTATTGTCTATGCTTAATGAAAAACATCCATTTAAAATAACAGCAAATGTAAAAGCATGACCAAGAATAAGAATCTGAGAAATGTATCGGAAAACATTCATAAAATATTTATTTGGTAAAATAAAAATTTAATCAGACAAAACGGATTGAATTTTTAATAAATTTTTTGCGGAGGGTTGGATTGTGAACTGTCAAGAATCGATATTTCTGATTTCTTTTTCAAGAGATAAATTAGATAAAAACTCCTGTTCAAAATATCGTCAATTTTAATTCAGCAATTTATATAAGGTTGCGTCAGGACAAATACACTGACGCAACTTTGTTTTCACATTAAATCATTGAAATTTTTAAACTCAACACTTTATATCTATTCAGAACTTTTTCAAAACATCAGCTAAAGTTGGTCTGCCTATTTCCTGAAGCTCATAGTTAACTCTCACAGCAGGTTTTTTAAATTTTATGAGTCTCCTAAGATCAATTGGAGTTCCGATTACGACACAATCACACGGGACTTTATTGATAGTTTCTTCAAGGTCCTTTATCTGCTTATCACCATAACCCATTGCCGGCAGCAGCTTTCCGATGTTTGGATATTTTGCGAAAGTATCTCTGATGGACTTTACTGCAAATTCTTTAGGATCGATAATTTCCTTTGCTCCGTATTTTTTAGCTGCAATAGTTCCTGCGCCGTATTTCATTTCACCGTGAGTAAGTGTCGGTCCGTCCTCAATGATAAGTACTTTTTTGTCCCTGATCAGTTTTACATCTTCAGGTCTTTCTAGTGAAACAGGTGAGGCAGCTTCTATTACGACAGCTTTTGGATTATACTTTTCAATATTTTTTCTGACAATATTTATATCAGAATGGTCAGCCGAATCTATTTTGTTTATGACCACAGCGTCAGATATGAGCAGATTTGTAAAACCCGGATAATATTTAAGTTCATGTCCCGGTCTGTGCGGATCAAGTACTGTGATTACAAGATCAGCTTTATAAAAAGGCATATCATTATTTCCGCCGTCCCAGATTATTATGTCAGCTTCTTTTTCTGCTTCACGCACTATAGCCTCATAATCTGCACCTGCGTAAATAATATTTCCTTCTACTACATGCGGTTCATATTCTTCCATTTCTTCTATCGTGCATTTATGCTTTTTCAGATCTGATACTTTTTCAAATCTCTGTACTTTTTGTTTTGCTAAATTTCCATAAGGCATCGGGTGTCTGATCGCTACAACTTTTTTCCCTTTCGATTTTAATATCTCCACGACCTTCCTCGAAGTCTGGCTTTTACCTGAACCGGTCCTTGATGCAACAATTGCTATTACCGGCTTAGTTGACTTAACGGCAGTCTCATCATATCCGAGCATTTTAAAAGAAGCACCTGCTGCATTGACGCGAGCTGCCAGTGTCATTATATATTCAAAAGTGACATCAGAATATGAAAATACAACTTCATCAATATTATGCTTTTTGATAAGCTCTGTAAATTTTTCTTCCAAATAGATTGGAATTCCTTTGGGATATAACTTCCCGCTCAGCTCTTTCGGGTACATTCTTTTATCAATGAACGGAATCTGCGTTGCAGTAAATGCTACTACATCATATAATGGATTGTCTCTGTACACTACATTAAAATTATGAAAATCCCTTCCGGCAGCACCCATTATTAATACTTTTATCTTTTTCATGGCATTTTATTTAATTTAATAGAAATATAAAATTATTTTATACACAAATAATCTGAATTGAATTATCCATTCATGAGTGTTATTTGGTATTTAATATCAGTAAAATCGGGCTTTAAAGCCTGATTGTAAATGATCTATGTCATTTTATTCTCTAAAATTAATTTCAAATATATCATCAACTGAATTTTAAATAATTTAATTTTTTACTATTTCTTTCCGCAACAACCCCCTTCGCTCAATGGCATTAAGTTAAGAGCGAAGTATCGTCGCTATTTGCAAACCCTTCCCAGCCTCCCCTTTGAAAAGAGACTGTCTCAAAACACCATTTTTACCACCAAGTCTCAAAGACACTAAGAAAAAAACATTGAAAACAGAATGCTTTGTGCCTTGGTGTCTTCGTGGTAATCATTACAATTATGTTTTCGAGCCGCTGTTGGTGTTCCAAAAAGTTTGTCAGTAGATTTTGAATTTAAAGTTTAATTTAATAAACTTTTTGGTCACCAAC
>JBATSB010000037.1:0-3116 GCA_049293015.1 Ignavibacteria bacterium
GGGCAGAGTCACTTGTTTCACTAACAGGCAGAGTCATTACCTCTGTCATTTTTATTTCAAGAATGTCATTCACCGACTCAGGAACAGCAGCAATCACAGCACCTGATCCTGTTTTCATAGCTGAAACAGAAGATAGGTAAACAGCTCCTGTGAGACCCTTTGAACCTGCGATCACAAGTACTTTGCCATTTGTATACTTATTCGAATTCTTTTTTCTTTCAGGAATAAAACTTCTTACATCTTTCTCTTCTGTAATTTTAGTTTTTTTTATATTAAAATTGGTAAATTCATTTTCTGAAATACCTATATCAGCTGTTTCAATTTCTCCGCTGTTTTCTCTGCCTTTGTAAAAAAGTGTATGGAATTTTCTCACTCCCATTGAGATAGTTACATCAGCTTTGAATAATTCTGTATCCTGATTATAATGACTCAAACCTGAAGGAACGTCAACAGAAAACAGAGTTTTAGATTTTATCTGATTGAGAAATTTAAATAGATGTGTCATTTTTTTATCCGGCGCACCCCGGAAACCTACTCCAAATATTGCATCTATAATTATACTGTTTCCAAAACTGATCTTCTTTTTAAGATCTGAAATATTTTTAAATCTGTAGATCTTTAAATTTTCTGAAATAGTTTTGGAATTTTTGAGAACTGAAAAATTAACTGCTGCATCACTCTGAAGTTCTTTTTCTTCGAATAACATGACGAGTGTTACATTAAAGTCTTGGTTACATAAATGCCTTGCGATCACAAACCCGTCACCTGCATTATTTCCTTTTCCCGTTAATACAATAAAATTTCTTTCATTATTAATAGAAGAATCTTTTTCAGATATTCTATTTAATAATATTTCGGTAAAATTTTTTCCGGCATTTTCCATTAAGATTACTGAAGGGATTTTCAGAGAGGAGATTATTTTACTTTCTGCATCGAGGACTTCGCTATTGAAGAATACGTTCTTCATTTTATTAATAATCTTAAAATCAATTTATTCAAATTAACGACCGCATTTTTGACATAACTTCTTTTCTGTCTGTGGAATTAAAAATTGATGATCCGCAGACAAAAAGATCCGCACCTGCTTCAGAGATCAATTTAATATTTGTAAGATCAATTCCTCCATCGACTTCAATCTCAATATCATAACCTTTTTTCTCTATCATATTTTTTAAAATGCTGATTTTCCTCAGTATATTATCTATAAATTTCTGACCTCCAAAACCCGGATTTACACTCATTAGCAATACGTAATCCACCAAACCCAGAATGTCTTCCAGCATAAAAACTGGCGTCGCAGGATTTAACACAACTCCGGCTTTTATTCCGAGATCTTTAATGCTTTGTATAACTCTGTCGAGATGAGTATTATTTTCATAATGAACTGAAATCATATCCGCACCTGCTTCAAAAAATTTCACAATGAAATCTTGCGGATTGTCAATCATCAGATGAACATCTAATGGCAGATCAGTGATCTTATTTATGTCTGATATTATTTTAGGACCAAAGCTAATATTTGGCACAAAATGTCCATCCATAATATCACAGTGAATGATATCTGCCCCGTATGATTCTACTTCTTTTATTTCATCACCGAGTTTAGAAAAATCAGCAGCAAGAATGGAAGGAAGTATTTTTTTCATTATTGTTTAAGTGAAATTATTTCGGAATTTCATCTCCCTTATCTTCAGTAGACTTAGTATCAGGTGAATTTTTCTTAGTATCTTCTTTTGTGTCAGATTTGTCCTTATCGGGTTTATTTGTTGATGGTTTATCTTTAGTATCTGTACTTTTATCCTTCTTAATTAACGGTTTTTCAGAGTCAGATTTATTTTCATCAGCATTGGTGTCAGATTCTTTTTTCAGTTGCGGGTCATTTTCTTTCTTATTAGAATTATCTTCATCAATTACTTCCGGCTCTTCTATGACCTTTTTTCTCGCCACAAAAATATCAACTGAAGTACTTTCATTTGCCGATTTATCTGACTTAGGATATTGATCTACTATCTGTCCGGGAGGTACATTATTATTGGTCTGATAAGTTATCTTTCCAATCTTAAGTTTACTTTCAGTTATTAGCTTTTTTGCATCATCAAGCGTCTTGCCTACTACATTGGGCACTTTCAGATCTCCAATAGAAGGTCCGTCACTTAATATCAGATCAAGTTTTGTCTGCCTTTTCACTTTACTTCCAGGCTGTACTATCTGAGAAATTACAAAATCCTCAGGAAAATCATTTGTACTTTTTCTTACAGTTTCACCAAGTTCCAGTCCTCTCTGCTCAAGAGTAAACTTTGCATCACGAAGTGATTTACCAATAAGATTCGGAACTTCAGAAAGCTGGTCTCCTCCACTTATAGTAACATAAATTCTTCTCCCATATTTTACTGTTGCTTCAGGAGGAGGGTTCTGATCTATTATTAAGCCAATTTGGATATTTTCATCATATTTTATATCACCTTGTATAATTTCAAGACCGGCTTCTTCAATTACTTTTTTTGCTTCAAGATAATTAGTACCTGTTACTTTGGGAGTGGTGACTGTGTCAGAATGTTTTACATACAAAGGCATGATAACACTATTCATCAAAATGAAAAAGAATACTATAATCCCGAAGAAAATTAGAAGTTTTTTAAGCATGCAGGTAAATTAATAATATGAACTCTGAAATGAAATGAATTTTAACAGTTATTTAGTTTTGAATTTTAATTTTGGATTATGAATATCTCAATTTAATAAAACTAAGATTTTATTTCCAAAACAATTTTATTTTATTAATACAAATTTTTTTGTGTCAGAAAAATTACCTGAAGTTAATTTATAATAATAAACTCCACCGGATAAAAAACTTCCGTCAAAAATAATTTTATAACTTCCAGGACTTTGCTTTTCATTTACAATTAATGATTTTTCACTACCTAATACATCATAAATTTTTAAACTCACAACATCAGTTTCTTTAATATCATATCGGATTACTGTAACCGGATTAAATGGATTTGGATAATTTTGATGGAGAAAAAATTTTTCGGGAATTTCAGTACTTACTACTTCAATTCCAATCGGCTTTCCTATCAGATTATAAGCGCAATTAATAATAAGATGCTTTGCAC
>JBATSB010000038.1:0-33663 GCA_049293015.1 Ignavibacteria bacterium
TCCTAAAGGTGAGATGTGGAATGAAGACTGGTATGGTCCGATACGTGTTCCAAAGATTGGAGATAAAATAAAGATCGACACATCGACATATGAAGGATGGAAAATGTTCGTCATGAAAGAAGGACACTCTATTAGAATGTCAGGAGACGGAGCCGTGTTTGTCGATGAAAAGGAATTGCCGAACGGAGAATACACAGTAGAAAGAGATTATTTGTTTATGATGGGAGATAACAGGAACAATTCACTAGACAGCAGATTCTGGGGATTCATGCCGGTGGAAAACATTGTCGGAGAAGCTTTGATAATTTACTGGTCATGGGATCCAAGTATATCATTTCTGAATTTCTTTGACTTGCTTGGCACTACGAGGTGGGAAAGAATCGGAAATATAATCAGATAATTTATATTAAAATTTTAATCTGGAAAAATTCCGAAGTCAATAATCAGGCTTCGGAATTTTTAATTTAAATACTATTTATTTATTGAGTATGTCAGGAATTTATATTCACATACCATTTTGCAGAAAGCGCTGTAATTATTGTGACTTCTTTTTTATCACAAATACAAAACTCAAGTCTGAATATTTATCTGCTTTAAAAAAAGAAATTGTTCTTCATTCTGAAAATTATAAAACTGATAAGTTTGATACAGTATTTTTGGGAGGTGGCACGCCTTCTGTATTATCTGACATAGAAGTAGCTGAAGTTTTAAGCATTCTCCGGGATAATTTCAATATTAGTGATTCATCTGAGATCACACTTGAATCCAATCCGGAAGATCTTGAAAATAATGCTTCTGAAAAATATTTCAAAGCAGGGATTAACAGATTCAGCTTTGGTGTACAATCATTTATCGACAGTGAACTTAAATTTCTCACAAGGCAGCATACTTCCGAATCTGCCGAAATAGTTATCCGAAGAGCTGCTGAAAGTACTGAGAATATCAGCGTTGACATAATTTATTCACTTCCTTCTCAAAATCCGGATGACGTAATTTTTTCAATTTCAAAAGCGATCGAATCAGGAGCAAATCACATTTCAGCATATTCACTTACATATGAAAAAGGAACGCTTCTATATAAATCATTAGAAAAAAATCCTGATATTAAAAATAATTCTGAAAAAGACTCTGAACTATTTAATTCAGTATCTGAGAAATTATTGTCAGAAGGATTTATACATTATGAAGTTTCAAATTTTGCGAGACCCGGATTTGAGAGCAGACATAATCTAAAATACTGGACTTATGAAAATTATCTTGGGCTGGGACCTTCAGCTCATTCCTTTTTTTATAACGAAAGATGGAATAACCCTTCATCATTTTCCAAATATGTAAACTCTCTAAAAGAAAATAAACTGCCTTCAGAGGATCGTTACAGACCTGAAAAGGATCAGATGAAGCTTGAATATATTATGCTCGGACTAAGAAGCATAGGGATAGACTTTGTAAATTTCGAGGAAATATTTGAAGAAGATTTTAAAGTTCTTTATAAAAATTCGATTTACGAACTTTTAGAAAAAAATTATGCGGTTGCTACAGAGACAGGAATAAAATTAAATGAAAAAGGATATTCTGTAGCGGATGAAATTACAGTCCGTTATTTCTAAGAGGTTTATTTCCAAAAGTGATCTTACCTTTGTATAATCTGTTCGCAATAAAAATTGTAAAAAGAACAAACGGAATCCCTGCAATAAGATCTATGACATAATGATAGCGGAGATAAACGGTTGAGAAGATCATTAAAATTGAAAACGGAAGATAGAAATAAAATGAATTCGATTTTATCTTATGTGAAAGATATGTAATGAGAATAATGATAATTGTATGTCCAGAAGGAAATGCATCACGCTGAGCATACAGTTCAGGATCGGGAACATTCTTAGGAATTGATTCCCCGAAATTAATAAGTCCTCTTATAATTTCCGCAAAATAAATACCGGGCATTTCAATATTCATATTTGCAAATTCATGCAGAGTAAATCTGGGACCAATGGCAGGAAAGATTATATATCCGAGAAAGGAGAGATAGAATCCTAAAAAAATTACAAATATAGCATACTTTAATTCTTCATATCTGTGCCAGAGATAAAGCTCCATAGCATATATGACAGGCATTAAATAAAATAGTCCATAGACGATCTGTAATAATTCGACAAGATAAGGATTATTGAACCTATATAAATACTCTGTCGGATTTACTCCAAATAACCATTGATCGATCTTGATCAGCTCAAGGTCATAGAGTCTCGTATCAAATCCAACCATTATCAGATAAATTTCTTTAAAGCAAAAAAGTATCATAAATGAAGGATACCAGAATCTAAGAAATCTTGTCCATGATCTTTTTCTTTTTTCTATTTCATTTTTCCTTTCATAATGCGAAACAAAATAAATAATAAGAATGCAGAGTGATAGATTCAACAAAGGAATTAGGATACACAGGAGCAAATTATCCGAAGAGAAAATAAAAATTACTGAGAGTAAAATAAGGAATATCTGATTGGTAACATCAGGGATTTCCAAATAACTAAAATTTTTTCTTAAAGAACTAAACAATTGACACTAAGAATATGTGAGTAAAAAGGTTGCGACTGTCATAAAAATAAAAATTCCAATCACATCCTGAAATGCTGTTTCAAAAGGTCCGGAAGTAAGTGCCGGATCAAAGCCTAATTTTTTTGATATCATAGGAGATATAGTTCCAATGATCCCTGCAATATTAATAGATATGAACATTGAAATTCCAACTGTAGCACCGAATTTTAATTTATTAACATCACTCATTAAATAGCCAAGTAATCCGACTACTAATGCAACTGCAGATCCAATAAGAAGATTTGTCTTAAATTGTCTTAGGAGCGGCACCCACCATTTACTGATACTAATATTTCCTGTGTCCATTCCTCTTACTACAATAGCTGCTGACTGAAGACCGGTATTTCCGGAAATAGCAGATATGATCGGCATAAAAGCAGCGATCAGAATAATTTTTTCTATAATTTCATTATGTAACTGCACGATAAAAACTGCAATAAATTCTATGAGAAGAGTTATCAGGAGCCATGGCAGTCTGAGTTTAGCTATTTCGAACGGAGACTTTTTCTCCAGTTCCTCAGCATCTGTACCTGCCATCTTAGCTACATTTTCAGAATATTCTTCTTCGATAACATCGACAATATCATCGATTGAAATTTTTCCGATCACTTTATTATGATTGTCAACCACAGGTGCTGAAACAAGGTCATAGCTTTGAAAAATTTTTGCAACTTCTTCCTGATCAGTACCTGCATCTATAGCAATTACATCTGAATTCATAACATCCCGGATCAGTGAATCCGGTTCTTTTAAAGCTATGATCAGACGTTTAAGAGAGATGATACCTTTGAGATAATTATGATCGTCAACCACCCATAGGTTATAGAACTGATCTACATCATCCGCCTGATCCTGAATTTCTTTTATTGCTTCCATGACGGTACAGTTTTCATGAACTGAAATGTATTCCTTTGCCATGATACCGCCTGCAGTATTTTCATCATAGCTAAGCAGTTCTTTTACTTCATCGTAATCTTCTTTATCAATTTTGTCAAGATTTTCGAGAACCTCATCTTTTTTATCCTCATCAAGCTCAGATACAAAATCAGTAGCATCATCTGAATACATTTCACTGACGATACCTGATATTTTTTCACCGGTTAATTTTTCAGTAATATAATCTTTTCTGTCGTCGTTAATTTCAAGAATGACTTCGCTGGCAGTATCATCATTTAGTAAAGAAAAAAGATAAACAGAATCATCGTCATTTTTAAGATTATCAATAATGACGGCAATATCAAAATCGTAGAGGTCGGTAAGAATATTTAGCAGAGCAGCATCAGATTTCTCATGGATAAGTTCAGTAATATCATCGAGTAATTCGCTGTCAACTTCGAGAACGGATAAATTTTTTTTATCGGAAGACAAAAGGAAATCAGAAATAGAGTTAATAAATTTTGATTAACAAATTACTTATAAAGATGTGATAAATCAATTGAATAGAGTTAATTTGGCATTAGTGGGAGAATTAGTGGGTTTGGATAAAAACCGTTTAAACGGTTTTTATCTGTCGATATGAATTTAATCATGAAAATCTCTCTATCCAACTGGAAGTTATTTTTCTATGAAATGATTATTAGAAAACACATAACATTTCAATTTTCGAAATTACCACAAAGGATAAAAACCGTTTAAACGGTTTTTATCCTAATTTGCGAATATTAATCTGCTACCTTAAATCGAAATTTTTCTGTTATACTCCTTTTGAAATAATCGGAATATTTAATAGTACTGACTTAAATTTCAATTATCATTTTTACACAGCCAGAAATTTTTTAATATCTCCCGAAAATTAACTTCTGTTATTTTCAATCTTCTCTGATCCATTTCTTTTATAAAATTATTGTCATTAATTCTCAAACTCAGAATAATTATCTTATTTAAACTAATATTTTATTATGGATAAGAAAAATTTGTACAAACTCCGAAAAGAATTTTCTGTAGAAGTGTTAACTGAAGATAACATAAAAAGTAATCCCTACGAACAGTTTGATCAGTGGTTCTCTGATGCACTAAAACTCGATTCTATGGAAGCAAATACAATGTTTCTTGCAACCAGTTCAACAGCAAGTATTCCATCTTTGCGAACTGTCCTTTTAAAAGAATTTGATAAAAATGGATTCGTATTTTTCACAAATTATTCCAGCAGAAAAGGTAAAGAGATCAGCGAAAATCCCAATATAGCTTTACTATTTTACTGGAAAGAACTTGAACGACAGATCCTGATCGAAGGAGTTGCTGAAAAAGTTTCATCAGAAGAATCTGTTATCTATTTTAATTCCAGACCATTTGATAGCAGAATATCAGCGGCTGTTTCTGAGCAAAGCAAAATTATTGAAAACAGAGAATTGCTCGAATCTAAATTTTCAGAATTAAAGAAAAAATATATAGATCAGAATATACCTAAACCGGAACACTGGGGAGGTTACAGATTAATACCTGTAAGATTTGAATTCTGGCAGGGACGGGAAAACCGCCTTCATGACAGAATACAATATTCTAAAGACAAGGATATCTGGAATATAAACAGATTGTCACCTTAATTTAAACTTACTATTTTGATCAGGATTTTCAATGCTTTGTTATTGATTTCGTTAACATTCTTTTCTGCATGTTCGACTGCGGGAAACAATAATTCAAATTCAGCTTTTTATGAGACCCGATGGGTACTCAGAGCTTTCAGTGATTCTAAAGTATATACACCCGACAGCAAGGAAGAACCATATATAATTTTTTCGAAATCAGAAAACAAAGCTACCGGATTCGGTGGATGCAATGATTTCAGTTTTATATTCAAAAAGGAAAAACAAAAATTAAAATTTGAAAACATTGTTGCAACCGAAAAATTATGTGAGTCTTTTATGGATCTTGAAAAAAAATATATAAATATCTTTGTGAATTCTGATTCTTATAAAATAAAAGATGATCAGCTATATATTTATAAAGATACAAAATTACTTGCAAGATTTGATAATTCAGATGTAAAATAAATTGTCAGAGATTAAAGGTTTGATTTAATTTTACAAAATCTTCATATTGAAATGTCTTTTGCTGTACAATTAAAAAAGGACTGAACAAACTATTCTAAGAAATAATCAGACAGTATAATGAACGGGATGTAGATCAGTTGGTTAGATCGCACGTCTGGGGGGCGTGAGGCCGGCAGTTCGAGTCTGCCCATCCCGACTATAACTGCTCAGAATCCTAACAAAAAATTAAAAAGAATAATATGAAAATGATGAAAAGCTCAGATGATTTGGATGTAATTTCAGTAAATGATCTTCCGTTTTCAGAAAGACCACGAGAAAGATTAAGAGAATTTGGAGCAGAAAAACTTTCTTCCGCTGAACTACTAACCCTGTTAATAAATACCGGTACTAAAGGTGAATCTGTGATTTCTATAGCTCAGAAATTACTCGTCAGATTTGGATCACTCTCTATGCTTATGGATGCTTCACTTGAAGACCTGACAAAATTCAAAGGTCTCGGTGAATCTAAAGCTTCCAAATTATTGGCAAGCTTTGGTATCACTAAAAAAATCATTAAAGAATTAAAAGAAGAAGAAAATGTATTAAGAGATAATAAAAGAAAATACAATCCCGTTACAAATCCCGAAGCTTTATTCAATATTCTTATCGCAAGATTGACGGATTATTCTAAAGAACATTTTTATGTGATCTCTTTAGATTCTAGAAATAATTTTATTGGGATTGATGAAATTTCAGTTGGTACTCTTACTGCAAGTCTGGTACACCCGCGGGAAACTTTTGAATCTGCCATAAAACGACATGCCGCTCATATTATAATAGCACATAATCATCCCTCAGGTGAAACAGATCCCTCTGAAGATGATCTGAAAATTACAAGAAGACTTATAGATGCCGGAAAGATTATGGGGATTTCTGTGCTTGATCATTTAATATTTACTAAACATTCCTTTATGAGCTTTAAGGAAAGTTCATTAATATAATCAGAAAATAATTTCGCTTAAAAAACTATAACTCTTCACCTTCTGCATATTCATCACTTACATCATCAAACAAGATCATTGCCTGGTGAAAGTTACCGTCCTGAGAAATAGCGACTCCGCCTTCAGTTTCCCATCCCTGATTAAGCATTTCATTGACTTTCTTGACAAGTTCACTATTTGAATCCGCTGTTACGATAGTATATTCCATTTTTTTTATTTTGTTAATTTTAAAATTGAGTAGATTTTTTTAAAAATTGCATGATAAATTAGACAATATTTGAGATAATAAAAACGCCTAATTTGATTTCTTTTGAGAACTTTTAATAATACAGTGAATCATCAGTTATTTGACAACATTCCAGTTCGTATCCAAACTTTAGTCTGGATATGAACTTGAAATTGAAACTCCGTTTCAAATACACCTCCGGCAATTTTCACTTGCGGAAATTTTATTGGTAATTAAGAAATAGCCTTCATGATTTTTTATTAAGGGAACTCTCCCCAAAAAGTTAAAACTGTAAATATCTAATTTTATGATAAAACAGTTCAGACGAATGTGAAATATTTTAAATTTATAACTACTTTACTTTTCATTGATAAATAAATCTATTAAATCTATTTTAATTTTAAAAAATTTATGACAAAGGCAGAAATGCAAACTGAATTCAGCAGATTAGTTAACAGAGGAATTATATTTGGATCTATCTGGATCTTTGGAATTGGTTCTATTATCGCTTTTACTTCAGGCTTTCAGGCTAAAAAATTATTAGAGCTATCAGACAATTCTCTTTCAGGGAAAAATAAAATTTATAAATGCTTTCTCATTGGGGCTGTTGGTTTGCTTTTAGATTTAACTGCAGTTCTGATCATAATTCTTTTCAGAAAAAAATAATTAATTAAGTAAATGGAATATAAAGATTATTATAAAGTTTTAGGTGTAAAAAAAAATGCAACACAGGATGAAATTAAAAAATCATACCGAAAACTAGCACTAAAATATCATCCCGACAAAAACAAAGATAATAAAGAAGCTGAGGAAAAATTTAAAGAGATCAATGAAGCCAATGAAGTTTTAAGTGATAAGGATAAAAGGAAAAAATATGATGAACTTGGAGAGAACTGGAAATATCACCAACAGTCAGGCGGTGCTCAGGATCAGGGATTTGACTGGTCACAATATGCAAATCAGGGTAGCGGTTATACACAATATTCTTACGGTTCAGATCAGGGAGATTCATTTGGCGGATCAAATTTTTCGGATTTTTTTGAAACATTATTTGGAGGAGGAGGATTCAGTTCATCCGGAAGAGGTGGAAGATCACGTGCAGGAAGGGCAAATATGCGCGGCGAAGATTTGAGTGCCGAAATGAGTATTTCTCTTGAAGATGCTTACAAAGGTACTGAAAAAATGTTTGATCTAAGCGGTCAGTCGATCAAATTAAAAATAAAACCAGGTATTACCAGCGGACAGACTTTAAGACTTAGCGGGAAAGGAGGAAAGGGAGTCAGTGGCGGAAGTTCCGGAGATTTATTGCTGACAATACATGTGCTTCAGGATCCGGTTTATGAAAGGAAAGGTGATGATCTTTATTCAGATGTAAAAGTCGATCTTTATACTGCAGTGCTTGGAGGCAAAGCATCTTTGAAAACATTTAAAGGAAATATAAATTTAAACATTCCAAAGGAAGCTCAAAGCGGAAAAGTTTTAAGACTTCAGGGATTAGGAATGCCGAGATACGGAAAGACAAATGAATTCGGTGATCTGTATGCAAAAATTATTGTGGAAACTCCTGTAAATCTAAATGAGAAAGAATTAAAACTATTTAAAGAACTTTCTGAGATGAGGATATAAATTCTTAATCTGCAATTATAGATTTTTTAAAACTATAAATATTTTATATTTCTTGATTCTCAATGCATTGAAGGAGATATTAGATTTACAATTTTAAAAACATTCTTATCTGCTATTGCAAAATCCTCAATGTCTGTAATTAAATCATTATTGAGATCAGTTATTGATTCCCCTTTAATAAAATTAAATACTCCGTTATCTACTATACTAATATCTTCAAGATCTATAAATCCGTCATTATTCAAATCACCACTATAAATACAATTTATGTCTCCGACTGATGTCTGATTATTTCCATATGCCTGTGAAGGATGACTGGAAAAATCATATTGATTTAAATTATGAGACAATAATGTTGTTCCGCCTGCTTTGCTCCAAGTTTCAAGATATTTACCATTATCAAGTACTATATAATAATTTCCACTGACTGCATTCATAAAATAAAGTTCAGAAAAGAAATTATGATTTTTTATAAAAGCTTCTGTAGAATCTATTATTTCGTATGGACTGGAAGAATTCCTGAGATAAACTTTTAACTTAAAAGGATAGAAATTAAATTTATTTATTATGGATTCGGGAATTACTTTTAGTCTGAGTGTAATTGATGGAATTCCTGTAGTAAATTTCCATGATTCATTATAAGCACCCTGAGGAGGAATGCCCCCCTGCTTTACTCTCCAGTAATAATCAGTACCAAATTCAAGATCTGAAGTAAAAAATTTCACCGGATCAATTCCGTCAGGTCTTTCCATATATTCGTTAATTAAAATATCTGAGAATAGAGAATCCGTTGCGACCTGAAAATTTGCAGAATAATTCACAGGAAATCCTTTTAGCCATTCAAACTTTACAGGCCAAAAATTATTTAGTGAATTATTTAATGGAAATGTTCTGACAGGCGGTGTAAGTGGTACACTCATGCAACAGAACTGATCCGTGCATAGATCATATGTACTGAAAGAATTCACTGAATTTTGTAATCTCACTATGCTTCCGGATACGTTTGCAAATATTTCAGTAAAATTTCCGGGTGAATATTTTTTCCAGACAAACTGTTCCTCAAACAGACAGGAATTCAGATAAAGATCAGGATTCCTGAATTTGATCCTGGCGATCAAAGTACCTCCATCATGAGAGATCATCGGTTCAGTACCAAAGGGAAATATCTGACCTTGTCCTATTATAAGCGTATCACCGGTTCTGATCAATTCTCCAACATTAACAGGAGGTATTCTTTCAGTTCCATAGGTAGCTGTGTCTTTAGAATAAACATAATTTAAATGGTCCGGTAGAAATGACTGGTCAAGAATTATAACATATTTTCCTGAAGAATATCTGAGTTCAGAACTTTGAAAATTTGTATTGATCAGCACTATATCGAAATATCCTCTGTCAGAGGACAAGTAGGTCCTGTTAGTAAGTTTAAGTAAAAACTCAGGAACTGCCGAATTAGATACAGACGTATATGTAAAAAATAATAAAATAGAAAAAATAATTTTTCTAAAATTCATCGGGTTATAATTCTTTAAATTATATTTAAACGTAATCCACTAATAAGAAAGAATTTTTAAAAAAATCTTCTTTATTTATGAAATAATTTTTCCGGAAATCCGGCTATGTTAAATATTATGACAGTAAAAGAAATCAATTTTTGGGGTTGATACTTTTGGCCTTTTGCAATAATAAACAAAATATAATTAAGTAAACATTGAATATTATTTACTTATTTAATTTCAAAGGAATATAAAATTTTTTTGGATTTATATCGAAGAATTATTAAAATAATTAAATATAATTTTGACATAAAAAAAGCCGTAATCTTTCAATCACGGCTTTTTAAAAACAATTATATTACCTTCTATTAAAATCCCGGAAGCAAATTTTTGTAATATTTTGAATTGTCAAGAACAGTTTGTTTTGCAGCATTTTCTCTGATAATTGGTTTAGTTAATTCAGGTACTGCACCTGGAGGTACGCTCTTTGTGACAAAATTAAATGCATTATTATCAGTGATTGTCAGATCTGAAATATCTACAACATAATCACCTGTTAAATCATCAGTGACATATCCGGTTGCAAAATTGTATGCACTGTTATCAACATTCTGAAGGTCTGAAAGATCAATTAATCCATCCTGTGTAACATCACCACTATATATACAATGTTTTGAATTTAACTGCTTTAAATTACTGCCATATGCCTGTGATGATGCAGTTGTGAAATTATATACCAATGAGAATCCAGAGTTATATGCTTCACCACCGGACTTGCTCCATGTCTCAATGCAATTTCTGCTTTTCACCTGAATATAATACGTACCCGATGAAGCATTTGCAAATAAAAATGAACCTGTGAAATTAACTGAATCAATTACACCTTTTGCCGAATCGACAATTGCATAAGGCGGTGAAGTATTTCTCAGATATACTCTTACTGTATCTTTAATATTTAATTTATTTGATAAATTTAAATAACCTTCATTAATAAGAGTGATCTGTGCCGGAGCTGTCTGTCCAACAATCAATTTGACACTAACATTTTTTACCGGTGTAGATGGATCATTTGAATTTACTTTTAAAACACCTGTATATACTCCTGCCGAAAGACCGGTACTGTTAAATGTTACATTCACATTCTGATTTGACAAAGGATTAACTGTACCTGCAATTGGAGATTCATCAACCCATGCAATTCCTTTTTCAAGTTTTATTGCCAATAGATTGTGTACATATATATTATTGAAAACCATCTGAGATGCAATTGTGCCTGTTGAATTTTCAATTCCGACAGTATTCGAATTATTTACAGTACCGATATTCTGATACTGGAAGTATATTCTTCCGTCAGAGTAAATTATAACTTCAAAAGTATATGGACCGCCTGAACTGTAATGCGGTACATCCTTATATTCCACAATAAATCTATTATTGACAACATCATTATAATAGAATACTTGTCCTGATGTTCTTACATCAAGGTCATCCCAGAATGCACATAGCATATTGTTAGGTTCTGAAGCTGAAGGCAGTGCAACATTTGAATAAGCAGTATTTGTAGAAGCAACATCAAAACTTACCCAGCCGTTTGTACAGATCTTAAGATTGGTATAATTATTTCCATAATATCCAAAGCTAAAAGGAAGAGCTACATTTGCTGAACCGTCATCACCAGTTCCGTTAGTCCAGGTAGTTATCTGCGTTCCGACACTTGAAATATCAACCCAGTTATAAGCCGGACCGCCCGGTTCATCGCTGTCTATCCATGTATATCCGCCTGCGTCAGGTCCGCCCATTCCATCAGTCACTTCAGGTCCGTGATAAATATCTGCTGCACCCTTAGGCATGTTTTCAATCTGTTTTAATATCTCTGCACTAAACATATTTTCAGTCCTTGCATTGTCCAGCACAACTGATGATTCTGTAATTGTCCAGTTTAAATCAAACTGACCAATATTTCCTACATTCAGATTTTTAACTGTATTATTCGGACCTATAGGTAGATAAGCAACTAATGAATCAGCCGAAGTTGTAATCGTAGCAGGTATACCTCTTTTTAAAGTAATTGCTCTAGTACCATTGCCAGCTTTTAAAGAATCATTTGTAATATTATTTCTGTAAGCCCATACATCCCATTGTCCTACAAGTGAATCACCATAATTTACTCCGAGTCCTGCAAGTAATGCATCAAGATCACCGCTGGTGACATTAAATGAATTACCTCCTGAAGTTAATGAAATTTGTCTCGAAGAAGCAAGAGGACTGCCAAATATCCATTTATAAGAAGCAGTCGAAGATGCAGTATCCCATGTAAAATTATTGTTTGTTAAATTGCCCGGAGAAGTAGTAATTTTTGTTCCGGCGGCTGGTGAAGTTAAATTAAATGGATTCAGAGGATAATTATTTATTACAACAGAAGTAGTCCATATATTAAACTGTGTTCCAGTACCTGCTTTATCATCCATCCAAACCGGCCAGACTTTACCGTTACCTGAAGTCACACCGATGTAATCACCCATCGTATTTATACCTGGAAGATTCTTTGGCTTGAAATGATGATCAGCAACTTCCATATCTGTCCAGGTGGTTCCGCCGTCGATCGATCTTGACATATATACTGAGCAGGAATCTCCAACTGATGGGAAATTTCTGTTATCATAATAAACAACATTGACACCGCCGGCGTCATCTACATTTACAACTGGAAAAAACTGAACTTTTCCATTATTCAGACCATCCTGATTAACTCTTATACCTGCTGACCAAGTTGTTCCGTTATCTGAAGATCTGCGAAGAATTACGTCTGCGTCTGTACCAGCAGGTGCAAGATTGATCTGACCATCTACGATGTAGATCCAGCCATTTCTTGCTCCTCCGCTTTTGTCGATATCAATTCTGGGAAAACCATTTGTTCTTATAGCCCAGCCATTGAATGAAGCTGATCTGCTTCCGTTTACATCGTAAGCATTTTCTGTTGCAGTATATGTGACACCACCGTTAGTGGATTTTGCAATTCCGACATAATCTTCTGTGAAAGGAGAAGTACTGCTACCAGCTGTCCAGCAGACAAATACATTTCCGTTTGGGGCTACTGCAACATCATGTCCCTGAGCAAAATGTCCGGCAGGTGTTGAATTTAAAGTAATGACAGGATCCCATGAGACACCGCCGTTTGTAGTTCTGGAAACTCTTCCGTTACCTGCGCTTCCTGAAAATACAGTCCATGCCATATAACTGTTTCCGTAATATGGACTGGATGGTGAACCGTCAGTTCCTGCCATATTTTTATCGACATTGGCATCGGACATAATTGTAAAGGTCGATGACCATGTAGCACCGTTATTAGTTGAATAGTTAGCGCCCATTCCGGTAAGACTTCCGAAATTTGAAACACTCAAAAGATGCCCGTAAATAAAATTACCATTCTTATCTATAATTGGAGCCGGGTCGCCACGTTGATCATTAAGGTTCGGAGCATTCATTGTATCTTTTCCGTCCCAGGTAACACCGCCGTCTGTCGTGACATACACACCGACATTCATAAAATTATTAGAGTTAATGATGTTCTGTGCGGCTGCAAACATAATGTTTGGATTTGTTGGATGTCTGACAATGTCAGTTTCACATTGCTGATTTCCTGAACTTGGATGAACTCTCACGTTTGGTGATGCAACCATAACACCTATTGGAGTTATAATTGTACGCGGAGCAAATGTAAATTGCTTTATTCCAATTTCTGTAGATGGCGGATTGGTATATTCACCATTGGAATAAGTTACGGAAGTCCGCGGATCAATATTCCATCTCGGATTTTCTTCAGTTGAATTTTGACCTGTCATTAATATAAAACATATTAATGCTGCAGGTAAAATGAATAGTAACTTTTTCAATAAGTTCCTTTCTGTTTGATTTATAAATTAATTAATAAAATATTGATGGGATAAATACTATTAGACAATAAAAACAGACGTTGCTTCAATTGAAGGAATATTTAATTTTGTATACGATTTTTTGAGATAGTAAAAATAATTTTTTTTACTCAAATAGTCAATTTCCTAATATTAGCTTACATATAAATTCAATTTTTAAAAATAAAAAAAATGAATCGGATTATATATCTCAATCCTGACATAGACTGAATTTCTTATAAAAAAAGCCGTGAAGAAAATTCTCCACGGCTTTTATATTAATTATTTTAAAAAAAGACCGGTTAATTATTTTTCACCGACCCTGGTTCCATTATTACTGTTTGTGTTGTCTGCATCCTTTGTATTAGATTGCATATTTTCATTAATTCTTACAGGAGCTTTATTTTCATTAGTTCTTTGATCTCTTGCTTTAAGAACTTCATTAAGCTCAGGCATTACTTTCTCTTGTTTTTCAATTGAATTAGCCTGCTCATTCATGACTTTCTTATGCAGCTCCCACTTAATTCTGTCCTGTTCAGTATTAAGTTCAGGTACAGTATTTAAATCTTCTGTAGGTTGTGGTGCCGGCTCTGCTCCCGGAGGTGCTGACAAAGTTACAAAATTGAAAAAATTATTATCTATAATCGTATAATCAGTAATATCCGCAAAGAAATCTCCGTTCAGGTCAGATACAATATAACCGGACTGAAAAGTAAATGAAGCATTATCAACAATTGCTGCATCATCAAGGTCAATGATATCATCTTGATTACAGTCACCGCTGTATACACCTCTGTATAATGGAGAGAGACTTATAATAGCCTGATTATTTCCATATGCCTGCCCGTCAGGTTGAATAAAATTATGATGTGATGCACTGCCTCTTGTATATGTAACTCCTATATTACTCCAAGTCTCCAAAGCATTTCTGTGTCTTACTACTCTGTAATAATCGGCATCGACATAAGCTTTGTTAAAGAATAAATTATCAATTACTGCATTACTTCCTACAACTCCGACTGAAGAATCAACAGCTATATTCGGGTAATCTGTTCGGTATAAAAACACTTTAACTGTATCCAGGAAAGTCCAGTATGGATTTATCGGGATAAACATTCCCTGATTTGCAAGTCCGATTGAATTTGCAACTGCGTCCGGTAAAGTTTGTACACATAGATTATCCACCCATATGTCATTTCCAAATCCGCTTCTTGCTCTTAACCTGACTTTATTGGTAAATATTGGGAGTTTATAAATCTTTGATCTCCACTCTCTTGTAGAAGGAGTAAATTGTCCGCCGCCTATAAATACAGTATTTAAAGGACCGGCTGCTGCTCCAAGTCCACCCCATAATTTTTCTCTGATTGTCCAGGTTGATCCGCTGTTGATTGAAGATTCTACTATTAATGAGTCCACATTTCCACCTGACCAAGGTGCATATGCTTCATCAAATGTGAAATAGACATCATTACCAATTACTATAGGTGAAAAATTATAAGAGGTCAATGCCTGAACTGTACCTATAGAAGCTGACCATGCATTAAATCTTGCTGATCCGGATCCTGATCCGTATGCGCTTGCCGTGGATCTTCTGTTCCAGTAATTTGTACCTGTATACTCATCATAAAAATTCTTAGTTATTACACCAGTAGTAGAAGTACCAGTATCTTTGGCACATGAAAAATCTTCACATGGTCTTGGCTGAGTTATATCTACTAAAGCAGTATAAGCCTGATATCTTCCTCCTGTTGATGTATTCTGTTCGCACCAGTAAGGTAAAATTTTACCTGCACCACCTGATGTAATTCCGATATAATCACCCTGATATCCGGTTGCTAAACCGGTGATCGGCAATGGCTTAAATTTATGATCAGAGATTTTAACATCTGTAAATGTCAATCCCCCGTCAACTGATCTTGAAAGATAAATTTCAGCAGAATCATTAGTCGGTGTATTTCTTGTACTATAATAACATACATTAATTGCGCCGGTAGCATCTACATTTACAGCAGGGCAATACTCATAAGAGCCTGAAGCATTTTGATTTACTCTGACTCTTGTCCATGAAGTACCTCCGTCAGGAGTTTTCATTAAAACAATGTCAGCATTATCAAGAGCAGGTGCAAAATTCTTTTCTGCCATAACTACATATTCATCTCCATTAGAAGCATCTATACAGGTTTTATCACCGTCTATTCTCGGGAATCCGTTCATCCTAATGACTCCTGCAGGTGGTGAAGGCAGCAGGTCTGAAGATCTGATTCCGTTTGTATTTACTTTTGTGTCTGACATATCAGCCCAGGAAACACCGCCTGTTCCGGATTCTGCCCACCCTAAATAATCTTCTGTAGAGTTTTGTCCGTTTGTTGTACAGTTTGCATATACAACTCTTACCCATCCAAAAATATCTACAGTCACATCACAGCCCTGATGATGATGACCTGCAGAAGGTACCGGACTGATCGGCTGAATAGCTGACCATGTTACACCGCCATCATCTGAATATGTAGCCACGATTCTGTTTACATTAGCTCCGCCAAATTCTGTATAAACTGTATATAATCTTCCATAATAAGCACTGGTAGGAGTTCCGTCAACTGCAGAAAGATTTTTATCGGCATCTGTAGTAGCCCCGGGAAATGTTACAACACCGGACCATGATGTTCCTAAATCTGTTGAATATGAAGCACCCATTGACCCTGTACTTGTAATAAAAGATATAATGAGCCTGTTGGTGTGCATGACCATTGGAGCAGGATCTCCAAAATTAAAAACAGTTGTATCATCTCCAAACCAGGATACGCCGCCGTCTGTAGTAACATAATGAGCGGTACTGAATGTTGTAGCACCACCTACATTATATGTATTGGCAGATGCAAACATTATATTGGAATTAGTTGGATGGCGGGTGATCGGAGTTTCACTTTGAGTTCGTGTTGTAGTCGGATGAACTCTGAAAGTTGGTCCTACTGCAAATACACCCTGTGGTGTAGAAATGTTTCTGGTTTCATTACTGAAATTTCTGTTATCGCCTTCCGGTAATGCTGCATAAGTTCCTACCGGATTAATGTCAATCCTGGTACTTGGATGGTTACTCCATCTCGGATCTTCATCATTTGAAGAAAAACCCGAATTGAAAATCCATAAAAATGTTACTAAAGCTACTAAAACAAGTAATTTTGTTTTCATTGTAAAAGTCCTTTTTATTAATTTTAGGGAAGTTTGTTAGTTGTTATCACATATTTATTTAATTTAGTTTTAATATTCAAGTCTATTTTTATTGTAATTGAAAAAAATTACTGTTTCATTTTTATACTTACCTTATTAATTTAATTTAGTTTAATTTAATTTTAAAAATTTTTAGATTTTTCAAAATGAATTCTTGTCGTCCTTATAATATGTATCCAGTATTAATATTTACAATTGTCTTATTTAATTTTATTGCAATAGTATCAGCTACCTCTCAGGAGTACTGGAGCAGGATAGGAAGTCCGGTCAGCGTCGAACTAAGAAATTGTTTTTTTATAAATGCTGAAACAGGCTGGATATCAGGTGACTCAGGGACAATAATAAGAACTGATAACGGTGGAAATACCTGGACAATACAAAACACCGGTATATACAGTAATATTGAAGATATTTTCTTTCTAAATAATATGACTGGCTGGGCTCTGGCACTGGAAATTTTTCCCGACAGCACATCATTCCCTGGTACTATTATCTTATCTACAACCGATGGTGGAAATATCTGGAACAGATCCATGTATCCTGATACAAATAATTATATGAAAACTGTATATTTTCAAAATGCAAACACAGGATTTCTGGGAGGAATACCTTCTTCTATACAACGGACTACAAACGGAGGTCTCACTTGGAATCCCACTCAAATCGACAGTAATCTTATATTCCTCCTGCCTGTAAATAAAATTATATTCTATGATCAGAATACAGGGTATGCCTGCGGCGGATTCAGGGATATTGCAGGTTTGGTGTGGTCAACTACAAATGGTGGACTTGTATGGAGAGGTGTTGAAATAGCACCTGAGCCATTCTTTGATATTTCAATGAATTCTTCTAATTTCGCAGTGATCTCCGGTGGTGATCTCGAGTTTGGTTCAAGTCTGGCAAGGACTTCAAACACAGGAACAAACTGGTACTATGATACTCTCGGGGTATTTGGTCTAGCTACCGGTGTTAGCTTCAGAACTCCTTACGAATGCTGGATGACGGGTAGCTATTCAGAAAAATTTCTCTTGTCAGTAGATTCAGGATACACATGGAATTCTTTTTATACATTAGACAGCTCAGCATTATTTGATGTTACTTTTCCTGATACTACTTACGGATATGCATGTGGAATACACGGTACCATCTACAAGTATGACAGAACTTCTACTTCCATTTTAAATGAATACAATATTTCAAATTATCTTTCTTTTAATCTTTATCAGAATTTTCCAAACCCATTTAACCCAAAAACAAAAATCAGTTACGAGATACAAGTTACAAGTTACGAGTTTGTTAATCTGAGAGTTTATGATGTTTTGGGAAATGAAGTTGTTGAGTTAGTAAATGAAAATCAAAGTCCCGGCAGTTATTCTGTTGAATTTGATGGAAGTAATTTTTCAAGCGGGATATATTTTTATGAACTGAAAATTGGTGAATATTCTGAAGTAAGGAAAATGGCTCTTATTAAATAAACTTAGTTAGTTAATAGTTAATAGTTAATAGTTAATAGTTAATAACTGAATTTACTCAAAGACCGATATTTACTTCAAACCGGAAGATGCTCGTTTCCAGAATCTCAAATTATCTTAATCCAAAATAGTTACTATTACAACTATAACACAAGTGTTCTGATTAGTTTGTTTTAATCGTTTTTAACTTTGAGTCTTCGTGCCTTTGTGGTAAAGTTCTGAATAAAAAAAACCGTGAAGAAAATTCTACACGGCTTTATAAATAAATCTTTGATTAAATCAGAAAAGGAAATGTCTATCTTCTTCTTTCCTGAGTCTTGTTAACATTGCTAATTTGAACTTCAGTCTTTTTAATTACAGGTGCGGTCTTAAGTTTATCTCTTTCACTTCTTAGTTTGAGAACTTCATTTAGTTCAGGATTTGCAATCTGTTTGACTT
Source organism: Ignavibacteria bacterium (assembly GCA_049293015.1). Lineage (GTDB taxonomy): Bacteria > Bacteroidota > Ignavibacteria > Tepidaquicellales > Tepidaquicellaceae > UBA2330. The sequence goes on from JBATSB010000038.1 coordinate 18,960, forward strand.
TAGTTTTAACAATATTCTCTTTACTAAGTCTGAGAGAAAGTTCATATTTATTTCTTTCCTCATCAGTTTTGAAAACAGGATTTACATTTTTATCTTCAGCCGGCGGTGGTGCTGCTCCGGGAGGTGTCTGTACAACTACTATGTTAAACGCATTATTGTCTGCAATTGCATAATCATTTATATCGGCAAAATTATCTCCATTTAGATCTGAGACTATATAACCTCCAACAAAGTTTAAAGCATCATTGTCAATTATTGCGAGATCATCAAGATCAATCACACCGTCCTGATTACAGTCTCCGCCAAACATTCCCCATAAATTATTTACAGGATTGATCTGAAACTGATTATTATTATATGCATTATTCTGAGCCAAAAAATCAAAATAGAAACTTCCATCACCTCTTGTATAAGCTTCTCCTCCTGATCTGCTCCAGGTCTCAATGCTGTTTCTGTGCTTCACAGAAATATAATAATTTCCTGAAATAGCTCTTGAAAAAACCGGATAGGTTTCACAGAAATTTGATAAAGAAATGTAAGCAGAATCCACTTTGATATTCGGGAAATCAGTTCTGTGTAAATAAATATTTATGGAATCAGGAATACCTGAGTAAATATTTGGTGTACCACTGTAAAATCCCTGTGGTGTATTTCCGATTCCGATTACTACAGCATTAGGAAGAGACTGTACACATAGATTATCAATATAAAGATTATTTCCATAACCGCTCTTAGCTTTTAATCGAATCTTGTTTGTTCCAACAGGTAATGCATATAATTTAGAAGCCCATTCTGAATTAGCAGGTGTATAAGCACTGACAATTGCCGGCGCAGTATTCAATTCACCTGTTCCATCTTCTCTTCCGATCAAAGTAGCCAAAATCGTATAAGAACCTCCCGAATTACTAGATGCTTCGACTAATAAAGTATCAGGACCAAAGCCTGGTTCTGTAAAAGGTGCATAAGCTTCATCAAAAGTAATATAATCTCCTGAAACAGTTGCAGCAAAATTATCAGATACTATTGATTGTTGCTCATTGCTACTTGCGCTATAAAAATCAAACTTAGCTGATCCTGTTCCAATTCCGTAAGCCGAAACAGTATTTCTTGACCAGTAGTTATTTCCCGTAAATTCAATTGTAAAAGGCGGTGGCGGGAAAGTTCCAGTAGTGAAATCTTCACATGGTGGTGCAGATGGTCCTGCTACTACTGTAAAATTTACATTTGAAATATCAAAGAATACATTTCCTACTGCTTTAACTTTTATTCTTGCAGTTGCAGAACCTATGTTAGGAATTGTAACAGACTGAGAACCATCATTCGGTGTGTTTGCTGCAAGTGTTGTAGGAAAAGTATTTCCGCCGTCAGTGGACATTAAAATATCCACATTCGCACAGCTTACAGGTGCGGCAGTTGTATTTGCAACATTCCATGTTACAGTCTGTGCTCCTGCATTCCAACTGACTCCTGTATTAGGTGAAGTAATAAGGAATGGACCCGCTGTACTGGTTACTCCAAATGCGAGCAGCGTAGTATTGTAATTTATTCCCCCGCCGCCTGGTCTGTTGTCTCTTGCAGTTAACCGGAAATTTAAATTTCTTGTATAAGTCGGTAATATTTCTCCGATTGTTGAAGTGTTATTTAAAAGATCTCCAAGTTTTGGAAAAATCCTTGTCGGTGATGTAACCGGTGAAAAGCTTCTGAAGATTGGTGCATTTCCTACAGGAGCAGTTGGTGCTCCTGCAGCACCAAGGTCAAATTCTTCCCAGCAGTATGTAATTGCATCGCCGTTAACGTCAGTTGCAGAACCTGTAAGTTCAAAAGGTGTGTTGATCGGAATTGTAAAACCACCTGCCGGAACAGTAACTGTTGGTGGAGTATTACCGGTATTAGTGGTAACAGGACATGAATTTCCATTTCCTGTCTGAGTATATGCTGCCATTTCAATCACACTGCCGGTATGAAAATAAGCATCACTGTTTGACTGAAGATCCTGAGGGCTGCAGATCCCTGCATATGCCTGAATGGTGCTGCCGCTTCCCGGCTCCCAAGCTGTGGATCCGTTTCTGTTACCGCCTGAACAGCTTCCTGTACTTCCGTTAAATGTGTGATTTCCTTTATACTGATGACCCATTTCATGTGCGACATAGTCTATGTCAAAAGGATCTCCGACTGGACTGGAAGTTCCTGTTACACCTCTGGCTTTACTGCCACTAACGCAAACAACTCCAAGTCCAGCTACACCGCCTCCGTTTGTACTGAATACGTGTCCGATGTCATAATTTCCAGACCCGATCACAGCATCACAATTTGTCTGATTTTGTCCAAGCATTGTCACGCCGTTGTTATTTGTGTATGGATCTGTAGCACTGTTTGTATAAACTATTGACGTATTATTTGCAACTAATTCCATTCTCACAGAAAGGTCACGCTCATACACCTGATTCACTCTGTTGATTGTTGTAACTATTGCTGCCTGTCCGAGAGCTACAGTACCGCCATGAAATGCAGTATACTCCCCCGTCGCTGCACATGCAAGTCTGTATGTTCTGAGCTGCTGACCTGTCAGATCTGAATTATAACTGTTTATAAGATCTGCGTTTTCTGATACTTCAGTCACAAGACATTCAAATGATTGTGTGCTCAGATAATCCGATTTAAAATAACTGATATAATTTTCAGTATTATCCATACTTAAAGGATCAATAAAATAATCACCGTTTGGAGTCAGTACCATTGCATGAAATCCTAAGGCAGTAAAGTCTATCTTTCCGACTGCATAAGGATCATCAATTCCTTTTACATTATATGTTTTCATTTCGGGATATTGATCTGCAAGTTCCTGTTCCATCATGGAATATTCTGTTACATAAAATTTTGACATGCCGCCGTCTGGATGTGGTAACTCGATCACCATCGGAGACGCCACAGCTCTGTCGGTAAATTCAAACGGGGCTGCTGTCATAATATTTCTGAATGAATTCAGATTTAAATTCAGATATCTGTATTTCTGAGGCATTACTTTTGTAATGTCATTTATAACAATGTCCGCTCTGTCTGTCCATGCTGAATTTGATACAGAATTGTCCTGCTGTGCTAAGACAGATTTTGTGTCTATAGAAATTCCGTTTTCACTTATGTTTATATTGAATAAACTGAAAACGAGAATTCCCATTAAAATAAGTTTTGTAAATGGTTTCATTTTTTTAATAAATTATAGGTTAATGAATAAATAATTTTGAAAATTTCTAAGGTAAGTATATAAATGCAAAATGAATGTCGGATTTTCGAATAGTATACAATTTATTTCTTGTGTTTACATTATAACAAATTAATAATTAAAATTAAATTTATTTTATAATATGATAAAATTTTTATTTTATCACTGATAATTTTTTTAAGTTCAAATGTATCACCCTTCCGCAAGCAGTGGGGTATCTAAATTTACTAAATTATAAATCTTTGTGCCACAAGTGGCGGGGAATTAAACCCTAAATAAAATTAAAATTTGTTTAGCATATAAAAAAAGCCGTGAAGAAATTCTCCACGGCTTTTTGTTATACATTTAAATATCTATTTAATTTCTCCGACTCTTGTTCTTTCCCCGTTATTAGTTCTAATTTCTTGAGACGGATCTTTTTCTTTTATTTTATTATTGGTTTTGATTTTTGATTGTCTTTTTTTCAACACATCATTCAGTTCAGGAACATTCTTTTTATTATATGAAACTGATTTTCCATTTACTTTACCTGACTTTAAATGAAGTTCATATTTCTTTCTTGCTTCATCATTTTCAAATACAGGAGTAGTTTCTTCAACCGGTGGCAATGGCTCTGCTCCCGGAGGTCTTACTACCATTACAAAATTAAATGAATTATTATCAGCATAAGCATAATCTGTAATATCCACAAAAAGATCACCGTTCAGATCTCCAATTACATAACCAACAGCAAAATTAAATACTTCATTATCTATAATAGCCATATCAGAAATATCTATAAAACCGTCATAATTACAATCACCACTGAATACACCTCTGTAAAATGGCGTCAAACTTACAATTGCCTGATTGTTTCCATATGCCTGACCGTCAGGAGCGACAAAATTGTGAGTGGAAGAAGAGCCTCTAGTATAAGATACTCCAACATTACTCCATGTCTCAAGGCTGTTTCTGTGTTTTACCACTCTATAATAATTTCCGTTTAAAGCTTTATCAAACATTAAGTTATTCAATACTGCATTAAATCCAATTACAGAAATTGCAGAATCAACAACAATGTTTGGAAAATCTGTTCTGTGTAAATATACTCTCACACTATCTTCTAATCTCCAGTATGGATTATTATCTATCCACATAGCTTCATTAGCAATTCCTATACTATTTGCAATTGGAGTAGGTAATGACTGTATACAAACATTATCGACATATAAATTATTTCCCCAGCCGCTCTTCGCACTGAGTCTGATCTTATTTGTTCCGACAGGCAAAGCATAGATCTTTGATGCCCATTGAGAAGAAGTTGGTATAAAATCTAAAATGGTAGGTGGAGCTGTTGTTAATTCTCCGGTACCATCTCCATATCCAATCAATGTCGCATGTACAGTATAACTGTTGCCAAAATTAGTAGATGATTCTACTACTAACGTATCCGGTCCGTATGCAGGAGAATATCCAGCATAAGCTTCATCAAATGTCAGATAATTACCTGCACCAACCGGAGTAAAACTTTTGGAAATAAGAGACTGAACAGGTCCTACACCTGCATTATAAAAGTCAAACTTTGCTGACCCATTTCCGCTTCCGTAAGCTGATACATTATTTCTTGACCATCGTAAAGTACCGTCATAGACAACATCTATATCATCAGGCGGGAACATAGCACCTGAAAAATCTTCACATGGCGCGGCAGATAATATTGAATTAACAGATACTGCTACAGTCCTTTTGTGAACCGGTGTTCCATTAAGTCCAGAACCAGTTACTGTAACTGTATAATTTCCGTTGCTTACAGTTCCGTTAGTTCTTATTCTCATAATTTTTGTATTGGGATATGGCGGAGTTGCTACATTGCCACTTATAAAATCCATTGAGATTGAACCGGTAATTGGCAGAGGAGAAATTGATGTAGTATAGACTACATTATCGGTGTATAATTTTGTAGCCGGAATACTTACATCTACATGTTCAAAATCATTCGTCTGATAAAGTGTAACTGCTGTTGGATCAACAGTCATAGCATAATCAGGAAAATATGCACCTACATTCTTGAATGTACCGACTCTTCCGTCATACCATACAGAGAATGATGTACTTTGATTTGCTGTCATTCCGTCATAGTCACCTCTGTAACAGTTTGTATTTGGTGCACATGAAGGATTTGGATATGTCCATGAAGTAGTTGTTAATTTCTGATTTGGTGCAAATGATGCACCACCGTCATCTGTATAAGTTGCATATACATTCACTGCATAAGTAGCAGGATTTTCTCTGGTATCATACCATTTTATATATAGTCTTCCGGTTTCCTTTTCACACCATATTGCGGGAAACCACTGATCACTCAATTGCGGATCTGCATTATCATTTACTGTGATCCTGCTTGACCATGTTGCTCCCTGATCTGTAGAATACTGTAAAATTATATCCGGCTTATTTCCGTTACCGGCAGGTACGTTTGATGCATATACAAGATAAAGTCTTCCTCTGTTTGGTCCGTAACTGTTATCCATTGCTATCATAGGATATGGTCTTGTCCTTCCATTATTAATTACAAGTCTTCCCATTGTATTAAATGTACCTACATATCCGGCTACAGTTAAGCTGGATCTGACAGTAAAGTTTGCTCCGCCGTCAGTAGATCTGTGAAAAGTATATGTTACGTTTTGTGATGATCCGGTATTTGTTACATACATAACACATCCGCCTTGTGTCGCTCCGTTTGGACCTACTGCGATCATTACACCGGGGACTGTATTACTTGGTGAATATGTAGTGGTCCATGAAGTTCCACTGTTTGTACTTCTTGCAAAGTTTCCAGGAGTTATAGCTGCATATAAATGACTTTTATAAGGTCCGTTTGTCTGATCAGCAGCTAAAGTATTTCTGTCGTTTCCGCTTACTGACAATACTGCTGAACCGTAATTCTGTCCGCCGTTTGTGGATTTGTAAACATACTGATTTATCACGCCTGATCCGTAATACAAATTTCCCAGACTGTCAAATGCTGACCATGGGTCACAGCATGTGGAGGCATGGTAAGAGGGGTTACTTAATGTCCAGTCATGTCCGTTAGTTGTGTAATAAGCATTTTGCCCGCTGCCGCCGTTTACACCAAACTGCATGTTTAGCGGATTTCTTGGATTTGAAACGAGCATTTGCTCAGCATTGTCTGTTCCTATTTCAAAATTATCAAAACCTGTTGCATCAGTTATAATATCAAGTACATCATCATTTTCTGAAAGATGTGTTCTTGATTCTTTTGTTGGTCTGTCTATATATGGATCACTTTCATCATAATCCATAAAATTTTCAACTTGTTTCTGAAAATCTGTTTTTTCATTTCCCTGAAACACCTGTGTACCTGCCACCAAAACCAATATGGCAATTAATACAGAGGTGATTCCTGTTCGAAGAAAAGTTAACTTTTTCATTTAGTTAGTTTATTTTTTTAAAAAAAATGTTTCCTTAATAATTATAAAAGCACTGAAATTTTTTTTCAACGCTTTAAAAATCGTGTATAAAAATAAATCCGCTCCAAAAGAAATATGAATTTCTCTTGAATTAAGTCTTTTCGAATCTTTAATTTAATTGGAAATAGAAGTGCACATCAAAAAAGTATTATTTAACTTTTTTTTCAAGTCAGTTATATAAATTTTTCATTTTACTTTTAAAAAATATTTTCGGAAAATTCAATACAAACATTTATTTTGAAAATAAAAAAAAGCCGTGAAGAATAATCTCCACGGCTTTATGTATAAATTTAAGAAATGTTTATTTGCTTACACCGAATGATGTACCTTTGTTCAATGTATTCTTTTTGATAACCGATTGAACTTCATTTGATTCTCTGACCGGTGCTGCTTTGTTTTGATCCCTTTCTTTTCTTTGCTTCAGAACTTCATTCAGCTCTATCTCAGGAGTCTGATTTTTCTGTGATTCTTCTGAAAGACCTTTCTCTCTCATTATTTTCAGACACATTTCGTATTTGGTTCTTTCAGCTTCTGTAGAAAATACAGGATTGTCATTGTTCACAGTTTCAGGTGAAGGTAAAGCTCCCGGAGGAGTCTGTTTTGTGACTATATTAAATGCATTGTTATCAGCAATTGCATAGTCTGTAAGATCAGCAAAATTATCTCCGTTAAGATCTGAGATCACATATCCAGCAGCAAAATTAAAAGCATCATTGTCAATTACAGCAAGATCACTGATATCTATAATACCGTCTTTGTTTACATCTCCGCCATATAATCCATAATATGGAAACGGATCTACAATTGCCTGGTTATTATTATATGCCTGATTTACAGGGGAAATGAAATTAAAACTTAAGCCTGAACCTCTTGTATACACCTGTCCCCCTGCTTTGCTCCAGGTCTCAAGACTGTTTCGGTGTTTTAATTCTATATAATAATTTCCGCTAAGTGCTCTGGTAAATGGTGAAAGTGCAATAGCGAATGTGGAATAATAAGATATAGCTGAATCAACTATAATATTTGGAAAATCAGTTCTGTGTAAATATGCTCTGATAGTGTCTGATATAGCCTGCGGGAATGGCAATGCTCTGTAAAAACCTTCAGGTACTAATCCTAAATTTGTAGTTGCTGCAGGTGCAGGAAGACTTTGTACACAGATATTATCAAGATAAAGATTATTTCCAAAACCGCTTTCCGCTCTGAGTCTTACTCTGTTGGTTCCAACTGGAAGTGAATAAATTTTGGATGCCCATTGAGATGATGTCGGTACAAAATCACTGGTTGTAGCCGGTGCTGTATTTAACTCGCCGCCTGATGGAAATAGTCCTCTCAAAACAGCCTGAGTGGTATATGTAGATCCACCGTTTACAGATGTCTCTACAAAAAGTGTATCAGGACCCGGAAAACCTGCTGAGTATGGTGCATATGCTTCATCAAATGTCAGATAATATCCGGCAGGTACTGCTTCAAAATCTGTTATCAGTGATTGTGAATCATATATATTATCGTTAAAGAAATTATATCTTGCCGATCCGCTTCCGACACCGTAGGCACTTACAGATTGTCTTGACCAGAATTGATTACCGGTATAATCCAGATGAAAATATTTTGGTGTAAATGCTGTGCTTGTGAAATCTTCACATCCTGTGCAGGGATTCTTTGGAAGAAGTTCGATCTTTGCAGTATATGCCTGATACTGGAATGTGCCAAGTCTGTTATCCATCCATAAAGGCCATATCCTCTGATTTCCGTTTACAGGATTTCCTTCTATTAAGCTTGATGTCAGTCCGATATAATCTCCCTGATAACCTGTAGCTACTCCGGATAATGCAATTGAAGTTGGTCTGAATCTTGCATCAGATACTTTTAAATCTGACCATGTAGACCCTCCGTCCATAGATCTGGACATATATACTTCAGCAGTATCAGTATTTGTAGTTCCGCGGTTGTCATAATAAACTACGTTCACACCACCTGATTCATCGACTCTGACTACTGGAAACCACTGTGACTTTCCGTTATTCAATGCATCCTGATTTACTTTTATTCCGCCTGACCAGGTGGTACCACCATCTGTAGATCTATGGATTACTATGTCCGCATCAGTACCTGCAGGTGCAAGATTTTTCTGAGATACTACTATATAGATCCAACCTGCTCTCGGACCGCAGGTTCTGTCCACATCGATTCTCGGAAAACTGTTTACTCTGATATTAGTGGATAATAAATTTCCTCTGATACCGTTCATATCAAAGATATTATTATTAACTATAGTCCAGTTTACACCGCCGTTTGTTGATTTTGCAAATCCTGCATAGTCTTCTGTAAAAGGACTGCCTGTTACTGGTTGTGCCCAGCACACATAGACTTCACCGTTAGGTCCTGTCCTCAGATCCACTCCCTGTGAATAATGACTTGCAGGAGGAACGTTAATGTCTGCCGATGCTGACCAGCTGACTCCGCCGTTTGAAGTAAATGAAAAAGCTATAGGCGGAGATGAAACATTGAATCTTGACCAGGCAGTATATGACCTGCCATAATACGGACTCGTCGGGCTATCATCAGTTGTTGTCAGATTTTTATCCTGTGAACCTGTTGTGATAGTTACATCATTTGACCAGTTTAGTCCGTTGTTTGTAGAATAATTTGCTTTGATACCACCGCCAAGATGGGAAATAATGAATATTCCGTCTTTGTCAATTGTAATTCCCGGATCACCACCGTGTCCTGTAAGTATTACATTACTTGTGTTTTTCATTGTATCACTTCCAAACCATGTAGTTCCCCCGTCAGTTGTAACGTAAGCACCTTCAGAAATGAATAATGATCCTCCTGCATTACTGATGGCATTGGATGAACCATACATTATAAGTGGATTTCCTGGATGCCTTGTCATTATCACTTCAGTCTGATAGCTGAATGGTGATGATCTTGGTAATACTCTTATATTTGGATTGACAACTAATACACCATTCGGAGTATTATTGTACATCGGCTGGATGTTTGGAATAAAATCATTATATTCCATTGGTAAAGGAGCAGATATTCTGTTTCCGGGATCTAATGCCCCGGTCATTCTTGTATCCTGACTCCATTTTTCAGGTTTGTCGTCCTGAGATTGTCCGGTGAAAAAATAAAAACCAAGTACAATCAAAGGAATTGTTAGAAACAATTTTTTCATGAGATTTCCTTTCGGGAATGATTAGTTAGATTAGCAAAATGTTTTATGATTAAGTGAATAAACTAAGCTAAATCGCTTTTATAATTCAAGTCATAATTATGGATTAGTATAAAATATTATTCACATAAGTCTAAATCGTTTAGATATAGAATTCAAAATTCATTTTTTCAATTTGCATTTTTCTCGTTACCACAAAGTCATGTCCTCTTCGGAATCTTTGGATACTGAATTAAAATCAAATTCCTATGCCTTTAATATTTTTATCTTCGAGGCTTTAAGTCTTTGCTCAAACTAATTTTAATAATTTCATATTAATTGAATTAAAAAAACGATTTATATAAATTGCCCAATACAAATTTTATGAAATCAAGATCGTTTACTGAGATATATATTATTCTCTCCTTCATTATCATTTTACCTGAATTTTCAAATGCACAGGAATTTTGGCTCAGACAGCAAACACCGACTACAAAACGGATCTCAAATTGTTTTTTTATAAACAATAACACCGGCTGGGTCACCGGTGACTCCGGACTGGTTATGAAAAGTACTGACTCAGGAATAAACTGGCAGTTACAGAACTCAAATACTTTCCATGATATTTTTTCAGTCCATTTTTTAAATGACAGACTCGGCTGGGCAACTGCCTGGGTTTACAATCCCCTGCCGGATGAATTTCCCGGAACCTTACTCTTAAAAACTACAAACGGTGGAAATAATTGGTTCACTGAAATGTATCCGGATACAAATTATTATTACGGATCTGTATTTTATAACGACTCACTTAATGGATTTCTCGGAGGCAGTCCGCAGTTTATTGTTTTTACTTCTAATGGCGGAATAACATGGAATGATGCCGTTTCTGATTCTTTTGGATTCAATGGTTTTCCTGTGAATTTTATAACTTTCCTAAACAACGATACTGGATATGCTTCCGGAGGTGTGCAGGACATTGCAGGTTTAGTATGGAAAACTGTAAACAAAGGCAGGAACTGGTCTCCTACTCCGGTCGGACCCGATCCCATTAATGATATTTATTTTTTTTCACCTGATACTTCTATTGGACTTTCAGGAGATTTCAAATTCGGTGCAAGCTTTTACAGGACTAATAATGACTGGCTTACTTCTTTTAATGTGAATCTTGGCTACATCGGCATGGCTCAGTCTATTGATTTCAGAAAAAGAAATGACGGCTGGATCACGATCGGATATCTGAGTAAACTTTTCAGATCTACAAACGCAGGAGATAACTGGGTAAAGATGGATATACCTGATTCATCTGCAATTTTTGATATTCAGTTTATTGATACTACTTACGGATGGTGTGTAGGTGATCATGGCGCAGTATATAAGTATGATATTCTGACCTCTATAAGTTCCAATGAATTTACAAATGAAATTAATTCCTTTAATTTATCTCAAAACTATCCAAATCCATTTAATCCGGTCACAAAGATCAGTTATCAAATACAAAATACCGGTTATGGGTTTGTTTCATTGAAGGTCTTTGATATTTTGGGAAATGAATCTGCGACTTTGGTAAATGAGAATCAGACATCAGGCAAATACAATGTAACTTTCGACGGCACTGGTCTTTCAAGCGGTGTTTATTTTTACAGATTGTCATTTAACAGTAATTTAAAAGAAGTTAAGTCTATGCTTCTTTTAAAATAATTTTTTTAATCCCTGTCATTTTATTTCCAAAAATTATCTTTTGAAATTATTTACTATAGTGACATTTGCCCTCTCACTATTTTTTATCATTTGTTATTTAAATTTCTTATATAACTTAACATATTTGTTTAATAACATTCAAACTTCTTCCTTTAATATCTACTATTGCTTTTTCATCTAATCTATTCTTCATTAGCTCTTTTACCTGATCATAATGCTTAATATATCTGTCTACTGCGTCCTTGCTGTGTGAAGTTTTCAATACTATCTCAGCCGGTGATACTCCATTTTCGTAAATATTTATTATTATTCCTTTAATTGTCGGTAAACTTCCCTGATCTAAAACATAACCTTTGCAAGGATCATATCCGAAAGCGTGATATGCAAATATTATTGTCTGCGGATAATTTGTAGAAATAGTAATAATGGTTTGATGTCCGCATGGACAGATTCCACAACATGATCCTCTTACATATTCGATCAGGACATTCCGGGAAGCAGCATTTAATTTTACATTAAAACATGTAACGAATATAAATGCTGATAAAAAAATTGTGAATATAAAATTGTTTTTCGTATTTAAATTTTTTAATTAATGTTAATGAAAATTGAAAAATATTTTAAGTTACATTCAATATTAAATCTCTTTAATTATCTAATATTAACTAACGTATAATTTTCACAATTGTAATTAGAATAAATTAATTTTTTTTACCTCCATATACAAAAGAAAAAAGTGCTTGTACCTTCTTTGAAAATTCACTAGAACAATTTAACTAATCCATTCTCATATTTTTATTAAATATTTTTCTTTCTTAAGATAACGAGATCTATATAAATATATTCTGTAATTGTAGTGTGATTTTTTTTTTGCGTTAACAACTTATTAGAAGGAAAGAAAAGATTACATTATCTTGTAATAAAGATTTTTTTGTCCCTTTTTTTTTGGATATTTTTATATTTCTGAAACGTTAAATTTAATCAATTTAAAATTAAACCCACCAAATATTATGGACAAACTTTACTCTTTACAAGTTAAATTTTCGATCCTATCATTTTTCTTTCTTACAGTAAATTCTTATGCATATCTCACAGGATCAAATACTAAACCGTTAACTCAAAACGGTAATGTCAAAACAATTCAATCATCTGATTCACTTCCAAAAGGTGTAACACAGGACTGGCTTAATTCTCTTAAAGATGAATACGGAAAAGCTGTATTATCCGATGATGAAGGTGACGCATTTCAAAGAAAAATTTTCAACGGACATCAGGCAAATTCGCAGTTCGGATATTCAATCAGTTCAGCCGGAGATGTGAATGGTGACGGTTATGATGACATTATTGTCGGTGCACCATATTATAATACAAATGCTGGACGGGCTTATATTTATTTTGGAGGTCTGATAATGAATACCGTTGCAGATTTGATATTTACAGGATCAGCTAATGATTTTCTGGGAAATGCAGTTTCGTCAGCAGGTGATGTGAACGGTGACGGATATTCTGATGTGATAGTAGGTGCAAATGGTTATTCATCAAATTCTGGCAGAGTTTATATTTATTTTGGAGGAGCAGTGATGAACATCGTAGCTGATGTTACAATCACAGGTGGAGCAGTAAACTTAAATTTGGGAGCTGCTGTATCTACAGCAGGTGACGTGAACGGTGACGGATATTCTGATGTGATAGTAGGTTCTTTTGGTCTTCTTTCGAATATGGGTGTTGCTAGTATATACTATGGTGGGAGTTCTATGAACAATGTACCAGATGTCACAATGATTGGAGAAGCTGCCGGAAACTTCTTTGGAATTTCTGTTTCATCTGCAGGTGATGTTAACGGCGACGGATATTCAGATGCAATAGTAGGAGCTTATGGACATAATTCCAATATTGGCAGAACTTATATTTTCTTTGGTGGTGCACCAATGAACGGTATAGCTGACTTAATTCTTTCAGGTGAAGCAGTAAGCAATTTTTTTGGATTTTCGGCAAGTACTGCAGGGGATGTTAATGGCGACGGATATTCAGATGTTATAGTTGGAGCATACGGAAATTCTTCAAATACAGGAAGAGCATACATATTCTATGGTGGAGCTTCCATGAACAACATCCCAGATGTAATTATGTCAGGCGAAGCTTCCGGCAATCAGTTTGGAAGATCTGTCTCTGAAGCAGGTGACATTAACGGTGACGGATATTCAGATATAATTGTCGGTGCCTGGAATTATTTTTCAGCAACTGGAAGGTCTTATATATATTTTGGCGGCATTTTAATGAACAGTATTACAGATGTTACAATCAACGGAGAGGCAACAACAAATCAATTCGGTTGGTCAGTTTCTTCAGCCGGTGATGTAAATGGTGACGGATATTCAGATTTGGTCATAGGTGCAAATGGATATTCCGGAACTACCGGAAGAGTATATGTTTTTGATTATTTTCTAAAAAATGAGATAGTGCAAGACTATTACATGACCGGTGCATCCAGCAACGATAGGTTTGGTTTGGCAATTTCTTCTGCAGATGTAAATGGTGACGGATATTCAGACGTAATTGTTGGGGCAAGTGGTTTTTCCGGAGGCAAAGGAAGAGTCTATATATACTTGGGCGGTGATATACAGGATACTGTAGCAGACATTACAATGGCGGGTACGGTAAATACTACAAGAATTGGACATTCGGTTTCATCCGCAGGAGATTTAAACGGTGACGGATATTCCGATGTGATAATTGGAATGTTTGGAGGTTCATTGGCTTATGGTAATGCGTACATTTTATTCGGTGGAATTTCAATGGATAGTATCGTAGATGTCACTTTGTATGGAGAAACTTCATCTAGTCAATTCGGCGCTTCGGTTTCTGGGGCAGGAGATGTGAACGGAGACGGTTACTCAGATGTGATTGTCGGTGCGAATAACTTCTCTCCTGACGGCAAAGCTTATATTTACTTTGGAGGAGCCACGATGGATAGCATTGCTGATGTCACACTGCTGCCTGAAGCATCTAGCATCACTTTTGGTATTTCCGTCTCAACCGCAGGCGATATAAACGGTGATGGTTATTCAGACGTAATTGTCAGCTCAGCGTATTATTCTTCATTTATGGGAAGGATTTATGTTTACTTTGGTGGTTCCTCAATGGATACTATTGCAG
>JBATSB010000039.1:0-18987 GCA_049293015.1 Ignavibacteria bacterium
GAATAATTCCCCGCCGGCTGCTTTTCATTTACAAGTGTCATCACTTCCTTTCCCAATTCATCAAATACCTTTAATGAAATTTCATTGTACATTGAACATTGATAATTAATAATTGTACTTGGATTGAAGGGGTTTGGGTAGTTTTGAGATAATGATAATTTATCTGGAATTGAATTATCAAGAGTTTGTATAAAAACAGTGTTACCGTATTTATCAATTTTATATATCAATGCATCTAATGTAAAACTTTCAGATGAAGATACACCAATATCACCTGTTGCTATAAATCCTGAATCAGATGTTGAATTTATATTCCATTGACAAACTGAAATGTTTTCAGGGTAATAATAATAGTTACTTTTTAAAAAATTTCCGGATGAGTCAATTATTCCTAATCTTCCGAAGTTCCATCCGCAAATAGTTTCTAAAGCAAAATTCCCATCAAAATTTTTAACAATTTTTAAATATCCGATACTAAATGTAACCGTATCATTTACATAATTTCTACCCATAAGACTGTCACCTTTATTATTAAATTTAAAAATATAAAGGTTTCCTCCAGCTGAACCATTTCCTGAAGCTATAAAAGTATTTTCTGAAATTTTTGCAATTGAAAATAAACCCCGATTCCCATAAAACCTCATGTGCTCCCAGCGGGAATCCAGTCATCACTAAAACTCATTAGATATTTCAAATCATTCCATTTCTAAACAATAATAATTCTAAATTAAAGTAGGTTAGTTTGAACAGGAAATTATTCTATGAACTCTTGCTGCTAACAGCAAACCCCTCCCAGCCTCACCTTTAAAAAAATGGGAGGAGTCTGAACTTTTGAATTAGAAATTTATTGTTCTATTGAGATTTAGATAGAGTTGAAAATTGTAAAGCTGTTTGTGATAAATTTCAGTTGGTAAGTTTGAAACGGATTTTCAATTTCGAATGCGTTCAGAAACTAGAGTTTGGGAAAGAGTGGAAAATTAGTCAGTTTCTTTCAGACAAAACCCAACCGCCTCCTCAAACCCACTCATCATCTTTTCTATCGAAGCATCATTCACTGCAGTGCTGAAGGCATTTGCTCTGAATTTATTTGAAATGGATTCATTGTTATCATTTTTATTATTAGAAATAATGTATTCCATCTTTTCGGCTAAGGCGTTTATGTCCTGATCTTTTACGAGGAATCCGTTGATGCCGTCTTTTATGTAGCCGATTCCTTCGCCGTGGAAGTGTCCTTCTTTATTCTGGGAAATAATGGGTGTGCCGAAGCTGAAGGAATGTACGACAGACAAGCCAAGCCGTCCAGGCATTACAAATGCATCACTTGAATAGATCCATTTGCCAGTGACTGCGTCGTCGAGAATTTCATTCAGGAAATAAATATTTTTTAGTGAGAGAGAGGAGGAAAGTTTTTTTAGATTATCCATCTCCGGACCGCTGCCGATTATGGTAAGTCTGCAGTCATTTCTTTTTTGCTCAATCAGGGAAAATGCTCTGAGTAAAATATCGACTTCTTTATCTTTTAAAAGTCTGCCGGTGTAGATGAAATTATATACTTCTTTAATGCCGAGTTCCTTTTTTATTTCTTCTTTGCCTTTCAGATCAAATTCTTTTTTTAAAAGAAATAGCTTATCCGTATCGAGAGTATTCGGAGCTGTGAAATAATGTTCAGTCCTTTTGGAAAATTTTGAAACAGTTTCCTTTCCCTTATCCCAGTAATAAATTACTGCATCTGCCTTTTGAGAAAGTCTAAGCCTGATCTTATCTGCAAAATTATTTTCCGGATCAAAACCTCTGACAGGATCATAGCCGAAGCTCCAGAGAATTATCTTGAAATTCAGAATTGGTCTCAAAAGGAAAAGTAAATAGATATTCAGATTGCCGACATTGAAAACAGAAATCACGATGTCGGGATTATGTTTAAAAAGTTTGAAATAAATACGTGAGAAAAAGATACTACCCGAACTGTTTAAATATAAATTACCGCAGGCTTTGAAAATGTTTTTGTCTAATGATCGTGCATTTGAAAGTGATTCAGAGGAGGATGGCTGACCATAAAAGATATTTGTTCCGGGAAATCTTTCACAGAATTTTTTAAAAAAGCCGGTTCTGTAATGAGGGATGATCCTTTGTAGTATTAAGATCTTTATATTTTTTTTCTTCATAGATTTTGACACGTTCAAATTACGAATTTCAGATTACAAATAATATATTGAATGAGTCTAAAAATTTGAATTTGCCTCAAAGGCTCTAAGACTCGAAGGTTTTAAAAGAGTTAATTTTTAATTTTTATTAACTTAGAATCTCCGAGCCTTAGATTCAATAGTAACGTTTTCGATAAATCAGGGAGTTTGGGAACAAGTGGAAATTATTCTACGAATTTTCGCAGCTAACATCGAACCCCTCCCAGTCTCCCCTTAAAAAAAAGGGGAGGAGTCTGAACTTTTGCATTAAAATTAAATAGTTCTATTTAGGAGAAATTATTCTATGAAGTTTCGTAGTTAACATCGAACCCCTCCCAGCCTCCCCTTAAAAAAAAGGGGAGGAGTCTGAACTTTTGAATTTTAATCTTATAGTTCTATTGAGTTATTGTTGGAGTTGAATTAGGTCTAAGTTGTATCTTGATTTTACTGAGCTAATAGTTACAACTTACGGTTCATTAACGACGGGCACTTAATTACAGATTGATATTTTGAAACGGAGTTTCAATTTCAAGTGTGTTCCCAAACAGGAGTTTGGGAACGAGCGGGATTTTGAAAAAATTTATATCCCACTATTTTCTTTGAGCCTTTGAGTCTTAGAGGCATAAGAGAGTAAAAAATATGGAAAGTAAATTTATTGTCTGAAGATCGTTGCCAGAAAAAGAAGGACAGAAAATATCAGCATAAGAATAGCAAGTATTGGAGTAAATGATTTTAATTTAGCGGTTTTGTATGATGCTCTGATATTTACCATATCTCTGCGGTATTGCAATAAGCCAAAAAATAATCCGAGGATTCCAAAAAAAATAAGTATCAGACCGACATCCCGTGGAGTGATAAGTCGTTTGACAGCCAGATCAGTATCAACTTTTACAACATCAGAAAAGAATTTATATATTGTAAATCCAAAAGAAGTAAGAGAGGTTGCAGTTCTGATCCATGCCATTAATGTCCGGTCATTTGCTAAAGCAGTTCTGTCATAAGCAAGATTTGTTCTGTCGACTGCGAGCTGATCAGTATCTACAGCATCAACTTTTTCATTATCGGATTTGATATTATCTACTGTCATTTATTAAAAGAAATAACGTATAATTTAAAAGGATTAAATGTAATTATCTGATTTCAAAATTAATAGTAAAAAGTATTGAAATTATTTTATCAATTTATTTTTAAATATGATTTAATAATATTATAGCCACATTAATTTTATATGAAAATTTTTATACCGGTTTACATTCTGCTTTTTATAATTCTTTTTATTTTCATTGAAAATATCTATCCGCAAAACTTTCAAAAGAATCCGATGTCTGACTCAGTTCAAACAGATAAAACAACTATTACAGATTTAACAAAATCAGACTCAGTGAAGGTCGTAATTGTAAAAAATGATTCATTAAAAAAGAAAACGGAAACCAAAAAGAAAGTAAAAAATGATACTCTTTTCAAAAAAGATGATCATCCTCAGGATATTTCAAAAGGTGATGGATATTATATATATTCAAAAAACGGAAATTCTGTATTAAGAATTTATGGATCTATCAGGGCATTCGGATCTTATGACTTTGACGGATTGTCGGGTGGAACATCTTTTGCAATAAGCAACATACCAGTGGGACAGGATAGAAATGATCAGAGCACATTTTTTATGACAGCAAATATTACAAGATTTGGTTTTGAATCAAGGAGGAAATTTGGATTTGGAAATGCATTTATGAAAATCGAAACTGACTTTAACGGAAACAACAGTACGCAATTCAGGATCAGGCATGCATTTGGGCAGGCAATATTTTTACTGGCTGGACAGACATGGACAGTATTCAGTAATGTCGAATCAATTCCAAATTCTGTAGACCTTGACGGACCACCGACTGCTGTGACTCTCAGAACAGTGCAACTAAGGTATTACAATGATTTTACTAAAAGTTTACATTTCAAAGCAAGTATAGAAGCACCGAAGGTGTCTTTCAGTGCACCTGATTCAGTCACTATAGAACAGGTAAATCAAAATTTTCCTGATGTTGCCGTGAATTTAAAAAAGGATTTCAGAAGTTTTGAAGTGAGTATGGCAAGTGTTTTTAAGTCAATAAAAGTAAAAGAGATTTCAGGAAGTATTGGGTCACTAAAAGGAGGAGGTGTATTTGTTGGAGGAAAATCACTGATAACAAAGGGTCTTACATTTTATTTTCAGGCTTTATATGGAAAAGGAATTTCGTCATATCTGAACATTTCAAATAATTCTGCAACGGATGTAGTTTTAAATGATCAGACTGGAAATTATGTACTTACTACATCTTACGGAGGATTTGCAGCATTGAGTCAAAAATTTTTTAAAGGGCATCTTGATCTGAATGCAATTTACGGGCAGATCAATTATGATTATGAAGATTATTATCCGGGAAGTACTTTTAAGTCGGGACAATATTTTGCATTTAATGCTTTCTTTCTGACAAGAGCAGAATTTAAACTTGGAATAGAATATACTTATGGATTTAAGAGGTCGATGAATAATGAATCAGGAAATGCAAACAGAGCTGCGTTTACTTTCTATTATGATTTTTAGAAATAATTTTAAAACAAAAACAGGCATTGCTTTTATTCAGCAATGCCTGTTTTAGTTTGTATGAAACGAATAAGAATTTTGACTTTTAAAAATCGCAAACTTTTTTGACTTCAGCATCGATTCTACAACAACCCCCTTCGCTCCCCCTTTTTTAAGGGGGATTAACTTTCAAATTATTCTGAATCGTGCTTTTAAAAAATATACATAAATCTCAAAAAAGTTCACTGAAAATTTTATTACTAGTACGTTATTAATTTTGATTTCAACAATTTAATTGTCAATTTCTGTAATCTGATTTTATTTGATCAGCAACATTTTTTTTGTATCAATAAAACTATTTCTTCCTGAAGCGAATGAAAGTTTATAATAATAAACACCGCTGGATAATGAACTTCCGTTGAAATGTATATTGTAGCTGCCTGCATCCTGCACTTTATTTACCAATGTACTTACTTCACTACCAAGCATATTATAAATTTTTAAAGTTACAATTCCCTTACTTAAAATATTATATCTGATATTTGTAGTCGGATTAAATGGGTTTGGATAATTTTGTTCAAGTGAGAATGATTCAGGATTAACACTGCTGACACTTGATACACCTGTAAGATTAGTAATTTCAAAGACTCCTCGTCCGTGAGTAGCGATCCTTAATTTTGAAGTAGCATCATTATAGTCAAGATGCATTGCAACTGTATTTGGTAATCCATCTGAAAGTTCTGACCATGAAGTCCCATAATTATTTGACATAAAAACACCGACGTCAGTAGCAATTAAATAAACACTTGTTGACATGCCCGGATAATAGATCAACAGATCATTAGCAGGGGAGTCAGGAAGATTGCCACTAATATCAGTCCAGTTTATTCCGCCGTTTATAGATTTGAAAATATGTCCACCGCCAAAACCTGATTCACATAATAAAACAACATTTGAAGAATCCGGATGAATATAGATTCCAGTAATTGTCCTTGATGGAACAGCTGCAATTAAGTTTGTAAATGTATATCCTCTGTCAGTTGATTTCAATACCGCACTTCCTGAAGTGACATACATAATTTCAGGATTTGATTTGCTGATTGCCATTTCCCTTACAGTTCCACCTACGCTTGCAGAAATTGGAATCCAGCTTGCACCCCAGGTAGTGGTTTTAAAAACTGCCTGTCTTGCAGTATAAAAAATTCCTGCAGAATCAGGATGAGATTTCAAAGGAGCAACCCATGAACCTGAACCCGTCAAACCACTGGTCGCAGATGAAAAAGATGCACCTCCGTTTTCAGATCTCTGAACTCCATTATTTTGAGTCTCACCAAGAATATAATTATTATCGACATCATGAAAACAAACTTCTCCTCCGTCACCTCCAAAAGCACCTTCCCAGTTCATAGTACCAAGTGTTCTTTGAGTTCCGTTATCCTGAGTACCTCCTAAGATATGTGAGGCATTAGAAGGATCAGATGCTATTCTGTAAAACTGAGTTAAGTTTAAAGTTGAATTTAAATTACTCCAGCTTGTCCCTCTGTCAGTTGATCTCCATACACCGCCATCATTTACGCACATCATTTTATCAGGATCGGTCGGATGAAAATCCATATTCTGCTGATCGACATGAACATTCCCGCCTGAATATCCAAAAGTAATATTTGCAAAACTCGTACCGCCGTTTGTAGTCCTCCAAACATCAATAGAACCTACATAAGCATAATCAGGATCATGAGGATTTACATACATATAAAAATCATACCATGCCTGTGATCCGCTGAAATTAGTACCTGAAGCTGCGGGAGAAAAAGTAACTCCACCGTCAGTTGATTTAAAAACTGAAATTGATGATCCCGAATGTGTTGCAGAATATAAAACATTTGGAGACGTTTTACAGATTGCTATATGATTTCTTGTAAGAGGGGTTAAAGCTGTACTTGTATTAAATGTCGCTCCACCGTCTGTTGAAATTCTGTAAGAAGTTCCGCTGCCGATTGCATAAGCTTTTTGTCCATCAGGTGAGAATACAACATCGTCACATCTTCCTGAAGCAATTACATTCCAAGTTAAACCAGCATCAGTACTTCTATAAATTCCACCGGTTGCACCAAGTGAAGATCTGCTTCCTAATGCAGCCAGCAATTCATTGCTGTGTCCGGGTCTGATTACAATTCTTGAAAAGAAAGTAAAATTCTGAAGACCGGAAGTAATGTTTGTCCAGGTCGTACCGCCGTTTGTAGATTTTAGTAAACCTCTGCCGTAATATGAAGTACCGCTGTAAGTTGCTTCACCGGTTCCGTAATAGACTATATTGGTATTAGCAGGATCGACAGCTAATGCACCTGATGATAAAGAAACTTCATCCATTGTAATCGACGTCCAGGTATCTCCGCCGTTCAAGGATTTCCACACTCCGCCATATGCAGCTCCAAGATAAATAATGGATGGATTTACCGGGTCATATTTAATTGTTGTGATCCTTGAGGAAATATTTCCATAGGCAAAATAAAAACCTGATGTAGGTCCAATACTTGTCCATGTACTATTTGCATCCAGAAAAAATCCCTGTGATTGTCTTAATTCATTTCTCTGCTCAATAGCTTCAGCATAAGAATTTTCAGGAATAAAATTGTTTGGAAACATACGTTGTTCATAAAACCATCTTTCTCTTTTAAAAGCATTTCGCTCTTTTGTATTTTCATCAGCCGCATCATACGGGTTATTTGGGATTAGTAGATCCTGTGAAAATGATATCACAGGGAATAGTAATATTAGTGTAACAAAAATAAATTTTTTCATTATAATTTTTAATTTTTTTAAAATAGTAATAATAATTAAGATTAAAAAGATTTTCAAAAAAGCTTTTCAGAAAATTTTTGATTGCCTCAAAGGCTCTAAGACCCCAAGGCTGAAAGTTAAAAATTTCAAAAATAAACTTCTTTGAGTCTTAGAGACAAACTAATTAATTTTGTTTTGGAAAGTACGGGAGTTTGGTAACTAGCAAAAAAAATATTCAGCTTATGCTTTCTTTCTCTTTATAGTAATTTACAATATCAGAAGGAGCCTGATTCATTCTTAATTTTTGAACCATATATTTCATTGGTTCATCAATATGTTTAAAGAATTTCATATAACCTTCGCATAAATAGTTAAGACCCATTTCTCCATCCGGAGTTTGAATGAATCTGTTTTTTGGACATTCACCATGACATGCAAAAAGTACATCACATTTTTTACAGTAATCCGGAAGTGTATTTAATTTGTCATCACCAAATTTAAGCTGTTTTTCTGAAATGATCATTTCAGTCATTTCTTTTTCCATAATATTCCCAAGAAGATATTTTGGTTCTACATAATGATCACAGCTATAGAAGTCACCGTTATGCTCAAGAGCAGCAGCCATTCCGCATTTCTCAAGAAATATACACATAGAAGGCGGTATCCCATACCATGAAGCCAAAGCAGCGTCAAACATCTGCACATACATTTCTCCAACATCATTTCTTACCCACTCATCAAAAATTGCAATCAAAAAATCACCCCATTGGTCAGACTTCAGAGATCTGTCTGTCACTTCATTTCCTTCCTGAAAACCGGTATCGTTTTTTCTTTCGACAATGGGTATGAACTGAATAAATTTTACTTTTAGTTCATCTCTGAAAAATTTGTAAATCTCAAGTGGGTATGCTGAATTTCCGGAATGAACAGTGGTGAGGATATTAAATTCAACACCATGCTTTTGCATGAGTCTTGCAGCGTTTACGACTTTATCAAATGTCCCGTGACCGCCTTTATCAACTCTGTAAATGTCATGAAGCTCTTTAGTCCCGTCAATGCTCAGTCCGATCAGGAAATTATTTTCTCTGAATAATCTGCACCATTCATCATTGATAAGAATTCCATTTGTCTGCATAGTGTTGAATACAGTAACTCCTTCCTGTTTGTATTTTTTCTGAAGCTCAAGGGACTTATAAAAAAAATCTGTTCCCATCAAGGTAGGTTCGCCTCCCTGCCAGGAGACATTTATTTCAAGAGAATTCTGTGATTGCATTAATTGACGGATGTATTCTTTAAGAAGTTCATCAGCCATTCTGAATTTACTACCGGGGTACAGCATTTCTTTTGAAAGGAAAAAACAATACTTGCAATCTAAATTACAAATAGCACCGGTGGGTTTGCCAAGGACGTGAAAATTGTGTGCCTGCATTTTATTTTATTTTAAAAAATCTTATTCAAGAAATTAATTCTGAAATAAATATAGTTGCGGTGTAATTTTAAACTCAGTTTTTTAAGAATTATTTATTAAAAAATATTAAAGTCTGAGTAGATTATTGAGAATTATTTCCCTCCCAAATAAATACATAAACCTCCGCCAAGACTGAATTGATACAATGAAGTTTCGCTTGTGATTGCATTTGCAAATCTGGGATCCACATAAAATCTTACCGCCGGCTGTACGGTTGATAATAATTGAGTATTAAGATTCAATCCTACATACTTAGAAACTTTAAATTCACTGCCAAGTCTTACTCCCCAGGCAAAGTTTGTATAAGAAGATTCTTTATCGGGCAATGGATCTTTGTCTTTGAAAATTGACATTCCTGCCATCAGACTTCCATAAAAATTAACTATGGAATTTTTTACAGGTAAATATTTATTGCCGGATAGTATTATAAAACTGCTGTTGATTCCTATGGTTCTGTCTGTAACGACAGTAACATTATGAAGAAAATCAACAACTGCATTTGTATTTGAGCCGAAATATATAAGTTCAATTCCATAAGTTTCTTTGAAAATATATTCCACACCGGCTCCCCATTGATAACTTCCATGAATTGTCCCTTGCAGATTACTGATATTATTAACTTCAGCTTCTAATCCATCATCAAAATAATATGAAGAGTACAAATTAATTTTAGCAGTTTGAGCATTTGAATTATTTGTAAATATAAATTCAGCAAAAACAATAAATATGAGAATTACGTTGAATTTTTTCATATTTGCTTTTTAAATTATTGGGATAAATTTAGTGATAGGGATAATTTCATTTGTAACTTTGATAAAAGTATTGAATTTAATTTGAAATTGAAATTATAATTTATTGGCTATTATACATTTTCCTTAATTTTCTCCAAAACGTTTTGCTTCAAATATTCATGATTCATTATTTTCTACTTACTTTTTTTGAACGATCCTCGATAGGAACACTCGAGGACAGGCTCAAAAGTAACAAAAAAAGTCGCCCGCTGGTAATAGATTGCCTAAATTCTTTTCGAAATTGAAATAAAATATCCAACTCAAAATTTGCTTCGCAAATTTCTAAGACAAGGATATTTTATTTTAACAATTTCTCAAGAATTCTTAACGGCAATATATTACAGGCGGGGTTTTTAAAAACATAAAGCTTCTATAGTTATATTTCAGTATCCGCAGAGCACGTGACTTTGCGGGAACAAATAATTACAAACGAAGTCTCGCAGCTAACTGCAAACCCCTCCCAGCCTCCCCTTTGAAAGAGACTGTCTCAAAACACGATTTTTACCACCAAGGCTCTAAGACACAAAGAAAAAAACTTTGAAAATAGAATGCTTTGTGCCTTCTATATAAGTCATTTATTATAGGCAAAATCTAGAAGAAAATGACTTATTTTTTTCAAAACATAGTGCAAGCCCTATCCGGATACTTCGTGGTAATTATTATAATTATGTTTTGAGACACTTTCGAGGGCAAGGTGGGGTTGCTTGTGCGAAGTCATTAAAATATTCGAATTGTTTCAATATCACAGATTACTAATCTGTGCTACGATAAAACCCTCACAGCGGGCGGGGAGAGCAAGGTGGGGTTGCTAATTTTCTAAATCCAAAATATTTAAAATTAAATCCGAATTTAGTATTGAAATAAATTTTTAAAAGTTTTATTATTTCTTTTTTAAAACTTAAATTAACTATCATGGCAAGAACAAGCACTTACCTCAACTTTGTAAGTAATACAGAAGAAGCATTTAATTTTTACAAATCTGTTTTTGGTGGGGAATTTACCGGAGGCATTTACAGATTTAAAGACATTCCTCCTTCTGATGATATGCCGCCAATGTCGGATGAGGATAAAGAACTGGTAATGCATGTCGAGCTCGCAATTACAGGCGGACATATGCTTAGGGGAACTGATGCTCCGGAGTCAATGGGTTTTAATTTGAATTTTGGAAATAATTTTTCGATTAATCTTGAACCGGATACCCGCGCAGAAACCGATAAATTGTTTAAAGCTTTATCCGAAGGAGGAAAAATTACAACTGAACTTCAGGATATGTTTTGGGGTGCTTACTTTGGAAGCTGTACTGATAAGTTCGGTGTACAATGGATGTTTAACTGCCCGGAAAAAGCATAGTAAAATATCAGTATTTAAAAATGTTAAATAAATATATTTATTTATTTTTCATTATTCTTATTCAAAAAATAATTGAGCTTCGACTCTTCATATGGTGAGTCTTCTGCAGGATAGCGTAGAACGTCTCCATACTTTCCGGTTTCTTTTGCAAGCGACCATATTACACTTTCACCGGCAGGAAAGACATCAGGCTGACTTAGATAAATCTGATCGGTGTATGCGTCTTCAGTATTTATCAAAGCAAAATTGTTTTCCTTCAAAGCAATTATTAAATCATCGAGGAATAAAGAATTCAAAAGATTAAAATGTAAAAGCAAAGTATGCTTTATTTTTCTGCCTGTTAACTCAGTTGCAAGGCTGTCATAAAACCTGCTTCTCTCAAGAATATGATAAATATAAAATTCTTTAAAGCCTTCAAGTTCTGCCTGTGGATTTGCTTTGAGTGAATCTCTCAATACCTGATCTATATACCAGTCAGATGCATCGATCGAAACATATCCGTTAGTATAATCCAGACTTTTTAAAAATTCTCTGCACGAATCAATTTTTTCTTTTGTGTCGCCTTCTTTTAAAAATGGAAAACGAAATCTCTTTTTATAATTTGAATATGAATTTACTAATCGTAAATTTTTTTCAAAATCAGTTTTGAAATCATTAAAACTCATTTTAGATGAACCATAATTACGATGATCATAAGAATGATTCGAAATGGCGTGACCCTGCTCATCCCATGAATCTATCAGAGCTTTCCCTTCAGGCGAGTCAACTCTTTTTCCACATACAAATAAAGTAGCAGTAAGGTTATTTCTTTTTAACTTTAGCAACAGACTGTCATTAATTGCTTCATAATCTACTACCTCATCTACAATGGTATTCGGATCATCAAAGCTGAGTGAAATGTATGACTGACTTTTGACTGAATATACAACGGTCAAAAATATTAATGCAAAGGTTAAAATAATTTTCAATGAGATTCTCTTATGATATTCGGTTTAATTTTGAGACTAAAGTTAGTTCTTAATATTTATAAATGAGTCATGCTATAAGTCTGACATTGCATCAAAAAGCAACTTATAAGATTTCTTTCTCTCTTCAAAATCTGATACAATTGTAACTATAGTAAGTTCATGTACAGCATACTTTTCTACAATATCCTTAAGTTTATTTGAAACAGTTACTGCATCTCCAATCACTGCAGACTTTCTTCTGTATTCTATCAACATTTTTTCCTCTAAAGAAAAATTATGACCGGCAGCTGTTTCTTTATTGGGAAAAGGAATATTCATTCCTTTGAAAAATGTCTGAGACAGCCAGTATTCAGAGCATTTTGCCGTACTTGCTGCTTCTTCTGTTGTATCACCGCACACAACAAATAAGGCAAGATTAAGATATGGTTCCTTCAGATACTGTGACGGTTTAAAATTCTGATAATAATCCTGAAAACATTTCAGCATGTGTTCATCATTTATAAAACTTCCGAAAGTATAAGGCAGTCCGCTTTCAGCAGCATATAGTGCGCTGTCCGGACTTGTGCCAAGTATCCAGACCTCAGGCATTTGAGCACCTTCAGGTACTGCAGATACTAAACCAAATGATTTATTTTCAGAAGATTTTTTTAAAAAATTAATTAGCTCTGTAGTTTTTGTAAATGCATTTTCGTTTGAAGTACGTAAAGCCTTTATAATATTCGCATCACCACCCGGGGCTCTGCCGATCCCAAGATCTATCCTTCCCGGATATAAAGTCTGAAGCATATTAAATTGTTCAGCGATCTTTAGCGGACTGTAATGACTTATCAAAACTCCGCCTGATCCGATCCTGATTTTATCTGTTTGCGATGCGATTGCTGAAATTAAGATCTCAGGACTTGCTGATGCAAAAGATTTAGAATTATGATGCTCAGCTACCCAGTATCTGTGATAGCCGAGTGAGTCTGTATATTTTGCAAGTTCTATTGTCTGCTGTATTGCCTGCGCAGGATTACTACCTTCAATGACGGGTGACTGATCGAGTACATTTAATTTTATCATAAGGCAAAATAGTTTATTCAGTTAATTGTATAAATACAGATTTCTATATTATGTTAGATTGTTGGGGATTAACTTTTCAAAAGAACAATTCCATTTTAAAAAATCTATCCTCATTAACTTAGTAACCGCAGAGTCCGAAGATCACGTGACTCTGCGGAAACAAAACAACATTTTGTTTGAATGTGATATGAAATAAATATTACATGTGAAGAATACTATTTACATTTAAATTACCACTTAATTTAAGGATGTAAATCACTAAATTGCACCCATGATTTCTTTGAATAATATTTCGATGCGTTACGGCTCAAAAGTTTTATTTGACGACGTATCTTTAAGAGTAGCAGGTAAAGACAGAATTTCACTTGTCGGATCTAATGGTGCCGGTAAATCTACTTTGCTAAAAGTAATTGCAGGACTTATCACTTCAGATGAAGGCGAAGTCGCAATTTCAAAACATACTACCGTAGGGTATCTTCCTCAGGAGGGAATCCATTTTTTAGGTAAGACACTTTACGATGAAGTATACAGCGCTGCAGGTGATATAAATCTGATACAGGAAGAAATGCATCAAATCGAAAATGAGATGAGCGAATTTGAAGATACTGCTTCGGATGAATTTATGGATCTGATAAATGAGTACGGCGAACTGCAGGAGAGATTCCAGTTGCTTGACGGATTCAGACTAAAATCTAAGATAGAAAAAATTCTTATAGGGCTTGGTTTCTTTGAAACAGATTTCATAAGAATGACAAATGAATTCAGCGGCGGATGGCAGATGAGAATTGCTCTTGCAAAACTTTTGCTGACAAATCCTTCTATACTTCTTCTTGACGAACCGACAAATCATCTCGATATAGAATCGCTTATATGGGTGGAAAATTATCTGATGAATTATCAGGGTGCAATAGTACTGGTATCTCACGATAGGAGTTTTCTTGATAATATTTCTCAGCGTACTGTGGAAATTTCAATGGGAAATGTCACAGAATATTCAGGTAATTATTCATTTTATAAAACTGAAAAGGAAGTAAGAAAAGAGCTTCTTGAAAATCAATTTAATAATCAGCAGCAATATCTTAAGCAGCAGGAAAAATTTATAGAGAGATTCAGATACAAGTCTTCGAAGGCTAAAGCTGTTCAGAGCAGGATCAAGCAGCTTGATAAAGTTGACTGGGTAGAAATAGAGGATGAAGAATCAACTGTCAAATTTAATTTCCCGCCGGCTACACATTCCGGAAAAACCTCTATTGAGCTTTCGGGAATTACAAAAAGTTATGATAATGTATTTAATGTTCTTGAAGATATTGATCTCATAATCGCGAGAGGTGAGAAGATAGTTTTATTTGGTGTAAACGGAGCAGGTAAATCTACACTTACACGGATCATTGCAGGTAATGAAATAATTAATGAAGGTGAAATAAAACACGGACATCTTGCTCAGATAAAATTTTATGCACAGAATCAGGCAGAAGAATTGAATCCTGAACTGACTGTTTTGGCGACTATGGAACAGGCTGCTTCAGGAGATATTTTGAAAAATCTCAGAACGATACTTGGAAGTTTTTTATTCAGAGGTGATGATGTTTTTAAAAAAGTAAAAGTACTTTCAGGCGGTGAGAAATCACGTCTGGCACTTGCTAAGATGCTTATCGAACCTTCAAACTTTTTAATACTTGACGAGCCGACAAACCATCTTGACATGAGATCAAAGGAAGTTCTTATGAATGCATTGAATAAATATGACGGAACTGTACTTATAGTTTCTCACGACAGGGAATTCATAGACGGTATAGTAGATAAAGTGATAGAAGTAAAGAATAAAAAAATTAAGACATATATTGGAAATGCTTCAGAATATCTTAAAGAAAAAGAAAACGAATTTCTAAAAGGTGAAGCTTCTCAGAAAAAAACAAATAATGTAAAAGTAAGGATAGAGAATAATCAGAAGCCGGATAAATCTTCCGAAAAGGAAAATAAGAATCTAAAAAAAGAATTAAATAAAAAGATAGATCCTGTCAAAAAAGAGATAAGATCACTTGAAGAAAGTATCTCAAACTTTGAAAAAGAAATAGCAGATACAGAAAAAATCATGGCAGGAGAAGATTTTTATAAAGGTAATTATAATGTATTAGAAGTTACAAATAAATACAATAGTCTAAAGGAAAAATTAAAAAGTATTTTATCAGTATGGGAGAAAAAATCTGTGCAACTGACAGAACTTGAAAAACAATTAACTAACTTAAACCAAAATAATATAACAGTATGAAAAAATTTATTTCTACATTTTTACTGGTCGTGTGTTTGTTTTTTCTAAACAGCAATATGATATCTGCACAAACTAATTTCGAACCAAAGATAAATTTTAATGATTCTAAAGATAATTCTACTGAATTAAAAAAGAAGGATTATGAAACTGCAAAGAAGTATCATCAGAAGATATCAGGTGAGTTGTTTGGTGCATCTGTAGATTTTCAAATTGGATATGGTACAACTTCACCAAATGTAACTGAAAAAAATAACAGCAAAGATGCATCTACAGAAAGCCAGGGCGGCATCACTCTCGGAGCACTTGTAAATCTTAATCTTTTCGGATTATTTGATCTTACTACAGGCATTGATCTGATTAATAAAAAATATGAATACGGAATACCGTATGTATCAACAAATCCTTTAGATGGTGTAGATTCAGTTGTAAATTCCGTAAAGAATCAATATCTGAATATCCCTTTGAATATAAACTATGGCGGAATGGTCTCTGAAAAAGTGGGACTAAGCTTCAGCGGTGGTCCGTATTTCGGTTTCCTTCTAAATCCAAGTAATGCTGTAAATGGTTTTAAGGATTTTGATATGGGACTAAATGGTATATTAACCGGAAATTATATGCTGAATCCGTTTATGAGTATAATACTTGGTACAAAACTTCAGTACGGAGGATTAAATAATTTATTAAGTTCTGGCAATATAGAAAGTGTAACTATGACTAACTGGGATGTTTTTACAGGACTAAGACTTGGATTTTAAAAAATAATTTTAATATAAATTTGAATTACATTAAAGGGAGTGACGCTCCCTTTTTTTATAAAATAAATAAAATGATAAATTTAAAGTTTGCAAAAATATTCTTCATATTATTCACAGTAATATTTGCAGTTTCATCATGCGGTAAAGATTCAGGAAATTCCAGAGAACAGTCCGGATCAGATAATTCCAAAGGAAATGAATCAACAGCAACAAAAGAAATTAATGATTCTGAAATTTCTGAAAAAGCAAATTCTGACAAATCTAATCTGGCAGATGGAATATCAGATCTGAAATTCGGAAAGGATCTTGTGCCTTCTTTTCTGAAAGATGAAAATAAAATAATTGAAGCAGTGAGCTGGAATGACAAGCTTGGGGAAAACTTAATTGTTATTACACTTACTGATGAAAGAACTATAGTAGGTGATGAAAGAATAAAAGAATTTTTTGTATATCATTACATTATTAAAGATACTTCTGCCGAAGTCCTCTGGAAAAGTTATGACTTTATAAAAGACTGTCCGTTTGACATTACACTTGAATTTATAGATAGCTCTCTGACAGTGACTGATCTTGACGGAGATGACATTGCAGAAACTTCATTCATGTATAAACTTTCCTGTCGCAGTGATGTGAGTTATGATGATCTGAAACTCATTATGCATGAAGGTCATGATAAATATGCTATAAGAGGGGAGATGATCCTGAAAATTAATGATGAAGATCCTTCACCAGGCTCTATGAATATTGATGATTCATTTAATAAGACTAAAATAATTTTTAAAGATTTTGCAATTGGGCAGTGGAATAAATTCAATAAAGTTTTCATTGGTGAAAAATATGAAAAGTAAATATATTTTCAGAAAGCTTTTTATTTATGCTGCTCTTATTTCAATGTTGATTGTCACAGGCTGTTCAGGATCAAAGGATACAAGTGATGAAGAATCAGAAAATGAAGAACAGTTTGAGCATTCGAAAAAAGAATCTGAAGTAAATGTGAAATCAGAAGAATCAGGATCATATATTCTGAATGTTGCTGAGGCTGAACAAAAAAATGAAATGTATAAAGTCGAAGTGGATTCTACTTACCTTTACTGGCTGGATAATTATTTACTGATATTAAATGGTTCTACAAAGTGTAATATTTTTGCACTAAATGTTTTAAAAAAAGCGGGATATAAAACACCTGAAGTAAATGCTCTTTCAAGAGATCTGTTTGATACACTAAACTTTACAGAAATCCTTCCGATAGTCGGAGTGAATGATGTTTCAGATGCAATGCCGGGAGATCTTGTTATATGGAATGGGCATGTTATAATTTTCGAATCTGAAATTGAACTGAATGGTCAAAGTTATGCAATGGGTTACTGGGCAGGTACAAAAAATCCTGATAACGGAGATAATATTTTGAACAATGTGTGTTACGGAAAATATAAACTAAATGGTAATTACATAGTCAGAAGACCATTGAAAAAACTATTTCAAGACTGACAATTACAGAGCTTTAAGAATCTTACTAAGAAAATTCACCTGAATTTTTAAGTCCTTCAAAGTCTTATTATTTATAATTACAAAGTCAGACATTTCCATTTTCTTTCTTTCATCTATCTGAAATTTCATAAGTTCAGTAATAGATTTTGAAGAAGATTCATCACGAATTTTAAGTCTGTCCACTCTGTCTTTCTTTTTTGAATAAACCATTATTATATAATCCATAGATTCATCAAATCCGCTTTCAAATAACAAAGCAGATTCCACGATGACTATGTCATAATTGTTTTTCTTTACAAAGCTTTTAATATCTTTAATTACTACAGGGTGGACTATCTTATTGATAGCAGAATAATTTTTTTTACTTGAAAATATTTTATCTTTGAACTTAGGTAGATTGATCTTCCCTTTGTAATTAACTATATCTTTTCCAAATACTTTTACTATTTCCTGAACTAATTTTTTATTTGTTATATATAGATTTTTTGCAATGATGTCTGAATACAATACTTTGAAACCTCGTTTAGCAAGTAATTTACATACTTCAGTTTTTCCGGATCCTACACCGCCTGTTACACCTATCATTAATTTCTTTTTTCTAATCATTTACGAAATTTTTTTCTTTTAAAGTAAATAAATTATTTCGCATATGAAATAGACCTTCTCTCTCTAATTACATTAACTTTTATTTGTCCCGGATATTCCATCTCTTCCTGAATTTTGTGTGCAATATCTGCTGCAAGTTCATCCTGTAAAGTATCATCTACCTTATCCTGTTCTACGATCACCCTTACTTCTCTTCCTGCCTGAATAGCATAAGTTTTTACTACACCTTCAAATGACTTCGCGATATTTTCCAATTTTTCTAATCTCTTTGAATATGCTTCAATTGATTCACGTCTGGCGCCAGGTCTTGCACCGCTTATAGAATCAGCAGCCTGTACTAAAATTGAAATCGGATGTTCCATCGGCATTTCATCATGATGAGCTCCGATTGCATTACAAATGATCGGATGTTCTTTACATCTTTTTGCAACTTCATATCCGAGAATAGCATGTGGTCCTTCAATATTTCTGTCAATGGTTTTTCCCATATCATGCAAAAGTCCTGCCCGCTTTGCCATTTGTGCATCAAGCCCAAGCTCGGCTGCCATTATACTTGCGAGATGTGCTACTTCCATAGAATGATGAAGTACATTCTGTCCGTAACTTGATCTGTATTTCATCCTTCCAATTAATGTAATTATATCTCTGTGAACTCCCTGTATTCCCATCTCGATAAGTGTGTTTTCTCCGACTCTGATCAGCTCTTCTGTAA
>JBATSB010000040.1:0-3551 GCA_049293015.1 Ignavibacteria bacterium
GGTGATTACATATCCACTGGATAAACTTATTTTATCCGGACAGATACAAACATGAAGTTCACCCATATCTTCTTTACCATAGAGATCTTTTAATATATCGAAAACATATTTTTGCTGATCTAGCTGCTGACTTAATTTTGATTCATAATAGTTAGTATAATATTTTACTTCTATTATTAAAATTATTTCTCCTATTACTGTTATGACATCAGGAATTGCTTCCCCTTTTATTTTCCTTTTAAGAGATTCCTGCCTGAATTTATGACCATTATGATAAAGGTCTTGATAAACATTCATTTCGGTAGCAAAATGAATATCTTTAATAGAATTAATTAAGTCATTATGAGTAGGTTTTTTGATACCGTTATTGTATAAAGGATAAAAAGATTTTTTATTTAAAAAATTTAGAAATCTTTTTAGACCCTCAAAGTTATTATTTATTAAAAGATAAGAAAGAAGAGTTGCGCTAAAAAATTTTTCTGATCTGCAATAATTGTGAAATACTTTTTCCATGATTTTTAAAATTTAATTAAGCTCTTGAATATATTTCGAGAGCTTTGATTCAAATTATTTTTCAAACCTCCATCTTGCCGGGCTGACTTGAGGAGGAGTAATTTGTCGAAATTTATTTGTATCAATTGAATATTTCTTAATAGCTTTCCCAACTATTGCCCTCCAGTTTCTACCTCTGAGTTTTTCGAATTCGTCCATAGTTTTTTTATCTACTCTTTCCCAGGTTTCAATAAATTCTATTGTTGAAAAGACTTCTGTGTTATTAGCTTTTATAACGCCAATGACTTTATCAATTATTGAAGTTGGTAATTCCCAGTTTATTTCCATTTTAATTTCCTTTCGGTTTTGTTTTTAAAAATTTCATTTTAAGTTTTACAAAACTATATAAAAATAATTAATGTGTCAAGGGGAAAGGGCTTTCTTGGTTTCCCATAAACATATAAACGGGGGAACGTATTAAATTAAATTTCTATCTGTAAACTGATTTTTTTGAAATGGTAAATTTTTTCATTCCATTTTACCATTAGAATTCATGAGGTAATATAACCGTTCATTTTCAAGTATATCCTTCTTATCTCTCCCCCACCTATACATCCAGTTACCACATTTTCCATTAAGTTCGGTGGGGTGGCTACTCATAGTGATCATTGTCAGTTATGACCTATCATAGTCACCCAATGGTGTGGCCTGACATTGGTAGCCGCCACCTGACATTTCAGGGTAATTAGGATGTGATATGTTTGCTGTGCTTGCGATTGTGATATCCATATGAGATTTGCGCAGTTCTCTTCTGGGCGGCTTGAGTAGTTCGGTCTGTTTATACGAGCTCCCGTATATTCCCCGCAGCAAAGACAAAATGCTTGAGTTATTCCCGCTGCGCTACTCAGCATTTTGACTTTGCTGCGGAGCGGTCTTCATTTACTTGTTCCGGTTTTTTTACCTCAATGGGACGGCAAGGACAATATTTAATGTATTGTAATTTCGGTTTATATATAGTATTTTTACAAAGTATGAATCAAAAGACAATAAGCATATCAGAGTTACAGAAAAAGAAGAGAGCCGATAATATAAAAGCCAGGCGGTTGATTGCGCAGTTTCTTGGACTGGATGTGAGAGAGTGTAAAATACCATTAAATAAGTGTTCAAGTGTGCTTAAAAGATTTGCTTCAGATTATAATAAACTTGTATTTGAAGTAAAAAACAAAGAAATAGACCGGCAGGGATCTTTATTTTAGATAAATAAAAAGATACCAAAATCTGTCCTTGAATTTAAAAGGTATTGTTTTTTCGGTTTATATATCTTATTTTTACATTAGTTCTTTCAGTTAATCTTTAACTAAATAATTAACTAATTAAAACTAAAAGACATGAAAAACAAAAAACACATCAAACAGCTTTTGGAATCTTTAAGGTCTCTTGTCAGCTCAGCCATACTGCTGCCGGGATCAAAAAATCCAAAGTACAGGTATGACATACGTAATTACTGTATCGGCATACTTTATACCGCTCAGAGCATTGAGAGGTATTTTGAAAAAAAGGAGTATATTACTCCCGCACAACTTGATTTAATTAACATTCATTTTACTAACTTAAATAAATTATTCTGATGTATCAGGTGAGATTGGAAATACCTAAAACCGAAGTTACAGCTTTTTTGAATGCAAATTTAAATTTGCTTTCATTTTGTGAACTGTTCAGCAGATATTACGAGGATACAGTAGCATTCACATTTTCATCAGATGTTGAGTTTCATGTAAAGACACTTGATGAGATTTATCATTATGTGCAGGACGACAGCAACCGCAGAGAAATGTCACTGGCTGATATTGCACTGCCATTCTAATTTTTTTTGCCCTGTACTACCATATATTTTTATGGTAGTATAGGGCTTTATCAAAACACAATAAATATCTATTCAAAAAAACAGAAAGGAGAAATCAAAATGAACGACTTAAGACAAGCAACAAATCAAAACGGAACATTAACAACTAAGATTGCTTCCGATGAAGTTACCGGGTTAAATAATTTCGTTGCAACAGAAAAAGACGAGGCGACTGAAAAAACAACTTCCGATTTATTTTACAATCACAATCAAAACCCGGATTCAGAAAAGAAGATAATAGAAGAATCTGCTTCCGAACTGATAGCAGTCAATGGAAACGGTAACGGAAATGTTTTCTCCGGCTCAGTTTCACTTAGCAGATCAGGGATCATAAATCTTGGCAGACCGACTCCATACAGAGGAGATTGTCAGATTGGAAAATTTAAGATCAAAGCAAATCCGGTTTCTGATACTCTTGATTTTACCGTACTTGCAATCAGACATCTTCAGGGTGAATTCTTTAACTATGAATATCAGGACTGGGTCGAGATCATATTCGCTGATGAAAAGAAGATCGTTTCCGCAATGCTTTTGAAAACTGAATCTATGGATAACTTCGGGTTAACTACAAAGTTCATCCTGTCTTCAGGAAAGAGGCTGATTGACGTGATAATAACAGGATACTTCGTAAAGAAGACCAGCGTTGTCAATAAAAGCACCTACTATGCAATCGATTTCAATTTTAAAGACAATGATCCGGAAACAATTAAGGATATAGAAACATTTTTACAGATCTGTGATGTGACAAAAATAACAGGTCTGAATTTCTAAAAAATAATCTAAAAAATAAATTACAGGACAGATTTTCACTCTAATTAATATTTCTATTATTTAGAATCCAAGCTGAAGATCTGTCCGGAAAGGAGAATATAACATGTTTGCAATTACAAAGAAAAGCTTACCACAGATATACAACCACTTAGTAACAAAATCTGATATAGAAGCTCTTGCAGAAAAACTGAAGCAAAATATTTTCGATAACTCAACCGGCATAAGCGAACTCGTTTCATTAACCGTTCTCAAACTTTTAATAGAGTCGCTTGATAAAAAACTCAGAAATGAAATTACTCTCATAGACAGCAAAGCAACTTACGGGAAAATAACTGTTGAGAAAGCCACTTCCCCGACGCTGTTAAATTATTCCGATGATCCGGAA
>JBATSB010000041.1:0-57328 GCA_049293015.1 Ignavibacteria bacterium
TTATTCCTATAGTCGTAATCCTGTTTTCATATTTAACGGGTAATCTGATAAGTATATGGAGTGTGGTTTTGATTATTGCAGTCGCCCCCGCTTCTCCTGGCGTGATAAAAAACATGAGTAAACTTGAAGGTGATCAGAATGTCAGTATAGCATGGATGATCCTGACAATGATACTTTCGTTGATATTTTTTCCTGTGATACTACTATTACTTGAAACATATTTCGGCATTGAGCTTAAACTCGGGATTTCAGATGTGGTAATTAAGTTACTGATACTCTTTATTGCTCCAATGGCAATTGGCTTTCTGGTCTCAAAATATTTTAACAATAAAGCTGACTTAATAAAAAAGATACTAAATCCGGTTTCAAAGATTGCAATGATTATACTTATCATTTCACTTTTAATCTCATCTGCACCTATGATTATCAGCAAAGGAATTATGCCTATTATTTTTTTGCTTTCATTTATTATTGTTGCTCTGATAATCGCACATTTAATGGGTTCACCTGAAAAAGAATTTGGTCCGATACTTCCATTCTCAATAATCCTGAGACTGCCAGCTCCGGCTGTAATTCTTACCAAGCTAAACAATACCATGGAAATGCACTTACCAGTTATCATTACCTATACTATACTTGCTACTATTGTAATGATAGTTTATAATAAAATATTTTTTGGAAAGAAGTAAAGTTGAAAAGATTTTGACAATAAAGCAGACTTGTGTTAGTAATATTAAATGAGTTAGTTGATTTTATCTTAACAAAAGTTGCATACTCTAAAAAAGTTTTTCAGCTATTTCAATCATCCATTTTTTTTCGATAGTATTAATTTCGGATGCCTTCAGTTCCTGAATTAGTTTTTTTAAACCAGCCTGATCTTTTCTCTTATTTAGATTTAGAATTTTTTTATAATACTTTAAGAAATTCAGAATTGTACTTTTGTAAAATTCAGATAGCTGTTTATTACCTGAGATGAAATGTCTTAAACTGTCCGCTACAGATAATGATGAGTCCAAATAACCCTGATGATAAAATATTTTTATTTTAAGAGTGTAAATATCAATGGCTATTGGAAGAGGTTCATTTTTAATTTTTAAAATATAATTCAGCGCATTCTCATAATCTGATCTGTGAAACTTCAGTAAAGCATTTGCAAAATGAATAATATTCGGTCCATAAACTTCCGTTACTTTTCTTGAATATTTATTTATAAAATTTTCAGTCCAGACAAACTCCTTAATACTCAAAGCAGAAAAAAGTATTTGTCTGAAATCAGGAATTGTTAGATTTTTATTTTCAGTGAAATTGAAAAGATCATTTTCAATAAGCAATTTATAGTTCTCAAAAATGTCCTTATTCATTTCAGAATTTCCTTCGGCTTTTTTTATAATACAGAATACATTCATCCTTTGAAGGAAATAGTAAAGCATATCAGAAGATAATTTTTGATAATTTTCATTTATTAATTTTTTAAGCTTACTGTAAGCTGTATATCCGGATTCGGTCGAAGTCATTTGAAAAGAATTCAATATCAGATCAAGCAATAGCAAAAGATCTTTATTCTGTGTAATTGGGATTTTCTTTACAGTATTAAGAAGTTCTTCTATTTTTAAATTACTATAAAACTCAAACAGGGGTTCAACATTCTGTTCTTTTTTAAATGAATATTTATTTGAAATAAGTTGATTCATGACCGAGTAGGAATTAAACAAAAAATATCCTACAAGATTTATCAAAGCATTAAAGAGAATATCATCTCTTGATTTTTCAATGCTTTTATTGGTTTTGTAATTAAACTGAATTATATCAAGCTGATACATGTATAACAAATTATTCCCGTCAATATTCTTACCAGGTAAAAGTGAATTTTTCACTGATTTAAGTTTTTTGGTATAAACTTCTTTCAAATCTCTTTTAGAAAGCTGCTGCAATATATTGATCTCCCTATCAAATTTATCGGTTCGCATCTGCACAATATTTAAATATTCTTCAGCAAGCTTATTCATTCTTGAAAGATATTTTCTGAATAGAGTATCATTATACTTCTTTCCTTTTCCGGCAAATGAAAATAAATATTCTTTAGTCAGTTCTTTGTTTTCAAATTCTGGGTAATACTTTTTTAGTCCGGAAAAAATTTTTACAATTGTAGAATGATTATTGTAAAAAGGAGATTTGAGAAATTTTTCAAATTCTTTCAACTCTTCCTTAGAAAATTTTTTCAGAATTTTTATAATTGTATAGTGAGAAATACTATTACTGATCGTTGGGTTTTTCAAGGTCACAAATTTTACTAATATATCAAAAAATTTTGCTGATTTTAAGTAAAAAGTTAATATACTGATAATTCCATTTAATCTTTTAGTTCACAATTGCTATAATTATTACAGTCTGTTTTAGTTTAACGAATTGTAAATTTAAATTATTAATATGATCTTAATCAGTTAAAAAGTTTATTACATTTTTCAAAAAATCCAACTAATTGCTATTCATAAATATCAAAGGAGTTTATGATTGATTGTAAAACTTTATACTTAATAATTTTAAAAATCTTAAAAAATAAATCATGAATGAAAAAAAATTCAAAGGAGTGATCAAGCTTGATGTCCGTGACTCGAAACCTGACTGGGCACCTTTTAGTTTGACCAAAGCTCCAAAGGATGCACCCAATATTTTATTTGTCCTGTATGACGATACAGGTTTAGCAGCCTGGTCACCATACGGCGGCAGGATAAATATGCCAACATTAGATAAGCTTGCAAAAGGCGGACTCACTTATACACAATGGCATACTACAGCGCTTTGTTCACCTACAAGATCAACTATCTTAACAGGCAGGAATCATCACTTGAATGGAATGGCATCGATCACTGAAACTGCTGATGGTTTTCCGGGAGCATGCGGAAGAATTCCGAAACAATGTACTACAATTGGTCAGGTGTTACAGGATAATGGTTTCAGTACTTTCTGGCTGGGTAAGGCTCACAATGTACCCGAGCAGGATGTCTCCAGTGGCGGCAGCAAATCAGAATGGCCGCTGTCAAAAGGATTCGACCGGTTCTATGGATTCTTAGGCGGTGAAACAAATCAGTGGTATCCGGATCTTGTAGAGGACAATCATTTTATTGAACAGCCATACGGTCCGGAAGATGGTTACCATTTATCCAAAGATCTTGCTGACAAAGCAATTGAAATGATCAAAGATCAGAATTCCAGTAATCCTTCCAAGCCCTGGTATATGTGGTACAATCCGGGTGCTAATCATGCTCCTCATCATTCTCCAAAAGAGTATGCAGATAAATATAAAGGAATGTTTGATGATGGATATGAAGCATACAGGGAATGGGTTTTACCAAGGATGATAAAAAAAGGAGTGCTGCCGGAAGGTACAAAGCTCTCACCGATAAATCCACTTCCGGAAGATGTTGCATCTACAGCTCCCGGGGATTTGGTCAGACCTTGGGATTCTCTAAACGCTAAAGAGAAAAAACTTTTCTCCAGATTAGCTGAGGTGTATGCGGGATTTAGTGAATATACTGACGTTCAGATTGGAAGAATAATCGACTATCTTGAAAAGACTGGTCAGATGGAAAATACAATTGTTATTTATGCTGCAGACAACGGAGCATCCGGTGAAGGAAGTCCTAATGGTTCTGTGAATGAGAATAAATTTTTTAACGGATATCCTGACGAGTTAGAAGAAAATCTGAAACTTCTAAATGTACTCGGTGGTCCAGATACTTATGAACATTATCCCACAGGATGGGCTGTTGCATTCTCTACACCTTTTAAAATGTTCAAAAGATATTCACAATTCTCAGGCGGTACATGTGATCCGCTGATCATTCACTGGCCAAAGGGTATTAAAGCAAAAGGACAAATGAGAAATCAGTATCATCATTCAACGGACATTGTACCGACAATACTTGAAGCTGTTGGTCTTGAAATGCCTAAAGTTTATAATGGTGTTGATCAATATCCTTTAAGCGGGGTTCCAATGAATTATACTTTCACCGCTAAACCCGACGCACCAACCAAAAAGAAACGACAATACTT
Source organism: Ignavibacteria bacterium (assembly GCA_049293015.1). GTDB lineage: Bacteria > Bacteroidota > Ignavibacteria > Tepidaquicellales > Tepidaquicellaceae > UBA2330. Next base: position 4,054 of record JBATSB010000041.1, read on the forward strand.
TGCTATGCTTGGAACTCGCGGTATCTGGGAAAATGGCTGGAAAGCTTCAGCAATACATGCTCCTATCAGCGGAGCGGGAAATTTTGATAAAGATAAGTGGGAGCTTTTTAATGTCGATAAAGACCGTTCAGAATCCACAAATCTTGCTGAGAAGAATCCAAAAAAGCTAGAGCAACTGATAAAAGTCTGGTTTGAGGAAGCAAAGAAAAATAATGTATTTCCGCTTGATGACAGAGGAGTTGCAGAAATCAATAAAATTGTGCGACCTTCGGAAGAAGCTCCGCGTACCCGTTATATTTACTATCCTGATACCTCGCCTATACCTGAAGGAGTAGCCGTAAATGTTCGCGGGCGTTCATATAAAATTATTGCAGACGTTGAGGTAACGAAGAATTCTAAAGGTGTTATCTTTGCTCACGGTTCACGTTTTGGAGGACACTCACTTTTTATCAAGAATAGTAAACTTTATTATGTGTATAATTTTCTTGGTATAAAGCCCGAGCAGAAACTTATATCCGGTGTTTTAAAACCCGGCAAGCGGGTACTCGGTGTTGAATTTAAACGTGAGAGTACAGGAAAGTACGGTGAGTCTATTGGTACAGCAAAACTTTATGTAGATGAGAAAGTTGTTGCAGAAGGACCTTTAAAAACTCAGCCGGGGAAATTCACTCTTTCGGGTGACGGACTTTGTATAGGTTATGACAGCGGTGATAATGTAAGTCAGGAATACAAAAATCCCGCAAGATTTACCGGGGGTACAATTCTTGCAGTTGGAATTGACGTAAGCAAAAAAGCATACATTTATCTTGAAATAGAGGCAGCTGCTGCTTTTGCAAGAGATTAAAACTTTAAAGAAATTTCTGTATATCATAAAATTCTGTATCCGGGAAATCTATCCGGGCACAGAATTTTATATATCTAATTCTTATAAAATAAAGCTAGTGATCTTTAAAAGATTTTTTATAAATATTTGGTTCTATTTGATATACTGTGAATTTTAATTTCAATATACTCTTTCCATATTTAGTAATTTTGTCAACTTTTCCTATATTTGTTTAAATCCGCTTTGAAATTTTTATTTTCATAGAGGATTTATCTTTTAACTTTTAAATCAATACTTTCCATATCGTTTTTAAATGTGATAACTCTTTAAAAATCAAAAAGTACAACCTTTATATCAAGTTTTCACATTGATGTCCATTACGAATTTTTAGTATATAGGTGAAAACTCTTTGAAAAAATGAAAACCACCAAGACCCAAAGTCACAAAGTTTTTCCTTTGTGTCTTCGTGCCTTAGTGGTAAAAAAGAAATCTTTATCTACTTTGATAAAACCAGCTTCAGCGTCTTACTAAACTTCTGACCACCGCCGTCAACATTAATACTATAAAAATAAACTCCCGAACTTAAATTCGTCCCGTCAAATTTTACAGAATAAAATCCCGCTTCCCTGACTTCATTGACAAGAGTCGTTACTTCCTTTCCAAGAATGTCATATACTTTTAAAGTAACAAGCCCGCCTACAGGAATGGCAAAGTCTATTTTTGAAACAGGATTAAATGGATTTGGATAATTTTGTCCTAAAGAAAAATCAATTGGTATAGAGATCATAACTTCATTCTCAAGAGTAAAGTATTCAAAATTACCGTTAAAGTCTGTTTGCTTCAAACGGTATTGGTAACTGCCTGCTTCAAGATTAGCATCTTTAAAAATATATGTATTCGGCTCGTTTGTTGTGCCTCTGCCTTCGACAAAGCCGATCTTGTTCCATGAAATATTTTCAACTGCTGATCTTCTTTCTATATCAAATCCCGAGTTATTTATTTCAGAAACTACAGTCCAGTTCAAATTCACATTTGATCTATCTACCGATGCATTGAAGTTCGATAGCTCTATAGGGAGCACAGTATTGTCCCAACTGTTCATCAAATATATACCGTCAACTCTGATCCTTGGAGAATTAGAATTCAGACCTTGATATAACCAAGCAGACCCGATATCAGGAAAGTCCGGACTCGAAGGACTAATTTTTACAAGCGGAGCCGGCTCTACAGAAGGGGAAGCTGAAGGAAATACAAATAGACTTAAGGAATCGTTATTTGTTCCGCCATCGATAAAACTGTATTTGTAAATTATCAAATAATTAACAGCTCTGTTATAAACAGCCGGTGTATAAACAGGAGTTTCTGTATCTTTTGCAATTCCAAAAGCAATTTTCCCTGATGAATCTTTTACAAAAACCCCGCCAAATGAATTAAAAGAATAGTTAAAAATCAGAGATCCGCCTGTGTTAATAAATCTTTCTCCCAGCGGCTTTGCAGCACCAACCCTTGCTATGAAAGAGAAGTAGGCATTGCCTGAGGGGATTCCGAAGTGATGGAAATACGTTTTGAGAATTTCTATATCTACTGTATCCAGCATAACAGAATTTCCAAGAGTTGAACCTGTATATAAAGGAAATGAAAGTGACGGCGAAGAAATAATAATATGTTTGTAAGGTCCGAAAACAAGAGGACCATTGTATCCCCAGTGTTGATACAGGGAATCCCCGGTTGGGTATTCAAAGTTTTCCTGTGACTGAATTCTGCCTGCAAAAATAAATATGCAGCAGAATATGAAAATCATGTTTCTCATAAAATTTATTTTATTTCTGAAAGTTAATTTATATAAATTAAATTATAAAGACTCAGGGGAATGCACTTTTGAAGTAAAGATCTAAATGTTAAACGTAATAGAGATGCCTTGTGACAGGTAATAAAAATTAAGATAGAAGATTATTAAAGTAGAGATAATGTTAATTCAAACTGTTTATTTTCTTAATTTATTTTATGAATTCAATAAAGACCCTAAATTACAAAGTTTTTCCTTGGGTCTTGTTTGTTAAGAGTAACTGTTTTGATTTCGGATAGTCTTTATGTTTTGAAATGCTATTGTCTTTTTCTATAGAACTTTGCGGTACATTGAAGTTATAGTTTTATAAATTGCTTTGGTAAAAGTATATTTGATGTTTCTATTTGTAAATTTAAAAATTCATAGAATAAAATTTCCTAACAAAAAAGCAGGCAAGAATATATCTCAAATATTCTCACCTGCTGAATTATTTTTAAAATAATTACTTATTCCTATTTATAATTTATTCTCTTAGCATTATACTATGTAAATTATACATTGAACATTGTACTATGGCGTTATTTTCCCTACAAAGTTATATCCGTTATTATCAGCATATACAGCATCATCAACATCAACAATACCGTCGCCATTGACGTCAGTCGGAAGATATCCTGTTGCAAAATTTGCAGCGTCATTATCAATCAGACTTCCGTCGGAGAGATCGACAGTTCCGTCCTGATTCACATCGCCACTCCAGAATGCAAAACGAACAGATGGAGAAGCATCTACCTGAATCTGGTTACTGCCAAATGCCGTGTTAGCTGCAGTTGTGAAATCATAATTTAAAGTTGTACCTGCTGTATAACTCAATCCCGTAACGCTCCACGTTTCAACTGCATTCCTGTGTTTTAACTGGATATAGTATGTACCACTCGGAGCATTATTAAATTGAAAGGCAACTTTCATTGAAAGAAAGTTAACGATCTCTATTGCTGAATCAACTACTATGTAAGGGAAGACTGTATTCCTTAAATATCCTCTTATTGTATCACTGTAATTCATCCTGTTCAGACCTGCATTATAGAATGCTTCCATAGTTAATTTTATAGAAGCTGAAACTCCTGAAGAATCAGCAGACCATCTTGAAAATGAAGATATACCTGACAAAGTAATCTGACTTGTACTTGTATTTACTACACCTCCCTGAAGTGTCCATGTACTTCCTGAATTTGTAGATTTAAATAATTTCATCGAAGGCTCCGGTGTTCCGTCCAGTTCTGAATCATCAAATTTATAAACAAGAGTTGCATTAAGTCCGGCATTGTTAGTTGGAGTAATATCATAATATCTTTTTATGCTTGTCCCTCCGTTTAATCCTGTCTGAAGTGTATGTCCTCTTACTACCACTGTGCTGCCAAGATTCGCAGCTGAAGTAAGTACAGCTCCAAAGCCGCCGACATTTACGGATGTTGGTGTTCCAATATTTTTGGTTATTGTCAAATAGCCAATATTTCCATACACTAAATTTCCCGGGGTTTCTATTAAGTAACCATTTGGAGAAAATGTTATATTATAGCCGTTCAGATTCAAATCACCTGACCAAAAAGCAAGCGTATCATTCACATTCGAATTACCAAGTAAAACAGTACCTGACGGATTATTAATTATCACACCTCCGTATGTTATATTACTTGTAGAAATAGTTTGTAATGAAATACCATTATATTCTACGATACTGTTTGTAGTATTAATAGTACCATTTTGTATGATCGGAACTGCAGCTGAAAATTTTATGTGATTGTTTGAAATATTAAATAAACCACCTGCATTAATATTCACACTAAACATCTGATGACCACTTCCCATTGTTACAGTTCCGCCGTTTAAAATCACAACCGGCACAGTTACTGATCCGGTCCCCTGAAGTGTATGAACACCACTGACAAAAGTGAGGAGAGTACCGGTAGTACCATTTATTGATCCGTTATTCGTTACATTACCATATAAATCAAGAGAGTAAGAAGAACTTGTTCCAACTTTTAATTCTGCTCCGATATTAACAACGACATTTCCGAACAATCTGCCTTTATATGGTGATGCCTGGTCGTTTGCTGTAGTTGAGCCTGTGCTAACGTTCAATGTAGCATTAAAAGCAGAACCGTTTCGTATGTCACAATATACTGTTCCCAATGTCCTGACTGTACCTGAATTTGTAATAGTCGCTCCGTTTACAAGTTCTAATTCACCTCCCGAAATTGTAAATGTATTCAGATTGGGATTGAAAACTGCACCTGAACTTATACTAAACACATTAGATGGAGATACAGTAATATCACTGTTTAAAGTAACTTGAGAAGATGTATCCAGATAAATATTTGGACTGGAAAATGTTCCGGGTCCGGATAAAGTAGCAGTAGAGTTAATTCTTAAAAAGGAAGATGTGATTGTATTATTATTGATCAATGACGTACCTCTTAAAATAAAAGCTGCTCCGAAACCGGTTATTGTTCCGTTATTTATTACATTTCCATATACTTCCAGAGAAAAACTCGATGAACTTCCGGAATGAAGTGTGGCACCATTATCTATTGTTACATTTCCATATAATCTTCCTCTGTATGGAGAAGAAAGATCAGTTGCAGTTGTTGTACCTGAGCTGACAGTCAAAGGCGGATTAAAAGCCGATCCGTTTCTTAAATTCAAAGACACTGTTCCATCTGTTTTAAATAATCCTGAACTCTGTACTGTACCTCCGGTCATTACTGTAAACGTACCGGAAATAAAATTAAATGTATTAGAATTTAGATTTAATATTCCACCTCCATTAATTGTAAATATACCTGAAGGATTAAATGAAACATTACTTAATAGAGTAATATTTGCAGATCCGTTAAGATTAACTGTTCCGTTAATAAATGTACCTGCACCGGAAATCGAAGAAGTTGAATCCATTTCGAATTTAGAAGCAGTTATTGAATTATTATTTACTAAACTTGAACCTCTCAATACAAAAGCAGCTCCGTTACCTGAGATGATTCCATTATTTGTAACACTTCCATATGCTTCTAATGAAAAACTTGATGATGCTCCGCAATATAAATTTGCTCCGTTATCTACAGTTAAATTTCCATAGATTCTTCCGACATAAGGGCTGGAATGGTCATTGGCAGTTGTCGTTCCTGTATTTACTTTTAATGCTGAATTAAAAGCAGAACCATTTCTTAAATTAATTGAAACAGTTCCCTGAGTCTGAATTGTACCGGGAGTCTGAACGATAGCCCCGGGATTAACAACAAGAGTTCCGGAGGTAAGAGTTATTACGAATCCATTTGGTTTTAAAATTCCACCTGTCATAACATTTAGTGAAGTAGCGGGTGAAATTACTGCATTATTAAGACAGGTAAGTATTCCTGAACTATTAATATTGATAACGCTTCCTGACATTGTACCAGCACCTGAAAAAGTAGAAGTTGTATCAAAATTTGTATTAGCAGTTATTGAACTGTTATTGACCAGACTTGGACCTCTCATAGTAAACTTTGCTCCGTTACCTGAAATAGTTCCGTTATTTGTGACAATTCCATATGCTTCTAAACTGTAACTCGAAGAAGCACCGCAATACAGTGTAGCTCCGGCATCAACAGTTACATTTCCATAGACCCTGCCTGTAAATGGACTTGCAAGATCATTCGCAGTCGTAGTACCGGTATTTATTTTTAGATTTACAGCAAAGAATGAATTATTTTTTATATTCATAGAAATTGTAGCACCCTGTGTCCTGAATGTTCCCGTTCCGTTCACAGTACCTCCGCCAAGTACTGTAAAATCTGTGCCTGATCCGTCTACTAAAGTAAAGACAATTAAATTGTTGATAGTCAGCGTTGCACTGTCATTAACCGTTAACTGATCAGCGCTGACATTTACCGTTACTGTAACAGTATTAGGACTTCTGACTGTGATCAAGCCGCTTGTATTATCCGGTGTAATTGTTGCAGCGATCCATGTCGAACCGCTGTTGGTTGACATTTCCCATGTCAATAACGAATTCCAGTTGCCGGATGCAATACTTCTGAAATATTCATTTGCAGCATTCGATGTACCTGTTAATAGAAAAAAGAATAGACATAAGATCACAAAAAGTTTGTTGTTTTTTTTCATTTTAATTTCCTTTCGTTTAAAATATTAATTAGATTTTATAAGATTTTTTAATCTTACTTTGGGTTTAATATTTAATAAATTTTTTTATACAGATTCGCAATTAAATTATTAAAAACTCCCCCTGATATTTTAGAGTAGCCAGTATAGAATTTTTCAGATTATTACTTAAGGCGTTACGATGTTTGGATGAATTTTTGTTCTGATTAAGATTCAGAGGGATTGAAATTCCTGTTCTAAATAAATCATATGTAACTCCTTAAATCAAATTATGTATTTAGATTAAAAATGTCAAAGACTTTTTTATAAAATTTAAGTGATTTATTAGTATAGAAAGATATGCAGTTTTATGATATTCTTTATTTTTTACAAAACTTTAAAGATTTTAGACTATAAAAAGATAATTTTTAAAAAAAAAGGGAAGACCGTAAAAGAAGATAATAAAAATTCTTTTTTACGAATTTCTACGAATTACATCTTTTCTTATAAAAATACAGTCTCATCAGAAAAAAGAAATCATCTTTTCAAATAAGATAACTTTTGGATGTAATTAATTTATTAAAAGTTAATCAGATTGGTATTAAACCCTTAATAGATTAAGTTAACCTATATTTTTAAATTTGTTAGTAGCCGCAACCTTCAGGTTGCGACTTTTAATTGATTTCCAAAAGTATTAAATAAGTTATCGAAAAAATTTACCTTTTTGGACAGGTTGCTAAAGCGGGGAGTCGTTCAATAAAAATATTTGAAAAATAATAAATCTTGAATTTTATATCTATAAGGTTTGGACTGATATCAATTTTTAATTTTCTTTAATCCAAAGTGGATTTTATTTTATAATAAATTTTACAATTTTTTGTTTTTAGATAGAAATCCAATTGAAATCAATAAAAAAGCTGTTAATTATTTTATTCTTTTTTTTCTGTTTTATATTTACTGACGGAGTTTCCCAAAATCTGAATTTAGGTGTGGGAGATGTCCGGTTTACTTTTGGTAATACTAAAACATTTGAGGATGAAGTTTTAAAATCTACAGTGGCAATGACCTCAGTTGAACAGTTCAATAAATCTATTCTGAGTGAAGATATTTCTAAACTAAAAAAGTTCTATTTTGATAACGGATTTTTTGATGTTCAGGTTGATACTTCTGTAAGATACGATATGGAGGAAAAATTAGCATTTGTAAAGTTTATAATTCAGGAAAATAAAAGGTTTCGCATCGACAGTATATTTTTCAATGGTCTGGAAAAAACATCTCCTAAAGCAAAGGATCTCTTCTCTAAATTAGAATTAGTAAAGCCAAATGATTTTTATAACCGAAAAGAAATAGTAAGCAGTACAAATGAAATTATTAACATGCTTCTGGATAACGGATATATGAATGCAAGATTGAATGGAGATTCAGGTACTATTATTCACCGGTATAATTTTTCACCTGAAAATGTTTTATCGGTATCAGTTAATTTTGATGGGACAGATACACTGTATTACTTTGGGAAAACTAAAGTTAAAATTGTTGATAATAAATACGGAGTTTCAGAAGATATTCTTACCGAACAGATTGAATTCAAGGAAGGAGAAATTTATGACAATGAAAAAAAAATTACGGCAGAAAGGAACATATCAAAATTTCCAATTGTCCAGAGTACCAGAATTGAAGTAGAAAAGATCCATGAAAATTCACACGTTGATTTTATTGCTTTAGTCACGTTAAGTCAAAGACATGAAATTACTCCTTCAATAGCGGCTGTAACATTAGAAAATAGTTTTTATCTGGGCGGTACAATAGAATATTTGAACAGATATTTTTTAGGGAATGGAAGAACGCTTAGCCTTGAATTAAATGCATTATATAATTCTCCCGAACTTAACCGGATATTATTATCTACAACCATCACTCAGCCAAATCTCTTTAGCAATAAAAGTTCTTTAACTGACATATTAACAGTTGGTTTTTATAACAGAGAAGATGCTCAGAATTATTATCTCGGCAATAGTACAAACCTTGAATTCATTATTCCAAAACATTCTTTTTTAACTAATACTCTTGTAGGATTAACAGAAGAATTTGTCCGTTATAATTTCGATGACACAACGAAAGTGCCATTCACAATATTCAATACTATACTCAGTATTACTCTCGTGAATGATAAAACTGACAATCCTTTTTCACCGACAAAAGGGTTTTATAATTCTGTTACTCTCGGTTCAGCCGGAGTTTTGTCACGGTTAATCATAGATGCTTTTGATCCTGATTGGACTTATTCACAGTATATACCAGTGGGATCGGTCAATAAATATTTTTTGAGTATAGGATCACCTGCTACAATATTAGCAACTAAATTTATTTACTATGAGAATTTTGAATATGGAGATGGTGAAAAATCAGTTCCTATTCCTTCATTATACAGATTTTTCAGTGGAGGTAGCAACAGCCTGAGAGGCTGGAAAGCAAAGGAGAATGGTATTCTAAATAATACTTTTGAGGGAGGAAATTTTTTTCTTGAAAGCAGTATAGAGTTACGTCAAAAGATTTCTCCCAGATCAAAAGATTTTACTAAAAATATCAGTGCAGCATTATTTATAGACTTCGGAAATGTATGGGAAAATAATAATTTGTTTCGATGGGATCAGATAGCTTTCTCAGCAGGATTCGGCATCAGATATGATCTTGCAGTCGGACCAATAAGATTTGACATAGGATATATTGTGTATGATCCAAGTAAGCCTGATAACACAAGAACGAATGTTGAATTTTCTGAAACTAAATATCCCTTTGCACTTCACTTTGCTATTGGTCAGGCTTTCTAAAATTTTATCTTGTAAATTATTTTCAATCCCGTTGTTGTTGACGTCTCAGACTCACTTTCTATTTCATTACCAAGCTGTTCCTGAAAAATTTCAAGCATCAGCTTTTCAGGCAGATTTGCTTTTATAAATTTATTCAATGGATAATCTATCTTAAATTCAAGATTAGTTGTTTCCTTATATGTATGAGCTCCGACAGTTACAGTTGCTTCACCTAATTCCGACATTAACTGAATTTCAGATTCCGGTTCTGTACCCTGAACGTAATTAAATTCAGCATCGATAATAAAAGGAATTATTTCCTGTAATGATTCTGAAATGAAATTGGAAATATAAGCTGAGCCAACTGTTGATGCCATCGATGTTCTTTCGGATGCGGATAGATCACTTTTATATCTGCCAAACAGCAAATAACTTACCGCATCTGCCTGCGCATTGCTGCTGTTTACTTCCGATCCGTTTTCAATCAAAGACATTTTTACATTGGGTTTACTTGCCGGACCGGTAACTGACATTTTTACTTCTACATCTGAACTTCCGGTAGCACCATACTTATCGGTAACTTTAGATCCTTTATATACCGCTTCTATATTTAATTCCGGATCTTTTAATTGCCCTACGAATTTTATCTGACTGTTATCAAGCTTAAATGTTCTGTAAAACTTAAAAAAGGAATTACCTGTGACATCTACATTTCCTGTTGTTTGAAGTTCATGATTTACTGTTTTGAAATTCATATCTGCAGTAAATTCTCCGTATAGTTTTGCCCGGCTTAATTTTTTAAAATCAATTGAAGCTGTAATTTCCTTTACTGTTTTTATATTAATATCTATGTCAAGAAATTCTGCAACCTTGTTTTTGTTTGTATCAATAATAAAATTTGATTTTTCAAATGGATCGACTTTATTATAATTTTTTTCCGAAACGATCATCAGAGTGTCTTTGAATACAATATTAGTATCAGGCTCAGTTAAAACATATTTGAAATTATCACCTGATAATTCATATCCCGTTTGACCGGACGGTAATGAAGAAATTTTTGCATCGTGTACTAAAAGCTGTCCGCTTATTTTTAACTTATCAAGATTTCCTTTTATCAAAACTGCCGGTGAACCTACTCCTGCAAGAATATATCCATGCACACCTAGCTGATTTCTTTCAACTTTCTCATTTAAAAGAACCATTTCACCTGAAGCCTTGAGATCAACATCATTTAATTTCATCCCTGCAAAATCCAGTGAACCGGATATGTCAAATTGATGATTTTTTTTGTCTTCCTTATTATAAAACTGCAGAGAATTTAAGATCAGTTTTGAGTTGTCACTACTTGTTTTAAGATTAAAATTATAATCCATACCTGTGAAACCGAAAAAGAAACCTCCGTCTGTAATCTCTAATGATCCTTTGAGATCCGGTGTCGATGCCAATCCGGAGACCTTGATCTCACCATTTAATTTTCCTTTAATTTCCGGAATTCCCGGGATAAGTTTTAAATAATCAATATAATAAAATTCATCTGCATTTAAATTTAATGAAACAGGAGTGTTTGCAAATCCGGGCTTTTTATTTTCCGATAAAGGATTTTGATAAGGAAGGTTTCCCGCTATAATTAGTTTACCGGAATCCTGAGGATTAAGAATTTTAACGTCCAGTATGGCATTGTCGTTTTTAAAATCAGCATTAATATTAAACTTTCCAATATTTTTTTTATTCAAAGTTAAATCAGAACTTGCAGCTCTCAGGATCAATTCGGGATCTTCAAAAGTACCTTTATAATTCACATAGAATTCCTTTAAAAAACCTTCGGAATAAGTTCTTGGATTATCCTTTGATTCAACAGAGTCATAAGGAGAAATTGCATCTCTGAAATCGGATACTTTAATGTTATCTCCTTCTACTATAATATCGCTGTTTGAATCAAATGAATATTTACCCGAAACTTTTACTATTGCATTATTGCTTTTCAAATCCATTTCTCGGATAAAAATATTTTCCGGGACATAATTAAAAGACCAGTCTCCTGCGTTTTGAATATTGTACTTTCCATAATTAAACATCACATTTTCTGCAACGGCTGTAACTGAGTCATTGTAAAAATTTAATATACTTTTTACACTTCCTGACATTACAGTATCCTGCCGGAGAAAAGCATTTATAACTCCATGTGAATTTTCCAGATTTAAAAAAAACTTTACAGAATCAAACCTAAGACTATCAGTAATTATATAGTCTGCTGAAGTTTGAATATCTGCTTTCAGGTCTTCATGAGAATTCAGTAATTTTATCTGAGATGAAAAATTTCTCAATACCATTAAAGTATCTTTATAAACAAAACTTGATGCACTTATACGAGAATCTGATTTAAATCCATCCGGACCATTTGAAATCTGACCTGTTGCAATTCCGTTAAATTCAATTCCGAATTGTGTGAGAAGTCTGTTGACTGTAAGTGAATCTTTAACTTCAAGATTATATTTTACAAAAATATTTTCATTTCCTGCGACACCTGCAAAGAGTTCATCCTCTGATTCAGGCTGTAATAATTTTTCTGATATGTTTTTCCTGATTGACTGAAAATTCCTTTGCATAACATTTATTAGATCTGCTATATTGAAATTTCCGTCTGCTTTAAATTCCGCATAATCGGATTTCAGATCAATTGATTTTTCCTGACCGGTAATATTTAAATGCAAATTAAAAGGTGATTCAGGTGTTTGAAAGGAACCATATTCCGAACTCAGAACAGAAAAATTATATATGCCATTTAAATTTTCCGGGTCTATTCCTTTTCCTTTTACATCAAATGATAAATTAATATTGCTTAGATCATCTGCTGATTTAGTAATAGCTGCAATATTCAGATTTTTTACATTGCCGTTTAGTTGATAAGAAGGATCTTTAATGTCAGAAATATTAACACTGCCTTTGACATCAAAGCTGCCAAATGAAGTTGCACTCTGAGTATTGAGTCCGACTGTACTGCCGTTTAAGTTTAATAAACCCGATGAGTTTCTGATTACATAATCTCCAATTACGGAATGACCTAAAGTATATTTTACATCTGCGTTAATATATTTCGGATCAAATCCTGTGCCTGAAAAATCAGCAGCAATATTAATATTTCCTTTTAAAGAATTATCACGAATTATTTTTCCCGGATTTAAATCAGATGCAATTATTTTCCCTCTGTAATTTTTATTACTCAGATCCAGATCAATATTTCCAATTACGTTGCCGCCTGAAGTTTTTATATCAAATTTTGTATGAAATTTTTTATAGGTTCCGGTATAAGTCAATTCAGGATATATAGGACCTATCTGACTAAAATCCGGAATTGATTCCAGTAAAAGTATTTCATTTACATCTTCAGGAAATATTTTGGTGTCTTTAATTTCAGCATCGATAAAAAGATTTTCAGGGTCATCAAGATTTTTTAAATTTCCTGTTAAGTTTATTTCAGACTTTGGAAGGAATACATTTAATCTTTTTATATTTATATCTCCGTATTTACCGTCGGCACTTAATATTACACTTACATTACTGTCAAGCATATCCACTTCGGGAATAAAAAATTTAAGATCCGCAAAATTAAATTGTCTGATATTTATTTCTGCACTTACATCTTTATCGCCAAGGTTTTCAAAAGTAGATTTGTCAAATACATTTACACCCGAAATTTTAGCTTTAGCAATTCTAATTTCAGATCTGTCAGTAATTAACTCTAAATCTTTAACTTCCGATTCGGCATCAACAATATTAATATCAGAGATCAAAGCTAATTTTTTTACATTAAAATCAGAATTTGAATTGAAGGACAAATTTTTTACAGTAAGATTTTTATTATCGGGAAAATATTTTCCGTTGAACTCAAGATTAAAATCCATCAGTTCAACATTATTAATATCAAATGTTTTCATCTTTTCATTATTCAATCTCCATTCGGGCATATGTTCGGAAAGTTGTCCTTCCACATTAAGATACCCGTTTTCAATTTTTGAGTTTGCAACTAAAATTCCCCAGTCAAATTCTGATTTAATTGTATCAAGTTCTTTTGTTTCAGGAAATAATTTAGAGTAATTCCATACAGTACTGTCGTGATTATCTTTTATCTTAGTTAAGTTTAATGCAGGGGAGTTGATCTTTAAATTTTCGATCTTGATTTCTTTGTCAAACAATCTCCATATATCATAATTTATTTCAATAGAAGTAAATGAAAAGATAGTATCTTCCAAAATTTTCACACTTCCGTTTTTCAAATTTATTTCTTTGAGAATATTTCCCTGAGCTGAATCCACACTAACAAGAATACCGCTAGTTTGTGAATTCTTATTAATTTTATCGAGTGTAAAATCGAGCACCCATCTGTTGAAAGTTTCGGTTTGTATAAAGAAGAAAATCATCAGTGACAGAAAAATAAAACTGATAATAATACAGGTAAGTATTTTGAATATTTTTTTTGAAGTGCGGGACATCTGCATATTCTGATATAGTCACATAACTTTGCAGACAAAGTAATCAATTTAATGTTAAAAAAATATTATGTTCCACAAAGAGACATTGTAGTTTCTATATCAAAAATAAATTATATCCCTGATCAGATTTTAATTTAAATAAGATCAGGATAAGTAAAAAATATGAAATACTATTGAATGCTTAAGGAGATTATTCTAAAAATAGTAAGACCAGTTAAGCGCATAGGAAGTCAGATTAACAGTGATGTTGTAACTCTTTGTTGGTATTCTAAGATAAGTAGCTTCAAAGCTTAAAAGGAAATCTCTTTTTCCGCAATAAGCGATCTGAGCAAGATATGACTGAGTCCATTGCTTTACATTATCTAAAGTTGGTGAATTTGAACTAAATTTGAAACCGGTTCCGAAAGATAAAGGAGTTTTTGAATCTACACTAAGATTGAAATTTACTGTTCCGCCGATAGTAGAAAAAAATTTGTCTTCAACATTTCTACCAACTATTTCCCCATACCCGCCTTCAAGATATCCAAGTACACTCCAATTTTTGCCGGGAGTATAAGCCAGTCGAAGATCAACAGCACCTGATAATGGATTATAACTTTCCAGCAATTTAGTATCCGCTATTGTATCTTCAAGAGAAACGATATATGGAAAAATGCTGATCACTGTATAACCCGAATTGCTTATACTAAATGAAGATGATAATAACATTTTATTATAATCCAGAACTTTAAACATCAAACCGGTTTCAAAAGCAGTATTAGCCGTAATACCTGAGACAAAAAAAGATGGGACATTTGTTCCAAGTCTTGCTAATGCTGATGCATTCAGCCAGATTGATGCCCAGTCATTTGCAGCATATTGAAATTCAAATGAACCGCTTAAATAAGATATACTTCCATTTAAAGTTTTATAAATGGAATCTGTATCCGTCCTTAGCCGGGGAATTTCGGTTCCAATTGAAGTTGCAAATCCAAGACTTGTTTTTATGTTTGTATTAATGAAAGGATTTTTAATAAAACTATTTACGATAAAATCATGACCATCTAATTGAGGTCCTGTTCCGAATCGGGATTTATCGCTGAATACATCGTCTAAGATCTGAGCTTTAAGATCATTAATGTTTAGTACCAGAGAAGTAATTAAAATCAGTAATATGTTTGTAACTTTTTTCATCTGTTTAATTTTTTATAACGGGAATAACAAGCCTGCATTAAATCCTATCCCACTGCTTTTATAATTTGATCTGAAAATATCCTCCTGTGAAAAACTTTCATTTTTATTTATGTTGATCAAACCCTGTGAATATCTGAACTCAATGAATAGTAAAGGCTTGCCAATTTTAAACTCATAACCAAAATTAAAATCTGCCATCACATCAAAATTTAAAAAATAATCTGTAATATCTCTTTCTGCAGAACCGGTTTCGTTTTTAACGTTTGCTGAAGTCATAATATTAAATATCATTCCACCGCCGACATAAAATCTATTGTTATAAAGTTTTACATTTATGGGAAGTGTGAAACAATACTGACTGATGTTGAAAATTATAGTAGTATCATTTATAAGATTTTCTTCGTCGCCAAATTTAATTTCAGAGCCTCGTTTCTGAAATCCGGGCTGAATGGATAAATAGAAGTTTTTTGCCAGATTAAATTCAACAAGGGCATTGCCGCCGTATCCTGCAACCGATTGATAAGAACCAGAATCCGGAGGGGTACCACCGAATTCAGTTGAAGAAAATTCTCCACTAAAGCCGACTCTGGTTTGAGAATGAGTTAAACTTGCAATCGATACAAAAATAAATATTAAAAACAGGAATAATTTTTTCATCCGTCGATTTTGAATATTACAAGTTAGCACTTTTTTTATTTGAATTCAAAAATTTCAAAAATACAATTTTTATTTTTCTTAGATCTATCTCACAACTAAAATGCTAATTCCCAAATTTCAATCTTAAGCTTAAGATAAAAAATCTTTCAGCTAAAAATTATTAAGAGCTGATAAAGTTCGAATCAGCTTATTGAACATTAGATACATCCGTCATTAACTCATTTGAAAAAAGAATATAGAGTGAAAAATTTTCTTTTTTAAAATTCGTAATTAGTAAATTAAAATTCGTAACTCCTCTTAAGGCGTTACTGCAACAACAAAATTCGCTGCATTATTATCTGCATAAATAGCATCAGAAAGATCTACAAGTCCGTCACCGTTTACATCGGATTGTAAATATCCCGAAGCAAAATTGAATGCATCGTTATCAATCAAAGTCCCGTCAGCAAGATCAACTGTTCCGTCCTGATCTACATCGCCGCTGTAAATACAATACTTTGCACCTTTTAAGATCATGTTATTCCCGAATGCCTGTGTTTGAGAAATCGTAAAATCATAATTAAAAACATTACCTCTTGAATAAGACTCACCACCGGTCTTGCTCCATGTTTCCAATGAATTTCTATGCTTAAGCTGTAAAAAATATGTACCTGTATAAGCATTCAAAAAAGTGATCTGTGCTGTATAAGTAACTGAATCTAAAATTGTACTTCCTGAATCTATAATTGTATAAGGAGCAAAATTATTTCTGAGATAAACTCTTACAGTGTCATTTTTATTAAGCGTTCCTGAATTATTTAAATATCCTTCCTGAATAAATTTTATATTTGAAACTGCAGCAGTTGCATTTTTTATAAAATTGTATGCTCTGTTCACATTGACTAATCCTCTTCCATAAGTATTATCCTCACCGGCTGTACCGAGGTCTGTTGCAGTGTAAAATAAAACTGCCTTCAGTTGTTTTCCTGTCATACCCGGAAATGCCTGTTTCAATAATGCAATACAACCGGCTACGTGCGGTGCTGCCATTGAAGTTCCGCTGATGGAAGCGTAACCAGTTCCAGACCAGGTAGATCTGATCGTTGAGCCGGGGGCACAGACTTCAGGTTTTATAAGAAGCGTTCCCGATCCTCCGCAAAGAGAAGGACCTCTGCTTGATGAATTACTGATAACAAGTGTATTGCCGTTGACATTTCCCACACAAAAAACTTCAACAGAATCTATATTGATATTTTTGGGTGGAGTAACAGTAGATGCACTTGGTCCCGAATTCCCTGCTGAAAAAATTACTGCTATACCTGCAGCTTCGACTGCAGGAAGAACAGTTCTGTAAATTGATGATGTACATTCATTTGTAGCAGACGGATCTCTCCAAGAGCAACTAATCACATCGGGCATATCCATTGTAAGAGAATTTGTATCGGGATCCATTGCCCACTGATAAGCGGCAATATTCATTGAAGGATTAGAGGAACCCGGACAGTCTGTAATTCCTGCTGCCATCCATCTTGCATCAGGTGCAACTCCGACAGTATCGCCTGTTGCAGAATTTCTTCCGCACATAATTCCCATAGTGTGCGTCCCGTGATATGTACCACCGGTTGCACAGTCAAATGGTGAAGTTGTAAATGGAGAGATCGGATCATACCATGAATGATACCATTGTCTTCCGTTATTTCCCCACCATCTTGAAGATAGTGCCGGATGTGTTCCGTTTACACCGCCGTCAATATTCATAACTGTTCTCCCCAAACCTGTAATTCCAATTTTCCATAATGAATCTGCTTTTACAACTCTCAAACCTGTTTCGACAGATTCTGTACCGTTCGGTGCAGGTCTTTCATCATAAGGTCTGTCAATATCGAGCTCTGCATCTAGATCAAGTATTTCAATATCGTTTCTTTTGGTTAATTTATCAATCACTTCAGGTGTAGCTTCGACAAAAATCATATTAGTTATCCAGTAGCTGATCATTCTTTTTATCTTACCGGAACTTCTTTCTGAATCCAAATAAGATATCAAAGGACCCTGTGTCTGTACTGCTTTTTTGCGCAAGGTATTTATTACAGTTTCAGCTCTTTGTTCAACAGACGCGTTCATGTGATATAGATCTTTATCAAGCTGTAAAATATCAATTCTGTCTTTTAGTAAAATAAGAACGCCTGTATATTCAACAGGATTTAATGACTTCATTTTTACGGCAAGTCTGTCAGAGACCTGGACGTTTTGAGCAGTTGAAGTTTCTAATAATATAGTTAAAAAGATTACAGCTAATATGAATGTTTTCATTTAGTTTTTTGTATATTAATAAAATTTTTGACGAAGGAATATATTGTTTTGGATATTTATTTTCAAATTAGTTAAATGATATAAATGGAAATTGTTTAATGCATATTTGATTGATAATTTCTTTTTGGTTTAATAAATTTTAGCATTAACTATATATGTTTTGATCAACTCCTGCTTATAAGAAGAAAAGTGATCGTGAGTTAAACGGAACAAAAATTAATTTGTAAAATAGTCGTTTTATATCTACTTTATCAAAAGTATTTTACAAAGCAAATGGAAAAGACTTTAGAGGTTATAAATTTATTAAAAGATGAAGGTATAATAAATGATTATGCAATATGCGGTGCTGTTGCAACTATTTTTTATATTGAACCTGTAACTACTTATGATTTAGATATTTTTGTTACACTTAAAGGAGAAAAGAAATCTATACTTTCTCTTTCTTCTATATATGAATGGTTTAAAGAAAAAAGATATGGATTTGATAAAGAGCATATTGTTATTGAAGGTGTCCCTGTTCAGTTCATTCCGGTTTATAATGAATTGATAGAAGATGCAGTATCTGAATCAGTTGAAAAAAAGTATGGAAATACTATTACAAAAGTTATTAGCCCTGAATATTTAATTTCTATAATGCTTCAGACTAACAGAGCAAAAGACAAAGAAAGAGTATTAAGGTTTATAAAGGAATTTGAAATTGACAATGATAAATTATTGGTGATTTTGAAAAAACATAATCTGATAATTAAATTTAATGAACTAAAGATATAACAATATGAAAAACAAAAATGAATTACCTGAAGAAATTGAAAATATTTTTAAGTCGAAAAAAGATTACCACAAAGATAAATCCAAACTTCCTATTGAAGAAAAAATAAAGATATTAGTTAAACTTCAGAAGATGGCAATAAAAGCAAATCCCGTTAAAAACAGTAATAAGCAGGTTTGGAAAATTTAAAGATCATACTATTAAAACTTTAATCAATTTAGTGTAAGAAAGATGGAAATTTAAATGAAAATTATAAAGCCTTTAATTTTTTCTAATAAATTATACAGGCAGGAAATTTTAAAAATCCTGCCTGTTATTAACTAACTAACTACTGATTACTAACTAACTACTGATTACTAACTAACTACTGATTATTAACTAACTACTGATTATTAACTAACTAACTACTAACTATTAACTACTAACTATTTTAAGGAGTAATTTTCCCCACAAAATTCAACCCGTTATTATCCGCAAACACTGCATCTTCCACATCCACAATATCATCACCGTTTACATCTGTCGGGACATACCCTGTAGTAAAGTTAGCTGCATCATTATCTATCAGACCTCCGTCAGTCACATCTATAAAACCGTCCTGATTCACATCACCGCTCCATATTGCAAATCTCAGAGGTGAAGCATCTACCTGTGTCTGATTGTCTCCGAAAGCCTGATTTGCTGCAAAAGCGAAATCATAATTCATAGTATTATCGTCGAAGAAATTTACACCAAATTTGCTCCAGGTTTCTATAGAATTTCTGTGCTTCATCTGAATATAATAAAATCCTGTAGATGCTTGATCAAATTTATATGCAACTTTTAAAGCAATGTAATCTAAAATTTCAATTGCAGAATCTACAAGTATATATGGCGGTGAAGTATTTCTCAGATATCCTCTTACAGTATCACTCATGTTTAGTCTGTTAGAAGATGCATTATAAAATGCCTGAGGTATTATTGTAATGGATGCTGATGCTGCGGTTGAATCTGCGGACCATCTGGAAAAAGAATTCAGTCCTGTTATAGATATTTGTTTTGCAGAATAGTTAAGCAATCCATTCTGTAACAGCCATGTTCCTCCTGAATTTGTAGATTTAAATAACTGGAGTAAAGATTCAGGTTTGCCGTTAAGTTCGGACGGATCATATTTATAAACAAGAGTTGCGTTGAGTCCTGAATTATTTGTAGGTGTAATGTCATAATATCTTTTGATACTCGTTCCTCCGTTTAAGCCGTTCTGAACTGTATGACCTCTTTTTATTATTGTACTTCCAAGAGATGTAGAAGTGGTAAGCACAGCTCCGAATCCTGCAACATTTAGAGAAGAAGGTGCACCCAAAGTCCTAGTTGTAATTAAAAATCCTGTTGTTCCAAAAACAAGATTACCCGGAGTTTCTTTTAAATATCCGTCGGGCGTAAAGGTAATGTTGTTTCCATTCAGATTAAGATCTCCGAGTATTACATTTAATGTATCAGACATTGTAATACTTCCTGACATAATTGCTCCCGCAGGATTATTAATGGTAAGTGCATGATAATTAATATTAGCAGTTGATACAGTCTGCAGTGCTGTTCCATTATATTCAATTTTAGAATTTCCTGCAGCAAAAGTTCCGTTTTGTACAATTGGATTGGAAGCAGTGAGTTTAAGATGCTGATTTGAAACATCAAAACCTGCACCTGTATTTACTGTAACCGATCTCATTTGATGATTGCTGTTCAGTGTTATGTCTGCAGTTGAAGTCAGATTTGCATGAGAAGTAAAACTGCCGCTACCTGATATTGAAGTAGTGGAATCAAAAAATAATGTTCCTGATGGATTTATTAAACCGTTGTTTGTTAGTGAAGGGCCGTTTATTCTTAAAGTAGCTCCGGTACTCGAAGCAAACAGAGTTCCGTTATTAATTACATTTCCATAAAGGAAAAGATCTCTTCCCGATATATGACCACCGTTCAGAGCAGTGCCGGCATCTAATGTGACATTCCCAAAAATTTTTCCTTCCCAGGGAGAATAGAGTCCGGTTGCTAAAGTATTTCCAGTATTTACATTCAATGCTGCATTAAATGAAGCAAGCTGAGCAAGATAAATATTAACAGAATTCTGTGTTCTTACAGTACCCGATGCAGAAATAGTCGAATTGTCATTTAAGTATAAGTCACGTGACGTAAGAGTAAAAGTGTTTCCATTTAGATTAAGAATAGCGCCACTGAATAAATCGATGTAATCTGTTGGGGAATAAGTAATATTACTGCCAAGAGTAATGTTGCCATTTCCGGTAATAGAGGAAATAGCAGGTGTGAAAGTACCTGCACCGGATAGTGTAGTAGTTGTGTCATAAAAAATTCTTCCTATCGGATTAATGACACCATTGTTTGTAAGAGAAGGACCTTTTATTCTCAAAGTTCCGCCTGTACTTGATGTAAAAAGTCTTCCGTTATTTATCACGTTTCCATAAATGTACAGATCTCTTCCCGATACATTTCCGCCGTTCAAAGTGGTACCGGAATCTATAGTAACATCCCCAAAAATTTTACCTTCCCATGGAGAATTAAGTCCGGTTGCCAGTGCATCTCCTGTATTCACATGCAGTGCTGCATTGAATGCAGCAAGCTGTGCAAGATAAATTGAAGCAGAAATTTGTGTTCTGACTGTACCAGGTGAAGAGATGGTGGAATTGTCATCAAGATACATTGAACCTGAAGTAATTGTAAAAATATTACTGTTCGGATTCAGGATTCCGCCGGGTAAAATTGTAATATATGAAGTTGGGGAATAGGTTATGTTGCTCCCAAGAGTTATATTGCCTGAAACTTGCGAGCCGGACGGAGTGAAAGTGCCGGCGCCGGATAATGCTGTGGACGAATCAAAATACAAAGTCCCTGCATGATTAATTGTGCCGCTATTTGTAAGCGAAGGACCATTTATCCTCATAAATGCGCCTGTGCTTGAAACTGTAAGAATTCCGTTATTTATCACATTTCCGTAAAGAGACAGATTTCTTCCCAAAGAAGTCCCTCCGTTCAATGTCGCACCGGCATCAACAGTGACATCCCCGTAAATATTACCTGTGTATGGAGAGCTTTGATCGAATACATAAGTGATTCCAGCATTCACATTCAATGCTGCATTAAATGCAGATCCGGCTCTGAGATTAATATCGTTTGCAATTCCAAGTGTTCTGACTGTTCCCGGACCATTCAATATGCTGCCGGAAAACATTGTTAAGTCATTACCTCCACCATTAAATAAAGAAAGTATGACACCATTGTTTATGACTAAAACTGCGCTGTCATTTATTGTAAGCTGATCTGCGGTGACATTTACTGTGACAGTAACGACATTATTTGCTCTTATTGTAATGAGATTACTGACTTCAGATGGAGTCAATGTAGCAGGTACCCATGTAGAATTATTTAATGACATTTCCCATGTCGCGTTTGAATTCCAGTTGCCGGATGCAATACTCCTGAAATATTCATTTGCTGAATATGAATTTTGAGTTGAAAAAATTGAAAGTAATACTAGCAGTATTACACTTAAAAGTTTTAAT
Source organism: Ignavibacteria bacterium (assembly GCA_049293015.1). Lineage (GTDB taxonomy): Bacteria > Bacteroidota > Ignavibacteria > Tepidaquicellales > Tepidaquicellaceae > UBA2330. Next base: position 26,542 of record JBATSB010000041.1, read on the forward strand.
GAATTCTTCATTTGAACCCTTTCACTTTAAATTTAAAAATTTAGATTTTTTTGTTTATGTAATTTAGAAATTTTATATAATTTTAACAAAGAATAAAAATCAGGGGTTTAGAGTGCAGATAAAAAAAATAATTGAATAAAAGTTGAATATTACTTTAATTTCAACATTTTCAATATTATCTTAACATCTATCTTTAGAATAGAAATATTATTTTTATCCAAAAGATAAGATTAATTCTGTTCCTGAAAACTCTGATAGTAGCAAAATATAAAAATTTCAGAGAGTTTGATATTTCCCCCTTTTTTAAAAAATGAGTTAATAAAAAAGCTGTTTGATATATTCATAAAATTTTATACTGCTTTTAGAATGAAGATCTGACAAAAAAAAGTTCTTCAGTAAGTTTTTTAAAAAAGAAAGTTTTGATTACTTCTAAATAAAAACAGGCAGGAATTATTCAAATCCTGCCTGCTATTTGCTAACTATTTACTAACTACTAACTATTAACTACTAACTACTAACTACTAACTACTAACTTTTTAAGGAGTAACTTTCCCTACAAAATTCAACCCGTTATTATCAGCAAACACACCATCAGCCACATCGACAATTCCGTCACCGTTTACGTCAGTTGATAAATATCCTGTTGCAAAATTTGCAGCATCATTATCGATCTGACTGCCGTCAGTAAGATCAACAGTTCCATCCTGATTTACATCTCCACTCCAGAATGCAAATGTTAACGGAGCTGCGTCGACCTGATTCTGATTACTTCCAAATGCTTTATTGGCTGCTGATGTAAAATCATGATTTAAAGTTGTACCCGGATTATAAGACAGTCCTGTCGCAGTCCATGTTTCTATTGCATTCCTGTGTTTAAGCTGCAGATAGTAAGTACCAATTGGAGCAATATTAAATTGCAGACCTACTTTCATTGTAGTAAGGTTTACAATCTCTTTTGCTGAATCAACTACTGCATAAGGGGAAACTGAATTCCTCAAATATCCTCTGACAGTATCGCTGAAATTCATCCTGTTTAGACCTGCATTATAAAATGCTTCAAATGCTAATTTTACTGTAACAGAAACTGCTGATGAATCCGATGACCATCTTGAAAAAGAATCGATACCGGTCAGAGTAATTTGATTTGAAATTGTGTTAACTAAACCACCCTGTAAAAACCATGTACCTCCGGAATTTGTAGATCTGAATAATTTCATAGAAGGCTCAGGTGTACCGTCAAGTTCTGTATCATCATATTTATAAACAAGTGTTGCATTGAGTCCTGAATTAGTTGTAGGAGTAATGTCATAATATCTTTTGATACTTGTTCCGCCGTTCAAACCGTTTTGAACTGTATGACCTCTTTTTAACTCAGTACTTCCAAGACTTGTCCCTGTAGTTAGCACAGCACCAAATCCTGCAACATTAAGAGAAGAAGGTGCACCCAAAGTTCTTGTTGTCACTAAAAATCCTGTTGTTCCGAAGACAAGATTACCCGGAGTTTCTTTTAAATATCCGTCTGGTGTAAAAGTAATGTTATTCCCGTTCAGATTCAGATCTCCGAGATTTAAATTTAAAGTATCAGGTATAATTGTATTACCTGTTAAAATTGCACCTGCATTATTATTAATTATCAATCCATGATAATTTATGTTTGCTGTAGATACTGTCTGTAAAGCTGTTCCATTATATTCAACCTTTGAATTACCTGCTATAAAAGTACCGTTTTGTGCTATTGGATTTGAAGCTGTGAGTTTCAGTTTGAAATTACTAATATTAAACATAGCTCCGCTGTTAATATTTACATTCGACATTTGATGATTACTTGTCATAGTGACATCAGCACCGCTCAATAAAGATGTATTCGAAGTTATACTTCCTGTTCCTGATAAGGTGTGTGCTCCGCTCAGGAAATTTACATACCCAAAACCGGTAATGATTCCATTATTTAAAATGTTTCCGAAAATTTGCAGATTGTAAAGTGAAGAGTTTCCGGAATATAAAGTTGCGCCTGAGTTTATAGTAATATTTCCATTAAGTCTGGCTGTATAAGGGGAAGCTGTTTCTGTTACAGTGGTAGTCCCTGAAAAAACATTCAGGTCAGCATTAAAACTTGAGCCGGTCCTGGGATCTACTGTTACATTATTCTGAGTTCTGACTATACCCGAGTTTACAACTGTTCCTCCGGTACGAACCGCAAATCTTCCTGAATTAAATATGAAGATAAAAGTATTTGCCGAAAATATTCCACCGGATTTAATTTCAAAAAATGGACCAGTTCCAGTGGGAGTAAACGTAACATTATTTAATAGCGTGACATTTCCGGTAGAACTTAAATAAATATTTTCGCTGGTATAAGTGCCATTACCGGAAATAGTACATGTGGAATCGAAAGTAAATACAGATGATGCAATCGAACCGGAATTTGCAAGTATTGCTCCAAAAAACCTGACAGAAGAGCCTGCACCTGTCATTGTTCCGTTATTTGTAAGATTTCCATAGATAGATACTGTATATAAGCTGGAGTTTCCTGAGTAGAATGTTGCACCAGAGTTTATGGTTACATTACCATTGAGTCTGGCTTTAAAATTAGGACCAAGTGTTTCTGTTACAGTTGTAGTCCCTGAAAAAACATTCAAGTTAGCATTAAAACTTGAGCCTACCCTGGGATCTATTGTTACAATATTCTGAGTTCTGACTGTACCTGAGTTAACAACTGTGCCTCCGTTACGAACCGCGAACCTTCCTGCGTTGAATGTAAAGATGCGGGTGTTAGCAGAAAAAATTCCTCCAGTCTGAATTTCAAATAAAAATGCCGGTGAAAAGGTTACATCATTTGCAAGAGAAACATTTCCATTTGATCCGATATAAATCTCTGTGCTTGTATAAGAACCGCTTCCCGATATAGTGCAGGTAGAATCGATGCTGAATTGATATGCTGCAATCGAGCCGCTATTTACCAGTGATGGTCCGAATAACTTGAGATTTGATCCATTACCAATAATTGAACCATTATTAGTGAGATTTCCATAAACAGATATTGTGTAAAGAGATGAATTTCCCGAGCTCAATGTTGCACCGGAGTTTATGGTTACATTACCATTAAGTCGGGCTTTAAAAATAGGACCGACTGTTTCTGTTACAATGGTAGTCCCTGATACAACATTCAGGTCAGCATTAAAACTTGAGCCAAGCCTGGGATCTATTGTTACATTATTCAGAGTTCTGACTGTACCCGAGTTTACAACAGTGCCTCCCGAACGAACCGCAAACCTTCCTGCGTTGAATGTAAAGTTGAAAGTATTAGCAGAAAATATACCTCCTGTTTGAATTTCAAAAAAGGTTATAGGTGAAAAGGTTATATCATTTGCAAGAGAAACATTTCCGTTTGGTCCTATAAATATTTCTGTGCTTGTATAAGAACCGCTTCCCGATATAGTGCAGGTAGAATCGATGCTGAATTGATATGTTGTAATCGAACCGCTGTTTACCAGTGATGGACCGAATAACTTCAGAAAACCAAAACCATTTATTGAACCGTTACAAGTAAGATTCCCATAAATTAATAAATCGTACCCAACTGAATTTCCTGTGTACAAAATTGAACCAGAATCAACAATGACACTTGCTAATTTGACAATAGAGGTAAATGTAGTACTCCTTACCCAGGTTTGTATGCTATTAATTTTCAATGTTGCACTGAATAAAGAGGTGGGGTGGATTATTAAATCTGCTCCCTTCATTTTAAATGTTCCGTCACCGATAATTGAACTTCCGGTTGCCAGAGTTAAATTACTCTCGTATGTAAATACTATCCCTGCATTTATGGAAAGACTCCCCGAATTAAAAAAAGTTAATTGGCTAAATGTTATATCTGCAGTTATAGTAACAATGTGAGAGACAGAAGTCCCGCTGTTGTTTGCAATAGTTGGTGTAGTTATTGCCGGAGACCAACTAACACCGTTGTTTGACGAATATTCCCAGGTAGAATTTGCATTCCAGTTTCCCGATGCAACGCTTCTGTATAACTGGGCATTTGCAGAACTGTTGATCAAAACAGTAAACAAAAACAGGCTTACAAAACATTTTAGAAATTTTTTCATTTTTTTTCCTTTCTGAATAATTATAGTTAATAAATAGTTTTAAAATTGATAAAATGTTTATTCAATTTTTTGTAATATCAAATTAAAGATTACAAGAATTTTTTCAAAAGACAAATAAACAGAGTTTTAGAATACAGGTTTATAAATTCTCTTTTAAAAAGTTGATTATTTCTTTAAATTAAACCTTTATAAATTTATCAGGATATAGTTCTTTAGAATTTTAGAATGAAAATTTAATAATTATGCAAAAGACAAGATTAATCCAGTTTTTAAGATCGCTTACACCTGCAGAAATCAAAACCTTCAGGGATCTGTTAATTTCACCTCTCTATAATAAAAATGAAATCTTAGTAAGACTCTTCGATATCCTTGAAAATTATTATCCTTTGTTTGACAATGTAAATCTGACAGAAGAAAAGATCTTCAGCAAGCTTTTTCAAAATGAAAAGTTTGATTATTTTAAAATAAAAAATCTAAACTCTGATCTGCTTGCACTGGGTAAAGAGTTTCTTATATTTAATGCCTACAAAAAGAAAGTTGAAAATAGAGATGTTCTTTTGTTATGGGAACTACGAATAAGAGACCTTGATCAAATATTTGAACGTACTTTTAAAAATGCTTATAAAAGACTCGAAAGCAGAAAAGTAAAAGATGATATTTATCTTGAGCACATGATAGATCTGCATAGAGAAAAGATCAATTATAATGTTCAAAGAAAACCCAATGTGCACTTCGGTTTAATGCAGGAAAGACTTAATCTTCAGCTTGAGCATTCTCTTTTGTCTTTACTCAAAATTCATAATATCATGTTGCATGAGTATAATCAGAACAATGTAAGCTATGATATGAATATGCTTGATGAGATAATGGATTATCTTGAGAAAAATATAACCGAAAATAATCCGACTCTTATTATTTACTATCATGTTATCCTTTTGCTTAAAGAAAAAAATGATGAGAATTTTCACAAACTAAACAGTCTGCGTTTAAAATTCAAAAATGAATTGTCGATATACGATAATCAAATGGTATTCATTCATCTCGACAGTTATTGTGCAGTGGAATATAATATAAAATGCAGGACAGATCTTTTGCGGATACAATTTGAAATTGCAAGAGATTATGATGAGGTTAATTTTCATGATCTTGGTAAGTTATTATATCCGAATTTTCTTAATGAAGTAAAAAAAGCAGTAAGGGTGAATGATTTTAGTTTTGCTGAAAGTTATATTGAAAATTTAAAAGATCATTTAACTGAAGAAAAAGAAAGTACATTAAATTTTTGTTACGGCTATATAGCTTATGGGAAAAAGGATTTTGACAAGTCGTTAGAACTTTTTTCAAAAACTAATTTTACAAATTTTATTATTAAAATACAGGTAAAGCTGCTGCTGCTTCAGCTTTATTATGAAAAAAGTTATTTTGATCAGGCACTTTTGATGGTAGAAGCTATAAGGAAATATTTAACAAGAGAGAAAATGCTTATTGAAAGTACAAGGACATCAATAAATGATTTTTTAAAAATTGCCGTAAGTCTGATAAAATTAAAGACCGAACCAGTTAGCAGTATTAAACTATCCACCCTGAATTCAATTGAACATGACATAAAAGATTTAGAAAGCAATCAGTTTGGAATTAAATTATGGCTGATCGAAAAATTTAATGAGATCAGTTTAATAAAATCGAAAAAATTAACAGGGTAAAAGACAGACAGGAAATATTAATCTCCTGCCTGCAATTATCCAACTAACTATTAACTACTAACTATTAACTACTAACTATTAACTACTAACTATTTATGGAGTTATCTTTCCTATAAAATTCAATCCATTATTATCCGCAAACACTGCATCTTCTACGTCCACAATATCATCACCGTTTACATCCGTCGGGACATATCCGGTTACAAAATTTGTAGCATCATTGTCTATCAGACCTCCGTCAGTCACATCAATAAATCCATCCTGATTTACATCACCGCTCCAGAATGCAAATGTTAACGGAGCTGCATCGACCTGATTCTGATTATTTCCAAATGCTTTATTGGCTGCTGATGTAAAATCATGATTTAAAGTTGTACCCGGATTATAAGTCAGTCCTGTCGCAGTCCATGTTTCTATTGCATTCCTGTGTTTAAGCTGCAGATAGTAAGTACCAATTGGAGCAATATTAAATTGCAGACCTACTTTCATTGTAGTAAGGTTTACAATCTCTTTAGCTGAATCTACCACTGCATAAGGCGAAACTGAATTCCTGAAATATCCTTTGACTGTATCGCTGTAATTCATCCTATTAAGACCTGCGTTATAAAATGCTTCAAATGCTAATTTTACTGTAACAGAAACTGCTGATGAATCCGATGACCATCTTGAAAAAGAATCGATACCGGTCAGAGTAATTTGATTAGCAATTACGTTTACGATTCCACCCTGATAAGTCCATGTAACTCCTGAATTTAATGATTTAAATAATTTTATAGATGGTTCAGGTGTACCGTCAAGTTCTGTATCATCATAATTATAAACAAGCGTTGCATTAAGGTTTGAGTTATTTGCCGGTGTAATATCATAATATCTTTTAATACTTGTACCTCCATTTAATCCGTTTTGTACTGCATGTCCTCTTCTTATCTCGGTGCTACCTAAATCTTCTGAAGTTGTCAGGACTGCTCCCATACCTGCAACATTTAAACCGGAAGGATCATCGATATTTCGAGTTGTTGTAATATAACCCGAAGTGCCGAACACAGTATTTCCAGTTGTTTCAGTCATATAAGCAGATGGTGTAAGAGTAATTATCTTCGCGTTTAAATTTAAATCTCCTGAAATTATTGCAAGCGTGTCAGGAATGTTTATATTATCAAGTAAAGTTGCGCCGGCTGGGTTATTAATTCTTAATCCGACATAATTTATATTTGTTGTGGAGACGGACTGAAGAACAATGCCGTTATATTCTATGTCGCTGCCTGTAGTCGTAAATGTTCCGCTTTGCGAAATCGGATTTGAAGATGTAAACTTCACCAGGTTGTTTGAAATATCAAAAGCAGCTCCGGCAGCAATAATTGCGTTTGCAAATTTATGATCACTGGTTAAAGTGACTACTGCCGGGCTAACAAATGATAAATTCGAAGTAAATGAACCGGTTCCTGATAAAGTTGCAACAGATTTGAAATTGAAATACGGATGGCTGACCAATCCATTATTTACAAAAGTAGAGCCATAGAAAGAAAGAGTTTTGTTAACGGCTGTATTGGCAGTGATTGTACCGTTGTTAGTGACATTTCCATATATGTCAAGACTGAAAGAAGTGTTAAAGAAATTTATGTATGAACCTAAAGTTCCTCCAGCGTCAACTGACACATCTCCAAATAGTTTTCCGAGATAAGGAGATGTAAGATCGGTTGCAGTTACAGTGCTGCCTGAAGTTACGTTTAAAGGAGCATTAAAAGCAGAACCCGCTCTTAAATTCAAAACCACCCAATTTTGAGTTTTGACTAAACCTGAACCTGATATTTCCGCCCCGCTGTTAAGCACTAAAGTTCCTGAAGTATAATTTATTGTATTACCGTTAGGATTAAGAGTTGCACCGCCGGCTATATTAAAACTGTTTTCAGGAGAAAAAATAACATCAGAGAGCAGGTTAATGTTTCCGTTAGTGCTGAGTCCCAGATAATACGGTGAGAATGTTCCCGTCCCTGATAAAGTTGAAACAGTATCCATATTAAATATTGACGGATTTATGATACCGTTATTTATAAGTGTAGAACCATAGAATGTATGCCTTTTATTATAAGCATTTGATGGAGCTGATGTTATAGTACCGTTGTTAGTTAAATTCCCATAGAATTCAAGATTGAAATCAGAGTTATGGAAAGTAAGATATGAACCGAGTGTACCTCCTGCATCAACAGTTACAGGACCGTATAGTCTTCCTATGCGGGGAGATGTAAGATCAGTTGCTCGGGTAAAACTTCCTGCAGATACATTTAGCGGTGCATTAAAAAATGAACCATTTCTTAAATTCAAAGTCACCGTATTCTGAGTTTTTACTAAACCTGAGTTTTCAATTATTCCGCCACTTTGAAGTTCTAATGTCCCGGAAGTAAAGTTTACAGTATTACCGTTCGGATTTAGATTTCCCGCAACAAAAAAATTATTTGCAGGAGAAAAGGTAACATTTGAGAGCAGGGTAATATTTCCGTTAGTGTTGAGTCTCAGATAATTAGTGGGTGAGAATATTCCCGCCCCTGATACATTCGAAACAGAATCCATACTAAATATATATGGATTTATGATACCGTTATTTACAAGATTAGAACCATAGAATGAATGCCTTTTATTATTAGATCCTGTTGTACTTGAAGTTATAGTACCGTTGTTAGTTAAATCTCCATAGAATTCAAGACTGTATGCTATGCCATGAGTTGCCAGATATGAACTCAATATTGCTCCTGAATCAACTGTTACAGGACCGTAAAGTCTTCCTACAAACGGAGATGAAAAGTCAGTTGCGACGACAGTACTTCCGGTTGCAATCTTTAAACCGGCGCTGAAGACTCCTTTCAAATCCAGATTCATTGATGTCGTTATTTTAAAAGTACCGGCACCGGAAACAGTAGCATTCGAAAATGTAAATGTACCTCCCGGATACATCAAAGTAATACCGGAATCTATTGAAAGATTACCACCGTTTTGAATTACAATTTGATCAGCAGTGACATCGGCTGTTACTGTTACAACATGAGATACTGTAATGGTGATAGTACTGCTTAAATTTGTCGGGGTTGAGGTCGCACTAAACCAGGTAGCTCCGCCATTGGTTGACATTTCCCAAGTCGAGGTTGAATTCCAGTTGCCTGTAGTAATGCTCCTGAAATATTCATTTGCTGAATATGAATTTTGAGTTGAAAATATTGAAAGTAATAAAAGCAGTATTACACTTAAAAGTTTTAATGAATTCTTCATTTGAACCCTTTCACTTTAAATTTAAAAATTAAGATTTTTTTGTTTTTGTAATTTAGAAATTTTATTTTATTTTCCCAAAGAAAAATTTTTAGGGGTTTAGGATGCAGAAAAAAATAATAATTGAATAAAAGTTGAATATTATTTAAATTTCAGCATTTCCAATATCATCTTTTCAGCGATCTTTAGAACGATCATTACATAAAATGCAAAAGACAAGATTAATACAGTTTCTGAAATCACTTACTCTTTCTGAAATAAAAAACTTCAGAGATATTGTAATTTCACCTGCCTTTAATAAAAATGAATTGTTAGTAAAACTGTTTGATGAACTCGTAAAATTTTATCCATCTTTTGATAATAAGTATCTGACAGAAGAAAAAATCTTCAGCAAACTTTTTCAAAAAGAAGAGTATGATTATTTTAAAATAAAAAATCTGAACTCTGATCTGCTCGCACTTGGAAAAGAATTTCTTGCATTTAATTCATATAAAAAAAACATCGAAAAAAAAGATGCTCTTTTGTTATGGGAACTCCGTATCAGGGAACTGGATCTTATCTATGAGCATACTTTTAAGAATGCAATGAACAGGCTCGAAAATAAAAAAGTAAAAGATGATATTTATCTGGCACACAGGATTGATCTGCAGACAGAAAAGATAGACTATTACACTCAGAAAAAACCAAATGTTCATTTCAATCTGATGCAAGAGAAGTTAAATCTTCAGATCGAAAACTATTTACTCTCATTACTTAAAACATATAATATCATGCTTCATGAATATAATCAGAACAATGTAAGTTATGAGTTGAAAATGCTTGATGAGATTATGGAATATCTTAAACGAAATATAAACGATAGTAACCCTACTCTTCTGATATACTATCATATTATAATTCTTCTGAGCGAAAAGAATGATAAAACTTTTTACAATCTAAACAGGCTTCGAAATAAATTCAGAAAAGAATTATCAATATATGATAATCAGATGATCTTTATTCATCTCGACAGCTATTGTGCAACGGCATACAACCTGCATTGCAGAACCGATCTGATGCGGATACAATTTAATTTAGCAAGAGAATATGATCAGAGCTCCATTCCCGAACTTGGCAAAGTATTGTATCCGAATTTTCTGAATGAAGTAAAAAAAGCAGTAAGACTAAATGAATTTGATTTTGCTGAAAGCTATATAGAAAATTATAAGGAGTTGCTTACTGAAGAAAAAGAAAACACTTTGAATTTTTGTTACGCATTTATTGCATATGGTAAAAAGGAATATGAGAAGTCTCTTGAACTTTTTTCAAAAACTAATTTTTCAAATTTTATTATAAAAATTCAGGTAAAGCTGTTGCTGCTTCAGCTTTACTATGAAATGAATTATTTTGATCAGGCAGTTCTTATGATAGACTCTGTAAGAAAGTATGTCTTAAAGGAAAAAATGCTTATTGAAAGTACGAGAACATCTTTGCTTGAATTTCTAAAAATTACAGGCAGTCTTATTAAATATAAAACTGAACCCGCCACAAGCTCAAGATCACCTGCCCTGAATTCAATTGAACACAATATTATGAATCTAAAAAATAATCAGTATGGAATAAAATTATGGCTGATTGAAAAATTCATTGAGTTCAATCAGAGTAAATCGCAGGTAATTTAAAAGTAACCTTCTGTATAAATACTACTTCTTTTTTAAAAGAGAAAAATTAAAATATAAAATCATTTTGCTCCAAAAAGATCTTCATTTTAAATGTATTATAATTCCCCTTTAATAAATTCTATATAAAAACAGGCAGGAATTATTCTAATCCTGCCTGCTATTTACTAACTATTTACTAACTATTAACTTACTAACTAACTACTAACTTTTTTAAGGAGTAATTTTCCCCACAAAATTAAACGCATTATTATCAGCAAACACAGCATCAGCAAGATCAGTTACTTGATCACCGTTCACATCTGTCGGCAGATATCCTGATGCAAAATTAAATGCGTCGTTATCGATCAGACTTCCGTCAGAAAGATCTATAGTGCCGTCCTGATTTACATCACCGCTGTAAACCGCAAATCTCAATGGTAATGCATCTATCTGTATCTGATTACTTCCGAATGCCTGTGAAGAAGAAGAAGATAAATTATAATTTAACGGCGTCGAATAAGAAAGAGCTAAAGACGATGAACTCCATGTTTCAATTGAATTTCTGTGTTTAACTGCTAAATAATAATTTCCATTCGAAGCATTGGTAAACTTCAGAACTGCGATTCCGCCTGAAGAAACTACTGCTGAAGTCACATCAGCCACTGCAAATGGTGATGCCGGATTTCTCAATTCAACCGTTATTGTATCACTTACCTGAGTATTACTTCCCGGATTATAAAACCCTTCAATAAACATTGTGAGGTTTAAAGTCATGCCGGGATTTTCTGCAACGCTCACAGGACTTTTGTTATTATGAATGTCCTGCGCAACTATGAAGTAATAATAACTTCCACTCAAAGGGGAATTATCGAGATAAGTTAAATCTGTCGTTGTGGCAAAGACAGGTTCTGTTTCAGGATCTATGGTCGGTGAAGTACTTCTGTATAAAATATAATTCAGTAAATCAGTTGACTGACTTGCTCCCCAGTTTAAGTTAACATTAGAACCCGATCCGGCAGCAGTAAATGGAGATACCATCAATGGCGCAATGTTGTCTATGCTACGCCCGGACAAAATGGCAGAATACCAGTATTCCTGAGGGTTATTAGTGTTTGCTCTTATTCTGTAAAAAAATGTACCGCTGTTATTTGAAGTTGAATCGTAAGGAGTTGTATCAATAAAAGTATAAAACGGTAAGACATAAGAGTTTACAACTCCGGCTTCCAGCCATGAAAAATTTCCTCCGGAAGGCGGGAAACTTCTTAAAATTGTGTAAGAAGTTATTTTATTAATACCTGTAACATCAAACGAACTCCTTGCCCATTTAAGATTTACTTTTCCGCCCTGATCATCAGGCACATCTTTCACATAATTTAAAATCGGTTTTGCGCTGATAGCAGAGCCGAGATAAATATATGATCTACCGGTTCTTGTAGAATATCCATTAGCTCCCACAATGACATCATCATACCCGTCGCCGTTCACATCCCCGGCTGTGGAGACTCTAAATCCGAAATTATTATCTGTCGTTTCTCCCATCATTGTAACATCTGCCACATTATTCATGGAAGAACCACCATAGTATATGTATGTCCTGCCGGTATATGATGAATATTTATAAGCTCCGACGATAACGTCAGCGTATCCGTCGCCGTTTACATCTCCTGCCGAAGAAACTGAAATTCCGAAATTGATAGTTGCCGTTTCACCCGTCATAGTAACATCTTCAACATTATCCATTGAAGAACCTCCATAGAATATATAAGCTCTGCCGGTAGCTGATAAATATCCATCAGCTCCGGTAATGACATCATCATACCCGTCGCCGTTCACATCACCGGCTGTGGAGACTGAAGTCCCAAAAGAAATTCCTGCCCCTTCTCCCGTTATTTTAACATCTGCCACATTATTCATAGACGATCCGCCAAAGTAAATGTATACCATTCCGGTGTTGGATGAATATCCGTAAGCTCCTGTAACAACATCGGAATACCCGTCTCCATTCACGTCCCCTGCTGTGGAGACCGACCAGCCAAAATAATTAACTGTCCCTTCTCCGGTCATTGTAACATCTGCAACATTATTCATAGAAGCTCCACCAAAGTAAATGTAAGCCCTGCCGGTATTTGATGAATATCCGAAAGCTCCGGCAATGACATCGTCATACCCGTCGCCGTTTACATCTCCGGCTGTGGAGACCGACCTTCCGAAATAACTACTTGTAGCTTCTCCTGTCATAATGACATCTGCCACATTATTCATGGAAGAACCTCCAAAGTATATATAGGCTCTGCCTGTATTTGATGAATATAAGTATGCTCCTATAATAATATCGTCATACCCGTCGCTGTTTACATCCCCGGCTGTGGAGACTGTAAATCCGAAATAACTACCTGTCTCTTCTCCGGTCATTGTAACATCTGCAACATTATCCATTGTAGTGCCTCCAAAGTAAATGTATGCCCTTCCGGTATAGGAAGAATATCCATAAGCTCCGACAATGACATCCTCATACCCGTCGCCGTTCAGATCGCCTGCCGTGGAAACTGATACTCCGAAATAATTTTCTGTTGCCTCTCCTGTCATTGTAATATCCGAAATAATCTCATTCTTCATGAAATAATCATACAAATAAACCCTGCCGGTGCTTGAATTGTAACCATAAGCACCTGCAATAACATCCGAATATCCGTCGCCATTTACATCACCGGCTGTAGAAACTGAATTTCCGAAATAATTATTTATAGCTTCACCTGTCATTGTAACATCTGCCGTATTATTCATTGATGCTCCGCCAAAGTATAAATATGCCCTGCCTGCATAATTACTGTAAGCATATGCTCCGGCAATCACATCTGCATACCCGTCTCCATTCACATCACCGGCTGTGGAGACAAAGTATCCGAATAAATTAATTGTGGTTTCTCCGGTCATTGTAACATCTGCCGCATTATCCATTGCTGAACCGCCTAAGAATATATAAGCCCTGCCGGTGTTTGAATTGTAAGCATAAGCTCCTGCGATCACATCCGAATACCCGTCACCATTTACATCACCGGCTGTGGAGACAGAGTATCCGAAACGGTTACTTACGGCTTCACCTGTCATTGTAACGTCTGCCGCATTATTCATTGATGCTCCGCCAAAGAATATATAAGCTCTTCCGGTAAATGAACTGTAACCATAAGCTCCAGCTATCACATCTGAATATCCATCGCCGTTCACATCGCCGGCTGAGGAGACTGATGCTCCTAAATAGTTACCTGTTGTCTCTCCTGTCATTGTAACGTCCGCTGTATTATTCATTTCTGATCCGCCAAAGTATATATAAGCCCTGCCTGTATTTACATTGTAATGATAAGCTCCGACAATCACATCAGAATATCCGTCGCCGTTCACATCACCGGCAGTTGAAACCGAAAATCCAAAATTATCATTTGCTGTTTGCCCTGTTATTATAACGTCTGCGGTATTATTCATTGATGCTCCGCCAAAGAATATATAAGCTCTTCCGGTAAATGAACTGTAACGATTAGCTCCTACAATAACATCCGAATATCCGTCTCCGTTTACATCGCCTGCTGATGAAACTGAAAACCCAAAATTAATAATGGTGGCTTCACCTGTCAAAATCACATCAGCTACCGTATTCATAATCAGACCGCCATAATAAATGTAAGCTCTTCCGGTGTTCGAATTATGTGCATAAGCACCGACAATTATATCATCAAACCCATCACCGTTTACATCACCTGCGCTGCTGACCGTATATCCGAAATTTGAAGATGCTGCAGGTCCGTTAAAAACTTTTCTCTGCAATGCATCTCCTTCCGGATCTATATGAGTCCGGCTTGTTTCATTACCGGTCATAATACTGTTGCCATTCTCATCACGAAGATCATTCATCCAGTCTTTTGTAACGCCTGCGGGAAGTGAATCGGGTTTCGTGCTCTGAGTGTTTGAAGAACTTTGAGACAATTGTGTGTATTTCTCTGATTGATTTGCATAATTCTTATCTTCATTCTTTACCCAATTAGCAAATGATGAATTAATTGAAATTGTAATGATTAAAAGAATTGCAAAACTGAATAAAGCTTTATAAGTTTTCATTTTACTAAAAATTAAGTTTAGAAAAATATTCGCAAAACAAAAAAATAATTGTAATAATTTAGCATACTAATAATTTTAAACTCCGTTAAATTTCTCAACCGGTTTTTTATAAATAATTCTGATTTTATTGTTTTCAATATGTGCCATGTTATATGATATATTAATTTCAGAACCATTTAATAAATAACCGGATGTTTTTAATCTGAGATCAATTTTCCATTGATTCATATTAATTTCACTTTTAACGGTTACTTTGGTTTCGGGATATTCCGGATCATTTTCAGAATTGACAATTCGGGATATGGCAGTATATCCGTCCTTGTTATTTGAAATTCCGATAATATTTTTCCTGATTTGGGATTGAAATATATTGAATTTATTACTTTGTGTAATATTAAATTCTTCCTGTGTTATATTACTTTGTACTATAGAATTCCAATCCCTTTCAACATTATAGTTACCATTCTGATTATTTGATATTATCTCATTGATGGTTTGAGTGTCTGGAATATATACCGGGCAGTATAATTTTGTGTTATTTTGATTTGTATAATTATAATCAGTTTCGTCCGGATGAGTTAAACATATAAAACTCAATAGAGCCAATGAGACAATTAATACTAACTGTTTCACAATTACTCCTGTAAAAAAAAATATTATTATTATAAATTTAGGGCGGGATAACTCATCAAATTCCAGTTTCGGATAAGAATTGTTTGTGTATCTGAGTAATGTCTATAGAATGCGATTAGTCATCCTAATCGTCCTGCAATAAATTAGGCAATCGGATATATTTTTATAAGTCAAAATTTATTTACTTTTATATTAAAAGCCTGCTGCTAAGAAACTCTTAACTGAAATTTTAATCTGCACTATATTAATAAGAGAATATTGATGGAAATCTCAAATCTGTCCAAACCGTTTTACTGGTAATTTTAGATTTGATATTTTCTAATTATTTTTTTTTGAACGAATCACCGCTGAAAGCACACGGGGACAAGCTCGAAAAGTAAAAAAGAAAAGTAGCCCGATGTTGTAAAATCACTTAAATTCTTTTCATCCCGAGTACTCGGGACTATAAAATTTCCAACTCAAAATTTGTTTCGCAAATTTCTCAGACAGGGAAATTTTATCATCACAATTGTTTAAGAATTTTCAACATTAATAATATACAGGCGGGTTGATTTAAAACTTTAAACTAACATTGATTTTCATATAAAATTTTAAAGTATTTTTTTGATGATCAAATTGATTTGGACTCTATTGTGGAAATCCGAAAAATAATTTGTTTATTAGTTTTGCTCTTGTTCTACGGCTGTTGGTGATCAAAAAGTTTGCAAAAATATCAAATTGTATATACACTTCTAGATTAGTAAACTTTTTGAAACAACAACAGCTGCTCAAATATTCAATTCCTTCATGCTATTTTTCTTAACTATTAACTACTAACTGTTTTATGGAGTTATCTTACCCACAAAATTAAACGCATTGTTATCTGCAAAAACTGCATCAGCCACATCGACTATACTGTCACCATTTAAGTCAGTTGGCAGATATCCGCTGGCAAAAATTAATCCGTCATTGAAGATAAGACTCATATCTGTAAGATCAACAATGCCATCCTGATTCACATCGCCGCTGTATATTGCAAAGCGGACAGGGGAGGCATCGACTTGTATCTGATTATTTCCGAATGCCTTAGTGGATAAATTAGAAAAATTATAATTTATTGTAGAAAGTGCTGTGTAACTCACAGCAGTACTGCTCCAGGTTTCAATTGTATTTCTGTGTTTGATCTCAATATAGTAACTTCCTGTAGGCGTATTGAATAATTTGAAATACCCGGTAAATGTATTTGAATTTATAATACCTTTTGCCGAATCTACAATTGCATAAGGTGAACCTGAATTTCTTAAATAAACTACAGCAGTATCACTTAAGCTCATAGTATTTGAAGCGGAATTATAGAAACCTTCCATAACAACAGTCAGATTCAGAGTTCCGGCAAAATTATAATTTACATTTACAATATTAGATAACGGAGATTCATTGCCGTGAATATCAACTGCAGCAACTGTATAATTATAAATTGAGTCGTCTAAAACTGTTAAATCATCAAAATTATTTCCGGGAGACTCAGATAAGAATATTCCATTTCTGTAAACATTGTAATGATGCATGTCAGATTCCGTATTTGCATTCCATGAAAGATAAACTGAATTCACATCCGGAAAAGCTGTAAGATTAGCAGGAGCTAAAGGTGATATATTATCTACACTATATCCTGACATTATATTCGAGCTCCAGTATTGATTACCGTCGACGGTAAGGGCTGTAATTCTGAAAAAATATACGCCGCTGTTTCCTGACATGGAATCATTTGGAAGAGCTGCCTGATATTCGTAGCTTGGGTTATGCACTGTGACGGGAATAGTAGTTATATTTGTCCAGGAGAATCCGCCTGTTCCGGGAGGAGAACTTCTTTCAACAAGATAACCTGTTATAAGATCTTCAGTAGAATTATCATATCCACTTCTTATCCATTTTAAATTAACAAACCCTCCCTGATCAAAAGGCACATCTTTAACCGATACTATTCTTGGTTTTACCACCGGAGGAGTAGAAAAATATAAATATGCTTTACCGGCATAACTTCCCCCATCATCATTGTAATGAGCACCGACAATCACATCACTTAATCCGTCACCATTCACATCACCTGCACCTGAAACAGAGAATCCAAGTTGATCAAAATTAATTTCTCCTGTATATACTATATCTTCCGTATTATTCATTGAAACATTTCCGAAATACACATAAGCTTGTCCAACTTCAGGTCCATAATCCGGAGCACCAACAATTACATCACTAAAACCATCTCCATTAATATCTCCTGCTGTCGAAACTGAAGTACCAAATAGATCTCCTGAAGATTTACCTGTAAAAGTTACATCAGAAGTTGAATTCATTGAGGATCCACCGAAATAAATATATGCTCTTCCCTGATTTGCATTATATCCAAGTGCTCCTACAATTATATCGTCATATCCGTCACCGTTGACATCACCTGCTTTTGAAACTGAATTTCCAAAATATTCAAAATTTAACGCATTTGTAAATATAACATCAGCATTATTATCCATAGAGCTTCCTCCAAAATAAACACTGGCTCTTCCCTGACCGGAATTGTATGTATTAGAACCAATTATAACATCACCGTATCCGTCGCCGTTTACATCACCTGCTGTTGAAACTGAATATCCAAATTGATCTATTGAAGGAGTTCCCGTTAACGTTACATCTACAGTATTATTCATGGAACTTCCTCCGTAATAAATATATGCACGTCCTTGTAGAGCGTTGTATTCAAAAGCGCCAACTATCACATCAGAAAATCCATCCCCATTTACATCTCCGGCTGTAGAAACAGAAGCTCCAAATCGATCTCCCGCATTAGATCCTGTAAATGTTACATCAATACCATTGTTCATGGTGCTTCCTCCAAAATAAATATATGCTCTTCCCTTATATGAACTATAATCTTTAGCACCAATTATCACATCAGAAAAACCATCCCCATTTACATCTCCGGCTGTAGAAACAGAAACTCCAAACTTGTCTCCTGCAGAAACACCTGTTAATGTTACATCTGCAACATTGTTCATTATTCCCCCTCCTAAATAAATATATGCTCGTCCCTGAACGGCATTATATCCATAAGCTCCTACTATTATATCGTCATATCCGTCACCGTTGACATCTCCTGCATACGCAACTGAACTACCTAAATAATTATCAGCAGCGGCTCCGGTAAAAGACAGATCTTCTATATCCGATCCTGACATTGAATTAAAATAAATATATGCTCTACCCGAGCTTGCGCCATTTTGATCATTAAAAGAAGCCCCGATTATAAAATCTGAATTGCCGTCACCATTTACATCACCGCACCCGCTTACAGCAGAAGCAAAACTGTCATCTGCATACTCGGCTGATAAGATCTTATCTACATTATTATCCAATGAATTACTTCCATTAAATATATAACCCGTTCCCGCAGAAAAACTTGATGCTCCGATTATTATGTCATCATAGCCGTCTCCATTGTAATCACCAGTACCTGAAACACTTTTCCCGAATTGCTGTCCGGTATTCTGACCGGTAAAAGTTATATCTACTGTTGAGTTTATGACAGCTCCACCCAGATACAAATAAACTCTTCCTGTTGAGTTGGAATAGCCATAACTTCCGACAATAAAATCACTGTATCCGTCACCATTAAAATCTCCCGCTGATGAAACAGAAACTCCGAAATTATCATATATAGCAATTCCTGTAAGTGCCATATCAGCTATATTGTTCATGGAGCTTCCTCCAAGATAAATGAATACTCTGCCCTGAGATGTATTATATCCATAAGCTCCCGTTATTACATCACTGTATCCGTCACCATTAAAATCTCCTGCTGATGAAACTGAAAATCCGAAATATGATGATGCCAAACCTGCATTTAATGTCACATCCACTACACTGTTCATAGAACTTCCACCATAATAAATATATGCTTTACCTATATCCAAACTATTAAAGGGAGCTCCGATTATCACATCAGCAAATCCGTCACCATTCACATCACCGGCATCAGATACACTGTATCCAAAATAATCATTGGCTGCCTGACCTGTCAAAGTTACATCTGCTGTAGTATTCATATCTGCACCTCCGTAGTAAATGTAAGCTCTCCCGGTATATGTTGAAAATCCCTGCATGGATACTATGACATCATCAAATCCGTCGCCATTTACATCACCGGCTGATGAAACAGAAAATCCCAACAAGTCTCCTGCAACACCGCTCAGGATCTTATCCGGAGTCGAATTAAAAACAGCTCCTCCAAAATAAATGTAAGCTCTTCCGGAGTTTGTACCGGTATAATCGCTGTAAGGTGCACCGACTATAACATCCTCATATCCGTCACCATTGACATCACCGGCTCCGGATACACTACTTCCAAAATAATCTCCCGCTGTAAGTCCGTTCATGATCCGTTCACTGATCGCATCTGACTGAAGTGAGTCATCAGTAGTTTTTGAAAAATCATTTTTTGAAAATATAGGCTCACCATTTTCATCAAGAAATCCCAGCATCTGCTCATCAGAAATATCGGGACCGGCATTTGATAATTGAGATTGATCAGCTTCTGTAAAAGTATTATTACTTTTTTCCAGCGGTATCCAGTTTGAATAAACTGTTTTGATATTGATGAAATTTAAAAGAGTGGAAATAAAAACAATGAACAGAACAGCGTAGACTTTATTCATAGATATTACTCCTTTCAGAAAATTAGTTAGATTATTATTTGTAAAAATAATTTTGGAATTTCAATATATTAGAATTAAAATTATAAAAGTCAGATAAAAAAAATCATAGGATTCATTCAAATCATTTTTAATCAAAAAACTCCAACAACAAATTCACGTACCGGTCGTGTTGTTGATCTCAGCTTGTTGGTGACTGAAAGTTTGCTGAATAGATACAAGCTTTCTACTCTGTAAATTTAGCAAACTTTCAGTTCACCAAGCCGGGGGATAAAAACCGGTCTTAAATTGTTTACTTAAGTAAAATTTATTTTAATAACACCATTGTTTTTACATGAGTAAAATCCGCAGTTTCCAGTTTGTAAAAATATATTCCGCTAGAAAGCCCTGAAGCATCGAAATTAATTCTGTAATTTCCGGAAGTTCTTGTATCATTAACCAATGTCATAATTTCTTTACCAAGCTGGTTATATATTTTCAAAACAACACTTGACTTTTCAGGAAGTGAAAAACTTATAGTAGTTGACGGATTAAAAGGGTTAGGATAATTTTGTTCAAGCTCATAGCCATTAGGAATAACGTTATTTACAAACGGATCGGAAATTCCAACTGTAACAAGTGTGTCTGAATACATTTCAGTTGTTGTAATAATTGCTGATCCATTGTTACCGCTTGCACAAACCAATCTAAGTGCTCCGTTACTGAACGCAACTCCGCTCTGTCCGGCAGTCCATGCTGTCGGCTTGTTTGGAAGTATTGTCCAGGCATTTGCACCGGGACTATATGACATACATGCATCTGACACATCAAAAGCATCAGAACTTCCGCCTGTAATGATTATTCCTTTATTTCCCCAATTATGTGCATCAAATCTATACTGACCTGTAGATAAAGGTACGGGAAGCGGAGTTCCTGATGTCCAGTTTATTACACTTCTGTCAGTCTGACTAATTACACCAACAAAAACTGTATTTGTATAATCTGCACCGTCGACTCCGGAAACATATACGAGAGTATCACCAGATACTGCAAAGCCACCGCCAAATCTGATTCCAGGCATTGGAGTAGCTATTCTCCATGTATTGTTTTTGGAATTATATAAAAGAACCTGTGCCAAAGTTGCACTTCCATCAAATCCTCCTGCAACGTATATTAAACTGTCCTGATAACCAAGACCTTTGCACCAGCCCATTGGGTTAGGAAGCGGAGTTCTGGAAGTCCAGGTATTTGAATTAATATCATATTTGTAAAAATCAGTTGTGTAATCAGGATCAACAGTTGAACCGCCAATACTGTATATCGAATCTTTTAAGACAGCAGAGCCCATCCTGTCTTTTCCTAAAGGAAGGTTTGCCATAGATGACCATGAATCTGTTCTCATATTATATCTGTAAACTAAACTCGTTGCAAAATTACCGCCCATGACATATACCCAGCCGGTATCATTCCTGGAATAAGCGGCACCGGACCCGTAATCTGTTCCAACAGGAATTGCCGTCCGGTCTAACCAGTAATTACCCGAAGCGTCTGTTTCATTTGTACCAAAATATGTCTTATTAAACTGAACGACAACAACTTTATTAACAGACTTTACTGACAGGTCTGATAATTTCTTTATTGGATCGTTGTCTTGAAACGAAAAACTAAAAAACAAAGCAATTAAAAGAATTGCTCCAAGATGTAAATGTTTTCTTTGCATTTGTATTTCTCCTCTTCTGATTTTTTCAGAAATTATTTAATTGTTTTAAAAAAAAATTGATAAAATCTATAATCGTAAATCTAAGTTCTAAAATTTCATGCCGTTTTTGGAGAATAAAAAAGTTTGAAAAATTTAGTGTACAGAATAATTTTGGAAGTACTTCAAACTTTTTTGGTCTCCAACAACAGATCTACTTGTCAATGCTGCTATTGATCATTCAGAAACATCAAAATTTATTAACTATTAACTATTTACTACTAACTGCTCTCAAGGAGTAATCTTACTTACAAAATTAAACCCATTATTATCTGCAAAGACAGCATCTGCTAAATCGATTATCCCATCGCCGTTCACATCAGTAGGAAAATATCCTGATGCAAAATTAAATGCATCATTATCTATCATACTTCCATCAGTAAGATCTACAGTTCCGTCCTGATTAACGTCTCCGCTGTAGATCCCATATCTAACAGGTGAGGCATCAATGTTGATTTGATTATCCCCGAATGCCTGTGCATTGGCTGTTGTAAAATTATAAGTCATTGAATTTGCAGTGAATGTCTGCGCGGTTTTACTCCAGGTTTCAATTGAATTCCTGTGTTTCAGATGTAAGAAATAATTAACTCCGTTAGCCGCATTTTGAAAAGAGAAGACTCCCGTGCCGGATGAATTTAAATATACTTTTGCAGAATCTACCACAGCATAAGGTAAAGTGCTGTTCCTTAAATAAACTATTACAGTATCCTGAACCATTACATCAGTTGATGAATTATAAAATCCCTGGATCAGCATAGTAAGATTAAGCTGTTTTGGTATTATCCCGTCACTTGGTTTGAAATTTCCGCCCGGAATCGGAGAATAGTTATTATAATATTTCCACGGACCGAATTTCTGATAAGGATTTTTTGCAAGATCATACTGGACCCTTGCTCTCCATTTATATTCTTTATCTGATTGTAAGCCTGTAACCTCTTTGTTAAGCTGGATTCCTGAAGTTCCAAGATCTGTCATATTTCCTGAACCTGAAGATCCAGTACTG
Source organism: Ignavibacteria bacterium (assembly GCA_049293015.1). GTDB lineage: Bacteria > Bacteroidota > Ignavibacteria > Tepidaquicellales > Tepidaquicellaceae > UBA2330. The sequence goes on from JBATSB010000041.1 coordinate 49,412, forward strand.
TAATTAATTTTACTGCCGGAAAATGGCTGACCGTTTTCTTTATGTTCATATACAATTTTTCCATTACTTCTTCCGAAAGGATTTTTGCCAAAAAGATTCAGCTTTACATTACCATCCGATCCGGTATTTCCTCCCGGTCCGATTATATTATTTGTCCCTGGTTTATATTGCTGAACAGTTGCCTGCAGTCCGTTTTTCCTGTTTCCGTAATAGACAAATGCTTTCCCTTCATCTACCTGAGCATTATCATATTGAGATGCTCCGACAATTACATCAGAATATCCGTCTCCGTTCACATCGCCCGCAAAAGAAACACTCACACCAAAAGAAGCAATTCCCTGGTTACCTTCTGCTGTCCAGTTTTCTGTAACTGACAAACCTGTAGCTGAACCATAATACACATATGCCCGTCCTTCATTATTTCCTCCGTAATACCTTGCTCCGATAATTACATCAGAGTATCCGTCTCCGTTTACATCACCGGCTGAAGAGACACTCCAACCAAATAAAGCTTCTATCTGATTACTTTCATTTAACCAGTTTGCTGTGTTTGATAATCCTGCTGCTGATCCGTAATACGCAAATGCCCGACCTTCTTCACTTTCTCCGTTATCATAACCATATGCTCCGATAATAACATCAGAATATCCGTCACCGTTTACATCACCTGCAGAAGAAACACTATAGCCAAAATAACCATCCATTTGATTGCTTTCTTTTGTCCAGTTTGATGAATTTGATAATCCTGCCGATGAGCCATAATATGCAAACACCCGTCCTTCATAAGATTGTCCATTAGAATAAAACGGTGCACCAACAATTACATCTGAAAATCCATCCCCGTTTACATCACCCGCAGAAGAAACACTCCGACCAAAATAACCATCCATCTGATTGCTTTCCGCAGTCCAGTCAGCACTATCAGATAAACCTGTAGCTGAGCCATAAAAAACAAATGCCCATCCTTCATCACTTTCTCCGTTATCAAAACGATCTGCACCAACAATTACATCTGAAAATCCATCCCCGTTTACATCTCCGGCAGAAGAAACACTTACACCAAAACGAGCTCCTGCCTGATTGCTTTCTTTTGTCCAGTTTGCTGAATTTGATAATCCTGCCGATGAGCCATAAAATGCAAACACCCGTCCTTCATTACTTTCCCCGTTATCATAATAATGTGCACCGACTATTACATCAGAATATCCGTCACCGTTTATATCACCAGCAGAAGAAACACTGTAGCCGAAAGAAGCTGAATCCTGATTGCTTTGAGCATTCCAGTTTGGAATAACTGAAAGTCCTGCAGATGAGCCATAAAAAACAAATACACTTCCTTCATTTACCTGACCATTATCAAAACGTTGTGCTCCGATAATTACATCAGAATATCCGTCCCCGTTTACATCGCCGGCAGAAGAAACACATTCACCAAGATAAGCTCCTGTCTGATTTATCTCATACTCCCAGTTCACAGTCGGTCGCAATCCGTCAGCATATCCATAATAAAGAAAAGCTCTTCCTTCATTTGTTTCTCCGTTATCATATAATGGAGAACCCACTACTATATCGCTGAATCCATCGCCATTCACATCACCTGCTGTCGATACACAATATCCGTAATTTGCAGTTGTCTGATCACCTTCACCTTTCCAGTCTGCTGTGTCTGAAAGTCCTGCCGAAGAACCAAAATATAAATAAGCTATTCCTTCATTATTCTGTCCGTTAGCTAATTGAAAACCACCGATTATGATATCAGCATATCCGTCACCGTTCACATCACCTGCCGTGCTCACGCTGAATCCAAATAATGCTGATGCCTGATCCTGATCCTTGGACCAGCTTGCTGTTGTTGACATCGAAGTTGCATTTCCATAATAGACAAATGCATGTCCTTCTGATAAATTTGCGTCATCTTCATACGCGCTTGCTCCTACTATCACATCGCTGAGTCCGTCTCCGTTTACATCACCGGCAGTCGAAACACTTATTCCGTATAAACTCAGAGCCTGATTGCTTTCGGTAAACCAAAACGGTATAGTGTCAATTCCTGTGGATGAACCTTTATAAATATAAGCTCTGCCTTCCTGATTCTGATTATTTGTGAATTTATGTGCACCGATTATTACATCACTGTATCCGTCACCATTCACATCTCCTGCAAAGGATACCGATTGTCCAAAGTTTGCATTTGCTGAATTAACCTCTAACTTTTTATGAATGACAGTACTTAATCCTGAAGCGCTTCCAAGATAAATATTTGCCCGTCCTTCACTCGTCTGTCCGTCATCTGCAAGATATGCCCCGACTATCACATCACTGTATCCGTCATTATTGATATCACCTGCCGTAGAAACTGAACATCCAAATTTCGCAGTAGCCTGGCCAATATTAGTTTGCCAGTTATCTGTTAAGGAAAGACCTGTCGCTGATCCGTGAAACACATAAGCTTTTCCTGTACTATTCCAGTCCGGCGCTCCGATTATCACATCACTGTATCCGTCTCCATTTATATCACCGGCTGTGGCAACGCTGTTTCCGAAATAAGAACCCGCTGTATCATTTTCCTTTATCCAGTTTGCAAATGTAGAAACTCCTGTGGCGGAACCGTGAAACACATAAGCTCTTCCTTCATTAGTCTGTCCGTTATCAAAATATGGTGCGCCGATTATCACATCTCCATATCCGTCTCCGTTCACATCACCCGCTGCAGCAACACTCCAGCCAAGAAAAGAACTTGCCTGATTGTTGTCATAAGTCCAGTCCGGCGCATCAGAGACAGGATCTATTGTAATTGGATATTCTGCTTCTTCATCGTTGACAACGATAGAAAATGAATTGCAAATTTCAGATTTCAAATTACAAATATTTTTGTCCGATCTATTCTCTTCTTGTAATTTGTAATTTGTAATTTGTAATTCATTCTTCTCAAAATAGGCACGAAGCTCTTTGCCGGTTGCGTCCCACACTTTAAGTGAAGAATATCTCATCTTATCATTTCCTTTATCATCCTTAAACATAAGCGCATCTGCTCCTACTATCATTTTCAATTCAGTCTCAGCATTAATATTTAATCTTAACTTTCCATCACCTTCGGGCTTTGTCTTTATAATAAAATCCTGACGCATGCCTTCTTTGGTGTTTGTATAATCTATTCTTATATTTTCATTTTCAATCGAAGCCTTATTCCCGGACGCTTTAAGTTCAGAGTCTTCAAATGATAGAAATGGATCCCCGCTAAGAGCATGCGGGGATGACAAATCGGAAGACTTTTCATAAAATTCGTCTGACGTTTGACATCTGACGTCTGACGTGATTTCGTCTTGCGTCTTGCATCTAACGTCTTGCAATTTAAAATCAATACTCCATTCATCCAGAGTTTTATACTTCTTATCTTCTTCTTTAATAGTTTTATCAGAAATATCAACCAATGGAATTCTGTCATTCATAGTCTTTGCTGTAAATCCATTGTCAGAGTAAATAAATCTTATATTGTTTGCTCTGTTAGGTGACTGATAAACTTTCTCTTTATCATCCTGTGAAATTTGTGAAATATTATATTCTGACTTTCTGATATTTTCCATTGCTTCAGAATACCAGTCTTTATTATCGTTAGCAATAAAAGATTCATCTTTTTCTGTAGGCTTTCTATTGGCAGAAATTTCAAGCGGATTTGCAGAAGCTAAAGTAAATTTTCCGAAATCAACTTTCTCATTTCCAATATTAACTGCATTTTCATAATTAGCATCCTGTTTAAAACTAAAAAGAATTATTGCAAAAATGATGATGACAAAAGCTGTAATGATTTTCTCCATGATGATGTTTTTTTTGGTTAATGAATATTTTTTATTTCTGATTTGTAATAAATAATTCTTAATTATAAAATGCGAAAATTGCCTTTTACCTGCTCATTTCTGAGCAGGTTAATCGGCACTTCCTGAGTGACATTCGGGAAGGATATATTAATTTTATATTTATATAATTTTTTGCTGATGTCACTCAGGTATAGTAAAAAACTTTACAAACCTAATTCAATAATTACGATTATCAAAACAGAAGAAATTGATATTTTCACATTGGATTTAAGCAGAGCTCAGGCAGTATTTATTAATTATGGGATTCTTTGAAAGGATTACACAATTATGTTAGATGGTTTATTCACTTTGAAACGATTTGTTGAAAGCAATTTAATTTTTAAAATAATTACCAAAAGCAGGAAATATTCAGATTTGATTATTAACTCTGACTGTGATTTAACTGAATTAAACTTTTTTCTTTCGGGAGGATTTTCTTTTATTTTTTTCATACATCTCATTCATTACAGAAATCAGCCACTTTCTGTTCGCTACTTTTTCATTGCTGATTTTTAAAAGCATGGTCGAAAGTTCATTTTCTGTTTTAATAGAATCAAAAGTACCGGTGATAATATCTGTAATCTTTTTCAGATAATTAAGAAAGTTAATAAAAATAATCCGGTGCAATTTAGTTAATACTTTTTCATATTCTATAAATGATCTGAAATTTCTAATAAGAGTATATACAGTTTCATAATTTTTAATGTTAAAATTAACTATTAACTCTATTCCCCTCATTTTTAATTTCTCATCGCAGTTGCCAGGTTTTGATTTTGAAATTATATTAAGCGCTTTATCATATTTTTTCAAATAATTCTGGAGATGTGAATCTGCAATTTGAATTCTTATTTCACCATTAACAGGATTGAGCTGATCTCTGAATTTTTCTATAAGCTTTCCGCAGAGTTCGGGTTTATTAAGTACAATGCAGTAATCGGCAAATTTAGAAAACAAATTACTGTCTAAATACTTATGGCTGCTGTGTTTTAAAATATTATTTTTAAAAAGATAATATAAAATATCAAACTCCTCCTGAACAAAATTTTTACCCGTGACAGGTTTTGAAAGAACGCAGTATGTAGTCAGGATAGCTCCTATATCGTAAGAAATATCTGTATGGAGTTTATTGAAATTTTTATAAAATAAATTCTTCAGATCAAGAAAGTATCTGTAGCTGTCTGATTCAAGAAACATCATTACAGCATTGTAAAAAATATCTGAAAGCAGATCTTTTCCGTAATAATTTGTTCCGTAAAAATCCGTAAAAATCCTGAATTTTGTATGGTCTGAATCAAAGTTGTAAAATAAAGATTCGGTAATCTCGCAATAAGAATTATAAAAGTAGACTGAAAAAAAATAGTATGTCAGTTCATCCATGCACTTTCCACCTCTTTGGATTTCACGTGCAGTGAGTTTCCCAAAATAGGCTTTAAATGTTTTGTTGACATCCATTGCCTTATACATGTATAAGTAATTATCAAAAGTTAATTTTTTATCTTCATGCTTTTTCAATATATTTGCATAAGACTTTTCAAAAATTTCAGGAAGAGATTTAAACTTTGCATATTGCAAAATATCAAAATTTATCTGCAATTCATTTTTAGAATACATTTCTATTGAAATAAATTTGTCAGTAAGTTTTCTTAACTCATGCGTAAGATTTTTCATTACTCCGTAATTAAAATCCCTTTTGCCGAAAACAGCCGTCCATATTTTCTCATCTGTAAGTTTATTTCCATCAAATACAGGAGATATTTTTTTAATGAACTTAACAGCTTTCAGCAAATTTGAATTTTTATTGAAGTATGGTGACTCTGCAAATTCAGCAAATCTTTTATATTCGTCCTTGCTGAATGCTTTTAATATTTCTATTGCCGGAGACTTGATCATTTGAAAAATTAAATTTCTATAAATAAACGAATTATAAAGCTTTTTACAATTCAGATTCGGACTTCAGAAAAATTGTCCATAATAAGTCTTATTATAAGACAGCGAACATTTATTAAATGAATATAAAAATATTTATCTGATTCTTTTCTTTAATTCCAATTTATATAATTATATAACAAACAAAGAAGCCGCCTGATTTCTCAAATTGCTTTCTTTCAGTTAGACAGTTAACAATCAGAAATCCCAATCCGCCGCGACGGACCAAATCACGGAGTCACCTTCCCCACAAAAGCACCCGCGTTATTCGAAGTTATAACCAGATCAGAAAGATCAGTGATATTATCTCCGTTCATATCTGTCGGGAAGTATCCGTTTGTAAATGAACTCGCGGCATTTGACACATTCATAACATCTGTCAGATCAACACTTCCGTTCTGATTCTGATCGCCGCTGAAAATTCCGTAATTTACAGGTGAAGTATCAACTATGATTTGATTATTACCATATGCCTTGGTAATCTGTTTTGAGAAATCATAAGTCATTGAATTAGTGGCAAATTTCTGCGCGGTTTTACTCCAAGTTTCAATTGAATTCCTGTGTTTTAAATGTAGGAAATAATTAACTCCGTTTGTAATACCAGCATCATGCCTTCTTTGGTGTTTGTATAATCTATTCTGATATTTTCATTTTCTATGAATGCTTTGTTACCGGATGCCTTCAATTCAGAATTACTAAAATCCCGTAACTCGTAATTCGTAACTTGTAACTCTTTACTAAGTCCTTCTAATTTCAAATCTACTGACCACTCCTCTATAGTTCCATATTCCTTATCCTCTTCCTTAATAGTTTTATCATTCAGATCAAAAAGCGGAATCTTATCAGTTCTTGTCTTTGCTGTAAAGCCGTCTTTGTGATATATGAATCTCATATTATTTGCGCGGTTAGTCGAAACGTAATTGTTTTCATCTGAGGAATTGTCCTGAATAATATTATATTCCATTTCAGAAATAATATTCATTGCAGTTGAATACCAGTCTGAATTTTGAAGATTACTTTCATTATCCGGTAATTTATTTACGGAAACAGGTTGAATTTCCAATGGAGAAGGGACTGTAAGAACATTTTTTCTGACTTCAGATTTATTCATAACAAATCCGATAGTGCAAATTGCGAGGAGCAGTACCACTGAAATAGTAATTGAAATTGTTTTCATGTTTTCCTTTCTGAATGTTAATTAATTATTTTATAAATAATTTTGGATATACAATATATTAGAATTAAAATGATAATATTCAGTTAAAAAAAATCAGTAGAATTCATTCAATTCTTTTCATATTCATGCCGTTGTTGGAGTTTGAAAAAGTTTGAAAAATTTAGTGTACAGAATAATTTTGGAAGTACTTCAAACTTTTTTGGTCTCCAACAACAGAGATACAAGTATCCGAAAAGAACGTGACTCTCTGGAATTGAAAATTTATTAAAAAGATTCGCAGAAAATAAAATTGCAGATATTTTATAATAATATTGTTTCGCAGCCTGAAGGCTGCGGCTACTTCATAATTAATAATTGCTCTTAAGGAGTAATCTTACTTACAAAATTAAATCCATTATTATCAACAAAGACTGCATCAGCCACATCTACTATCCCGTCACCATTAACGTCTGTTGACAAATATCCTGATGCAAAATTAAATGCGTCATTGTCTATCAGACTCCCGTCACTAAGATCTATAGTACCGTCCTGATTGACATCGCCGCTGTAAATTGCAAATCTCACAGGCGAGGCATCGACCTGAATCTGATTATTGCCAAAAGCCTTAGTTGACATATTAGAAAAATTATAATTTATTGTTGAAAGTGCAGTGTAACTGACGGCAGTGCTGCTCCAAGTCTCAATTGTATTTCTGTGTCGGATCTCTATATAATAATTTCCTGTCGCTGCATTAAATATTTTAAAAGAGCCGGTAAAAGTATTTGAATTGATAACAGCTTTTGATGAATCAACTACTGCATAAGGAGAACCTGAATTTCTTAAATAAACTACGGCAGTATCACTTAAGCTCATATTATTTGAAACAGAATTATAGAAACCTTCCATCACAACAGTCAGATTTAGAATTCCGGCAAAATTATAATTTACATTTGCAATATTCGACAGGGGAGATTCATTTCC
>JBATSB010000042.1:0-2625 GCA_049293015.1 Ignavibacteria bacterium
TAGTTTCGGCGAACCTCCCCCAACCCCCTCCTTTGCAAGGAGGGGGCTTTATAGGACTAAATAAAAAGGAGACTTTGTAGATGAAAAATTCTAATAAATATTTATTAATTAATTTTTTTATTTGAAAAATATTTTAATAAAGTAAAAACGATAGTTGTTAAGTAAGCTAATTGTCTGGTAGTTTGAATGGAATGAAAACTGAATAGAATATAAAGATCTTAAATATTATATAGAAAAAGTTCCCCCTCCTTGCAAAGGAGGGGGCTAGGGGGAGGTTGAGTAGAAAAGTATACGACTCAATGATTAAAATGAATTGATTAGAAAACTTATAAATATATCCTTTCTTTCAAAGGAAGGATCAAAAGGGAGGACAGAATAAATATGACTAAATTTTTTAACAGATCAGAGCATAAACAAAAAAGGAAAGACCTAAGAAATAATCCGACAAAAGCAGAAAAAATATTATGGAATGCTTTAAAAGGGAAAAAGTTGGGCGGACATAAATTCAGAAGGCAGTACGGAGTTGGAAAATATGTGATCGATTTTTATTGTGTGAAGGAAAAGTTTGCAGTAGAACTAGATGGGAAAGTACATGATAGAAAAGATTCAAAAGAATATGATAAAGTCAGAGATGAGTTTATTGATAATTTTGAAATCAGGATAATGAGAATAAAAAATGAAGCTGTGGAAAATGATTTGGATAGTGTATTAGAAATGATACTGGCTGGAATTAAGAAGTAGAGTTTTTTTAACAATGTGAGTATTTGCTGTTGTTCCTGAAAAATCTACCCCAATGCCATTAAGTTTAGGGATTTATTTTTGTACATAGAATGCTATCATTATTAATTTAGAAGTTTAGGCTCATCCCCATTTAAAATAGAGGAAGAGCCTGAATTTTTAAATTAAAAATTTATTTTAATCAAACCATAGTTAAAAATTCCCTTAACTTAATAAATTTAAACCCCCCTCCCCCCGGCAACTGATCAATTTTACCGGAGAGAGAAGGGAAGGTGTAAGTTATGAAATCGTTACTTTTACAATGTCGGATCTTTGACCGATGTCACTGTCTTCCTCAAAAAATACCGCATAGTACTCACGGTTTTCGGGTTTTGAGGTATCGGTTTTTGGGCGGTTGTCAGTATATGGTGAACTGGTATCAATAGCCAGGAATGTGAATTCCGTCTCGCTTCCTTTTTTTGACCAGATCTTCACACCGTCAGTGCCGTCTTTACGGAAGGTGAGGACAACCTCATTTCCCTGCAGCCTTGTCTTTAGTACGGGCTTTTTGTCAGTAACGGAAATATGGGGAGTATCAGATCCGATGATCCCGAGGTTATCTCCGATCGCCGGATTGTAACCTTTGCAGGCTTTTATTTTTGCTGACATTCTTCTGATCTCTGCCACCGCAGCTTCTTTTTTCATCAGGTTTTCTTCACTTGCAGATTTCGATTCTGCTTTTTTTGAATTCATCTGGCTGAATGAAGTCCTGTGAGCTTCGATTATACTCTTTACAGAATCAATCTCTGTAGAATCTAATCCAAGATCAGCTGCATGTGTATTTAGTTTATTCAGAAAATTATCTTCGAAAGCGTTTAGATCACCGCTCCTTTTTGGAATAAAATCACTTTTCATTTTTGTGTCATTTAATTTTTAAAATATATTTTTGTATTCCTAAATTTTTTTATATCTAATTCTTAATTTTTACACTGTCATTGCCAGAACCAAAAGCAATTGTTAAACAGTTTTTGCTCCTCCCCTTTGTCCAAAGGGGAGGCTGGGAGGGGTTTGTAAAATTGAGTTTAATTAGACTCCACTGTTTACATCTTCAGTTTATGACAATTTGTTACATCCTATTTCTTTCGGCAACAACCCCCTTCGCTCCCCCTTTTTTAAGGGGGAATTACTTACGAATTATTCTGAAACGTGCTTTTTGAAATTTAGACTTCGTTTCTAAAAAATTTATTAAAAAATTTCTTTCCATTTTGCGATTAATTTAAGTTGTAATAGATTAAGTCAGTCCTGATTAAATTTCAAAAGTGTATTCAGGAATTCTCGGGTTTTTAAAATTCTCTCAAGTCGGATGTCCCCTTATCCTCAATGTCAGAATCTGTCTTAAGATCACAGGAATATAGCTTTTCATTTTATCTGTAAGACCACCAATAATACAAAGTAAACTTTTGAATGAGATACTCAAATCTGCACCCGGATGATTCCGCTTCAGAAATGAATGTATCCTGTATATTTCCAATTCATAGATGAATGTACTAAAATGATTCAGACATAAGTCAAAATTTTTTCGACATACATCTCTAACCCAAAAGCTTACACCTCTGAAGCTCAGGCATACATTTTTGAATCGCAGGAATAAGATTTTGATCCATAGGGATACACCCATGAATCTTGGCGATACGTTTTTGACCCACAGGGATACCCCCATGAATTGTAGGGATACGTTTTTGATCCAGCGGGATACAGCTATGAAAGTCAGGGATACGTTTTTGATCCACAGGGATACAGCCATGAATTGTAGGGATACGTTTTTGATCCACAGGGATACAGCCATGAATTGTAGGGATACATTTTTGACCCAAAGGCATACAGCTATGAAAGTCAGGGATACGTTTT
>JBATSB010000043.1:0-9533 GCA_049293015.1 Ignavibacteria bacterium
TTTTGTCATTATAAAATTATAAATGGATAGAACTCACGACTTTATGAAACATTCCTGAAAATGAAAAATTTACAGATAGAAATAAGTTTTCTGTAAAATAATATTTTTGATAATTTTTTAAAATGCAGTAAGACTCCACTCGATCTTATTCTTCTGATTGCATTATAAGTGATTAAATAAGAAATGTGTATAAATTTATTATTGGTATGTATTTAATTGATATTTAGATATACTGAAGTTATAAGAAGGGTTGCAAAGCACTACTTGTTACTAATCATCGACTGGAAAGTTAAATTCTTCAATTTATTCATTATATTAAAAAGAGAACATTTAAAATATTGTGTTATTTATTTGTAATTTGAAATTTGTAATTTGAAATTTATTTCAGCAAAACCATCCGCCTCGTCTCAAACAAACTCCCGTCTATATATAAGGAATAAAAATATATCCCACTCGCAAAACCACTTCCGTCAAACTCCACCGAATAACTCCCTGCGTTTTGCTTTTCATTGACCAACTCAACAACTTCATTCCCCAAAACATCAAACACTTTTAGCTTAGCATCACTCGTAACTCGTAACTCGTAATTAATAATTGTCATTGGGTTGAAGGGGTTTGGATAATTCTGTGAAAGTGAAAAATCTTCAGGAATTTCGGAGGAGTTGTTTGTGAAGTCTGTGAGGATGCCTCCGGTGGTGGTTTTGAGGATAGTACCACTGTCGCCGACAACCCAGCCGGTGAGTGAGTCTGTAAATACAATATCATGTTTCATTTGTGTGTTCTGAAGGTTTTGATAATTTATCCAGTTACTTCCTCCGTTACTTGTTGATCTTACACTTCCATAACTTGTCAGCCAGCCTAAATTATCATTTATAAAAAAAATCGAACTTACTTCTCCAACATTGCATAAAACACAAGGTGACCAAATGTTTCCACCACTTTTTGTTTTAAATATTGATGGTCCACTTCCTAAACCAACCGTCCATCCAACTAAAGAATCTAAAAAAAATAATTTGTTTAGAGTAGTAGTTCCATACTGAACAATCCAGTTTAATCCGCCATCAAATGTTTTCTTTACTTGTTCTGTTCCTAAATTATCGTATCCTAATATAATCCACCCTTTATTTATATTTATAAAAAAAATCGATTTTATAAAATTTCCATCATAATCAATAGAATCCCAATCAACACCTCCGTTCGTTGTTCTTAAAAGTTTTGAATAATCACCACCTAAATAACCTTCATTATTGTTAAAAAAAAATACTGAAGAAAAATTAACATCTGATATTACTGAATTTAAACGAATCCAGTTATCTCCGCCATTTATAGTTTTTAAGAAAATCCCGCTGTCACCTGCAATATAACCGGTGTCAATAGATGGAAAACTTAAAGTCCTGAGATTGTAATGAAATCCTGAAGTTTGCTGAATCCAGTTTAAACCACTATTTGTTGTCTTTAATATCTTTCCGCTGTCTCCTACACTCCAGCCGGTTTGAGAATTGATAAATTGTACTGAATTTAAATTAGATGTGACACCACTGATTTGATTTATCCATCCGGATTGGGAAAAGCAATTCTTCAACAATGAAATATAAATCAAAAAGATAAATGTAATTCTCAACTTCATTCTAACTTTTTTTAAAATTGAAACTCCTTTAAATTTCATGACAGTTTTCTTTAAATATAAAATTAGAACATTTTTTGAAAAACCTTCTACTTCATTTCAAATATTTTCACTCAATATAATTCTAATATTCCTAAATCTTTATTTTTATGAAAATCTAATATGTCAGAAGATTTATTATTAATAATATTTCCAATATTTTCAGTAGTTTTATTACCGGTTCTTAGCCAGATAATTTTAGGAGGAAATCCTTTTAAGATCATCCATTCATAAAAATCCCCGTCAAATGTTACAATTGAAAAATTATTATCCTTTGCATATTTCCAGATATCAAAATCGTTTTTAGGTAGAGGGTTTATATTGAAACAATGTATGCTATTATCAAAATCTGAATTTAGTTTTTTAAGAATTCTGTATGAGATATTCTCATCGAACAATAACTTCATACTGCAATCTTTGCTTTTCGTTCTTTATCAGCCGAATAAGAAAGGCATGCAAGTATTTGATCTTTAGATAACTGAGGAAAGTCCGTTAATATTTCTTCTGTTGACATACCTGATGCAAGCATTCCTAATATGTCAAAAACTGATATCCTTGTGCCTGTAATACAAGGTTTACCGAATCGAATATTTGGATCTATTGAAATGATATTTGTGTAATTCATAATGAATGTTTTATTCTTAAAATCAAATTACCTTTAATGAAAATTAAATTCAAACACATTTTAATGTAAATTCTGATTAGTTAAATTCTGAAATTGTTTTATTGGATTTTAAAATTGTTTTCGCTAACCTACACGCTTACTATTCCCGCAAGCGGTGAAGGCGGTTTCAAAAACATTTTCATTCCTAAATTCTAGATTTGGATCGCTTAAATTATTCGGAAAAGTTCTATTAAAATATTGGGTTTTTTATTTGTCATTCGTAATTTGTAATTTGTAATTTTATTTCAGTAAAACCATCCGTTTCGTATCTAACAAACTCCCGTCTATATATAAGGAGTAAAAATAAATCCCGCTCGCAAAACCACTTCCGTCAAACTCCACTGAATAACTTCCCGCATTCTGCTTCTCATTTACCAACTCAGCAACTTCATTCCCCAGAACATCAAATACTTTTAGCTTTGCAATACTCGTAACTCGTAACTCGTAATTAATAACTGTCTTCGGGTTGAATGGGTTTGGATAATTCTGTGAAAGTAAAAAATCTTCAGGAATTTCTGAGGAGGTGTTTGTGAAGCCGGTGAGAATGCCGGCGGTCGTTGTTTTGAGGATTGTACCGCTGTCACCAACTACCCAGCCGGTGAGAGTATCTGTAAAATTTACGGATCTGTAAAAAAATCCATATTGAATATTAAATTGACTAATCCAATCTATTCCGCCATTTGTAGTCTTTTGCACTGTTTTATCAAATCCTGCTGCCCATCCATTGTTTCGATCTAAAAAATACAAGGATAAAATATACCTGCCTGTTCCTGGGAATTGAGAAATCCAATTATTTCCAGAATTAGTAGTTCTAAAAATAGTTGAAACGAATAAAGTTGTAACACCGGATACCCAGCCATATAATGAATCAATAAAAAAAACATTTCTTAGTTGATTGACTTTATCCGGTACTAAAGACCAGTTAATTCCGCCATTGTTTGTTTTAAATAAAAACTGAGTTGTAAATTTATCAATACTCACTATTATCCATCCGTTTAATGAATCACTAAAATTTATAGATATAATTGAATTGCCATCATCAAATGTCATGCTATCCCATGTAATTCCACCATTTATTGTTTTTAATAAATAAGCATTATCAATTTTATTCCCGCCTCCTGCGTATCCTGTATATTCGTTTACAAAGTATATTGTGTTTAAATTAATATTAAAACCTGTTTTAGTTTTTAACCAGTTTTTTCCACCGTCTATAGTATTTAAAACAAAATTACTGTCCCCAACTATATATCCTGAATTTTCAGAAGTAAAAAATACAGAATTTAATTTATAATCTACTCCACTTATTTGCATTAACCAATTATCTCCACCATTTGATGTAAATAGAATCTTACCGCTGTCTCCTACACACCAACCGGTTTGTGAATTTACAAACTGTACTGAGTTTAAATTAGATGTGACTCCGCTGAACTGATTAATCCAGCCGGTTTGAGAAAAGCTATTGTTTAGCAGGAGAAAGTAAAAAAGAAAGATGATTTTAAATTTTAAATTCATTCTTAATTAGATTAATATGAATTTTAAATTAAGTTAAAATTGAATTTACAATATATTGATAATTATAGTCAGCAGGAATAATTAAACCTGTTCCAATTTTCAAATGAATTATTGATTCATTTAAACTTGTTTTTACAAATAGTCCGTAATTTTTAATGTCTATGGAAGAACCATTAAAAAAAATTGATTGGTTATTTGATACTATTTTTAAATTCCACAATGTAAAATGAGGTTTGTTACTTCCCATTTCAAATAATCCAATACCTTTTGCAGAAGTATCAGAGCTTTTATTAATCAATTTTGCATTTTTAATGACAGAAGTTGTATTAGAAAGGTCAGCATAACTAAAAACTACTCCACCATCTCCACTTTTGTTACCACAAATTATATTAGCTTTAATAAAGTTTGATTCTAAACTTCCATTTAAAGTTAAAGCTTCAGTATTAATACTTACTAATTCATTACAAATTAAATTAATATTATAAGGTGTTATAGGTGAATGAATTCCAGGTCCTATTAAAGCTGCAGCACCATTTTCTGCGATCACTTTCCTGCCAATAAATATACCTGTACCCTGATGAATTTCAATTCCAACAAGTGAATTTGTAATACCAGAACCTTTAAAGTTGGATATTTCATCAAAGTACATTATTAATTTTTGATCTCCTACTCCCTGATGTAAATGAACTGTTGAGATTGGAGCATTAGTATTCATAATAGAAGTTGATTTTCTAACTATTGCTGTAATTTCTCCGGCTCTATGAGTAAGACAATGACCAAGGTTTCTGCAAAGTATTTCATTTATGTGAATAAAGCCAAATCCTTTTGTAAATAATGCCGTTGTTCCTGTGTTTGGTACACCAATTTGTCCTGTTATAATTTTTTCCGCATTGATATTTATATCGTCTGAATTATTATTATTCAAATATACTCCGCCATGAGATTTTCCATAAACTAAATTACATTCAAGATGAAATTTTTTTGCTGATGAACTTACACAAGCCTGACCTGCACTTTCATTTTCAATGGTGTCGCATTTTACTGAAATTTTAGAATTTGGATCTGTAAAATTACAGACAGCATAAGAATCTGTACTTGTCTGAGTTAAATATCCATAACCAAATATATTACAATTCGCTGCAACGTTATCATCAGTAATAGTATCTCCCGTTGAATAACTAATCGTCACACCAGGAGCTATCCATATATCCACTCCATCCAGAAGAATTATTTGTTCATCGAGATCAGCCCATATCTGAACAAGTGGATGAATTCTATTTGAAGAGATTATGTCTGCTCGTGCTGCGGCATAAGTAGAATAATAATTTACGTCGCCGTCTTTATCCAATACTGAAACTTCTGTAGCCATGATAAATTTTTAAAATTTAAAAATAAATTTACTTATTAAATCTAAAGTCTCTTAAAAAATTAAAATGAATTAAAATGAAATTAATAAGAGAATAAATTCTATGTTATTAGTATATCATCGATCAATTTATGATTTATAGTGTTACCGACCAGAAAATTAACTCCTTCATAAATTTTATTTATAAATAATCCATAATTATAAATATATACTTCATTTGAACCTAAAACACAATATATGGAATTTCCTGATGTTAAATTTCCTGAAACTATGATTACATTATCAAGAGTAATAAACGGATTTCCATTTCCGGGATTGAGATAGATACCTGCAGATGTACCGGTAGAAGTGGTATTTTTTATCTTTGCATTTCGAATAGTAAAATTTGCATCATTGACAGCATAAATAACTCCGCCATTCCCGCCTGCACCCTGTATTAGATCAGCGTCCAATATTATTTTTTCTGAAGTTGAATTTGTGATATTTATTCCCTGCATTGTACTGATTATTTCACTGCATAAAATATTTGCATTTGCGCCGAGGTCTAATGATAGTCCTTTTTCGGAATAGATACGTCTTCCTGTAAGTTTTGCTTTTCCTTCGGCTAATGTCACTGCATCTCCGTCAGTTGTATTCAGATTTTGTATCTCATCAAAATTCAGATCAAGAAACTGATCTCCGGTCACATTATCCAACAATACAGTCGGATTAGCAGCAGTAGCATTACTTAAAGTTGTTATTTTCAGAATTTTAAGATATGCAATACCTCCTGTCTGTTCTATACATGAGCCGTATCCGTCACAGATCACTTCATCGGCAAAGACAGACCCGCTGCCTTTAAATTCTATCACAGACTTTCCAAGATTTTTACTGCCGGTATCAAAAGTTCCCGATGTGATTTTCTTTGACTTTATAAAAAAGTTGCTGCAGTCAGTAATCTTCACAGCAGTATTTCTATTGTTATATATATTATTACAATACAGAGTAAATTTTTTTGCATTTGCTACATTTACAGTCGGGAAATTTCCTGCACCTGAGGTCGTTCCGCCGGGAGCAGACAAATAATCACATTCCATATATATTTCAGATTCATCATCAGTGATCTTTATACATTCCTGTTTTGTAGTGCCTGTATAAGAGTTTTTAATAATACCTTCACCAAATATGTTACAGATACATTTCACACCGTTGTCAGTAATGGTAGGATTCTCCCCGGACATATTCAATATCCTTCCTGAAGTAATTATAATATCCACACCGTCCTTTAGAATTATCTGTTCATTGAGATCTGCCTTTATATTTATCACATCTCCTGAAGATGCATTGAGCCTGGCTAACGCATAAGTGGAATAATACACCATATTTCCTGTAGATGCTGTTTTTAATGATACCTCGGTATCCATAATGTTTTATTTTAATTTTATTTTATTTTAAAAGTATCATACGTTTCGTATCAATAATATTACCGTTTATCAGTAAACTGTAAAAATAAATCCCGCTCGCAAAACCACTTCCGTCAAACTCAACCGAATAACTCCCCGCATTCTGCTTCTCATTGACCAGCTCAGCGACTTCATTTCCCAGCACATCAAATACTTTTAGCTTAGCATCACTCGTAACTCGTAATTCGTAATTGATAACTGTCTTCGGGTTGAATGGGTTTGGATAATTCTGCGAAAGAGAATATTGTGTCGGTATTTCTGATAATGTTGTATTTAAACCTGTAAGCAGTGAATATTTAATTGTTAAAAAATCTCTGTTACTTTGTCCGGTGACATAAATATTTCCTATTTGATCTGATGTTATATAAATTCCATAATCTCCATATTGTCCTGAATAATCATAACTTTGAACCCAGAGTTGGTTACCTGAAGAATCAAGTTTTAAAGAAATCATATCAAAACCAGTACCATTTCCATCTCCTTGACCAGAAATAAATATTGATCCTGAATCATCAATAAAGCTAGAGAATGCATAGTCATTTGGACCATTATCATAACTTGAAAGCCAAATTTGATCACCGTCGCTGTTATACTTAATTGTTGTAATATTATAACCTTGTCCTGTTTCAGTACTCCGTCCTATTACATATATATTCTCATTTTTATCAAAATTCATTGATTCAATCCCATCAATAAAATTTGCACTTCCATTATATCTTCTCTCCCATTGCTTCTCACCGACAGAATTATATTTTATTGTAATACAGTCTCGATAATATTCTCCTATACTTGAGCCGGCTACATACACATTTCCATTTCTGTCAGTTAATATTTCTCCGGCAATATCATCTAAGTTAGCTGGCCCGTCATAAATTGATGACCATTCCAGTAACCCGGTAGAATTATATTTTAACGTCAAAATATCACCTCCGCTTTGACCTGTTACATATACGTTACCGGAATCATCAATAATTAACTCATGGCCAACATTTCTCCTATCTACACCTCTGTTATATCTATTTTCCCATATTTGATTTCCTGATGAATCGTATTTAATAGTTACACAATCACTTCCTCCAATATCATTATAAATTATACCTGTTACATACAAATTATTTTCAGAGTCTAATATTACATCACCTGCTACATCAGGATGACTTCCGGATGAAGTAATTCTTTTAATCCAAAGCTGATCGCCATTTGAATTATATTTTATCACTGTAAAATCATCACTGGATTGATTTCCGGTACTTGATCCTACAATATAAATATTATTTAAATCATCAAGAACAGATGCATTTACTAAATCATTCTCATTTGCAGGTCCATTATATTTTTTCATCCATTGTAATTCACGTGAAACAGAATATTTTAATATTATCATATCATAATTTTCAGTACCTCCATTACCAATTAAATAAAAGGATTTTGTTTTATCTATAATTATCATTTGAGCACCATCTATTCCACCAAGATCATTTCTTAATAACCATTCTTCTTTATATTGACTATAAGCTGATTGATATATTAATAAATTTAATAGAATATAATATATAATATTTATTGTTTTCAATTTTAATATTTGAAAAATTATTGTTAAACTACAGAAGGATCAGAAATATATTTGAAATTTGTATCATCTCCAATTAGTAATTGTACTTTATCTGAAATGTCGGTATTTACAAACAAGCCTAAATTTTTTATAGAAATTACATTTGTCATATCGTTTCTAAAAATACTAAAGTCATTTTCTTCTGTACCGGTTACAATTATTAAATTTTCAATTTCAATAGTCTGATCATTGGCACTACCACCAGGAATATAAATACCAATAGAAAATGGTGTGGTAGTTCCGGTATAAGTATTTTTTATCTTCGCATTCCTCAAAACATAATTAGAATCTGTAGCAGATCTTACCACTCCGTCATTTCCATTGCTTCCTTCTATATAATTTGCTTCTATTACTACCGGATCATTTTCATTTTCTATATTTATACCTTTTGTAAGACTGATTATATTATCACTTTTTATATATGCTGACTGTATATCATCTATCAGATCAAGAGATAATCCGTTTACACAATAAATATTATTTCCGATGAGAGTTGCATTACCGCCTGTGACCTTTACAGCATCACCATCATTTGAATTGTAATTTTTTATTTCATTAAAATATAATACCAGCTCAGGTGAACTGTTTCCTTCCTCCACCATTATTACAGGCTCAGCAGTTGATGGAGTTTCATCTGCCGGAAGTAATGTATTGATATTATAAATTGTAGCTGCAAGATTTCCGCCTAAGTGTTTCAGGCATGATCCGTATTGAAATTGGTATATTTCCGGTGACATAATGGTGGGTATTAAAATTAAAAAATCTTTCTTAAAAACTTATTCCTGTAATATTATTGCAGACATTTTTTATCTGAAATTAATTTAGGAATTAAATTTTTCTGTAACAATAGGAAAATTGATTCAGTTAATTGATAATTGTTTTATTTGGGATACTTCCAGTCAGGAGCCTAAAAAGATCATTCCAAGACTTTATTTGTAAGCAAAACAAAATCCCGTCATTCCCGACCACCTGCTGCTGTACATTTGAATTTATATTTAAATGATGTGCAGGCGGAGCGGGAATCCAGGAACGAGTTAATAGCAGTATATTTATATTTTAGAATATCATTTTTAGAAAACAACTACGATAGAACAGTTCATTTTAAAAATCTCAAACACATCTCGTCATTCCCGACCGCCTGCCGGTGTACATTTTGAATTTATATTTAAATGATGTGCAGGCGGAGCGGGAATCCAGAAACGAGTTAAAAGCAGTATATTTATATTTAAGAATATCATTTTTAGAAAACAACTACGATAGAACAGTTCATTTTA
>JBATSB010000044.1:0-3242 GCA_049293015.1 Ignavibacteria bacterium
AACCCATTCAACCCAAATACTACCATAAGTTACGAGTTACGAATTACGAGTTACGTAGAAGTAAAAATTTATAATATAGAAGGAAAAGAACTTAAAACACTAGTAAGTAGAAATCAAAATTCAGGTAATCATAAAATTGAATTCGATGGAAACGGAATCTCAAGCGGAGTATATTTTTACAGTTTGTTTTTAGATGGAAAATTAGCTGATACAAAAAAAATGATATTAATAAGATAATTTTTATAATTACAAATTTAATGGAAAGGAGAATAAACCCAAAAATCATTTTCTAAAAGGAGAAAAAATAATTATTTTTTAATTTAAAATCCGGATAAACCGGTAAGGAGTTACAAACATGAAAATCAAAATTATTTTTTCATTTGTTTTATTTTTAAGTGTTATTTTGTTTTTGTTTACAAAACCATTTGCTCAAAACAATTCAAGCACACCGCCGTCTCCGGATAATCAGTTTCTGATAACTGCAATGGCATGTGGAGGAGTAGATACGAATTATACAAATATTCCTGATCTGGGATTAAATGCCTGGCATACATATACGGGTCCGGAAGGAGGCTGGCCCGGAATAAGTAATGACCGCTATGACTCGGCAACTTCTGCTTATAGCGGAGCAGTAATTCAAAGGATAAATGACAATAAGAATCATGGAATGAGATCTGTAATGGACAGACCAAAAATAGAATATCTCGCATTCGGTCAAAAGTCTGAGTATCAATGTGAAGGTGTTTCAAAAGTCGATCCGAATTTTTGGTATTACACTTATGACACAAACGAAGTTGGACAAAATTTTCAGGATAATACTCAATTTGGAAATAATCAATGGGTCAGATTCTGTGATGCAGATTCAAATAATCCCGGATCTGTTCAGGGATATGTAGTGAAGAGCTTAAAAGCGAACAGAGAGCAGGCTAACAGATACTGGCCTTCCTGGATTGCTGATTCATCTTATGCCTGGTATGTGATGCCGAAAATCAGAATCCCAACCGGAATTTCTGACAATACTCCTGTTTGCAGAGTTGAAGTATTAGATTGGAATGGAACAATAATAAAGAATTTGGATTTGATAGCTAAAAATTTTATGAAAGGACAGGTAGTTCAATATGATGGTCGATACAGAGAAGATTATTTTTTCGGAACAACATTTGACTCTTCAGCAATTGACATTCCAATAGGTGCTATCTGTGCAGGAGACCGTAGGGATTTTACTGAATGGTGGAGTGTACCTGTTAAGACAGATTTCAGGGTTTACTGGTATGGTCAGTGTGATATGTGGATAGATTATGTAAAAGTAGAAAATGAACCTGCTCATCAGTTGTTCAGTGGTATTTGGGATCAGCAAATAAGAGAGGAAACTGATATTGCATTAAGCAATTATGATC
Organism: Ignavibacteria bacterium; assembly: GCA_049293015.1. Taxonomy (GTDB): domain Bacteria; phylum Bacteroidota; class Ignavibacteria; order Tepidaquicellales; family Tepidaquicellaceae; genus UBA2330. The sequence continues at coordinate 1,398 of JBATSB010000044.1, forward strand.
CTTCAAATCCGATTCCGAATAATTTTTATATAGAGGAGTTTGAGTTTAATATAGTAGATGCAATGAAGTATGTGAATACGATTATTAAAGAACGATCAAATTTTAAGCTATCACTAATGGTCAATTTGAATTATCCATTATTTAAAGTACACATTCCATATAATCAAAATGAATTTTCCGCTTCACAAATAAATGAATATCTTGTCAATAAAGCCGGTATAAAGTATTTAGTTAACATGTCATATCCTTTAGAAGGATTTGAAGGTCCTTTGTATCCGGTAAACGAAGAAGGTACTTCCGCACATCCTGTGACTTTATTAAGTTCAGATTATTCCGCATCTACAGGTGTTTTGAGTTATGTAAAACCTGTAAGCGAATATGAAAACTGGCTTCAGGCAAAATTAGATGAAGGCAAAGGTTCAGGTGACGGTTTTATGAAAATAATGAAGAAGACGGATTCTTTGTCACGATATTATTCACAGGATCTGAAATTAGTACACTTAGCACAGGCTCATTCGTGGTGGGCAAGAGGACATAAGTTAAAAGAGCCAAGTAATGAAGAATTAGAATTAATGGCTAATCTTTCTATTGGCTATGGAGCAAAAGGAATAATGTATTTTGCATATAACTCATTAAATTATAACTTCGATACAACGAATGGAGAAAGGTATGAAAGAGGATTAACTGAAATTGATGGTTCTCCCCGAGACAGCAATGTTTACGGTCAGGATAAATGGAATGCTGTAAAAAAAATAAACAGTACTTTGAGTAAATGGGGAACAACAATTTTAAAATTCAATCAAATTGAAAGAAGGTCATATGCTTATCATTTATCGAATGAAAGATCAGCTATGAATTCTAACGGGCAATTTATTAATGAGATTTTTACTTACAAGCCTGGTATAGACGGAAATGCATTAACAACATCAGATCCATTAAATGAAAGATATATTCAGGCTACTTTTTTTGATAAATATTATTATTTGAATCTGCAGCCTCATCCAAAATCCAAATATTTTATGATAATAAACAGGAGGTGTTCTCCATTTATAGATAATTCAAGCACGGATAATATAGGGGGGAAAAGAAATATCAAAGTAAATCTTTCACAAAGTTTGCTGGGATTTACAAAATTCAGAAATGTAAGTCTTATTGATATAGGCAATGATTCAATTCTAACAACATTTTATAATGATGCAAATGTAAATAACAATCCTACTATTGATCTTGGATGGTTTAATCCGGGAGAAGGGAAAATATTCAGACTGTCTCCGGCTTTATGTGTGGGTGGTACTTTAGTTGCTGATGAATTGGATTTATTTAATGAAAGCTTTATTTGTGAAGGAAATGTGTTTACAAACGGTAAAGATGTTTTGCTAGAAGATTCAATAAATATAGAATTTACTTCAACTGGAAAATTTATTGTTAACGGTGGCACTTTTGGCTGTATCTCAAGTAGTCCGACAATAAATCTAAAAGGTTTAAACGGACAACTGTGGTCAGGATTTTCATTTACAAATTGTACTTTTGCATTCCAAAATGTGAAATTCGAAAACACAACCGGATATCCGATAACAATCTTAAACAGCAATGCAAACATTACAGATTGTGAATTCAATTCTAATTCAAGTGCTATATTGATGGATCAGACTACAAATGTTAACGGGACTAATTTCTATTTAATCAACAGTAAATTTAATTTGGGAAACACTACTTCTCCACTGCTGTCCAAAACATTTTTAAAAAGGCAATAAAGTTTTAAAATACTTCTGTTTTGGACAGATTATTTTTATTTTTTAAAACTACCTCTTGCTAATTTTATTTTGCAAATAGCATTTCTTGTTT
>JBATSB010000045.1:0-30755 GCA_049293015.1 Ignavibacteria bacterium
TTGAGATTAGCTTCTTCTATTGATAGTAGTGAGCCCCATAAGTCAATCAGCAAAAAAAGAGATTTTTTTTGTAATGGGTGAGGAATATACTTGACTTATTTGTTTATAGATGTTGGTGTTTCAAAAAGTTTGAATGCTGTTCTTGAATTTAATTTATCAATATCACAAACTTTTTGGTCACCAACAACATAACTTGCTGTCTAGAAACTCCAGTCATTTATAAAAGGCAACTTGAATTATCACAGGATTAATATTATTTAACTTCGTTCATCGTGCTATAGAACTATGGTTGTTGGTGGCCAAAAAGTTTGCAGTGTTATAATATTCAAAATGAGTATTTAAATTCGCAAACTTTTTGAAAAACCAACAACGGCGCAAAAATGAGATTAGAGTTTCTTGTCAGCAGCTTTTGTTGTTGGTGGTCAAAAAGTTTAAGCGAGTAGAGTAGTAAATTCAAGTAGAGCATATTAACTTTTTGAAACACCAACAACGGCGCAAAAAAAAGTTCAGAACTATTATTTTCTGAACTTTAGTATAAACAATAAATTTTTCCCAAATAAAAAACGCCGGAGTCTCATGTATGTCAGAGAGACTCCGGCGTTGAAATTAATATCTGTATAATTTTACTTTTACTTCAGCAATGTCATTTTCTTAATATCAGTAAATTCACCTGCCTGTATTTTATAAAAATAAACTCCGCTGTTGAAATTTGTGAAGTTTTGATCCACACTGTAATTGCCTGCCGCTTTAAATTCATTGAGCATAACAGCAACTTCCCTTCCTGTAATATCATAGACTTTGATAGTTACAAATCCGCTTTTGGGAATTGAGAAATTAATTACAGTCGAAGGATTAAATGGATTCGGGTAATTTTGCTTTAGTGAATATTCAGCAGGAACTTCTGTGCCGAGAGAAGTGATGCCGACTGTCGTAGTCCATCTTGCTGATTCCACAAGCGGTGCAATTACGCTGATCGTAACTGCTGAGTCATTTCCCGAACTGTCAGCACTTGTATATGAACCCACTCCTGTTCCCGTCCATCCTCTGAAATAATAAACTGTTCCACCGTTATTCACAATCCTTGAGCTTATTGCAAATGTAGCCGATGATCCTGAATCATAAAAAATATTTCCGCCGAAAGTAGTACCTTGAGTAGAAGTGGTTAAAAGTTTATACTGCACTTTATAGTTTGCAGTCAGATTCAGATTAGAGCTTAAATTAATTGTCTGAGTAGTATCGCCGCCGTTTGACCAGTTAGTAAATACGTACTGTGTAGAACCGATAGTCCTCGGACTAACTGCTGTTACATTTACATTTGTACCATTAGGATAAATTAGCTCTTGTGTCTGATTATATGAAGTTCCGTTCACAGTAAAGTTAGCAATGCCCGGTCTGTTAGTTCCGACTGTCAGCAGTGATGCATTTACAAGAAGAGTCGAAGTTCTCAAATGAACCGGTGGTCCCTGTGAACCAATTCCTCTGATATTGATAACATAACCTCCGGGAGTTACACTGCCTGAAGTAGTTGCGATAAGTGTAACAGAATCAGGGAAAGTCGAGACTGAATCTTTTCCATTTAAAAATGAAAAAGAAATTGTACCTGAGGCAGGTGGTGTTTCCAGTGATGCTGAAAATTTCACACCGCCTACGAAAGGACCATTGACAGCAGGTACTTTGACGACTATTGAAGTATTATCATTATTTCCGACATTTGCATAATTTTTATTTACCGTCATCGCATAATCCGGATAATAACCTGTAAAACTACCAAGTTGATTATTTCTTCCGTCCATCCATACTACATAAGAAGTATTTCCGATCGCCTGAATTCCAAAATAGTCACCAATATATTTTTCACCGCCGGGCTGATTGACACCCATATTGTTTGGATTGAACTGTGCATTAGAGATTGGCTTATTGGCTGTAAATGTTGTGCCGCCGTCTGTAGAAACTGTGCCATAAATTTTTGTCAAAAGATTATTCGTTGGGTCTTCTCTGGAATCATACCATGCGATATAAAGTCTTCCGGTCTTGCTGTCGACAGAAATTGCCGGCATCCACTGGTCAGTGGTTGTGTTGTCATCATTTACTCTGACAGGTTGAGACCATGTCACACCAAAATCTGTTGACATGACCATATTAATGTCAGTCACATCCTGTGTACCCGGATTTCTTGCATATACTACATAAACATTTCCTCTTGAGGCAGTATAGCTGTTATCTGCAGCCATTCTCGGGAAGCCGTCCATTCTGATACAATCTTTAACTGTATTTCTTCCTGCACAGAAAACTCCGCCGGTAGGATATGATGATGCAACTGTTTGAGGTGAAAAATTCACACCACCGTCAGTCGATCTGTTAACGATTGCAGAGCCGCCATTCAATGCAGCAAAGTAAACACTTCCTCCCTGTACATTTCCATTTGGTCCTACAGCAACATAAGCTCCCTGTCCGCCAGAAAAAGTCTGAGGTGCACTCCATGTAGCACCCTGATCTATGCTTCTTGTGAATCTCATTCCATTTGCACCGAATTGTCTCCAGCATGCATAAATATTATTTGAATAAGGACCGGCTGTCTGATCTGCAGCAACCCATTCCTTATCTGAAAGTCCGACATTAGTTGCGTAAACACTGTAAGTAGAAGACCATGTAACACCTTTGTTTGTAGATTTTGAGATACAAACTCCATAAGTTCCGCCATTTTGATAAAGCTGTGTGTAGTAAGCATTCCCCAGACTGTCAAATGCCATTACAGGATCACCGATCACAGCAAACCCAGGGAATGTAACATTTATTTTTATCCAGTTATATCCGTTCAGAGTATAATAAAAATTATTAATGTTAAAAGCGCAGATGCTGTTCAGTGGGTCTCTCGGATTAGTGGCAATATGCGGTTCACCAAAATCAACACCGAGATTGAAATTATCAAAACCGTTTACAGTAACAGGAGTACTCAAAGTCCCTGCGGGTGACATTGTCATATTCGGCGGCTGAATAGCAATCGAATTCGGTAGATCATTATTTGTTATCTGCGAAAAAGAATTTTTCGTCAGAAAGAAACTAAACATGATCATAAGAATTAGTAATTGTTTCATTTATTGTTTATGATTTTTAAAAAAAAATTATATAAAAATTTATATTGGTAGTATAATCATCTTCAATTTCAATAATCTTTGTACCTGAAAAAAAATACTATATTGATGAAAAGTGATTGTATGTTTTAGTAATCAATTCGAATAGTAGCAAATCCGTAGTCATCATTAAATTTTACACTTTGATAAATATTATCAATAGCTCTGTGAACGTAATTGAATTCAATATAAAATTGTCTCAGGAATTCCCACGTAAAATTTGCAGTGATGATACTTCGGTTGATCCTGTTTCCTTTAAGAAACTCGGGGTCAGAATATGAATAACCTGTGGCATTATTTCTGTTGCCGCCATAGTTTACTAATACCCTACCTGCTGAATCAGTGACAATACCATTTGCTGATCTCTGGAACTGATACATCAGATTCAAATTAATCCTGTTTGTAAAATCATAATTAAATCTGACAGCTATCTCATCAGAGTTCGGCTCCAGATGATGACCGAGCGGAAGATCCCAGTTTGTATAAGTTGATTTATTTGACACATGCGAATATACATAAGGCTCAAGTAAAGTATATTCAATTCTCATATCAAGATTAGGAAGTGTGAAAGCATTTGACCAAAGCCCTCCAAGCTGCCATGCGAACTTATTTGTAACCTGAGCATTATCTTTAAACAAAGTACTGAACTCAAGATCATCTACAAGAAATGAACCCTGAAAAGCTAAATTCTTAACCGGCATTACAAAAGCATCAAGTCCGAGTATTGAATTGTTTGCATTATTATCTCCGGTCTGAGAAGCTTTGCTTAGTTCGGCGGAAGTAAGAAAGCTGATAGGATTTAAAAAAGTAAAACTAAACGGTGAATTTGAAATGATCACACTTTCAAAGAGACCCATTCTGAAATTATTTCCAAATGATACATCAAGTCTGTGAGTTGCAATATTTTTTGCATCAAGCGGAGTACCGAGTGAATCCCCTCTTATGCTTCCATATAAAAAGGAGTATGTGACTGCTTTGTATGCAAGATCGAGTTTAAGAAAATCAAAAGGTACAGTATTATGAGAAAGATATAGTCTGTCAATAAATCCAAAACCCTGATAGACAGGATTCCTGCCGACTGTAAGTGCAAGCCAGTTTTCGGCAGTTTGATATCTTAGGTATCCGTCGAAGGTATCAAAATTCTTTTGTTCATATTGAAACTTATACTGCGCATAAAGTTTTGGGTCTGTATTTCTTGCAAAAGTAACATCAGAAGAATCCCCCCAAAGTTTTTGTCCATTAGAAGCTCTGAGATAATAAGCAACTTTATCATACAAAGTACCTCTTACTCTGAATCCGAGTTCACCAAGTCCAATGGAATTTCTCCCGATCGAATCTCCTTTGGAACCTCTCCCTGATAATGAAGCGAGTCCGTCAAGAAACAATGTAGCATTCGAATCTGAGTATGAATATAAATATTTCTGATAATCATCTGATAAAAAATGATCAGTATTATTAAAAAAAGAAGTAGATCTTTTCAGCTCACCGGTCAGCTCATATTGAAATTCGACTTTAAAATCAGCTAATATTTTTTTGTCAGTAGAAGAGATTTTATTTGTATTTTCGATAATGACTTTAAGATAATCTGCAACAGCACCTCTCGAGATTGGAATCACAGCGGGATTATATCCGGTGATCACTTTCATGGTAAGCATTCTTTCAAGGAAATGATAAACGGGGCTGTTTACCTGTACATATTCAACCTGAGCGTCTGAATTTTTTCCAAGGATCAAAATAAAAAAAGTAACAATAAGGAAAAGTTTTTTCATAAAGAAAAAATAATTTTTTAAATAAACTAAATATTACTGAAATTATTTACAGAAAGAAAAGCGTCAGAAAATACTGACATTGGTATGTATTTTTTCATCTGACATATATTCGGGGACAAGAAGTTTCAGATGATACTTAATGGTATCGCTGCCGTTATCATATCTTTTGGTCAACAGAAGTTCAAGATTTGCTTTGAAATTTTCGGGAATAAAATGACTGGCATTAGTTGCAATCAGGATCTTTTCGTGAATTGTTTTTTCGTAGATCTCGCCTGGAATAAACAGTTCTTCAAACAATTTCTCTCCGGGTCTTAGACCGGTTTCTACTATTTTTATGTCTTTGTCTACTTCATAACCTGAAAGTCTGATTATATCTTTTGCAAGGTCCAGAATCTTTATTGGTTTACCCATATCAAGAACGAAGATCTCTCCTCCATTACCAATTACAGACGCCTGTAATACCAGTTGAACAGCTTCAGGAATTGTCATAAAATATCTTTGAATTTCCGGATCTGTAATAGTAACAGGTCCGCCTTCAGCGATCTGTCTTTTAAAAGTAAGAACAACACTTCCTCTGCTGCCGAGTACATTACCGAATCTGACAGTAGAATAATTTTTCCTGTGCTCTCTTGCCGCATTCAAAACAATCATTTCAGCGACACGTTTGCTGGCACCCATGATGCTCGAAGGATTTACGGCTTTATCAGTGGATATGAAAACAAAGTGATTTACATTATGTTTTAAAGAAAGATCTATCAGGTTCTGAGTTCCTTTGACATTATTGCTGATAGCTTCACAGGAGTTAGTTTCCATCATAGGAACGTGTTTATGAGCTGCAGCATGAAATATTACATCGGGTTTAATTTCTTCAAGAAGTTTATCTAATCTGCTGTAAGATCTGATATTGGCAATAACAGTTGTAATTTTGGTCATCAATTGTTTTCCATTTACGATAGATATTCTTTTCATCAATTCATAATTGATATCAAAAATAGAATTTTCACCCTGACCAAGAAGTATAATTTCCGTAGGGTTACATTTTATTATCTGTCTGCAAAGTTCACTGCCAATAGATCCACCAGATCCTGTTACAAGTACTTTTTTACCATTTAGAAAATCTTCTACCTTTTTAATATCAGTTTTCACAGGTTCTCTTCTGAGCAGATCTTCGATCTGAACTTGTCTTATACTTTCTATTCTGATATTGTCATCGAGCAATTCATAGATACCCGGGATGGTTCTTGTTTGTACACCGGTATTTCTGCATATAGAAACAATATCTCTGATATCAGAACCAAGTGCAGTTGGCATAGCAATGATTACTTTATTGATATCCATTTTGGTTATGACTTCAGGAATAGAATTCCTTGTACCCATTACAGGAATACCTCTTATCTTCAGATCTTTTTTCTCAATATCATCATCTACAAAAGCAACAGGATTCAATCCAAGCTGTGGATTTCTCTGCATTTCCTGTACAATAGATGTACCGGATTTTCCTGACCCGACTACAAGTACACGTTCACCATGATATGAGATCCTTCTTCTTTCATTAAGTCTTTCAAATAGTCTTATACTGAATCTCGCACTTGCAACAAAAATAAATTTAAATATCCCATCAAGAATAGGTAAAGACTGCGGCAATCTTTCAAAATTGAACCAGGAAAGATTATAGAATAGAATAAAGATTGCTGTCTCAGCTAAAATAGCAAAGAAAACTATATAAATAATTTTAGCTAATTCGTCCACACTCGCACTGTTCCAGTATCTTTTGTATAGTCCGAGTTTGTAAAATATAAAAATGTTTGAGATTAAAAATATTAAAGTCGAGTAAGTAAGAGCATGTAAGTAATAACTGAATTCAATTTGCCCATCTAGCCTGACTGCAAGAGCTAAAAATGGACTAATTAATAGGAAAAGAATGTCAAGCACGAGTAAATGCCTGTTTCGGAGTTTTAGGAGCTTTTTATTTAAAAAGTTTTCTAACATAAATTAATTAAGTCTCTCCATTCAAATAATCTCCTTGGGGGAATTTTCATAAGCTCAAATAAGAACAAACTTATCAGGGGTAACAATTTAGTTTTGATAATCAGTTGGACAAAGTTAATTAAATCAATCAACTGATTCAATTAAATTCTTAATAATAATTTGTAATTAATATAAATATCATATTATTACAGCTTTCAGGGTTTGTATAATTATTCTAATGTCTTTGAAAAGAGATCTGTCTGAAATATATTCAAGATTGATCTTTAATTTATCGGGCATTATTTCCTTTGTATACAATCCTTCCGGATCATCTGAATCCGCAAGAAGTTCATTTTCATTTCGGTATTTAATAGACGCAAGATCTGTTATGCCCGGTTTTACTTGGAGGACTTTCATCTGCTCTTCATTATACATCTCTACATATTTCCTTACTTCAGGTCTGGGTCCAACAAAACTCATTTCTCCTTTCAATACATTGTAAAGCTGAGGAATCTCATCGAGTTTGTATTTCCTAAGATAGTAGCCTGAAGAAGTTATACGCGGATCTTTATTTCCAACAGTAAGTAATCCTGATCTGTCAGAATCAATTCTCATTGATCTGAATTTGAATAAACTAAAATCTTTATTTCCCTTTCCCACTCTTTTCTGAATGTAAAAGACTGGACCTTTTGAGTCTGCTTTTATAATGACAGTTATAAGAATTAATAATGGAGCAAGGAACACTAATCCGGCAATTGAAAAAATAATATCAAATAATCTTTTAACCAATTATTTATTTACAACAGAATTGTAAGATTCAATTACAGCACTAATGATCTTTTTGACATTTTCATTAGAAAGCTGCGGATAAACAGGCAGGGTAATTACTCTGGAAAAATTATCATAACTGACTGGGAAATTTTTAATATCAAAATTTCTTTCCTTAAATATTTTCAGCATAGGCAATGGAATGAAATGAACATTTACCGCAACATTCTTTAGATTTATTTCTTCAATAATTGCATCACGCTGAACTTCGGAAATATTTTTTATTCTTAATAAATAAATATGATAAGATGATTCTCTACCTTCAGAGTCTGAAGGAGGAAGCTGAGCCCATTCAGTTTTCGAAAACGCTTCATTATATTTTTTAAAGATCTCTTTTCTTTTTTGTAAAAGATCGGTCGTATATTTTCTAATCTGTGCGAGCCCTACAGCAGCGCAAAGATCACTCAGATTAATTTTAAAACCCGGATATACAATGTCATATTTCCAGTTACCTCCGAGAGATTTTGTAAACGCATCTTTTGTCTGACCATTTAGAGAAAGGAGTCTTAGCCAGTTATATAATTCATTGTTATCAAAAGGTGCAGCAAGATTCAGACAGATCGCACCGCCTTCAGCGGTAGTAACATTTTTCACAGCATGAAATGAAAACACCGATACATCACAGAGTGAACCGCTTTCATTTCCATTATAACATGCACCAATAGAATGAGCGGCATCTGACATGACTAAAATTCTTCCGAGTTTATTCTGAACTTCACAATTTACAACAAACATTTTTTTTACTTCAGGATCTGAAATTAATTTATTTATACTTTCATAGTCACAGGGAAATCCTCCAATATCAACCGGTACTATAGCTTTTGTTTTTTCATTGATGAGCTTTTTCAATTTAGAAACATCGATACAGAAATTCTCATCACAGTCAGCCATAACCGGTGTCGCACCGAGATGCATAACAGCAAGTGCAGTCGCGCAATAAGTATAAGCAGGAATAATTACTTCATCATCCGGACCAATTCCATACCAGTGTAACATAAGCATCATAGCAGATGTAGCTGAATTTACACACAGTACATTTTCAACACCTGTAAGTTTTGCAACTTCTTTTTCAAGAGCTTTTACTTTTGGACCTGTAGTGATCCATCCTGAATTTAACGAATCAAGAACTTCATTAATAACATCCTCATCAATATAAGGAGGTGAAAACGGGATCATATATTTTTATTTTTTAATTTCATATTTTTTAAATTCTGAATTAGTATTAATAAGAATGGAATACTGAAATAAACTGCAAACTCTACAGTATAGCTGTATCTCTCAAGTGACGATTCGACCATACTTACTAAAAGTGCTTTTGATAAAAAGATCATAAATATCAGAAAAGCAATAAGTGCATCAGGGTCTGAAAATTTAGTTTTAAATAAAAGGAAAACACTTAAAATGAACATTGAAAAAAATCCAATATACCATACTAAATTTCTTAAAAAGAAATTGTAAAAACTCTCATAACATTCATAAACGGATTTCAAAAATGTATTTTCAAAAACTGCTGTATTTGTCTGCTCTAAAGAAATATAGTTTAATCTCTTTTGTTGAATAATCTCTTCATCAAGAAAATTCTTTACTTGTTCATTTACTGATCTGTCTGATGATATCTGAAGCCATTTCTTTTTTTCAAGTTCTTTAACAAACAATTCTCTGACTACATTCTTATTAAAACTATTTAGCAGCTGATCAAAATATCTCAATTCTATTCCCAGATTTTTAAAAAAATAAATAAAGTTACAAGAAAAAAATTTAAGATATATAAGAGGATTTTTTTTAATTGCATCAACGGATACCATTCTCATAAACGGCTGTACATCCAGATATTTTTTAGTTGAATCATCTCCCATCAAATTACCTGCAAAGTTCATCTGTCTGTGAAAATTGTCTTTAAAAACATTAAACAATTTTGTAACTCCATAATAATTTCTGATATATGATTTATCCTTTTTGGGAATTGAGTCGAGTGTTTGCTGAATTGCTGTATTTACAAATTGAGGATATTCATCTGATGTCTCCATAAACAGAATAGTAACTCCGGATAAATTTGCTTCTCCGAAAGGAGTTATAGTAAATTTATTAAGTGTGATATAATTGTAAGTGCAAAGAGAAATTATGATAACCGAAAAAGGAATTATTAATAAAACATATTTTATCAGACTGTATTTTTTTATTAAAAAATAAAAAAAAATCAACATAATAATCCCTGCAAAAAATAGACCTGCCGGTCTGATCAGAATCAAAAAAGCTATTGATGCTGAGAATAAAACCCAGAACATATTTTTGTTTTCCTTAATAGAGATCATCATCAAAGCTGTACAAATTAACAGCATGTTTGTAAAAATTCCTTCAGTCAGTAATGCTGATTCAAATAGAAGAAAATATGAAGAAGTCATATAAACAGTGAGGAAGATTGCAAAAACGACTGTAAATTTTTTATAAATTTTATCAAATAAAAATATTACAAGAATGCCTGTAAAAAGAGAAAAAGCACTTTGCATAACTGAAACTGCAAAAATGCTTTTCGAGAAAGTCCAGATCAATGCCAGGAAAAGAGGATAGCCGGGTGTCCTGATATCAAACAAAGGCATAACAGAATTTAGAATTGAAAGGGCTGCTGCAATATAAGAAGCACTATCATTTGATAAAATATCTACATGGTAATATAAAAGGAATGGCAGCCTTGTAAATAAAAAAAATACAAGAAAAATTCCAGTGCCTTTCAGAAAAGAGTTTCTACCGCTGAATAAAAAATTTCTTACTGTATTCATCTAAACCGGTTTTTTAAATCATCTGTTACCATCAAATGTTTTAACTGAACAGAGATTAGACCCATTCCAAACATTAGAATAGAAAGAAGTATACTACCAAGCCCGAGATAAAATGTAATAGGCATTCGGAATATAAGTGAAAAAATAAAATTAACTCCTGCAAATGCAAGCAAAGCCAGACAAAACACTATAAATATTTTTATCGGATTGTAAAAAAGAATTGCTTCAGTAATAAACTGCAGAGTACGCATAGAATCCCTGAATAATTTCACTTTTGTTTTGCCTTCTCTTTTTTTATAATCAATCGGTATATATTTTACATACATTGCATTCATCATATAAGCTAATGTAAGAGATGTTGTAAAGCTAAATGTATTGCAAAGTTTAGAAAAATATGGAAGTACTTTTTCCTTTGAGAATACTCTAAGTCCTGAATTAATATCATCGATCTTTCTTCCGGCAGAATATTCTACAAGTTTTTTAAGAATAAGTCTGAGGATTTTTTTCTTAAAAGATTCATCATAATTCTCACCCTGTCTCGCACCTACGATCATATCAAAACCTTTATTATATTCACTGACTAAAACCGGTATCATCTCGAGTGGATAAGTACCGTCAGCATCTGTAATAACAATAGTATCATGAGATGCAGCTTCAATTCCGTCTTTTAAAGATTTACCATATCCGATGTTATGAGGATGTCTGATCGTAACAGCACCTGCTTTTTCGCTCATCTCAGCCGTCCTGTCGGTAGAACCGTCATCGACTACTATGATCTCTATGTCTCCAAGATTATTTAATTCAGCAACTTTTTTAATATCAAATACAGTCATCGCTATTACACTTCCTTCATTGTATGCAGGTATCACTACAGAGATCATATTCTAATTAAATTTTATTTTTTTTAAAAATACTGATCAGAGAAATTCCGATCGGGTTACTTACAGGTAAAAAAATTTTTGAAAATGGGACTATATATTTATCAAACATTCCTATCTCACCTTCTGTATCGTTGATGTTATCTGACTTTAAAGCTTTGTAAACAACCCAGTATCCAATTGCTCCGACCGGATTAAAATAATACTGTCTTATTAAATTTATATCAACAGATAATCTAAGTGTATTCATCATTTTTTTATCATATCTTTTAAAATGTCCTGCAGCTTTATCAAAATTTGAGTATAAAAATTTATGTGAAGGTACAAGATGAAACAGTACTCCGCCTGGCTTTAAGAGCGATAATAATTTTGCAAAAAAATTAACATCATCCTTTACATGCTCCATTACATTCATACATAATATAAAATCAAACTCTCCATTTACTTCAATAAGGTCAATACATTCTATCCTGACATTTTCATTAAATTCTTTTTTTCTGATATGTTCGATAGCAGGTGCTGAGATATCAATACAGTAAAGAGAATCGAATTTACTTTTCTCTGTAATAAGTTTTGTAAACGAGCCAACACCACAACCGACTTCAAGCACGTCACCTTTTATATATTTCTCAAACTGTTCAAAAGTCCACTGATTATAATTAGTAGCTTTCTGCATTTGTTCGGCTGATGTAAAAAGTTCTGACATTTATTCTTCTTCGATTTCTTTTATAAATACTGCCGGATTACCTGCATATATACTGAATGGTTTTACTTCATTATTGACGACACTTCCGGCACCAATGATCGAACCTTTACCGATCCGGACACCTTTCATTATAAAACAGTTTGCGCCGATCCAAACATCATCCTCTATCACTACGGATTTTCTTCTGATCTTATCCCACCTTTTCAGTCTGTTCTTGTATGGAACATTGTGAGAATTCGTATCCATAATTACTGTGTTTGCTCCGATCATAATCCGATTTCCGAGAGTAATACTTTCTTCACTAATGATAGAAGTGCCGTTAAGATAGACTTCATCACCTGTAATAATCTTACCCGATTTTGATGTCCTCAAAAACACACCGCCTGCAATATTGCCTGAGTTATAACCGCATTTGGCAGAGATCAATCGCATATTATTTCCCAGAGTAATAGATCCTTTATTTTCAATTCTTGGCAATCCGAAAACTTTTATACCTTTTCCATATTTAACTCCGTTTAAGTTCAATACTATTTTCATAAAAGGTGAAGTCAAAAAAGTAATGACTTTAGAAAAATGAAGGAACCCGTCTTTCAACAATTCAAAATAATTATCATTGCCGGTGTCAAATTTCAGTTTTTCATTATATTTAAATAGAAAACTCAATTATCAAATTAAATTTTTATTTCTTAACGCCGCTGCCACTCCAGCTAACACCTTTGTAAGCATTAATATTTACATCATCATATTCTTCAGTGTTAAACCAATCAGAGATTCTTTTTTTGTTAATAAAGTCAACCTGAGGAGCATTCAATTTATCAAATACATTTAGAGTATTTCTTTCAAATGACATTTTTCTAAAGTTACCAAAATATTCATAAAATGGCAGAAATTTCAAAGGAAGTTTATAAAGTGTATAAACAGGCATATATAATATCGCAGTTATGAATTTCGAAAGTCTGAGTAGATTTTTTCTGTTCATATTTTTAAGAAAAATTTTACGCACAGGCTCGACTCCATACTTTACTAACGAATTACCTTCTTCTGAATAAACCCAAACAATTGTTTTTCCTCCTGATTTGGTATGCTTCATCATATTCTTAAATGTTTTATCCGGATCATCTGTATGATGTACGACTCCAATTGAAAAGACAATGTCGAATTTTTTTCCGAGATCCATTTTTGCAATATCAGCTTCTACAAAATCAATATTATTAAAATCCTTATTTCTTTCTTTTGCAATATGAGTTGTATTAAGATCTACAGAAGTAATACTTTTTGCATACGGTGCAATAAAGGATGTATGTTGTCCGCCGCCACATCCACATTCGAGAATTTCTTTATCTTTAAAATCATCAAGTGTATTCGGAAGTATCCAGTCTTTGAAAAGGAAGAGTTCATTGTCTTTCAGAAGAGTCCACTGTTCATTCCACTCTGACTGTTTATTTTGTATTTCAGTTAAACTTTCTGTCATATACATATTTATTAAAAGTCTTGAATTCATCATTTCCATTGATGCCAATCCATTCTCCGACGGGCGAATTGAATCCGCTTTTCTTTTTGTTAATTACAAATTCCGGAACAACATCTTTTAAAGCTTTTTTCAAAATATATTTAAGCTGCATACCTTTCATTTTTTTTTCAGAAGGAATAGACGACACATATTCCACCAGTTCAGGATCGAGATAAGGGCTACGTGCTTCTATGCTGCTATGCATTGTAGTCCTGTCAACTTTTACCAGTATGTCATCAGTCAGCCAAGTCATCCCATCCACATATAAATTTCTGTCGAGTGAATCGAGATCTTTTCCAATTTCATAATATTTTTTAAAGGTGTTGTAAGGATCAGTTTCATAGATGAGATCTTTATATTCTTTCCCAAGAATTTCAATTCTTTCCTCAGGAGAAAAGAACTGTCTCCAAAGGTAATGAGCTTTTTCAGGAGAATGCAAAGCACCATTCAGAAACTGCTTTTGCTTATACTGCCAGTTAAGTTTATTTTTATTTTTACTATTACTGTTAAGACCTATAATAAATCTTTTAATTGTATCAGGTATAGGTTTTGCAAAATTATAATATTTATCAGCTTTATAAGTAATGTACCCTGCAAAGATCTCGTCAGCACCGTCTCCACTGAGAACTACAGTTACATAATCTGAAGCTAATTTTGAAACTTCGATCATGGGTATGAGAGAATTATCAGCAAACGGTTCATCAAAAACATCAACGGCATTGTTAAGAAAATCCAGTTCGTTTTTTATGTCACAGATAATTCCGTGATGACTGGTTCCGATAAATTCTGCCGCCCTGTCGGCATCGGGAAGTTCATTATAGCTTTTTTGATTAAAGCCTACACTAAAAGTATGCAATTCACCTTTATGAAATTTTTTCATCAAAGCAACTATGGAAGTAGAATCTAAACCACCGCTGAGAAAAGCTCCAACAGGAACATCGCTGATCATTCTACGTTTTACTGATTCTTCAAGCAGATATAAAATTTTACTGCAAGTATCCTCATCGGAATCTTTATTTTTGATTCTGAATGAATCTGAATAATCCCAGTACCTGACATTAGAAATTTTATTTCCCGAATCAGAAATTTTCATAAAATGAGCAGCTTCTAATTTGAAAATATTTTTATAAATAGTAAGCGGCGCAAGAATATAACCAATTGCCAGATAGCAATTCAATGCTTCGTAAGATAACTCAGGAGAAAAAGTTTTATCTTCTTTAAATGCTTTCAGTTCAGATGCGAATGTGATATTTTTATTTTTATCAAAATAATAGAACAAAGGTTTTTTCCCAAATTTGTCACGAGCTAAAATCAACTCTTTAAGTTTTGAATCCCATATAGCAAGTGAGAACATACCGTTGAACAATTTGAAACAATCCGTACCGAATTTATGATATGCATAAATTATTACTTCAGTATCAGAATTAGTTTTAAAAGAATATCCAAGTTGAATGAGGTCATTTTTAATTTCACGGAAATTATATATTTCACCGTTATACACAATATTAAATCTTTCATCCTCGGAAGACATAGGCTGATTGGCATTTGCAGACAGGTCGATAATGGAAAGTCTTCTGTGTCCAAATACGATATCACCAAAAGATTTCACGCCTTGATTATCTGGTCCTCTGTGTTTTATGGATTTACACATGCGTGAAACGGTTGAGACTGTTTCTTCGCTGACGCCGTTCCACTCAGATTTTCCTGCTATACCGCACATATATAAATATATATTATATTAAGACAGTGATTAAAAATTGTAGTTTTTTGAGAAACGGTTTTAACCGTTTCTATTCAAGTGGAATCTTGAATTGGGATAAGCCTAATCTTATTTAAAGTGTTATAGTTTAAATATATTACCAATTCTTTTCGAAGAAATTCAATTCTATCGAAAGAAACGGTTTAAACCGTTTCTGAATAAGAAAATCAAACTTCTACTATTCCCAAAACAATTTCTCATCATTTCTAATAAATAAAGTAAATAATTAACCTATTTTATTTCCTATTTCTTAACAGAAACGGTTAAAACCGTTTCTCCAAACTTTTCAACACTAATATCCATAATACTCCTTATACCACTTTACAAACTTCCCTAACCCCTCTTCTATCCTTACCCCCGGAACATAATCTATATATTCCGACAGATCCCTCGTATCCGCACTTGTAATTTTTACATCACCAGGTTGCATGCCTAAAAATATTTTCTCGGCATCCTTTCCAAGTTTAATCTCTAATATCTCTATGAACTTCAAAAGATTTACTGGATGTTCGCCGCCTATATTAAATAATCTGTATTCTGTATCGTCAGTTTTTTTTACTAACCTAGAAATGGATTCCGTTACATCATCGATATATGTAAAATCTCTTTCCATTTTTCCGTTATTATACACTTCGATAGGCTCCCCTTTCATTATCTTTTCAGCAAATTTATAATAAGCCATATCGGGTCTTCCCCAAGGTCCGTAAACAGTGAAAAATCTTAATCCGGTTACAGGAAATTTGTAAAGATGATGATATGTATATGCCATTAATTCGTTTGACTTTTTTGTAGCTGCATAAAGTGATACAGGATGATCCACATTATCTTTAACCGAAAATGGGATCTTATCACTGTTTCCATATACCGAACTCGATGATGCATAGAGCAGCTTTTTGACTTTGAACTCCTTACAGCATTCTAGAAGATTAAAAAATGCTACAATGTTACTTTGTATACTCACCTCAGGATTTGAAATTGAATATCTGACTCCTGGCTGTGCAGCTAAATTAATTACAATATCAATCTTCTCTTCTATAAATATTTTCCTAAGCCGTTCCTGATCGGTAAGATCCGTTTTTTTAAATTTAAAATTTTTATTTTTTTTCAATAATTCAAGTCTGCCTGTTTTAAGATTTGTATCATAATAAGAATTTATATTATCAATTCCCGTCACATTATATCCATCTCTGCATAATCTGTCTGCTGTATGGTATCCAATAAAACCTGCTGCACCTGTAATCAGTATTTTCAATTTAAAAACTTTTTATTTATAAGAATTATTTATTGCTAAATGTTTTTTAAGTCTCTTTCTCATTTTTATATATTGAGTAATTCCCGGATAAGTATAATTACGTGATTCTGAATTTCTATCCGGAAGTGTCTTTTGTTCCCCTGATTCTAATTTCTTTAGAAAGTCTTCCACTTCAGGCAAACTGTCATATATTGCTTTATGACCTATAAAAGAATAATTGTGATTTTTCAAATCAATATCTCTTACCTTACCACTTACATAGACTTCTCCAGCATCTATTTTGTCATTCATTTTCAGAAATGAATACGCAAGATTCTTGTAATCTTCATTATACAAAGTCCAGAATGGTGAGTATAATCCTTTATACTCAGGGGTCAGTCCTTCATGCCAGAGATATACTCCGTACTTTGCAATTCCTCTTATCTTCTTACCAAAAAAATCATTTACACACATTGCAAAAATAATATCCGGCTTTACTTCATTTAGAAAATCCAGTACTTCTTTTTTATTTACATTGTCTGAACTAATCTCTTTGAATTTCAGATCATCAAATTTCCTTCCTTTTGTTTTCCAGTATGGTCTGATAATTTCTCTTTTTAAATATCCCAGATCTTTCACTGCAATTTTTTTCTTTACATAAAAAAAAAGTAAAAGCTCATTCAGTACTTTAAAATATCCATACTTCTTTGCTCTCTTTAACCCATAATCAAATCTGCCTTTCCATGTCTTTCTCCAGGTTGCTGAATCTGACCAGACTACTCCTGCCAATTCAGTATGCTCAGATAGCCAGTCAACTATTAATTCATCAAACTCATTTTTCGATCCTATAAATACACTTCTCATTTGTAAACTCTTTTCCAAATTATTAATTAATATATGAAACCAGTTTTTCGGAAAATTTCTTTATTAAATCATTTCTGTCGAATTTTTCTTCAGCCGCTTTCCTGCAATTTTCAGACATCTCATTTCTTAAACTCAATGAATCTCTTAACATTATAATATTTTCTTTTAATTTAGCATAATCTCTCGGAGATGAAACTAAGCCGATATTATTGTCGGAAATTATAGCTGCACCTTCACCCGTTCCCGAATATAATATAGGAACACCAGCTGCCATTGCCTCATATATCTTTGATGGAACTGCTCCATATATTTTATTAACCAAAGGAATTATAGTACAATAGTATTTAGGTAAAATTTCAGGTATCTCATTACTCTTGACACTTTTGTAAACAACTATCCCATTGTCAGGATTTTTTTTAATGAAATCTAAAGTTGCTTTTCTTTCAGTACCTTCTCCATATATATGAAATTCTGCCCCCAGTTCTTTAAAATTTATTTTACTTACAATTTCGAAAATTCCCTGAGCCACACCAAGCAATCCTGCATATACGATTTTGATTTTTTGTCCGCTTTCACAAAATGATTTTGGCTTTTCAAATCTTTTTACATCTACTCCATTTCTGAAAAGGTAAGTATTAAAATCTCCGCTGCTAATTATGTGTGATACTATTTCCTCAGACTGTCCTGTATTTAAAAAAGCTTTTCTATATAAAAATTTTTCAAGTGACTCTAATTTCTTATATATTTTCCCGTCACCAATTGCACCAAGTTCTTTTGCTGACAAAGGCCAAATGTCAGATACATTCATTATCATTTTCGAATCTGTGAATTTTGAAAGTAAATAACCGCTGTATCCAAGTGTCAAAGGAGGACTCTCTGTAAAAAGAAAATCCGGTTTGAATTTTTTTAATTTGAAAAAACTGAATAGTGATGAAAATGAAAATGAAATCATCGATATGATTCTTGGCAGCTTATTTTTTGAATTTGATGCAAATAACCAGTATCTGTTTACGTCTATGTTGTCTATTTTTTCTGAACTGCTGAATTTCCATCTGTATCCCGGAAAGATCTTTCCTTTAGGATAATTAGGCATTCCGGTTATTATCATTACTTCCCAGCCGTACTCTTTAAACTTTTTTGAAAGTTCATATAGTCTGTTTTGAGGAGCACCGGTTTCCGGATAAAAATATTGTGTAAGTATTGCTAATTTCAATCTTTTTCAACATATGAATAAAACTGTTTCATCTTTCCTGCTTTCGTTCTCTGAATTTTTTCAACTCTCTTAAATTCAGCAATAAGACCTGGCTCTAAATACTCATCCATTTTTTTTCTTATCTGTTCTCTGTCCCTTTCACTTATGTCTTCATCCGAAACCATTTCAAATACAAATTTATCCGGTTCTGTTTGTTTTATCACAAATTCTTTTAATGTATCAATCTTGTTTAAAATACTTCTTGTAACAAAATAAAATGTAATACTCGATGAGATCTTTCCGCTTGGCAACACAAGATCATCGTTGATTCCTCCGAGAAGTTTCACGATCCTGATTCTATCTTTACACGGTTCTATGACAGCTCTGTCTCCAATTTCATATCTGATGAATGGCATTGCCTTATTATGCAGTGATGTAAGTACGATCCTGCCTTCTCCGCCTTCTGTTATCTGCTTTCCACTTTCATTTATAATTTCTACAAATACATTTTCTTCCGAAAGTTTCCAGTTACCCTCAATATCTTCAAATGCGATCAGATCAACTTCAGAAGTACCGTATTCATTTACTACAGGAATTCCAAACGCTTTTGAAATTTCAACTTTATCATCTGCAGAACAATTTTCTGATGTACAGATACAAATTTTTAAAGATGGGCAAATTAATTTCAGATTGATCTTATTTCTATTGAGATATCTGGCAAATAAAAGAATTGAATTTGAATATCCATAAATATAATCAAACTCAGTCTTTTCAAATATTTCCGCATAACTTTTTAATACTTCATCTGAAAGATCAAACACAGGAAATCTCACTCTGTTTGATAAAAGATCTTTTGTCTTTTCTGCATAATACTCTTTTTTCTCCAATGGTATTCCGTAAAATCTTGCCTGTTTTGAATTTAAATTAATTCCAAAACTATTATATCTGTTTTTGATCAATGCCCATGTCATAGCATGTGAATATTTATCTTTCGCATATCTGAATGGATGTCCGGATGAACCTGAAGTATAACCTGTGTATAATTCTTTTAAACTGAATGTATCTGAAGTAAGCTTATCTATCGAGATCTGAAAATCACTTTTTTTTAAAATTGGAATTTCTTCCCACTGTGCAGGTAGTTTATGATCAAGTTTATTTCTGTAAAATTCATTATTCTTTAAATGATATTTTACGATCTCCCATTTCTTATTGCTCTGCCATTTCAAGAAATCCATTTCAGATAAAGTATTCAGATATTCTATTTCTTTTTCCGCTTTGCTTAATGGAAATCCCTTTAGCTTCAAACTTAATTCGAGAAATGACATTGTATTATTCGAAAGGTTTTTAATTCTTGACTAAAGGATCTATCACTTCAAACCATTTATATTTAACCTGATCCCAATCAAATTCTTCAGCTTTCTTTCTTGCATTAGTCGAAATTTCAGAAGCGAATTTATTGTCCGAAATAAGATTCTCAATTTCAAAAACAAATTTCTCCTTATCATTTGCAGGTACAAGCACGCCATCCTCCCTGTCTTTTATCAGGAATGGAATTCCTCCCACATTTGTAGAAATTACCGGCAAACCCAGAGCCATTGCCTCTATTACACTTACAGGATGATTATCAAAATTTGTTGTATTTATGAAAATATCATATTCTTCTGATATATCTGTCCATTCCTTTTTTGAAAGTTTTCCTGTTAATATAAGTGATCCATTTAATTTATTTTCAACAGATGCTTCTTCCACTTTCACAAGTGATCCGTCTTTATCCGGACCTACCATACAAAGTTTAGCATCAGAATATTTTAATTTCAGATCTTTTAAAATTTCAATTGCAAGTAAAGGATTATAAATATCATGAAACGATCTTACCCAGAGCATCTTCGGTCCTGTTGAAATTCGGTTCTTATATTTATAACTTTTAATTGGAATAAAATTCGGAATGTAATTTACTTTGTATCCTGAATTTTCAAAATGCTCTTTAAGATATACAGACGGCGAAATATTAATATATGAATTTTCAAATATGAATTTACATTTCTTTGGAGAGCTACTTAGCCTGTATGGATAGCCACCACCTCTTAATATAGGTATATAAGGTATCTGAAATCTGTTACACAGTTTTGCAAGAATATATGTGTACCAAAAAGCTCGAACACTATAAGAATCTATTAATACAAGTTTAAGTGATTTTCGGTTTTCATAAACTGCTTTGATCATATCAAGCATTCTTAATACCTGATTTTTTTTATTCGAAACTGATATCAGATTATAACTCTCAGAAAGTTTTGGTGTCAGCGTTTCGATAAAGGTAGGTGTGTATCCGAATTTTGAAAGAATATTACCCGCATAGAGTATCATCTTTTTTTCCTGAAGATATAAATAAATCCTAGTCCATAAATAAATCCGGGTGCCGCAAGTCTCATAGCTGCATGACCTAATGTAATAAAAACAAATACCGAACAGAGTATAAGAAGTATCTTTTCATCACTTGATTTAAGTTTGAAAAATGTACTAACAGGGAATAAGACCATTATTAGAATAGCCATAATCCCGAAGAGCCCGTGTTCAGCAAGTAATCTCGAATATTCAATATGTGCTGCTGCAAATACACCACTGATCTCTGCTCTTTTCTCCGATGCCATTCCGGGTCCCACACCCGTCAGAACATTATCCTGAAATACCTCAATATCTTCTTCAAAGATCTCTAATCGTCCGCTGAACATATTACTTTTTTCCTTATCATACATGGATTCACCTTTGAATCTCATTTCAAGCAGACCTCCGCTTACTTCATTTACATAATAAAAACCTACTACAGAAACTACAAAAAGTGCCATAAAAATATATACAACTCTGCTCATTTTATCCTGAAAAGATGCATCAGTTAATGACATGATCACAACACATAAAATTATAGCAGCTATCGGCGCAAGCATTCCACCTCTGGAAAACGTTGCAAGTCCTCTGATCAAAAATGCCAGCAGTAAAATTATATTAAGATTCTTAACTCTGAATAACCTGATATTTAAAAAATAAGCAGCGGCTATAATAAGAATTCCTAGTCCAAACATTGTAGAAACTTGATTTGGTCCAAATCCACCGCTTGCCTGAAAATTCGATTCTGTCGTAAAATCTACATCCTCCAGAGATCCGGATCTGAAGTATACAAAAATTGACATCGCTATAATTGGGTAAAGCATTGCCAGGAAAGTCTTTCTAAGCTGCTGTATCGGGATTCTCCTTCTGTAGAAATAAATTCCTGCTATACCAAGTGTTACAGGTCCCGATATGTTAAAAGAAACCATTTGTCTGGACATATCAAAAGTTGGATAATCAACAAAAAATATTGACGGAACTAATAGCAATATAAATGCAATAAAAGATACCGGTAATTTTCTGTTTCTTTTTCCAACAAGAATTCCAAGTGTTAAAAATACAATCGTAGCATACTTACCATATTCATATCCAAATCCTCCTGAGTTCATTCGTAAAAGAACTTCAATCCCAACTACATATGCAGCATATATATGCGCTGCACCGTCCATATTCTTATTCTTAAATATTGCATATACTCCTGCTAATAAAATAATGATAGAATATACTACGCTCAGTTTTGAATTAAACAACATCAACATTGCAATGGCTATGTTTAATCCTGCATATATTTCCGCGCTAAAAGGAGAATTTTTCACAGTATCAAATTAGAATTTATTTTCTTGAAAATAAATATTCATTTTAATGATATTCCTGATTAAATATTTAAAATTTTGTCTTTCAAATTGTTCATGTAATCCTCATATGTAAACAATGGTGCCAGCTCCGTGCATTGTCTTGATTTTAATTTTATTAATTCAATATTACTAAGTGCCAGATCAATCGCATCTGCCAGATGTTCCGCATTCAGACTTTTTAAAAGGAATCCGTTTGAATCATTAAAATATTCTCTTACCGCTGATACATCAGAAATAATTGGCACACATCCGTAAGCTGCTGCTTCTGAGATCACTTTTGGAAATCCTTCTGACTCACTGGGCAATACAATTATGTGGCTTCTTTCATAAATTTTCTCAAGCTCTTTCCTGCTTATGAATCCTGTAAATGTTGTCTTGATCTTTAATTTACTTGCAGCTATCTCAAACATTTCTTTATCATGTCCGCCGCCTGTAAAAATAAATTCTTCTATTTTATCTTTAAATCTCATATGTTCAAGAGCATCTATTATTAACTTTACTCCCTTATTCTTTGAAAGTGATCCTGCAAAACACAAAATCTTTTTATCATCAAAATTTTTATTTGAAGAAATTATTTCAGCTCTGCTTAACTCTTCATTATCAAGACAAGGGTTTCTGAAATCAACTATGTTCTCAGGCTGATCTTTCCACTTACCGTTAACAGTTACTTTTGATCTCTGAAAATTATTCTTCAGCCACCATCTCTGTATTCTGTATGAAACCGGTGGATTTTTCTGTCCCCAGTTGCCCGCATATTTTACCCAGCGTTTTGGTTTGCTTATCAAACTTAAATATGGAAGTACATAAAGTCCCATAGAAGTCGGAGCTCTGAACTGTGCCCATTCCACTTTTTTTAATATTTCTCTGATGATCTTCAAATTATGAAATGATGTAGTCAATATTGAAAACTTTTCTGAAAATTTTTCTCCGCCATATTGTTTGATTGGAATATACTCTACTTTATCTTCATCATATCTCATCGAACTACCCGGAGCTTGTTCATTATGCATTGGAGCAATGTGGTAGATCCTGTCAAAAATTTTTGTAAGATGATTGATTTCCCTCACTGTCGGTCCCCATCCAACGATCTTTCCGTCTTTATTGTAATGAGGAGTATGTGAAATAATTGCTAACTTCATTTATTTTTTTCCCATAAGCTTAAACTATAGAGCATAAGTATTCTCTGATAAATACCCGCTCTGCTGATTTCATTTTCTGCTCCGTAATTAAGAGATTTGAAAAGAAATTCTACATAATCCTTTTTTATATAATTCAAAACTATATTTCCTTTAAATAATAGATCTTCTTTTATCAGTTCAAATTCTTCTCCACTTAGAGCTTTATCTAATGGAATCATAAATCCTTTCTTAGGAATTTTACTTGTTTCAGCCGGATAAATTTTTCCGTGAATATCTCTGAGTATCTTTTTAGTTTCTCTCAAACTTGACTTCTGAGAGAATGGAATTTTTAATGCAAATTCTGTCAGATCTTCATCAAGCATCGGCACTCTGTATTCAACACTGTTAAGCATTGACATCATGTCTGTCTTTCTTAAATAATCGCTAAGCATTTGCTTTCTGAAATAATCGAATACAACCTTACTTGTAAATTTTTCAGGAAGCTTATCGGCAAATACTGAATTATAAAGAGTTAATCCGTCATTTGTATCAAACAGAAACGGGCTGCCTTTTTTCAATTTGGTCTTTCTTGGAAACCATGAGTGCCAGTCATATAAAAGTTCATGCGGTCTGTCATCAAAAAGATCTTTCATTCTTTTAAATAATCTTGCATTAGATCCGGATGAAAACTTATTTGCAATTTTTACAGATGCTGTTCCCGATGCTCTCATTAATCCGTTACTTACTATTTTTTCTACAAAGGTCAGCCATGTCTGAGACGGATACCCGTTGTACAATTCATCTCCACCGTCACCGCCAATTAAAACTTTTGTATATTTTCCTGCTGCCTTTGTTAAATAAAAAACATTGACTGCTGACGAGTCCGCATACGGCTGATCAAAATCATTCAGAATTAAATTCAATGTTTCTAGATCAAGACCTGATTCCACTTCTACTGATTCATGTTTTCCCGAAAGTGCTTTCACATATTTCAGCGCTATATCTTCTTCATTATATTCCTCATCATCAAATTTTACTGTAAGCCCTTTTATATTACTGTTACTTTGATTGGCAAATGCATAGATTAGAGATGAATCTATACCGCCACTCAATGCTACTGCCACTTCTACATCAGCTACTAAATTTCTTTCTACTGCAGTTCTTAATTTCGATTCAGTGAGTTCAGTATTTTCTTTAAAACTTAGATCATTTTCAGATTCGAATTCATAATTCCATATCACCTTTTCTATATTTCCATTATCAGAAATCTCAATTACATATCCGGGTTCAAGACATTTTATTTCATTGTAAATTGTATATGGCTCGGGACAATATCCAAGATTGAGAAAACATTTAACAACATTTTCATTAACACTGATTTTATCTCTTACCGAAGGAAGTAACGCCTTGATCTCACTTCCAAATATGCAGATATTTTTTTTTGAAAAATAATATAATGGTTTTACTCCTGAAGGATCTCTGCAAAGAATGACTTTCTGCTTAACTCTGTTATCAAGTATTGCAAATGAATAGATCCCTCTGAGCTTTTTAAAATAGTCTGTTCCCTCCTTTATATATCCTTCCATTACAACTTCAGAATCAGAACGGGTTTTAAATCTCGTACCTTCCAGATCTTTTTTTAAATTTGAATAATTATAAATCTCTCCATTATAAATTATATGTACATCCGAATTGCACGAACTCATTGGCATATCAGCTTCAGGTGAAAGATCTATAATACTTAATCTGTTGTGACCAAGCCAGCAATTACCTGAGACCAGTTCATGACTTCCGTCAGGACCTCTGTGTGAAATAGCTTTCAGTCCTTTTTGAAGTGCAGGTATATATTGATCAAGAGATCTGTTAAAAAAGATTGCTCCTAAAAATCCGCACATACAAAATCAGTTAATATTATTGATCGCATTTAAATATTTTTTTATAATGACTGACCAGTGATGTTCATCCGCCCAATCTCTGGCTCCCTGTGAAAAGTTTTCGTAATTTTTACAGATAGTATCTACAGCTTTTCTGATCTGCTCTTTATTTTTGGGATCTACTAAAATACCGCTCACTCCATCTTTTATCGAATCTTCTAAACCGCTGTTAAAAGATCCAATTGCTGGCAGACCAAAGTGGTTTGCTTCGATGACTGCAATTCCGAACCCCTCAAAGTCTCCGCTGGATTGTGTTTCACTTAAGAGAATAAATATATCCGAATCATTTAATAATTCATACATTTTTTCATTAGATATCTGCCCTGCTTTATTTATTGAACTTTTGATTTTTTCATCTGCAAAATATTTATCACATAAAGATGTGTCAGCATTTCTGCCGACAATTGTATAGGTGGATCCGGGATGATCTTCAATGATCTCAGGTAAAGTTTCTAATACATTATGATGTCCTTTACGCGGCCAGATTGTTCCTACGCTGATGAGTTTTACAGCATCTGATATCTTTTCTCTTTTATCTTTTAATAATTCAATGTGAGCAGACATATCCATATCAAAACCATTTGGTATTACATGAATTTTATTTTTATCTATTTTGTCAACAATTTTTGATCCGGAAAAATGCGATACCGGAATTATCAGATCAGACATTTTCAATGCTCTGTTCACCAATGTTTTCTCTACTTTATTATCCGCATTAATATCACCGCCGTGAGCAACAGAAATAAATTTCGTATTTCCTTTCAGTCCTTTTAACAGTAGCATTGCCATCAATGATGACCTGCCGGAAAAAATTATATGCGAAAATTTTTCATGCCTGATCGTTTTTTTAATTAAAGAAATTCTTTCTCTGTAAGTCTTTAACCTGCTACTATATCTTTCAAACCTGATTATTTTAAATCTTTGTTTCCTATCAAATTCATCCTTTTCATTATCATCAGCAAAATCAGATACAGCCAGCACTGTAACAGATATTTCATTCAGGGATAAATATTTTGCAAGATTATAGGAATGATTTCCAATTCCGCCCGGACCCGGAGGAAATTCCGTTGTGAGTATCAGATAATTATTAAAGCCACTCAATCTTGTCACCTTCCTTTAACATTTCTGATGAACGCTTCCATGAAATACCAAGCTGTATCAATAATACCGGTAGTATAAATATTGCTGCCAACGCACCAAGCGGATACAGATATTTTTTTCCTTTCCATTTATAAGGGATAAGTGAAGGAAGCAAACCAATGATCATTGCATTTGTTACAAATTCCGTTGGATAATATTTTCTGTATAGATAAAGTACGCTTGGTACAGGTCTCGGAGAAAAAAAATTTTTCGGACGGAAAGCATCCCACGAACCCATCTGCCTGAGTCCGCCGGAGCTTACTTTCAGATGTATTCTTTTTGCAAAAGGATGTGAAATACTTTTAAAACCTGCAAGATAAGCACGCAGACCAAACTCTCCATCTCCCATTCTCATTTTATCAAACTGCCTGTCAAACATTCCTGTCTTTTCAAAAACTTCTCTCTTGACCATTGCATTTCCCGAATCAAACTGATCAGCCCATCTAAAGAAACTGTAATTTTCAGGGATTGCATCCCCTACTGTAGAAAGAGAAACACCTGCAGATATATCAGCATTAAAATAATCTAATCCTTTCAGATGCTCACTGATCCAGTCTTTATCAACACGAGAGTCATCATCAAAAAATAAAAAATAATCACCTTTGCATTTTCTTGCTGCTTCATTCCTTGCAAGCCACTGTCCTTTACCTTCCTGAAAAATCAGCTTCAGATCTAAATTAAATTTATCGTAAAATTCTTTATTCGGCACATCTGTCTGATCTGCAATTATTACTTCAAAATTTTTATAATCCTGTTTTTCAAGATCCTCTAATACATCTTTCAAATACTGATATCTGTTAAGTGACGGAATTATAACAGATACCTTTGGATTATTTTTGAGAATATCTGACTCATAATTTTTATAACCTTCGTAATCTAAATGCGGATTTATAAGTTCAGTTCTCTCAATATCACGTGTACTTATAAATGCGCCAATCTCTTTAAATGGATTATTAAAACTTAACAGGTTTTTAATCAGATAATAATATACCCTGTGCCATTTGTAATATTTCCTGATAAATATATATTCATCTTTTACAGAAATATTTTCTTTATGTTGAATTTTATCAATAGAAATATTATCCGCAGTCATCATTGCACCTCTGTTCCATGCCTGAAATCCGGCATCCAGATCTATTGCAGTCTTTGTTTCAAATCTGTCATCTGGATAAATAATTCTTTCTAACTCATCAGGAAATTTCATCACATCAGAATTAAAACAGCAAATCGAATAAGATAAACTATCTACCGGTATCAGATTAAAATACCATCCGGGATTTAGATACTTTATTATTTTAAAATTTCTATATGCTTTCAAATTATTTATAGTAGTCTGATTTCAATAATTATCTACCAGATATTTACAAGTAAATTTAAAATATTCTGACCAGCAAGAATCACTATAAACTTTTTTTTTTCTTTTTTCAATTTCTATTTTCTGATACTGGATTATATTTATGTATAAAATTTGATACTGTAAGAATTTCAAGTCCTTCACCATCTCTTAATGAAACTGCCTTATCAATAAATCTGTCAAAGTGCTCACGGCTTTCATTCTTATCAATACTTAGATTTGCGGGGTGTCCACATATCACTGCAGTTTCATTTCGATTAACTGCTTCTTTTATGAAATCAATTGCCGGCTTATCAAAACCTGTATAATGCTGAGGGACACATACAATATTTTTATGCATTTCCCATTTAGGGAAATTTACATTCTCATCAGTAGAATTTCCCCAGATCTTTTCCCGGAAAGTTTTATACTTCGTCAAAACTCTGCACCATTTATAATCTAAACTATCTAACTGTGTTAGTACAAATCCAATATCACTGCCTTTATGAAAAGGATACAGACCTCTGTCTTCAATATTTAAATATTTTTTTTTTATCCAGCTCATTGGTCTGTTGTGAGGAAAAACAAATCCAGTTACTTTATCTTCAATACCAAGGCAAGTCTCTAATGACTGCTTACTGCGTTCAAGTGAACTATAGACCTGTTTTTCAGTAAGAAAAGGGAACCATTCATTTCGCCATGACATTGAAGCAATCTCATGTCCCTTTGCAGAAAGCTTACCGATAATATCCGGAATGTTAAAAGGGAAAACTCCCTGTATAGCTGCAAATCCAAGACAGGCAAAGGTCATTTGTATATTTTCTGTTTCAGCGCGGGTCAAAATGTAATCTACATTTTCTATCTCCTGATATATAGGATCGTAATTAAAATTATCAGGTGAATTTGAATTGATCGTGCCAAGTGCAGATTCGAATTCCCAGATGATCAGCAGCTTTCCGGGCATCAGTCTGGAATTTCCTTTTTAAAATTATTACTACTTGAAAGTGAGATCGCAATTACAGGAAATAAAATGTAAGGGAAATTATATCGAGATCTAGTCTCTGTTACGGGCATCAAAACCATTGTGTAGATCAGATATGACCAAAGTATATAAATCGATAATGGACCTAAGTTTTTATATTTCCATAAATAAAATATCGAATAAAATAGTATCAGCCATATCAGAAAATTTTCAATAGACTGAAACAAACCTTCCATTAAAGGATCATTGTCATATTCTGTATATTGAAAAAAATAGCTGATCGTCCAGTCCTGCCTTCCGGAATATTTCATCATTTTAAAAGGCATTCCCTTTATGATTACATCCGGATTCTTTTTTACGAAATCAAAAGTTTCTTTTTTTAAAGCTTCATCAAATTCAATTTCACTAAGCATATTATATTTTTTTAAAACTGAATCGGGCACTCCGTTGTAATCACCAACTTTCTTTGGATCATTAGTCATATTAGTACTGTAAAGACCCAGCCCTGTTGTAGGCATCAGTCTTATCGTTCCATATGTCATATAATTTCTGATGATCCAAGGCGAATAGAGCAAAAGGAATCCGGCAAAGACAATTGCATATTTTCCAACTGCAAATGAAAGTTTTTTATCCTTATAAAATTCTATAAAGTAAGGTATAAGTAAAAAGATCATTATAAAATTAAATCTTACATACATTTCAGCAGCAAGCAATGCACCGATGATCAAAAGTTGATATGTTTTTCCATTAAAATTTTTAAGTATAATAAAAAGTATTATAACGAAGAAAAAAAATGAAAGCTGTGTATTGGAATTCGAAGCCATGAAAAGCATGTTCGGTGATATGCTTAAATATACAAAGGCAAGCACTGATGCTATGTTATTAAGATCTCTGAATAAATAGTATCCTCCTACCAACACTCCGAATGAAAACAATATCATAATAATGGAAAACGTAACCGGTGCATTATAGATTTTCAATCCTGCAGCAAAAATCAGCGGAAGTCCCGGCTGTCTGAAATTTCTCAATTCAACTCCTGCAAAATCATAGAATTCACCCTCTTCCAAAAGTCTTTTACCAAGCTTCTCATGCTTTTCATAATCACTGTCCTGAACCGGTCTGTTTATCATATCATGTCCGGCAAATAAAATTCGGAAAGCAATTCCTGTATACAGTATTATCCGGAATAATTTTATTTTTCTTTTTTCAAATACCTGTGAACTTCTAAAAAATAATTTTCTGACAAGTATTAAAGTAAAAACTATAAGGACTGTTTCAATGATATAATCGATCTCACGATACTTCACAGTCATAAACATCCTGTTTGCAATGCCTGATAAAATAAGCAATGCAAGTAAAATGATATTTCCTATTCTTCCTGTAGAGTTATATATTCTTAAAAGTTTATCCATTCAGATCTTTACTGCCTTTCAAAAAATTTAAACATATAATAAATCACGTACTCAAGATCTTCATCAGATAATTCATAATACATCGGCAGTCTCAGAAGACAATCTGTATACCTGTCAGAATTTTCCATTTTTATCTGATCACATTTATCTTTATAATAAGGACTTTCATTTAACGAAAGATAATGAAAGACCGCATAGATACCTTTTTCTTTTAAATAAGAGATTAAGCTGCTTCTCTCATCCTGATTCCTGCATTCTATAAAAAACATGTGAGCATTATTGGTAGCATAATCAGGAATAAATGAGTATTTAAAAAATCCATTCTCTTTTAAAGGCATCAGTTTATGGAAATAATAATTCCAGATGTATTTTCTTTTTTTCTGTATGTCATCAAGATTCTCAAGCTGCGCATATAGAAATGCCGCAAGTATATCTGAAGGAAGAAATGAAGATCCGATATCAACCCAGCCGTACTTATCCACTTCC
>JBATSB010000046.1:0-4367 GCA_049293015.1 Ignavibacteria bacterium
GCTAACGGTAGTGGTTTATCAGAGGTTTGTGTTGGAAATCTGGACGGAAGGACAATTCCTTTGGAAAACTCTGAAGCACTCGTTGACTTGTTGAATGAAATTTGTGAAACATACGAAGTCATGCATCTGGATTCATCTTACTTTATACCGGAGGGAGAATACACGGTGAAGGAGGACAAAATTAAGTGGACAGCATAGTAAACAATTTAACAGAACTATACGACAGACAATCCGGCATTGATGACTTTGCTTTAAAGAGCGCAATGGTCATTGGCTGCGGCGGTGTAGGTTCATGGATTGCATTAGATCTAGCTTTAATCGGTGTAGGGACAATTATTTTGATTGATCCTGATAAACTAGAATCAAGTAATTTAAACAGGACTCTATACTGGATGAATCAAGTCGGTGAATTCAAAACTCTGGCACTGAAAGAATTAATAAATGAAAGAAGACCTGATACAATAATAATCACAATCGAAGATCTTTACCAAAACCAGTACCTGAAAAAGTATAAGGTTGACTACATATTCGATGCAACCGATTCGTTGGCAACGAGACAGATGATTAGTAAAATGCAATTTGAAACTGAGACACCGTATTGCAAGGTTGGCTATGACGGATTCAATGCTACACTGTCTCAAAACGATTTCGAAAGCGGTCGTTGGGGCGATGATGGTTCTTACACGGTTGTGCCCAGTTTTTTCGGAACGCCTCAGATTTTGTCAGCTCTTGCTGTAATTGAAATGCTTCTTGTAGATGGAGACTATTCTACAACGGTTAATTTTAATGTGAAAAAACTTTTAAACAAAATTAAAGATAAGCTATGAAGACATTATCAGAATTTACGGAGACATCAAAGTCCTGGGAGTCAGATCTTATTGTAATAGAAAAAATGAAAGTGGTTGTTCCTCTGAAACTGCTGCTCGTGTGTAATTCAATAGCTTCGATGCTTGACGGAGAAGAGTTTTCAATCGTAACAAATATTAAAAAGAAAACATCTGATACAATTATTCTGTCAGAAGAATACTACATACCTAAGCAAAAAGTAACATCAGGTTCAATAGATTACCTGCCGGATGAGTACAGTCATTCTGTAGTAATACATAGACATCCCAACGGATTAAATACTTTTAGCAGAACCGATCATGAATTCATTAATCAGAATTTTGAACTTAGTCTGCTTTATACAGCTGAAGAAAGTTTTGTAAACGGTTTATATAATCTAAAACATGAAGATGCAATTATCCCTATTCCGGTTAAAGCAATTATTGATTCCGGAATTGAAGACATTGACATCTCCAACATTGAACCAGTTTACAAAAGAACTGAAGATACACAAAGTACAAAGCTATCGAGTCTATATAATGATGATTATTTATATAGCTATGAAGATCTATTCACTGAAATAAATGAAGTTCTATTCAGGGTTGAAGCACTTGAAGCTGAGTTACAGGACTATAAAATGGCTTCACCTGTAATTTAAAAATTGAAAAAATAAATGAAAGGAGATAATATGATTAAAATATTTAAATCCGGGGTTATCTATTTAAGCAATACCTGGGCTGATATTTTAAAAGCTATAATTGACATGCTAACAAAAAAGAAATAAATAAATTATGAATAAAGACGCATTAACAAATAATATACAGGCAAATGGAATATCACCGGATGAAAAACCTGATGTTCTAATCAAGTCAGACAAAGAGCTTTTAGAGGATTTCCTGAATGAACTTGATACTGGGGATGGACTAGTTAGTATTGAAGCGATTGAGCCTGAAATCAGAATAGATAAATTCCTATGGGTTATCAGACAAAAGGAAAAGGAACTTGAAAAATGTAAAACAATTGCAAATGAGTCAATAAATCGTGCTCAGAGCTGGGTTGATAAAAAGACTAGTTCAATAAATTCAGCCATTGAATATTTAACTGGGCAGATGCGAAATTACTTACGCCAAAGTAAATTAAAATCATTATCCGTCCCAAATGGAAATATTGGATTCAGAAAACAACCGGATGTCCTAATAATTCAAGACGAAGAATTATTCTTTGAAAATGCTAACCCTACAATGCTAAGACATATAGAAGAATCTTATGCGCCTGATATAAAGGCAATTAAAGAATATATAAAACAATCCGGGGGAGATATACCAAAAGGCATAGATTTAAAATCACAGGATTCAAAGTTCTATTATAAATTAAATGAACAATAATAATTTTAAAATTGAGGAGGTAAAAAATGGCAAAAGAAAAACTCGAATTACAAGTAAATATACCTACAAAGATTAAATTACTCCAAGCGGAACCAGCTACAGGTGTAAATTCATATGGCGACTGGTTCCTGTACAACGTTGAATGTGGTGATCAAGAATATTCATATTTTGCTCCGGAAAAAGTTGTTAAGCTTTTACAAGAAAACAACGTTGGAAAAGATGATGAAGTTGTGATAACAAAAAAGCTAATAAAGAGCGGTAAGAAAAATATCACAGACTACGAAGTATGTGTACTTGAAAACAAAGCAGTTGCAGAGAATCATCACCAATCAAATGGCAGCACAAACGGATACGCAAATGGAAACAATAATTTTAATGAATCAGCTGTATCAGTAACAAACAACAACGGTAATTTTGGAAGAACAAACGGCGGATCCCCAGCTTTGGATAAGGATTATGTGCTTATGTTAGATTGTATGACAAATGCTATGATGCTAAGAGACGAACTCGGACACGATGTGGATGTAAACAAACTGGGGATTACGTTGTTTTTAAGGAAAGTTAAACCTTAAGGAAAATGATCTAGAAAATAATCAATAATAAAACTAGAGACAGTGTTAATTCGCTGTCTCTTTTTAATTAAATAAAAATTTTAAACAGAAAAGAATGATACTCTTTACAAAAAAAATAGAAGACAAAGCCAAGTCTCAGTTTCACCTTGGATCAGATTTAGAAAAGCAGGTTGTTGTTGCAAAGTTTTTTAATCCAATTGGAGCCGGCACTTGGTATTTAATAAATCAGGACCCGAATGATCCGGAATACTGTTGGGGGATCTGCCATATTTTTGAAACTGAAGTTGGCAGCTTTTCTAAATCTGAACTTGAAACTTATTCAGGCAAACTAGGAATTGGGATTGAAAGGGATTTAAGTTTTACAGAAGCGAATGCTAGAGAGCTATTTAAGGACTTAAACGATAATAAAATCTGATTGAAATAATTTAACATAGTTGATTTGCTTTCATTAATAATCAATAAATTATTTTAATGCAAAGGGAATGCATACATAGATGTAATCCCTTTTTTTATTATACTATTTCTTTATAGGATAATTTTCGTTGTGTAAAACTTTTAACGCTCAACAATATCTATAGACGTCTTTACTTTATCGAAAACTGGTTTCCAAACATAACCATCTTCAATTCGATTTGAAAATATTAATAAATGCATTCTATCATTATTAAATATCATGTATTGCTCAACTTCAACTTCAGGATTATTATTTAATTGTCTATCATATTTAATTATAATTGCAGCATAGTTTCCAATTGATCCAATTTGAATAGGATACCAATCAGTTATGATCATATTCATTGTGGATAATGAATTTATTATACCCTGTTTAATTTCCTTTTCAATATCCTTAAGTTCTTTTTTTGAAATATTTAAATTATTAATATAGGGATATGTTTCTGGAGTCGAGATATCTGTTTTAATCATTATTCTTGCATAAGTTTTAAATCCATCATTATTAAATTCATTTAAACCATTTTGTTGAAACACAACACTATTGCTTTCTATCCCCATAATTTTTTTCAGCTTATCATTTAGATTTTTGTAATTACCTGACTGAATCTCCATTTCTGGCGGTAATGTGATTGAACCAAAAGATTCAATCAATACTTCTGTACCGTCATCTTTGAGTTTTTCATAATAATTTATTGAGTAGAAATTATCAGATCTTAGTTCAATTTGATATGTTGCTAAAACTGATGATGCTAATATTAAATTAAGCGACAGAATAAAAACAGATAAATAAATTAAGTATTTTTGATCAGTAAGAATTTTGATTTTCATAGTTTTTAATTTGATATAATTTATAATGAACTTTTAATTTGAATTAATTCAATTGAGAACTTGGATTTATTTTCTATTAAATACTTTTAAATTCTTAAACTATTATCTCAGCTCCCGCTAATTATATATTTTACGTTGGGGAATGAAACTAAGAAATTATTCTCTTTTAGGAACCGCCTGAACTATTAACAAAAGTTTAGGATCTGTATTATTAGAAAATTTTCAAATATTTCATTTTAGAAAAACTTTTAATTAGTTTATCAGCTCCGGCCTGTATTCAAAATGCATAGTATCATAATGATAC
>JBATSB010000047.1:0-4285 GCA_049293015.1 Ignavibacteria bacterium
GGATAATTCTGTGAAAGATCATATTTATCCGGAATGCCGATGCTGACTTCTTCAGGAAGTTCAAAATATTCAAAGTTACCGTTGAAATCTGTCTGTTTCAGTCTGTAATTGTATTTGCCTGAAACCAGGTTTTTGTCTGTGAAAGAATAGTTTTCAGGGGCATTTGTTGTACCACTGCCTTTAACAAAGCCTGCTTTTATCCAGCCTGTATTATTTGTATTTCTTTCAATGTCGAAGCCGGAGTTGTTTTGTTCGGATGAAGTTGTCCAAAATAGTGTTATATCTTGTTCACTAATTGAAGAGCTGAATGAAAACAACTCAATAGGCAATGGAAAATCCCAGATTGCTATTGTTTTATCTGTTAGATTTCCTGCTTTTCCAGTTATAGTATCATAGCCAAGGTAATTTCCGATATAGCAATATTTTACTGTACCCAGACTATCTGTAAACAACGACACTGAATCAGGGTTTACTCCTCTTACAATGAATTTTACTTCTTCCCCAATCATGGGAGCAGAATATTGATTTTTAACAATTGCGCTTATACACAATTCAGAATTGATGGTGATATAGATCTGTTTTGGAGTCATTTGAAAATATTCAACCATATTTCCGGAACCGCAAAAAACTCCAACTCTTTGTACAGGATATAAACTTCCAATTATAATATCATCAATATTATCTCCATTCACATCGCCGGTCGGTGATATACTATGAACAAAATTCAGCGTGAAAGTTGGATCATAATTATTTTTTATTCCGGATTGCGAACCAAAAAATAAAAAAGCAGCAGGATTACCATTCGATCTTTCGTCTCCTATAATTATATCATCATACCCGTCATTATTAAAATCGCCTGCTGAAGATACTATAGTTTCTAATATCTGATAAAATTCATGCTGCCAGTTATATGCAGAAGGTAATCCTATAGATGAACCATAATAAACTGTTGCTTTTGAAAAAGAATACGCATTAGATGTTGAACTTATTATTATATCACCGAATCCGTCTCCGTTGACATCTCCTGCATCACTGATACTATATCCAAATAATGGAAACTCACTTTCATAAGCTGTCCAGTCCGCAGGATCTGACATGCCTCTGTTTACGGATCCATAATAAGCAAATACTTTACGTGCTAAAAAATCACTGACAATTATATCATCAAACCCGTCTCCGTTCACGTCTCCAGCTGATGAAACATTTTTTCCGAATACTCCGGTTGGTAAATTGTTAACTGCAGTCCATAATGGAGTCTGACCTGAGATTCCGGATGCTGAACCTCCGTAAACAAATGCTCCTGTATTCTGTCCGTTATAGTTCTGATAAGGCTCCGTACCTATTACTATATCCGAATAACTGTCACCGTTTACATCACCCGCATTAGAAACACTAATACCATATTTTTTACCTGCTTCATAGGTATTTCCGGTCCAGTTTGATGAATTAAGCAAACCTGTTGAAGAACCAAGATATACAAAAGCTTTTTCTGCTCCGGGAGCTCCTATTACAATATCTGAGAAACCATCATTATTAACATCCCCTGCTCCGGAAACTGAATATCCGAATCCGGCATTTTCTGTATTACTTTCTGCAGACCAATCGGGAATCACCGGCAGTCCTGAATTTGATCCATAATATGCTTTTACTATTCCTTCTTCAGTCTCTCCGTTGCTGTAAACAGGTGAACCTATTATGACATCATCAAATCCGTCACCGTTTACATCTCCCGCACCTGAAACTACATAACCGTTGTCGTAAGTTCTCCAGCATGGTAATAAAGAATTTACAGAATTTCCTCCGTAAAATATTTTGGAAATATTTCCCTTATATCCTGTATTCCTTTCTTTGTATTTGCTTCCAATGAGTATATCAGAGTAACCATCACCATTTACATCTCCAGCATTGGAAACTACTATTGTATAATTAGTTTCATTTAAATTATATCTCCAGTCAAAATTTTCATCTAAGCCGGATGCAGATCCAAAATAAACATAAGCATTTGCTTCACTGGTATCATCCGGAAGATCCCAATAAGTTATGTGTTCTCCTATTAACACGTCAGAAAATCCATCACTGTTAAAATCACCGGATGAAACTGATCTTCCAAAACCATTTGCATTTATTGATTTTGTCCATACAGGAGAATTTTGAATTCCTGAAAGTGAACCAAAATACAAATAGGTTTTTCCTTTAATCCCGTTTTCGCCAGAATAATTAGGAGATCCTATAATTACATCGGAAAATCCGTCATTGTTGACATCTCCAGCTGAAGAAATTGAGTAACCGTATAATGCATGAGTTGATTCACCATATCCTGTCCAGCTTCCGGAACCTCCGTAAATTACGGTTGCAGATCCGTAGGATTCCAGATCATTACCTGTCTTATCAGCAGGAGGCGGCCAGTATGGCTGACTGATTAATACATCGGATAATCCATCTCCGTTAACATCTCCCGCACAGGATACCACATTTCCCATTCCTGTTTCATCGTGATAATTCTCGTATATGTAGTCAGGAATATTTGAAAGTCCGGTCTGCGAACTCAGAAATATTGATACTCTTCCATATGCGTCTGGCATTTCACGGGTTTGATACCCGGGAGATCCAATTATCACATCATCAAAACCATCATCATTAAAATCACCTGCAGTTGAAACTGAATATCCTGTCTCCGCATATTCTTTATTACCTTCATAAACCCAATCAGGTGAATTACTCAGCCCTGAAGGTGAACCGTAAAATACACAAACCCTTCCTTCGTTTATTTCTCCATTAGAATAGTAAGGTGTTCCTGTTATCACATCCGAAAAATTATCTCCGTTGATATCACTAGCTCCTGATACTGAAAATCCAAATTTGTCATTTGAACTGCTTATATATGTCCAGTCTGGGCTATGAGAAGGACCAGAAGATGAACCATAAAATAAATATATTTTATTTAAATCAGGATTTCCAATAATTATATCTGAATAACCGTCCAGATTAACATCTCCGGCTGAAGAAACTGAAAGTGCGTAATTTATTGCCGGTAAATCATAACTCCAGTCCGGGACACTGGATATCGGATCCACTGTGACCGGATAATCTGCATCTTTGTCATTTACAGTAATTGCAAACTGTTTATCGCTTCTCTTCTCAAAATATGCATCCAGTTTTTTGCCTTTCGCATCCCATGCTTTCAATGAAGAATACAGCATTTTTAATTCTCTGTTTTCTGAGATGAACTCTACTGCTTCTTTATTAACACTTAACTTAAGATCTGTAAATGCATTGATAAGTAATTCAAGATTTTTATTTGCATCAGGTTTTTTCTTTACAATAAAATCCTGACGCATTCCTTCCTTTGTGTTTGTATAATCCACTATCATATTGTCATTTTCTATCTTAGCTTTGTTTTTGGAAATACTGAATTCCCCGTCATCTGTTTTCCACTCTTTGTTTTTCAATTTTAGAACTACAAACCAGTCTTCAACATTCACATACTTATTTTCACTTTCTTTCAACATTCTGTCATTCACATCAAAAAGCGGAATCCTTGTTTCTTTGGGTTTTGCAGTAAAACCGTCTTTATGATAAATGAAACGGATATTGTTAGCTCTGTTTGGTGACTGATAAGTCTTTAGATCTTTACTGTAAGTGATATTGTATTCTTCCTGACTGATATTCTCAACAACAGATGCATACCAGTTCTGATCTATATTATTTTTATTGATCAGATCAGGGTTCGTTTTATTAAGATCTGATCTCACATTATTATACTGATTATTTAAATTGGTCAAAAGATTATCAGGAACATTAAGGTTATTAAAGTTTACCTTATTTCCGAAAGGTATTTTTTCAATATAATTATCCTTTAAAGAAAATAAGCCAAACAGGGTCAATAAAACTATTAATATATATTTTTTCATGACTGTAAAATTTAATTTTTTTTAAAATTTATTATCAATTTTCTTTTTTATCATTAAAGTCACTGTCACTATAACAGGGACTTTGAATTCTTATTTTACACATTAATCTGATTATTTAAGTACAACAAACTTCTTCACTGCAACAAAATCCCCTGCTGTCATCCTGTAAAAATATGCTCCGCTTGAAAGATCAGCTGCATTGAATTGTATCTTATAATATCCCGCCGGCTTTATCTCATTCAGTAAAGTTTTCACTTCACGCCCTGTAATATCATAAATAATAATAATGATTAATCCATCTCTTAGCTGATCATAATTTATCGTTGTCACAGGATTGAAAGGATTCGGATAATTCTGTGAAAGATCATATTTAT
>JBATSB010000048.1:0-5823 GCA_049293015.1 Ignavibacteria bacterium
TAACGGAAGGAAAAAACTTCGGGACGGGTTCTTGACCCAGGGGAAGCTCCTTCTCTTCCGTAAAAAAATAATTTTGATTTAAAATGTCAAAGAATTTTTTTTTACACTTTTAACATACAAGGGGTGACATTATTTAAAGCATTTTTAGAATCCACTTACGAAGATGATAGCTCAGAATAATACCACCCCTCCGGGGTTAAAATATTTTGTAATTGCATTTCTATAATAATGTCATCCCTTCGGGATTGAAAACCAATTTAAATAGAAATCAGGTTAATCATTCAAATCAAAGTAATCAGTGGTTCAATACATTATACCTTATTAAGGAGTAATCTTCACAATAAATTCTGACGCATTTTCATTTACTAATGCAAGATCAGAAAGATCAACTATCAGGTCGCCGTTCACATCTTCAGGTATGTAACCCTGTGAAAATTGTAAGCCCGCATTATCTGTCAAAGCATTATCAGTCACATCTATTATACCGTTTTGATCTGTGTCTCCGCTGTAGATACTATATTTATTTCCTGTTAGAATTAAATTATTTCCGTAAGCTTTATTGGCTGAGTCTGTGAAATTGTAATTATAGATATTTCCATTAATAATAAATTGTCCTCCATTTTTACTCCATGTCTCAATACTGTTTCTGTGTTTTGTCTGAAGATAATAATTGCCGGTTGAAGTAATATAAAATTTATATATACCCCTGAAATTTACTGAATCTAAAACTGCTTTTGAATAATCATGTACATTATAAGGAGAAGTGGCACTTCTCAAATAAAGAAAAACAGTATCACGCATATTTAAATTTTCATTTATTACATTATAAAACCCCTGTATCGATGCAGTTAGATTTATTGTAACTGATTTTAAAAACCATGGCTTAGTCGTCTCATCATTTTTAAAAAAATCTATCAGCATATCTGCAACTTTTTGTCTGCCGGCAGGGGAGGGATGTGTTCCGTCAGTGCTGTAATCCGTCGGACAATTCCAAGTAAGACTATCACTTCTCGGAACTGTTCCATCTGCCCAAAGATCAGGTCCCCATGAAAGCCAGGGAGATTTAGAATTGATACCGCTGTAAATTAATGAAGTATCTCCGTTTATCTGATCTTCTATCAGCCATTTTACAGACCATCCGGAATAATATGCATAAGGTTCAGGATTAAGTCCTGAAGTTGCATACCCCGCATAAATCCTGTTTGCAAGAAAGCATTGTTTGAGATTTAAATATTTTGATTTCATAACTCCCATTGCCGTATTGAATTTATCTTTGAGACTTACAGGATATCCCGGAAAAGAAGTATCTGTTGGTCCTGACTGAGCTTCCTTGAACCATACTGCCTGAACCTGTTTTACAGTAAGCCCCTGAGATGCCAGTCTCTGATCTATCACTGTCCAGAAATTTGCATT
The DNA here is from genome assembly GCA_049293015.1 of Ignavibacteria bacterium. Classification (GTDB taxonomy): domain Bacteria; phylum Bacteroidota; class Ignavibacteria; order Tepidaquicellales; family Tepidaquicellaceae; genus UBA2330. Next base: position 1,414 of record JBATSB010000048.1, read on the forward strand.
CGGATTTATAATAATGTCAATGGTCTGCCCGCCCTGAGCACCGTTTATAACTCTTAGTTTTGGATTGATATCTGAATCACCATTAAGTGAAGTAATAAATGCCTGAAATTCCTGTGAACAATTTGACATACCGACTGAAAGCAAAACAATTTTCCCCGATACAGGATCATAGTTTCCTGCTGTGTCAAGTGGTAAAATGTTGTTTGCAATTTCTAAACCTGCATTGAGGTGATCAGCAGGTCTGAGATTAGAACCATCAGGATAATGTCCGCCCTGATGACTTCTGTAATATCCTTTTCCTAAGTCATTAATTGGTGTAAAACCGACTGAAGTATTTGAACAATTTTGTGTGAATGCTGAAATAGATTGAAAACAAATTAGAATGATCACAGTAAAGCTCCGCAGAAATATTTTATTCATCAACTACTATTGAAATTTAATATTATTATTAAAATGAAATTAGTTCTTCTCTTTTATAAATTCAAATACAATTTTCCTCTAGAATTAGCTTATTTACAGCTCTGTTCAAAAAATTTAAAGAACACAAAAACGTTGTAGGTCATAAATAGCCGATGGTGTTTTTGAAAAGGAGTTCTATTATCAAGTGCGTTCCCAATCTCCCAGACTGTCTGAAAGCAATAATATTAAGTTTGCCTTAAAATCTCGAAGTCTCAAAGGAGTTTGGTTTTAAAGTTTTTTATCTTAGCGTCTTAGCGTCTTAGCGTCTTAGAGGCAATTCAAACGTTTTCGGACAGTTTGGGAGATTGTGAACGAGCACTATAATTTTTATAAAATTCTGCATATAATAGTGTAATGAATATGAGTAATTTATTTAAAAGGCAGAGCAGGAGTAAATTTAAAAATTATATTAATTTCTATTCTTTAAAATAAGAATCAAATAATTTTTTAAATTTTTGTCTCAAATCCTTTTACACACCGCTTACCTTCTATAAAATATCAATAATTTTTTTAAACAGGAGGAATTTTGAAATCAATAGTTTTACTACTTTCGTTTTTTCTGTTTGGTACATCATTTTTAACAGACTACCAGTCAAATAAAAATTCAGAATCATTTGAAAAGAATTCATATAGTCTGATGAATAAGTATCAACCCAATTCAATTCAAAGTAATTTTCTATATACAAATAAATTCCATGATGTAAATATAAACGGTACAGATCAAAATTATCAAAATAAAATATATTCTCTTACATTTGATAATTTATCAGGGTTACCCGACTGGGAAGTGATCTGCGATCAGATATATAGCAGATACGGAGACGGTATTTCATCAGGAGATTTAAACGGTGACGGTTATGACGATGTTGCAGTAGGAGCTCCTTCATATGAACCTGGAGGTGCTGTTTTTATTTATAATGGTTCATCAAGCGGTCCTTCCCCGGTGCCGGACAAAGTTATTTACGGGGATAGTATTGGTTTTGGAAACAGAGTGGATTGCAAAGGTGATTTCAATAATGACGGTTTTAAAGATCTGATAATAGGAAATCCATTCTGGGGTGATGGGACGGTTTTAATTTATTATGGTACACCGAGCGGTGTTCCTTTGCATTTTGATGTGGAACTTAGAAATTCCTATTCCGATGCAGATAATTTCGGCTACACAGTTGCAAGTGCTGATGTAAATGGAGATGGATATTCAGATGTATTGGCCACAATCATGAATGAATATTACCCGTCTATTAATCAACCTGATCTGAATATACTGTGCTATGTTTTTCTGGGTTCACAAACAGGTATAAATGATATTCAGGAATGGATAGCTACAGTGCCGAATCACATATATAATGTTTCTTTTTGCAATGTGTCAAATGCAGGAGATCTTAACGGAGACGGGTTTGATGATATAGCTGTTGGTGCGTCTTATGCAAATTCGGTATTTGTGTATTTTGGGGCTGCAAACAGGGGACTTACAGATACAGCAGACCAGGTAATAAGTAATGTTAATTCTTTTTTTGGAAATTCTTTATCTGTTAACGGAGATGTAAATTCTGACGGATTTGATGATATGATCGTAGGATGCGGAGGAGGGAATGCATTTTCCTATTACGGATCTCCAACAGGTGTTTCATTAATTCCGGACTGGTCTGTTACTGAAGCTATTAATTGTTATGGTTATATCGTGTCATCAGCAGGAGATTTTAATAATGACGGTTTTGATGACATTTCAATGTCAGATTGTGACTCAACAATATATGTTTATTTTGGAAGTAATTCCGGACTTACAAACCAGCCGTTTTTCCTTAAAGGCGGATATTATTTATCTTTTGGAGATGTGAACGGCGATAATATTAGTGATGTAATTTCCACGAGTGAACCAAAAGCATATGGATTCTTCGGATCATCAGATACAATTTCAATAAGTCCATATATAAAAGAGGTAACCCCGCATATGAATTCTGTCAGTGTGAATAAATCGTCAGATATTGATATAGTATTTTCACAGGTCATGAATTCATCCTCATTAAATCCTTCAAATGTAAAAGTATATGCGGAATATTCAGGGATAATTCCTTCTATATTAAACTATGATCAAACATTAAATAAACTGAATATTGATCCACAAATTGATTTCAGGGCAGGTGAAAAAATTGATGTGACTCTTACATCAGGAGTTATGTCAAATGAAAATATCAACATTACTCCTTTTACTTTCTCTTTCATTACAGCCGCTACAGAAGGTTCGGGAAGATTTGCAATTACAGATTCCATTGAAGAAACCGGTCCGGTCAGCATTGGAGATATTGATGGAGACGGTGATATTGATATAATAGTGGATGATGTTTTTACTTCTTTTGATAGGGTAAAGACTTATAAGAATGATGGTAACGGACATTTCAGTTATCATAGAGATGAACACGCAAATCAGTCGTTTACTCTTGCTGATTTTGATATAGACGGTGACCTTGATATTTTATCTGATGCAGAAGGTAATAATGTAAGATTATTACGAAACGACGGACTGGGAAACTTTGAACCTACATTATTGGATACCGGAGGTTTTGTTGGAAAAACCGGAGATTTGGATGGTGACGGAGATCCTGATATTGCTAAGATCAATTCAGGAAATAATGTAATTACTGCAATTAATGAAAATGGGACATTTGTTCCTCAAGATATTATTTCAGTACCTATTTGTCCATATTTTCAATATGTGACCGAAAATTTAGAAATTGCAGACATGGATAATGACGGTGATCATGATATTACTTTTTTTAAGTATTCTTTTAGAGAATTTTTATCAGGTCAATTTGGGGGTTGCAGAATTATTGATATTTTGAATAATTCCGGATCCGGATCTTTTTCGAATAATATAATATATAATCAAACATTTTTTGAAAGTTATCCAGCACTGGATAAATTCAGTTTTAAAGTATTAAATTTTGACAACGACAATGATGTGGATATATTAGTATCAGACAGAAAAGTAACAAATAGCGGGAATGGTGATTTTAGTTTTAATACTATACAGGATTTTTATAACAGATTAGGTTGTGCGGATTTTGACGGAGACGGAGATCTCGATATAGTATCTTCCAATTTTGCACAAAGTATTCCCAGGATTTTTTCCTTGAATGACGGTAATGGAAATTTCACTTTAAATCCGGATTTAAATTCAAATGAATTATCAGAAATTATTTATACAGCAGATTTTGATGGAGATGGCGACATTGATATACTTTCAAAAAGAAACGGTAAACTCTGGATCGCATCCAATCAAGATTGTATGATCACAGGACCTGAATTTGTTACTATCAACAGTTCTCCGGTTAAATATACCATAGATGCAAATTTCGGATACTGGTCATTATCAAACTATGAGAATACACAGGCATCTATTATTTCAGAGATCAATAATGATACAGTCTTTGTAAATCCGGGTGGAGTGACAGGACATTTTGTACTTTACTATCAATCACATAATGCAATATTCTGTAGTAAACATGTTTATGTAGATAATCCTTTGCCGGTTGAACTTGCAAATTTCAATTCTTCAGTAAACGGAAATAATGTTACATTAAGCTGGACCACAACATCTGAAGTTAATAATTCAGGTTTTGATATAGAGAGAGCTTTTGCGGGAAATGATTGGATCAAAGCAGGATATATAAACGGCAGCGGAACGATAAGTGAGCAAAAGAGCTATATCTTTACTGACAAAAATCTCTCAACAGGGATTTACAAATACAGATTGAAACAGACAGATTTCAACGGTAACTTTGAATATTTTGAACTTCCTGAAGAAGTCAGCATCGGCATTCCGGATAAATATGATCTTTCACAGAATTATCCGAATCCTTTCAATCCTGTGACAACGATAAATTATGATCAGCTAAGAGATGGATTAATCATTATTATTATTTATGATATTACAGGGCGTGAAGTGAAAAC
>JBATSB010000049.1:0-3784 GCA_049293015.1 Ignavibacteria bacterium
TATATACAGTTTAGGTATAGGTGTATTCCATTATTTAGGAGATGTAAATCCAATGGTGTCTTTAAGTGCAGCGTACATGAAAAATGTATTTTTTGATTTAACTGTTCACGATTTGGAAAAAGAGAAAAAGTTTGATCCGTCTTTCGGGGCATGGGGAATAAGAGTTGATATTGGTTTATCAATTATGAAATATCTTTATGCCGGATATTCATTCGGCAGTTTTACTCCTAAAACAAATGTAGATATATTAAATAAACAAATTATAACTAACTCCATACAAATTGGAGTGAAAGGATTTTAATTATGAAGAGAAATATTGTATATATATTTTTGATTTCTATATTCTCGTATTCAGCCAATGCACAGAATGAACTTGAATTTCTTCAAAGCATTGCAAATAAAAATAAAATTAATTCTATTTATCAGGCAGATTATATACTAAAAGGAAACTCATTTGTAAAAACAGATAGTATTAAATACAATTTCAATGGAAATTATTTAATTTCTAAAATAGAAGAGCTCACAGACAATACCGAATCAGAGAAAATGTACTATTACAATGCTTTTAATAAAATTAATAAAAAAGAATACAATGTATCAGGAGTTAAGTTTTATGAATTATATGAATATGAAAAAAATAACCTAAAATATATAAAGAAATTTGATAAAAGAAATAAATTAGTTAATAAGGTTAAATACGTATATGATAAAAATGATAATTTAGTAAAGATCATTTCAGATGAAAAGTCATACAAAGTTTCAAATGTTTATTATAGTGGAATCCTGATAAAATCAAGTATTACAAATAATTCTAACAGCAAAAAAGAAATTGAGTATACATATAATAATAAGAACCAATTATTATCTGAAATGATATATGAAACATTAAAGAAGAGTAAAAATAATAAAAGATATTTGAAATTACGGATTGACTACTTATATAATGAGAAAGGTAATATATCGGAAAAAGAATATTATAAGACCGACAATATAACCGAAAAATATATTTATACTTATGATAAGAATGATAATCTAAGTGAATGGACTAAAGTAGATTCTCAGGGAAATATAACTTTTGTTTCAAAATTATATTATTACTGAAATAGAAATGTTTTTTAGAAATTTATATTTTTTTGTAATCATAAATATCAAAAGAAATGAAAAAAATCAAATTTATTCAAATCATTTATTTACTTCCCTTTGTTATTTTATTATCATGCGATAATACTGTAACGCTTGAACCCGACTATAATAATTTCTCAGGAAGTTGGGCACATACTTTCATTTGGAGAAATGGAACAACCATGACAGGTACATATACCTTGAAAAATGATGGAAATGTGAATTGTTCTGGCGAAACATGTACAGAAAATAATGCAAACTATTCACTTATTTCCCGAACCTGGACATCGATTGGTGATAAAATTGCTATTACATTAAAATATACTGAGCTTAATAACAATAATAGACTAGTTACAGGTGATATTTTAGGAACGCAATTTTCAAAAGACAGAATCAGCGGAACTCTTAGTTATTCAAATGGTGCATCAGGAACATGGACAGCGAATAAAGATTCCAGTTCAAAAGATGAAGTAATAATAATAGATAGTCAACAAAACTATCAGTTTTCTTTTTAATTAAAAATTAATTTTAGAAGTTTTTAAAAAAATATGAAAAAATTTTTATTAATTTTCATTCTTTGTTCAATTCCTTCCTATTCTCAGGTTATTGAAGAATGGGTGCAGAGGTATAATGCACAAGATACTTCCACTGATCAAGCAAGACAAATTGCATTAGATAATTTAGGAAATATTTATGTCACTGGAAGTAGCGATGGAAACGGAACAAGTGATGATATTGTAACAATTAAATATAATACATTTGGGATTGAACAATGGGTTGTAAGATATACTGGTATGGCAAATGGTCAAGATTCACCTAACGCCTTATTTGTTGATAAATTAGGAAATGTTTATATAACTGGATTTAGTTATGGAATAAATTCAAATGCGGATTATGTAACTATAAAGTATAACAATAATGGAATTCAACAATGGGTTTCAAAGTATAGCGGACAGGGGAATTATTGGGATAATTCTAATTCAATTATTGTTGATAATTCTGGAAATGTATTTATTACAGGGTCGATCAATTTTGGTAATGATAGTTGTGCTACAATAAAATATAACCAATTGGGTGAACAACAATGGATATCCAAATTTCTAGGAGTAGGTAAAGATATAGTTATAGATCAATTTGGCAATACTTTTGTTACTGGGTACAATTTTGGGAATTATAGCGATTACGTAACTATAAAATACAATATGTTTGGAAATGAGCAGTGGAGAAAAACCTATAATGGACCCGCGAGTACAAATAATTGGGATTATGCTTCCAATATTGTAATTGACGAATTGAGGAATATATATATTACAGGCAAGAGTATGGGGACTGGATTAAATTATGATTATGCAACAGTAAAATATGATTCGTCAGGATCTCAGCTCTGGGTAAAGAGATATAATGGACCAGCAATTTCAAATAATGATGATTATCCATCATGTTTAACGACAGATAATTTAGGGAATGTTTTCGTAACTGGTAGCAGCAAAGGATTAAGTTCAAATTATGATTTTGCGACAATTAAATATAATTCTTCAGGGATAGAAGAATGGGTTAGAAGATATAATGGACCAATAAATAACTGGGATGCGGCAACCTCAATTGCAACTGATAATCTTGGAAATATTTATGTTACCGGCTATAGTTTAAGTCTTAACGGAAATTTTGATTATTCAACAATTAAATATAATCTTTTTGGTGATGAACAATGGACCCTTAGATATAATGGTACTGGTAATAGCGATGACTTATCGTATGATATAGCACTTGATGAATCTGGGAATGTTTATATAACAGGTAGTAGTATTGGTAATCAATCTAATAGAGATTATTCAACAATTAAATATTCTAAACAGCAATTATCAGTAAACCAACCAACACCATTCACCAAATGGATATCAGGAGAAACTTCAATAATATCCTGGGACCCTTTGCCATGGGCAAATGTAAATATCAAATGTATAATTAATTCTGGAACAAGTGTAGAACAACCATTATTATTGGCATTTCAATATCCTGGGGCTTTTAATCAGTTCCCCTGGAATATTCCTGATACAATACTTTCTTATAGATCAAAAATAATCATCGAAAACGCTGCTAATCCAACTCAAAAAATTGAGAGTGATATATTTAGGATTAAACCTTATTTACTCGCTAGAGTTGATGTTGTAAATAATGATTCTACATATTATGAATACAGAAAGAACAGGGATCAGTGGGGATTTTGGAATGAAGATACACAAATGTGGCCAAATAAATGGAATCAGCAATTTGATTATCGTGGAATTGATCCATTTACTAATACCCAATATTCACAATGGCAGGGTAATTCAGTTTTTTTAAATGCTCATGCAGAAGATTTTCCTGATTGGGTTTCATGGGTAAATACATTTACAACAGATTTATGCTATCAAAATATTTTACAAGCTAATTATTCATTAATAGCATTAAATAAGTGGAATCAAATAAAAGGGAATTGGCCTGGATCATGTTTTGGAATTGCTATTTCTAATGCTATTATATTTAGAAATAAAACTGATTTCTTTGCGAGATATCCAACGTTTACTCCATTTACAAATCCAGTTGAAGTACTTACTTCAGACATAGTTAAAAAAATTATTAATGAAATTTGGGTTCATCAATTTGGAGAACCGCATTATAG
>JBATSB010000050.1:0-12581 GCA_049293015.1 Ignavibacteria bacterium
TTTAGAATTAAAAAAAATATTTCTACAATTTACAAGATCAGATTTATACTCTTTGATTGTGTAATTCAAAATAACTTAAAATGGAATTTAAAAATAAACGAATTCTAGTTTTGCGTAACTTCAGTTACAAATTACAAATTGCAAATATCCAATAAATTAAAAGCTTTATGAAAAATTGATATACTTATTTAGTTTAATCTTTTTCAATTCTGGAATCACATCAGAATAAATAAGATCCGTATATTTTAATTTCACTAATACTTTTATTATAATCTGCTACTCCTTCAAAAGTACCATTTCTGTGATAATAGACATATTCTGTACCTACAGCAAATCCTTTATAAACGTCAACTAAAAGTTTAGGATTTAATATTCCAAAGATTGAACTTCCGGGGAAACCGTCAACAGTATGTAAGTAATAAAATTTATAATCGAGAATCAGACTTACAGGTTTATAATGTATTCCGAATTCAAGCATAGTTTTATTTCCGATCGTATAATCATAATCTCTGTATGGACCTTTCTGATAAATGGAATTGATAGCACCCATTGCTACAAAATTCGAATGGAATGTACCAACCATTCTGAATTTTCTTTTTTCAGGAGTATCGTATATCAGTCCCAGTCCAACACTCTGAGTACCAAACTGAATTATATTATTATAATTATAATCGTAGTCATGGAACACACCGAAGACCAGGACATCTTCTTTCTTTTTGCTTAAAAGATTCTTACCGTAAACAAGTCCGTAAGCATGAATCCACGTTGAGGGAGCATCTGCTTTTGCTGCATCAAATCCCGCTCTCAGTCTGAAAAATTCAAACGGTCTGTATTCTTTATCACGTCCGACTTTATTTCCGTACACAAGCAAGTACTCAATCATAAAATGATTCTTGTCAAAGTTCACACTTTCACTTGGTCTGATACCTGCATATCCAACATTAAGCCGGCTGGTCACAGGAAAGACATCATTCACATTTGTAGGTGTATGTCTGAACATATCTCCGCTCACAAGCCTGTTAAATCCTCTTGCAGGATTCATTATAGCTGATACTACTTCTCTCATAGTCCTGTTAGCTCCTCTTGTGCTTTCATCAAGAATAAGTGAAGTCAATCTGTATGTCATTTCACCAACCATAATTCCACCAAGTGTAGTCTGAATAATATCATTGGTCTGCGGCGGATCAGTTTCCATAAACATTTCCCACATCAGACTTCCGCCAAAAGCAAATGGAACTGATTCCCAGTATGAAAATCCTGTTGACCTTGCAGTATTAAAATATATACTCCCGTGAAATGGGTGACCGAATTGATTTACAACAAACACATCATCATCCCAAACAAACCCAGTATCAAGATTATGTTTTACAGATTTAAAAGTGATCTTTGCAAATGCAGCACCGCCTACATAATTATTAAAAAGCGCTAACCCGATATTCATCCCTGCTGATTCATAAATTGGGATCATCAGACTTTCTCTTTTAAGATATTTGGGAAAATATCTGTGATACTTTGTAGTGTCAAAATAATTTTCTGAGTTGAACTTTTCAGGTTGATTAGAATATTTCAATGAAAGTTTATTACTTTCGGATCTTAATTTTTTTGAATCGTTTTCATAATTATTTAACTTTTCAAATGTAGTTTTTTTATTATCATTTAATTTCAAATCGATCTGAGAGTAAATGGCTGAACCGTTTAATGTTAAAATTGAAAAGAGTAAAATAGAAAATATTTTTATCATAAAATTTATTCGCATTTTGAGTATATTGCATGCAAATTAACTATTTAGTTTATAAAATTCTGTATGAAAATAATTTATATTTTGTTGTTTTTCTTTTTAACAATTTCTACTACTGTTATTTCTCAAAATAAAACTGAACTGCCGATTGAAAAAACCAAAATTTCATATCTGGAAAAAAACACTCCTGCCTGGAAATATTTGATTACTTTCGGTGCATGGATGAATGCAATGAGGGGTGATATTTCAGCAAATGAGCTTTATGGATATATAGACAATCAATTTTATAATAAATATAACGGCGCAGATTTTTCTTTTTACGGTTACTTTCAGGCAAGAAAAGAAAGAGTATCTTATACAGCGCAGTTCACATCTTCAAATCAGAGCGACAAATACAATTATGACAACGACTCACTTTATTCAAGATCTATAACTTCAAGCAGAACTATGTTTATTACAACTGATGTTTCCTATGAATTTTACCGAAACAAAGAAGTAACTTTTGATCTGTATGGCGGCGCAAGATTTAATTTTATTACAAATCTTATTGAAAATTTTTATAACGTCGGAGGATCTGTACAGGAAGGTCAGACAAAATTTTTTATAGACCCGGTAATTGGGACTAAATTCTTTTACATTCCTTTTAAAGGTCCGAACATTTCCAGATTATTCATTAATGGAAATTTTGATGTTGGCGGATATGGACTGGTATCATTTTTATCATTTGAATCATATTTTGGAACAGGCTATAAAGTCAGCAAAGCTGTTACTCTTAATCTCGGATACAGATATATTGATGTTCATTATGGTACAGACACTTATTTAATAGATGCCGGTATTCAGGGAATAGAATTTACTGCCACTACTAATTTTTGATAAATTTATATTTTATTTCATTTAAGCATTTTTATTGATATCCTACTCATACTGTTTTTAAAAAATTGGTTTATTTACAATTAATTTCTTCAAATATTTGCCATTCCATTTATTCAAAAAGACTCAATATCTTTATTTAATATCATTACTCAAATAGGTATATTTACTGCATTATTTTAATTCCTAAAAGTCCCAGATTTTAAATGAGCGATACTAATATCTCCGTAGATCCCAGATTTGAAAATACACGCGAATACAGGACAAAGCTTTCACAGTTTGAAGGACCTTTAGATATCTTACTGCATTTTGTTAAGGTCGATGATCTTGATATTTACAATATTCCTATTTCCAAAATCACAAAAGATTTTCTTGAGTATATAAATTTTATGCAGGATCTGGATATTGAGCTTGCCGGGGAATTCCTTGTCATGGCATCAGAGCTGATGAAGATCAAAGCGCGTATGCTCATTCCGCAGATCGATGAAGAAGGAAATGTGATCGAAGAAGATCCGAGACTTACTCTTGTAAGAAAATTAATTGAGTATAAAAGATTCAAAGATGTATCTGAAGATATTTCTGAACTCGAAAGTGATCAGAAGAAAAAAAGTTTCCGCAGAAATTTTGATAATGACTACAGGGAATATGAAAGCAGCGAAGAAATAGACCGAAGCTTAAAGAATGTTACTATTTTTAATCTTATCAAAGCTTACAAAAGAGTGATCAGCAGCATAAGAAAGGAAGTCATACATCCTATAGAACTTCTCGATATCAATCCTGAAAATCAGAAGGAATATCTGATGAATGAATTAGATGCAAAAGGCGAGATCGAATTTGACGACCTAATAAGAAATATTGAAGTAAAGCTCCAGGTAATTTGTCTTTTTCTTGCAATACTTCAGCTTGCTTTGGACGGAATTTTAGAAGTAAGAATTATTGATAATGATATGTCAAGATTTATGGTATGTAAAAGAATAAACACTGAACTTATCTGATGGTCAGCACTGAAATAAAAAATATTGTAGAGGCATTGATATTTGCTTCAGAGGAAGAAATTACGACAAGGCAGATCAAGGAAATTACTGACAGCAGCGGAGTAAGGATCTCAGTTAAGGATATTGAGTCTTCAATAGATTCCCTTAACGAGGACTACCGCACTTTTAATAAATCTTTTGAGATTGTACAGATCGCAGGAGGATATTCTTTTTCTACAAAAAAGGAATACGGAAGATTCGTAGGTAAACTTTTTGAAGAGAAGCAAAAGAAAAAGCTTTCGCAGTCAGCACTTGAGACATTATCTATAATTGCTTACAAGCAGCCCATCACAAGAAATGAAATTGAATTTGTCAGAGGAGTCAATGTTGATTACATCGTAAATTCTCTTCTCGAGAGAGACCTTATCAAAATTCACGGCAGGGCTGATACTCCGGGTAGACCAATTCTCTATGCTACTACGAACACATTTCTCAAAGTCCTCGGATTGAATTCACTTGAAGATCTCCCAAAGCTGAAAGAAATAAATGAGATATTAAAAAATCAGGAGATTGAAGGTATCACTGAGGCGGATATAGAATTATTTAATTCTGTAAACGAACAGAACCTGATAGTAACAAAAGAGACAGGACAGCTTGAATTGATAACCAACGAAAATACTGAAAATAAACTTTCCATTGAAAATGTAACTACTGAAGATGAGAGTTATAATCGGGATGAAAATGAAGATACATCAAATAATTCATTTCAAATAATTGAGGATAAAGAAATAATGGATTTTGCAGATAAGACAGATAATAAAAATTTGGAAACTGAAGAAATGGATCCAAGCATTCAAATAGGTGATGATGAAGAAATTGAAATTGATAAAATTACTGACAATAATGTGAGTGAAGATTTTATAGAAAATACAGATAAAGGCAGTTTCGAAAATATTGATAAAAATACTGACAACGAAAGTGATGTAAATAATGCTGATGAATTTGATAACGTAGAAAGTGAAATCAGAATTAATAAAGAGAATGAAAATAATTTTGACAGCAATAATGAAAATGATTTTTTAACTAAAGAAGGTGAAGAGGATTCACTATAAATGATTAGAAAAAAAAGCCAGGGTGATAAAAAATTTTCACCAAAAAAAGACGGATACGGTAAGAAAAGTACAGGTGTAAAAAAAGAATTTCCTGCTAAAAGAAAATATTCCGGAAAAAAGGATTTTAGCGGCAACGATGATTTTACTGATAAAAGAGAATTCTCAGATAAATCTTTCCAAAAGGATTATTACGGTAAAAAGGAAAGTAGAGGTGTCAGGAAATTTTCTGACAGATCTGATAAATCTTTTAAAAAGGAATCTTACGGAAAAAAAGAGAATAGTGGTGCTAAAAAATATTCTGATAGATCTGATAAGTCTTTTAAAAAGGAAACTTACAGTAAGAAAGAAAATAGTGGTGCTAAAAAATATTCTGACAGATCTGATAAAAAAGATTATTATAGTAAGAAAGATAGTAGTGGAGCTAAGAAATATTCTGACAGATCTGATAAGACTTTTAAAAAGGAAACTTACGGAAGAAAAGAAAATAGTGGTACTAAAAAATATTCTGACAGACCTGATAATTCTTTCAAAAAGGAATATTACGGTAAGAAAGAAAATAGTAGTGTTAAAAAATATTCTGATAGTTCTGACAAACAGGGTTTTTACAGCAGGAAAGAAAACAAGAGCAGTAATGAATATTCTGAGAGAAAAGAATCTTATGGCAAAAAGGTATTCAAGGATACAAAGGACAGCTCAGGAAAAAAATATTATAAAGAGAAGAGTGATTTCTATGGCAGAAAAGATTACAGTTCAAGAAATGAACTTTCCGATAAGAAACGATATGCAAAAAAGAAAAAGATCGCTCCAATTATAAAAGATCCTGATTCGACTGAAGTATATGTAAAAAAAGAAGGAGAAGAGGGATTGATCCGATTGAATAAATTTATAGCTGCAAATGGAATTGCATCAAGACGGAAAGTTGATGAAATGATTGAGCAAGGAAGAGTGACAGTAAATAAAAAAACTATTACCGAACTTGGATTTAAGATAGATGAAGAGAATGACAAAGTAAAAGTCGATGGCGAGCCTGTAAAGACTGATACAAAAAAAGTATACATCATGATGAACAAACCAAAGGGTGTTATTACTTCAGTTAGTGATGAGAAAAAAAGGACTACAGTTGTAGATCTGATAAATCTGAATCAAAAGATTTATCCGGTCGGACGGCTGGACTATAACACATCTGGTATGCTTCTGCTTACAAATGACGGTGAGTTTGCAAATCATCTTATGAGTCCGAAAAATAAAGTTCATAAAAAATACTATGTCGAATTGTCAAAACCATTAGAAGAAAAACACAGAATAAAATTATCTGAAGGAATAAAACTTGAAGGTATCAGGACAGCGCCAGCGAAGATTAAATTTCTGAAAGATAATGATTACACAAGATTATATATTTCAATTTATGAAGGCAGGAACAGACAGATTCACAACATGTTTGAGCATTACGGATATTTTGTAAGAGAGCTGATAAGAGTTGAATATGGCGGATTGAAAATGGAAGGACTTGCTGAAGGCAGCTGGAGATATTTGACGGCTGTAGAAATTGCAAAGCTTAAATAAATTTTTATAAGATTAAAAAGATTTTTAAATTATATAAAATAAATAATTGTCAGAGCAAAACGAGTTAATCAAAAGAAGATTAGAGGAATTAGAAGAGATCATAGCTAAAGGTATAAATCCTTACCCGCACAGATTTGATGTGACTGCAGATTCAGCATCTCTGATCAAAAATTACAAAGATGCCGAATCAGACGAGGAAAAAGAAGCAAGTAAAAATGAGAAAGTTTCTGTCGCAGGCAGGATAATGGCAATCCGTAAAATGGGTAAGGCAGCATTTTTTCATATCAAAGACGGCACAGGCAGAATTCAGATATACATAAAAAAAGATGAGATCGGTGATGATTCATATGACATATTCAGACTGCTTGACATTGGTGACATTGTTGGAGTTAACGGATATTTATTTCGCACAAAGACAGGTGAAGTTTCCGTTCATGCTGATTCTTATGTGCTGCTTACAAAATCCATTCATCCGCTACCTGTTGTAAAAGAGGAAGTTTCCGAGACAGGTGAAAAAATAATTCACGATGCATTTGCAGATGTAGAGCTTCGTTACAGACAACGTTATATTGATCTTATTGTCAATGAGAATGTCAAAGATGTATTTGTAAAAAGGACAAAGATCATTCAGTCGATAAAGAGAACTTTAGAAAAACATGATTTCTTTGAAGTAGAAACTCCGACTCTTCAGTCAATTTACGGAGGAGCGAATGCTCAGCCGTTTGTTACTCATCATAACTCTTTAGACATTGATCTTTATTTAAGAATATCGAATGAACTTTTTTTAAAGAGATTAATAGTCGGTGGATTTAACAGAGTGTATGAATTTGTAAGAGACTTCAGAAATGAAGGAATTGACAGGACGCATAATCCTGAATTCACACAGGTCGAATGGTATCAGGCATATGGTGATTATTTTGATTCGATGAAAATGTTTGAGGAAGTGGTAGAGCAGGCGTGTATTGATGCAAACGGAACTACTAAAGTTACATACGGAGATACAGAAATTGATTTCAAAAGTCCGTGGAAGAGACTTAGAATGACAGATGCAATAAAAGAGAAGACAGGACTTGATGTAATGGGGATGAAGAAACAGGAAATAATTGATCACATTAATAAGAATGGAATAGAATTCGATCCAAAAATATCTCATAGCAAAGGACTTATAATTGCTCATTTATTTGAGGAGACTTGTGAGGAAGATCTTATTCAACCGGTATTTATTTATGACTTCCCGATCGATACGACTCCGCTTTGTAAACCGCTCAGAGAATATTCGATGAAGCAGCTTGAAGAAATGAGAAATGATCCGGAGCAGGTTATTTTTGCTGAAAGATTTGAACCATATGTAAATAAATGGGAAATGGGAAATTCTTATACTGAACTTAATGATCCCATACTTCAGAGGAAACTTCTTGAGGAGCAAGTAGAGCGTGGACGCGCAGGAGAGAAAGAAACTCATCCGCTGGATGAAGATTTTTTAAAAGCGATCGAAGTAGGAATGCCACCGACTACAGGTGTTGGAATGGGAGTTGACAGACTTGTGATGCTGTTGACAAATTCTCAGACTATAAGAGACGTAATATTTTTTCCATTGATGAGACCGGGGAAAAACAATTAAAAATTACGAATTACAAATTACAAATACTTAAATTTGAGTTAACAGATTTTTTGATTTGGTAATAATTTTCAATTATCCATTTTGTAAAAATCGTAGCCGCATGCTTTAGCTTGCGAAGGTGTTAATAGTTTTAAATAATTTAAACTACTGAATTGATTTTATAAAAAACCATCGGAATCCTTCCCTTAACAAAGTGGAGGGCAGGGTGGGGTTTCCAGAAAGAAATGCTATACCATTGTTTAAAGTGTATTCCGTTAAAGAATATTCTATAAAACACATTAATAAATTTAAAATACTGAACAGACCAATTTTGAAATACATTATAACTTACATATTCATTTTTTCTGCCGTAATATTTTTCGGAAGCGAGAATGTTTATTCTCAGAAAAAAACCGAAGAGAAAAAAACTGATGAATCTTTTCTGATCACTGATAGTCAGGGGAATATTTTAGACGGAGATAAAAAAGACTGGACTTACAATGACAAGTCTTACAATAAAATAAATGCTATTGAAAATTTATTTGTAAATCCTGTAATCGATACAGATCCAAAGAATCCACCTGATTGGAAAATAGTAGATGAAATAATAGGAAATAAATTATTTTTAAAATGGAACACACCAAAAGGATTTACCTGTAAAGGCTTTGCAGTTGAAAGAATAGAAATTAAGCCTGATAGTACCAAATCTGATAGTACAGAGTCTGAATGGACAGAGATTGATTATGTTATCGGTAAAAAAACTGCACCTACTACAAGTAAGTATTCATCTATCGATAAGAAATTAAAGGAAGGGAAATACAAATTCAGAATTAGGATGGATATGAATGACGGAACTTCAAAATATTTGAATTTAAATGAAGAAGTATTCTGGATGGAATTTCCGACGACATTACAATTTTATCCGGTATACCCAAACCCTGTAAAAGAAAAATTTAACGTCAGATTTTTTCTCCCTTCGAATGATGAGATCAGTATATTTTTTATGAATGGAGAAGATACAGTTTATGTAATAAAAAAATTGCAATTGGGACAGGGCTTTTATGAAAAATCATTAGATAGAAATATTTTCAAATATTATAATGAAGTGAAAAGAATTTATCTGACAAGAAAAAGTATGAGGCGAAAGGAATATACAGGAGATATTAAATTTGAATAAATTTATTATTCAGACATCAACATATCTAATTAAAATTTCTAAAATTAAATTTACAATATTATAAAAATGAAATATTACAACAACGTACTTGAACTGATCGGCAACACTCCTCTTGTAAAACTAAACAACATTACAAAAGGTCTGAAACCGATCGTACTTGCAAAAATGGAATCATACAATCCGGGCGGCAGCGTCAAAGACAGAATCGGTCTTAATATGATAGAAGCTGCAGAACGTGAAGGAAGGATCAAACCCGGAGACACTATAATAGAAGCTACGAGCGGTAACACAGGTATTGGACTTGCTTTGGTCGCTTCATTGAAAGGTTATAAGACAATTTTTGTAATGACAGAAAAAGCTTCTAAGGAAAAAAATTATTATCTTAAAGCACTCGGAGCTGAAGTAGTGATACAGCCGATGACTGCAAAAAACGGTGAGCCGGATCATTATGTTACAGTTGCTGAAAGGTTAGCTAAAGAAATTCCAAATTCTCATTTCCTTTATCAGTATGTTAATCCATATAACCCTGAAGCACATTACAAGACAACCGGTCCCGAGATCTGGAATGATACAGATGGAAGAGTCACACATTTCGTCGCAGGTGTAGGTACAGGCGGTACTATCTCAGGCACAGGTAAATATCTCAAAGAGAAAAATCCAAATGTAAAAATAATTGGTGCTGATCCTTACGGCTCAATTTTTAAAGTTGTAAAAGATACCGGTATTACTCCCGAACCAATTCCGTATCTGATAGAAGGTATCGGACAGGATGTAATGGTGGAGAACGTACAGTTTCAGTATATCGACGAGATCATAAATGTAAATGATCTTGACTCGGTAGAAATGTGCAAGCGACTTGGAAAAGAAGAAGGAATTTTCTGCGGAGGTTCTACCGGCACAATTGCATATGCTGCAGTTGAGCTTGCAAAGAATCTTGATGAAAATGCAGTGATTATATTTACTGTATGTGATACAGGTGAGAGATATCTTTCAAAATATCACTCTGACGAATGGCTTAGAGAAAAACGTCTGATGAAATCTGATTACATTTCTACAGGTCAGGTTTTTCTAACTAAAAAAACTGCCGGTGTACCCGGACTTATTTCAGCTAAAAGTACTGATAAATTATTTGAAGCACTTGAGCTTATGGATAAATATAATCTCAGTACACTTCCTGTCATAGACGGCTCTGATTGTGTTGGTTCTATTGCTGAGGAAAGTGTCATTGAAAAAGTAATGAATGACAGAAATGTTTCAGGCAAGCAGGTCAAAGATGTAATGGATAAAAAACTTCCGATAGTTGATTTCAATACCGAGTTTCCAAAAGCTCTTGAGATGCTTCAGAAAGACAGTACTATTCTTGTATCTCAGCATGGACAGATAAAAGGAATTCTTACAAGGTATGACGTTCTTGATTTTGTGTAATTTAAAAACCGAATAAAAATTTTATCAAATATACCGGCAGGAATTTTAGTGTTTAAATTTTTGAAATTATATGCCGCTAAACAAAACTAAATTATGAAATTTGCAACCAAACAGATACATGCCGGACAACATCCGGAAGAAACTACTGGAGCTGTAATTACTCCGATCTTTCAGACCTCTACTTACTCAAATAAAAAACTTGGTGATTCAAAAGGATTTGATTACGGAAGGACAATTAATCCAACCCGTTCAACTCTTGAAGCAAACCTTGCAGCTCTTGAAAACGGAAAGTATGGATTCTGTTTTTCATCGGGAATGGCTGCTGTTCAGACTGTAATAAATTTATTCAAACCGGGTGATCATGTGATATGCACAAACAATGTTTATGGCGGAACTTATCGTCTTTATGAACAGGTAATGAAAAATTACGGTCTCGAATTTTCTTATGTTGACACATCAGATAATGATGCTTTGATGAATGCCATCAAACCAAATACTAAATTTATTTATGTAGAAACTCCGACAAATCCAATGCTGAACATTACTGATCTCAAAAATTTAGGTAAGATCGGTCGTGAGAAAAAAATCACTACTTGCGTGGACAATACTTTTATGAGTCCGTATTTTCAGAATCCGCTGGACTTTGGGATCGACATAGTTTTACACAGTACCACCAAATATATTAACGGACACAGTGATGTTATCGGAGGATGTCTTGTTACTTCAAATGATGAAATTGCAGAGAGATTTAAATTTTTACAAAATTCTATCGGCTCAGTCCCCGCTCCTTTTGACTGTTGGCTTATTCTTCGTTCGACAAAAACTTTGGCTCAGAGAATGAAAGCTCATAATGAGAATGCTATTACTATCTGCAAAGTGCTTTCAGAAAATTCAATGATCGAAAAACTTTATTATCCCGGGCTTGGATCTCATCCACAGCATGAACTTGCAAAATCACAAATGTCAGGTTTTGGTGGAATTATTTCATTAGATGTCGGATCGTATGAAAAAGCAGTTGACTTTTGTAATGCTCTGGAAATATTTCAAATCGCTGAATCTCTTGGAGGAGTAGAATCACTGGTATGTCATCCGGTTTCTATGACTCACGGGACTGTTCCTAAATATCTCAGAGAGGATTTCGGATTGACTGACGGACTTGTAAGATTATCTGTTGGTATAGAAGACATTGAAGATCTGTTAGCTGACATCAATAATGCTTTGAGTAAATTGTAATTATTGCAAAGAACAATATTCATATTAATTCTGATCTTATTTTTTAATGTAAATAGTTTTTCTCAATACAGGTATAAGACCACAGGTAAAGATAAAACAAAATACAGCGAGAAAAGTATTGACGTAAAATTATTCAGGACCTTTAATAATATTCACAGCTCTTTCATAAATACAATGGTGAGTATTACAAATGAATCTGTTATACCTGTTTCAATTGCCGCACCTGTAGGACTTTATACCTTTGCAAAAATTAATAACAATAATTACGATGAAAGCTCTGCTGTTTTACTGGCTTTAACAGAGATCACGAATCTGTCGGTTACTCAGATCTTAAAAATTACTGTTAAAAGACCACGACCTTTCAGAACTTTGAACAATGTATATCTATCTGATACATCTTCTGTAAAAGGGACTTACTCTTTTCCGTCAGGACACTCATCGGAATCTTTTGCGATAGCTACTGCACTTACTTTGAGATATCCAGATGAGCCGGTATTAATTGCCGGACTTTACACTTATGCAACGATTGTATCACTTGGAAGAATTTACTGGGGCGTTCATTATCCCTCAGATGTTTTTACAGGGATGCTGATCGGAGCAGGCAGTGCTGCTCTCATATATTCACTTAGAGCTCCGATTATCAAAGCAAAGAATGATCTTTTTAATCAAAGTGAAAGAACAGATTCATACAGTCCGGGAGTTGCACCGGCTTCTATGTTTATTGCAATTGCTGCCTCAGATGTGGTAAATCATTTTTTCAGAAATTCAAAAAATAACTTACTTCAAAATTCTAATGTACTTTTTGATGTCAACAAAGACGCAGGTAGGATTAATTATTCAGTAGGGTTTTAAATTAGTTATTAGTTAATAGTTAATAGTTAATAGT
>JBATSB010000051.1:0-1613 GCA_049293015.1 Ignavibacteria bacterium
TTGTTAAAGTAACCTTTTTGATCTCAACATTTCCTGCAATACCACTGATATCAAGATTATCAACAGCAGGATTTGCATTACCGCCGTTATCAGGAATCTGTACATACTGGTTTCTTGTAACAGTAATGGAACCACCGCCTGAAGGAGGTCCACCATCTTTTAAAACATAACCTACGATAGCACAGTTCTGATAATTCAGAGAAAGTATAAATTTACCGTCTTTCATAAATGCCTCAGCACCGCCTGCAAGTCCGCATGTTCCGCCTGCCTGAGCTACTGAATATGTTCTTGTATCTATATTTGAAGCAATATGAATTCTGTGAAGGTCATTTGGTAATCCTGTTCCACCCTGACTCCATACCCATAAGAATGCCGAATCTGCTGTTGATGTACTGTCAAATGCAATTCCGTACTTTCCTGCTAATGTGTTTGTTAAAGTTTTTATTACTACACCATTTGTATCACGGCATACTAAATTATCTGAGAAGTTACTGCTCCAGAATCCTTTTCTGTTTGGATCCCATGCAATTGTTCTGTATGCTGCACCTGCATGTGTATAAGTTGCAAGTCTGTTTCCCATAGCATCCATTTTATAAAGTGCTGTTCCGGCTGATCCACCCCAAAGATATAATGTACCTGATCCGTCAGGTCCAACTGTCATATCTCTGATTGCGCCTGTTCCACCGTTGTAAGCTGTATTTGAATCTGCAATTGTTCCCGGACCGCCGTTCTGTCCGTCAGGATTCAATCTGTAAAGTGATGCGTTGTTCCATCTGTTGTTTATGTACTTTCCATCAAAATAGCAAGCTCCTACTGTACCAGCGTTTTCACCTATAATTGTAGAATAATTATAATTCCATAATGTAGGTGGGAAATTTGCAGGTACAAGTGTATCTGTTTCTGAGATTAATGATAATCTGGAAACGTCAGTCGACTGACTGCTCTTTGTGGTTACTTCTGGTGCTGCATCTGTTCTTGGATCATCCTGTGTGGAATAACCGTAGATCAGAAAAGCTGCAAGTAAAACTGGCAAAACGTAAATCAATAATTTTGATCTCATTTTTTTCTCCTTGTTGTTTAGTATTTAAAATTAAGTGATGTGTAATAATTTTTATTGTTATAAAATAACTAAATAAGATATTTATATCAACTAAACAATTTTAATTTTTGAAATAAAAAAAACCGTGCCTTCTTCAGACACGGTTTTGGATTTTTTAAAATTTACTGTATTTATTTCAATAAAAACATTTTCTTTGTATCAATGAAATTACCTGATTCTAATCTGTAGAAATAAACACCACTTGATAACGAAGCTCCATTGAAATTAACTTCATATGAACCTGAAGTTTTAATTTCATTTACTAATGTTTGAACTTCTTTTCCAAGAATATTATAAATCTTCAGAGTTACTAATCCGTTAGTCGGGATAGTATATGCTATCTTTGTAGACGGATTGAAAGGATTAGGATAATTCTGATTTAAACTGAAACTATTAGCAATAGAAGTTACATTATTACTAACACCTGTAATAATGTCATAATCGATCTTTAATGTCCAGCTTCTAATACTTCCTGTATCTCCGGCAGCATTATCTGAAATTCTGAGTGTATATG
>JBATSB010000052.1:0-8125 GCA_049293015.1 Ignavibacteria bacterium
TTTTAATACTTCGTCTTTTATATCTACAAATGCGTCAAGCCGTCCTATCTTGGTTTGACCGATAGATAAAACATCAGAGTTAGCCTCGAGACTGACATCATAATCATCGGACATTCCTTTGTATGTAAGTACTGTCCTTCTTAAATTCCCGTTAATAACATCCACAGTATCAATATCTTTACCGGTTTTAATTAACTTTTGTATTGTATAAACTTTAATATTATCTGCACTGACTTTTATATTACTGCTGTCATTAAGTGAATAAAATCCGTTAACTGTTACTTTCTGATTTAAACTGTTGATAACGAATTTTCTGAAATCAAAAATCTGAGCACTGTCAATTTTTGTATATTTGATGATCAGGTCAGAATTGTTTGCCAGATTCAGATCATGATAATTCACAGAAAGTGAATCGAACACAAATAATGCAGAATCCTTTAATGAAAGATTTGTATATAATTTTATCGTCGAATCCTTATTAGCTGTAATAAAAACCTGGTTGTCGTTATTGAAAAAATTTATCTTGGTGAAAACAGAATCAAAATTATTTTTTGCCGCTATTACTTTGTTTGAATGTAATGTGATGTCAGTATAAAATTTATTCAGGTCATTTGAATTTAAATCATTTCTCATAAACAAATTCAGACTTGCATCTTTTAGAATAAACAAAGAATCACCGTATGCAAAGTTATTTATCTTTCCGTTTGTATGAAAAGTAAAAAGTCCGCAGCTATCGGAGATGCTTCCTTTCAGATCTCCCTTAAAAATAATAGTATCGCCAATAAATGAATATACTGGTTCGAGATCTCTGATATTGACAGAGTAATTCATATAATAATTATTGCAATCAACTGCATAACCGTTTGGAGTGATCACCGGCTGAAATCCGGTTGAGTCCGGAAAAAATTTATCAGTTATACTGTTTGAAATCTTTTCGGAATTTTCTATTACAAGATCAAGAAGCTTTGTGAACTGAAAATATCCGTCAGCTTCTACATCAGCAAAGTCAGTCTTAATTGAGATCTTGCGTATATTTCCATTCTGATCGATATCTGCCAGCACAGGGGTTGCAGGTAAATTAAACCCGCCGAATTCAGAAGGTTTCAGATCAATCTTGAAATTTCCTGCAATGTCATCCGGAGAAATACCTCTTCCGTTTACATCAAAATCAAACGTCAGATCACTTTTCATTTCAGCATCTTTTGTAATTACCTGCAGATCCAGATTTGAAACAGTACCTGTCAGATCATACGAAAGATTTTTAGGATTTGAGATATTCAGCTTTCCTTTTGCCTTTGCATTTACAAGATTTGAACGAATGCTTATATCCAGATTCAGATTACCTCTGTTGAATAAAATTTTACCCTCAGATGCTGCAATATTCAGACCGTAGAATTTTGTTGAAATCAGTCGATACTTTAAACTTCCTGAATTTGTTTTATAATCAAAACCTTTAGCATCGACTACAAACTCACCGCTGATACTTCCTTCGAGATCTTTTTCTTTAAATATCTTTCCGAGATTTACGGCTGAGGTTTTGATGTCACCTTTATAGACAATTTCATTTCCGCGCAGATCCATTTTCATGTTACCGTATGTTTTACCTGCTGAGGAAATAATATCAAAATCAGTTTCAAAATTATCCGGCTGTCCAGTGTAACTTAATTCGGGAATTGTTATAACACCCAAATGAGAATAATCAGGGATCGGAAGACCGGGTACCAGAATTTTTGTATCTCTCGGATCTATAGAAATATCTTTTCCCGTAACGTTAATATAAAGTGACTCAGGAGTGTGAAGGTTTTTTACATTACCTGTAAAATGAAATTCAGACTTATCAGATTTGATATCAAATTTTTTAAGCTTAAGATCTCCGTATGCGTCATCAGCTATAAGATGAAAACTTATGGTACTGTCAATAAAATCCAGCTCAGGTAAAAAGAAACTAACATCATCGGCATTTACAGGATTAGCTTCAATATTTATTTTGGCATCTTTTTTTTCGAACTCTTCATAATCTATTCCTTCCATAGGATTTAAATCATCCAGTCGGATCCTGTCAATAAGAATATTTGATCTGTCGGTTATGAGATTTAGTTTTGTAATATCTGTGATCGTATCTTTTACATTTATATTTGCCTGCAGGGAAAGCTGTTTAAGATTGAATTCAGAATTAGTTTTGAAATTCAGTTTTCTGATATTTACATCTTTTTCATCAGGGAAATATTTAGCGGTAAGATTTAAATTAAGTTCTGACAGATCAAATTCTGAAACATTAAAAGTGTCGATCTGTCTCATCTTAATTTCTCTGATGGGCTTATCAGAATTTTTATTCTCTAATATTCTGATATATCCGTTTTCAATTACAAAATTTTCCGCAGTAATACCCCAGTCAAACTCCGAGGAAGTTGTATCTTCTTCCTTATCTTCAGATTCAAGAAAGTATTCGAAGTTCCATTTCAAACTGTCATTCTTGTCACGGATCTTTGTGACATTTATCTGTGGTTCTCTTAATATTAATTCGTGTGCAAATATTTCTTTAGATAGAAGTTTGATGATATTATATTTAGCGCTGAGGGAATTGAATTTTAGAAGAGTATCTCCTTTGATCTTAATGCTGCCATTATTTAGAGTAAAACCTTTTAGAATATTTCCGTTAAGAGATTCTGCATATATCACAGCATCCTTTTCTGCAAATGATTCATTTAGTTTATCTAAAGCAATATCAAGTGCAAGATTGGAGAACATGTCAGTCTGAATAAAAATGAATATTCCAATGATGAGGACAACAAAGAAAATGAATACAAATTTAAAAACACTGAATATCTTCCAGATCACACTCTTTTTCTTTGGAGCTTGTTCAGGAGTATTTTCAATTTCAGAATTCTCTTTATTCTCAGAGCTGTCAGTATTATCGATATTATTTTCTTCTTTGGACATATTGTTCAATCTGAATTAACAGATCTAAACCGGTCAGTGTTTTCTGATTTTTTCAATAATTCCGGTTGATGAATAATTATTTATAAAATTTAGGCTGAGTACTTTACCACCGGCTGCGGTTACAATGTCAGAGCCGACAATTTCATTTTCACTCCAGTCTCCTCCTTTTACTAGGTAATCCGGCACGATGAGTTTTATAAGTTCATAAGGAGTATCTTTATTGAAAATAATTACATAGTCAACGGATTTCAGATTATCTAATATGAATGCTCTGTCATTTTCATTATTTACAGGTCTGTCATCGCCCTTGAGTTTTTTAACAGATTTGTCAGAATTTAATCCGACGATTAAATAATCTCCCATGAGTTTCGCCTGATTCAGATAAGATACATGTCCTTTATGAATTATATCAAAGCACCCGTTTGTGAATACCAGTTTTTTATTTTCACTTCTGATCCTGCTTCGTACATCCGGTATACTATTTATCTTTAAGATCATTTCCCTCTTTTAATAATATTTTCAATAAGATCTTTTTTAATAACCGGTACAATGCCAACTTCCTGTACAACTATGCCTGCTGCAAAATTTGAAATTACAGCAGAGTCACGCAGACTAGCTCCACCTGAAAGACAAACAGCGATCGTAGAAATTACCGTATCACCTGCACCAGAGACATCGGCTACTTTTCTTGCTTTCGTGCTGATCTTTTCTTTTTTTAATTTGCCACTGAAATTTTCATATATCATCATACCATGTTCACCAAGTGTGAAGATAATATTAAGACAACTGATCTTTTTAATTAGTTTAGCTGCAATGTCATCAAGAGAATTCAGATCTTTTAATTTAATTCCAAAAGAATCTTCAAGTTCCTTTCTGTTTGGCTTAAACAAAAATGCATTCTTGTATTCAAAAAAATTATCAAACTTAGGATCGACAAGTATTTTAAAATTCATTTTTAACGAAAGAGCAGAGACTTTTCTTATCAGCTTTTCAGTTAGTACACCTTTATTATAGTCCTGTAATATAACAATAGTATCTCTGCCGGCATGTTCGGAAAGAAGAGACAGTATTTTATTTTGAGAATTTTCTGAAATATCATCTTTAGACTCGCTGTCGATCCTGAGCAAATGATGTGAATCTGAAATGACTCTTGACTTGCTCGTAGTAGGTCTTTTTTTTTCGGAAATAATACCAGCCGTATCAATGCCGAGATCCTGCATTGAGTTTTTCAGAAGATCACTTTCAGGGTCTTCACCGGTTATACCAATCAGAAAAGGTTCAGAGCCGAGAGTTTTTATATTGTATGCAACATTTGCAGCACCGCCCAGACGAAATTCACTTTTACGTATATCAAAAACCTGCACGGGAGCTTCAGGAGAGATTCGTGTAACATCTCCAAACAAATATCTGTCGAGCATTAAATCCCCGATAATGATGATCTTTTTATTATGGGAATTTTCAAAAATACCTGTAAGTAACTTTTTATTCATTGTCACAAAAATAGACTTATTATAAAGGTTATTCAATGCGAAATTGTATCGGTTCAGGTTAATTAAAAGTTAAGAATCAAGAATTCTAAAACTTCATAAAATGGTATGAAAATTTTCAGTGAATTTTTTTGAGATATATGTCTAAATATTTAATTCAGAATCCGCAGAGTACGTTATTCTGTGGAAACAAAACTTTATTTAGGATTTATAACAGATTGCAGAATAAATATAAACTTCCAAAGCCATTCAGACTTTGGAAGTTTTTTTTTACAATTTATAATTTAAAATTTAGAATTATTTGAGCAGCATCATTTTCTTTGTCTGAATAAAATCACCGGTTCGGATAGTATAAAAATAAATCCCGCTCGCAAAACGGCTTCCGTCAAATTCAACAGAATAAGTACCGGCATTCTGCTTTTCATTTACAAGAACCATGACTTCATTTCCAAGTACATCAAATACTTTTAGAGAAACTACATCAGACTTTGGCAATTCATAATTTATGATTGTTTTTGGATTAAATGGATTTGGGTAATTTCCAACAGTGAATTTTGCATTTTCAAAATTCGAATCATCAGCTTTCAGTATATTTTCTGAAATGCTGTTTTCTGATTTGAATTTTTCACCTTTTTCATATCTGCCATTTGTAATAAAAATATAACTTCTTTCATATCCGGATTTTACAGGTGAATTACTGTTTCTGAATTTAAGGATAAGCTGATTTGAAGAATCGGACTGAATAGTGTTATTGTCCTTATCTTTAACTAAGTTAAGAACATTACCTGTAGTAAGATCTTCGGCTTCAATTAACTCAAGTTCTTCAGTGAAAAATCCGGAATAATTTATTCCTGTATATGCCAGATATGACATCTGAAAATTATCTTTCCATTCAATTGTCAGTGCATCAATACCTTTATTTGCAAATACAGGCAATATTATTTCGGAGTTTATAATTCTTTTCGAAAATATCAGATCAGATTTTTCATTATTTCCTTTGCTGTCCTGAATTGTGATATTGCCGGCAATGTCTTTCACAACAGGTATAACAGGTGTCAGACCGTCTGAACCCGGATTAAAAATTAATGCAACACTGTCAGATGTAGAAGGCAAAGATGATGCTTCAGGAAATTTAGCAGTAAGTATTTCATTCTCTATACCTTTAATAAATTTTGGATATTGAATTCCGTATTTCAAATGGTTAGTAATATTTTTTCCTGAAATTTCTGCATGACTCGGTGACAAAACATATTTAGGAGTGTAAATTACCGGATCATTATTTTCAGTGATTCCCATTACTGTACCAATTGGATGATCAGCTATCAGCACTCTGAACTGATCAAAATAATTCACATCTATATTTGTCTCTTTTACTGCCAGCATTATTGTATTGTCCTGAGGATATACAACAGGCGTAGTTTTAAGTATGTATTTGTCTTCGATATATTTACCTGTATTTATAAAATGCTCTGATCTGTGCAAAAGATTATTATCATAAATAAATTTTATACCATTATTAACTAATACAAACGGACATCCGGAATAAGGCGGAGGATTAGGTCGCAGGAACTGATTTGGATTTATCCATTGTAAATTATTTGAACCGTAGAATTTAGTGTCTGATCCGAATTGATTTGATGCAGTGACCTTTATTGTAAAATGAAGCGGCGGCTCTGTGGAAAAATTTCCTGATGAACTGTTACATAATGAATCATATCTCAGACACGACCAGTAATTCTGAAAATTAATATTGGTCATACTAAAAATGTTTTGAGACTGTGATAATGAAATTCCCTGAACTGGAAGCAGGCAGAGGTTGGCAGTATCACAAACTAATATTTCAAAATTAAATGTCTGCGGATTTCCAGTTGCAATACATTCAATGTTCATAGTCTCACCTCTGTAAAGATAATTATCCGGACTGCTGTTTATAAATCCGGTAATATTCGGAATCATATCCGGGTCAGTCGGGAATAAACCTGTTTCTACTCCAAACCAGTAAAACAATCCTGCAACTGATCTGATAGAATGATTGAAGCAATAATTTGCTTCCATTGTCAGGTCTGGAATGTTGGGCGGCGGACTTCCGAGGAGTTGGTAATAATTTTCTATCATAGGGTTTGTTCCGCCCGGAAGAAAGTTATTTCCCAAATGCTGCTGCGGAATTTCCGAACAGCTCGGTCCACTTGGAAAATGGTCTGCAAGCTGTGAAGTTGTATAAGCAAGATATCTTAGCGGATCCGAATGATCAGCATAAGGATTTATTAATCCGCCTGCATTCTTCGCAGTCTGCCAGTTGTAATTCAGATACGCGCCGTCATCAATAAAATTATGATAACAATCACCCCCGTCGAGTCCGCGTACATGTACATCATTATGTGTGTGAGCCGGAACAGATAGATCCTGCAGGAGATGAGACATTCTCCCAAGTACTTCCCATACAACAGCATTAAAGACATTATCTGAAGCGGTTACTTCCTGTCTTACTAAATTTTGTCTGCCGGCCAGATCATAAAAATCTTCCAGCCATATTTTTCTTGTACGGAAAAAATTTATCAGTCCGCGGGTGTGATAGCTGTATCTGAATGTATAACCTGATTGATGAAGATAGTTTATATATTCTCTCGGTCCATAATCATCATCCCATCCGAACCATTGTCCGTCTCGGAATCTGTTGATCTTTGTAAAAGCATTTGGGTAATGACCAATACTATTGAGATAAGTAAGAGTATTGTCGCCGTTCGTTCTGTCATCAGCATTCCAGAAATGGGAATTACTTACATACCAGTTGAATAGTCCTCTGACATCAAACACGACATCTTCCTTATCTTCCCTGAATGCGCCTGTAGTTATTTTAGTTGTCTGCCAGGCGCGTGTTCCCTCATCTGTCATATCGCCAATATGCTGATCGAATTTTGTATAATCAAAATTCGGATATTTATCTTTTAATAAATGAAGTGCCTGCATGCAGATATACATGTGAACGTTTTCAGCATAAGGACTTCCATTTTGTAAAGTATTCACAGAATGGCTTTCGTCAGTTAAGATTTTCTTATTTTCAACTGATGCTTCTGTAGTTTGTAAAGCCAAAATAAAGATCATAAATAAAACTAATATTGTATGCATAATAAATAATTTAAAAGTTTATAAATCGTGTCATAAAAATTGCGTTAATAAATTCTTTTGATTATAAATCCCTGTCAGTAAATAATGTAAGTCATTATTATTATGCCGTTCGTGGAGAATTGCAGTTGTCTTGAGTGGAGTTACTTATATTGCGAACGATCACTTCAATTTCAAATTACAAATTGCAAATTACAAATAATTTAAAATCATCATTGAACATTGTAC
Source organism: Ignavibacteria bacterium (assembly GCA_049293015.1). Taxonomy (GTDB): domain Bacteria; phylum Bacteroidota; class Ignavibacteria; order Tepidaquicellales; family Tepidaquicellaceae; genus UBA2330. Next base: position 7,779 of record JBATSB010000052.1, read on the forward strand.
ATTGAAAATTGAAAATTGAGTTGGGGCTCTTATGGAATTCATATTCCCTCCTTTAATTTAAATTAAAAAAATCCTCTCTCATATTATCCCTTAAAATTCTTAGTGCAAGATATCTTCTTACATTTGCATATACAAATTATTATAATTTTACCGATAAGTCAAATTGCAATTTTTAGTGTTTGTGAAAATTTACGGATGTGTAAAATATAGAAGTGAATTAGTGTATTGGTTCACCGGAAACAGGATTTTTGCAAATATTTTTATGGTGTAATTTAGACTGCATTTCTGATTTCAATTCTGTTATTTCTTGCTATTGTTAATTTACTTTCTCTTACTTCTATTTTATC
>JBATSB010000053.1:0-40955 GCA_049293015.1 Ignavibacteria bacterium
GGACATGGTGCTGCGTCAGGTACCTGGAAGTTATTGTCAAAGATCCTTTGTGCAAGTGCATCTGCCTGATAAAGTGCTCTCACACTTTCAAGATTTGTTGATCCTCTGGCTATAACCTGTGCGACCACAATTGACTGTGTGTCATTTGGCTGTACTTCTAAAGGACCTGAACACTGCATGAATCTTCTGTCACCTTGATCAGATTCATTCCACCCGGTCCCATTTGCAGGGTTTCCTAAGAATGCATAAGTTGTTACCTGATTGGTCAGAGGATTAATCCAAGGTGTTCCGTCTCTTCTAATTCCGCGAAGATTTCCATAAGCTTCTGTTGGATTTGAAGGGTCACCTACACTCGGATTTCCATTTGTATACATGTTGAATGCAGTAACACCAAGTACTTTAAAACCGGGTTTTATTACAAGATTGTTACTTCCGGGTGGACTGTAATATTTTACAGTATCGTCTTGAGTACCAGGAATAATTGGACCTCTGAAGTAGTCAAAACCTACGGCTGGTGGTATACCATAATCCGGATCAATACTTGCAAAGTTATATGTCATTCCGAGATTTAAAGAAGTATCCACACTTACTGCGTCATCTGTTGAAACTCCCAGATCGTCATCAGTCCATAGTGCAATATAACATTGTGTCCATGGAAGGTTATGTCTGTTTATGATCCTGAATTCTGAAAAAGCCATACTGCTCAGCGGTCCGTTAACAGCATAAGACCAGTTGGTCTGAAGTATAACTGCTTTTAAAGGTGCTGTCTGACCAGCATTATTTCCATGTGCTTCAGGATATCCGTCTGTATAGGAATAGAACTGTGTCTGACTTCCCAAAAGCAATGGATTTCCTAAACTGTCAAGATATGCACCCTGCTGTGATGCTATTGTTCTCCAGGCTGTGTAATCTGATGTATCAGTTGAGGAGATGTTGTATAGCCTATAATTTGGATCATCTTTCCCCTGTGGGTTGCCGTTGTCATCTACATAACCCGGGAGATATTCATAATCGTATTCGGCAATACACAATAATGTGTCTCCGCCGACTACTGCGCCGATCCAGATACCCGATGCATATCTGGCGAATTTTGACTGTTTTTTTGGCCATTCAAATCCTGCATTACCGGTCGATGGGTCTCTGTTAAAAGATCCGTTCGTTCTGAACCAGGTGCTGATCTGATTTGCATCAAGCTTTTTGGAATCTACTGCTGCTACCTGATTCGGATTCGTCAATATCCTGTCTTGGATATTTCCGTTGTTTCCTGTATTTGTCCTGGTCGGTTTGTCTTTTGGTTTAAAACCGTAGGCAAACACAAGGACAATCGGTATAAGGAAAATTAATATTTTTTTAATCATTGTAGTTTCTATTTATATTTTTTAAAATTTTATTAAACAAAAACAATAAAAAAGCATTTAATACAGGGTATCAGTATAAACTGATACCCGATAAAATTTTTGTTTAGAAAATTAATTTTAGTCCAAATCTGTACTGTCTTGGCGGTCCATAATTTCCAACATCTTTTGATCTTAAAGTATATCTATTGATATATTCTTCAGAAGTTGTTGGTACTTGACCGTTTGGATTATTAAATGAAAGAATTGTATTCTTTCCTGCTTCTGAATTCAAATATCCGGTAGAACCTGGCTGACCACTGCTGTCCCAAACATCGTTTACTAATTCTGAATCAAATACATTGATTATATAAACATATGCGTTTAGGTCTAATTTGTTATCCAGGAATGAAAATGTTTTATCTATTTTCATGTCTAGACTATTATTCCATGGACCATAAACACCATTGATTGGAGAAATAAGTGGTGCACCGGCTCCGGTTGAAGAAAATGGATCCGAATCATTAGATTTTGCTGAATAAGGTCTTCCGCTGTTAAATGTATATAACATGTTTACACCAAATTGCGATAATACATCTCCCCAAAATCCTTTTGGTACATCTGTTCTGCCGAATCTGTAGTCAGCATTAAATACACCAGTCCATCTTTGATCATAATCCAATGGTGCTGTTAGCTTTGGCTGTCTCTCGCCTAACCATGCAGCAGTAGTTGCAGATTCAGGATCAGATCCTGTACCTGATGCATAAGAAATTCCTAATGCAATATTTAATGAAAGTCTTTCAGTTCTTCTCATATCAATAGTAAAATCAAGACCTCTTAAAGTACCATAATCCTGATTTGCATAAACCTGGATCTGATTTGGAAGCTGAGGATATTTTTTGATTCCGATCAGATCTTCTGTTTCTTTATAATATGCTGTAACATCTACTGCTAATCTGTCACCAACCTGTTGCTTTATACCAATTTCATAAGAAGTTGTCTTCTCAGGTCCGAGATTTGGATTTCCAAAAGAACCTGAAAATCCTGCACTGTTGACCCAGTATTCTAAATTTCTTCTGCCATTGTATAGATATTCTAACTGTGGAAGCTGAATAAATGTACCATATTGTGCATGAAATATAGAATTATTTGTTACAGGGAAGGACATTCCAATTCTTGGACTGAATTGGGAAGCAGGATCGCTATCATCAGTGAAATCTTCATCTCCAAGAACACCATCTGCACCTGCTATGTTTGCCAGGTCATTTACTCTCCATGAATTTGCATCAAGATAATCCCATCTTATTCCTGCGTTCAAAGTAAAATCCTTGAATTCTATTTTATCCTGAATGTATAAAGCAGCAATTATAGGATGTTTTGCATCGTCATATCCTTCATTTATCTCACCAAATTCTAACTGGTTTGTAGCAGGATTAAATACTCCACCATATCCGTAAGTATTTGCAAGTCCGGTACCACCGTAGAATGCTGATAATTGTTGAGCTTCTGTAGAGTTTCTGAAATTATACAATCCATTTGGACGAACATCCATGTATCTTAAAGTATTGTATTTGTAATCTCCACCAAATTTTATTTCGTTGTTCTTGATCTGTGTTGTGAGATTCAAATTTAATCCCCAATATGAAATCTTACTTGCTTCATAATAACTTCTTACCCTGTTAAACTTTGCAAAAACACCATATTCATCAAATCCAACAGAACCGCCCGGAGTAGTTAAACCAGGAACTGTTGCAGGATTACCATAATTATACCAATTTGCTCCAAATTCCTGATCACCTTCTGATGCTTCAGCTTCAAAATAGTTGAACTGAAGTTCATAAAATAATTTGGAATTGATCTGATGATTTATCTTACCGTAATACTGGCTGTTATCTTCTGTGATGAGTGGATTTCTTACAGAATTAAACATCATATAGGACTGAATAAAACCTCTTCTGTCTACACTGGATAATCCAGTTCCGAATTTTAACTGAATAGGAAGATCTTTGTCAAATTCCTGAAGATCGACATTTAATTTTCCATTAAATGACCATCTGTTTAATGTATATTCAGGAATTACATTATTTCCAAAATTCAACTGATCAGCAACCCAGCTTGGATTATATACAAGCGAAAAATCACTTTCATAGCCAGCAAAGAAATTTATTGCTCTTGATAATTCTTTGGTAGGAATTAACGGTCCGCCTAATGCAGCGTTATATACATTATAACCCTGTGATGCATCACCTGCCAATATCTGATCGGTAATACCTTCAATGGTTCCTGAATATTTGTCAGTTCCGCCCTTCGTAGTTACGTTGATAACACCGGAAAGCACGTTACCATATTCTGCACTGAATCCGCCTGTTAATACAGACATCTCTTCAAGTACGTTATTGGAAACATATGAATTTGATGTTCCGTCCAGAGGGTTTGTTGTAAGAACACCGTCAACAATAACAGCAGTTTCATTATTTCTACCACCTCTGATATTGATAGCTGTTCCTCTTTCATCCTGAACAACACCGGCTGTAGTAGAAGCAATATTCTCAATTCCTCTAAGACCACTGTTGTCAATAAATTCCTGACCTATAATCTTACCACTTTGATCAGGTGAAATAGCATTTCTTTTTCCTGTTATAACAATTTCATCCGTGACTATAGCTCCACCCTGTAGATTTAATGAAAAATCCACTCTTGAAGTCAGGTCAGCAGATATTCTAACGCCGGGAACTGTAACAGGATCGTACCCTATATATGATGCAGTTACTGAATATTCACCTACATCAACATTGAGGATTGTAAATTCACCGCTTTCGTCAGTGACCGCGCCAAGATTAGTTCCATCTACCTTAACTGTTGCTCCGATTAATGGGCTTTTATCTTTTGTGTCTGTAACTTTACCGGCGATTTTCCCGGTTGTTCCTTGCTTGTCTAAAGCATAATTATTACTGAAAGTCAAACAAAGCACAAACAGAAGGGAAAGAGTAATTTTTAATGTGTTAGTCATTTTTCCCCCTTTTAAGAAAAATTTAAATTAATAATTGTTTTGATCATTTGTCTTGTTTTTAAAAAAACCCTCAAAAAATACAATCACTTGTATTTTAAGAGGGTTGTAATATTTATTTGTGATTAAACAATAAATCTTATTTAATCAACATCATTTTCTTTGTTTCTTTAAAGTCTCCGGCAAATAAGGTATAGAAGTAAATACCACTGCTCAGATTATTTCCGTTGAATGATACTTCTTTTGTTCCCGGTGTTACAACTTCGTTATTTACTAATGTTGCAACTTCCTGTCCGTTAGCATTATATACTTTCAAAGTGATATTGGATGTATTTTTTATATCAAATCTGATGCTTGTTGTCGGATTGAAAGGATTTGGGAAGTTTTGTGCTAAACTGAAATCTCCAGGTACTATGCTCGAAATGCTATTGATTCCAACTGTTGAAACTTGTGTTTTAATACCAACAGCTTCTCCAATTCCGATTGGTGGACCGTTAACGTGTGTTCCTGCTAATGAGTCACTTTGTACCAGCATTTGAACTGTTGTCAAATCACCATCTGTATTGTTAACCTGTGAAACACTTACAAATCTCCAGTCTCTTACAGGTGTTGCAGGTGTAACTCTTTCAGGTGTTGACCATGTAGTACCAAAATTATTCGAATATGAGAACCATACTGCATAATATGCACTGGTATCTGTTCCATATTCACCAGTAGTTGCATTATATGCGCAGAACAATTGACCACCTGTTGAAGATCTTCCGATGGAAGGTCTGCAAAGTGGTAAGAATGCATCTGATGTTGCTCCCTGATTCGGGAAGAATGGAACTGTTGACTGATCAGCCATAATTACAGGTACTCCGCCGTTCACTGCAGGTGACCAAAGTCTGATCGATGATGGTAATCCTGGGAAAAATCCTGTTTCTGTTAAGGTTGAAATATTGAATGCAACATATGGCTCGTTATTAGTTCCGAAAGACATACTTACACCTCTTAAGCAACCTAATGAATCAGTTGCAATATTCCAGTCCCAGATTCGTTGTGAAACACTCCATGTTACACCGTTATCTGTAGAAGATCTGTAGAATACATCATTATCGTCTGTACCGTTACCAGCTCCGATATATGCATGTCCGACAGTTCCATTAGGAGCTACTGACAAGGAGTAAGTTTCTGCCTGATCTCCGTTAAATTCAACCCATCCGCTAAATGTACCATTATTAGATGAGTTTGTATAGGATAATACCTGACCGTTTATTGATGAAGCGAAAGCTGTTTTATCTGAACCAATTCCGACCACTCTTGGCCAGATTGCTTGTCCGCCAGGTGTGTCACCCGGATCTATTTCTGCAAATACACCAAAACCAGGACCTGCATCATAATTGATCTTTGTTCTGGTTGTAGTTCCGTTTGTGTTGTTGTGGTTTGCAATAACTGCTGCACCGTTTGTGTAACCTGAAATTGAAGGGAATCCGCTTCTGCCTGAAGCAGGAACGTCTCCTAAAAATGTCCAAGTAGCACCACCGTCATTACTGAACATATAAGCACATGCTCTTGTAGCAAACCCTGCAACTGTTGAATACATAAATGTTGCATGAACGTTGGTAGGAGTTAATGGATCCTGCCAGATTTCATTTGGCACTCCGTTTGACTGAAGATCATAAACTGTAAAAACACCAGTCGGCTGAAAGGTGTATGTTAATGATGCTCCGTGAACCGGTGGATAATTTGTTGAAACAAAACTAGGATTGAAACTTCCGTCATTCTGATAAATTTCAGAGCCGTCTGTAACTTTGTGTGTCCTTTCGGTTCTGTCATCCCTTGATTGCACCATTCCAACCGAAATGAACAATATAAGGACTAAAAAAGTAAGTAATTTCTGTAACATGTTTTTCTCCTTTTGTTTTAATTAATATTAATTAATAATAAAATTTTTATTAAATCTTTGTCTCTGAATATTTAAGGGTTGGTGTTAAATTTTGATTAAATATACTACTAATGTTGTAACTTGTCAATATAGATTTTCGTAACAAAGTTTCTCTTCTGTTTTTTTTTACAAAAATATATTTTATGAAGTGAATAGTCAAGCATATATTATACTTTATATTTGTTGATCTTACTAAAAATAAATTCCGAGATCCTTTGTCTGCTTTCGACTGTTTTTCCTGCAATATGATTTGTTAAAAGAACATTGTCAAGTCCTGTAAAACCCTTATTAATACTGGGTTCATTTCTGAATACATCTAATCCTGCAAATCTGATTTTTTTATTTTTCATCATCCATAATAAATGATCTTCATCAATTACTCCGCCTCTTGAAGTATTAATCAGCACACAATCAGTTTTCAATAAATTCAATTTACTTTCAGAAATGAAGTTATGATTTTTTTTGCTCATTGGAATGTGAATAGTAACTATATCAGAATATTTTAATATTGTTTTTAAATCTGTAAAATTAAATTTTTTATATTTAATTTTTAAATTATTGTCAATATCATAAACTGCGACTTTCATTCCGAATGCTTTGCATAATTTTCCTGCATAACTGCCTACTTTTCCAAATCCGATTATTCCAATTGTTTTACCTGTAAGTTCATTTCTGCGGAATCCCGTATCTGTAAATTTATTTTTCCTGACTAAATCATCAGAAATCAAAACCCCTTTGTATATATTTAAAATAAGTGCAAGTGTATGCTCAGCAGCCGATATTGTATTTCCTTCCTCAGCATTGATTACTTTAACTTTTTTTATTGAAGCATATTTCAGATCAATGTGATCTGTTCCTTTGGAACAAGTTGCTATTAATTTAAAACTAACCTTATTAAGGAATGCTTTGTCAATTTTTCTGACACTTCTTATAACAAGTATATCAAAATCGGAATACTCTGAAAATATTTTTTGATCAGATATACCCGGTTTGTTTACTATAGTGAATTTTTTACTGGAGAGTTTTTCTATTCCGGAAGGGTCTACGTCATCTGCGACTAATATTTTATACAATTTTTATCTTAAATAATTTTTAATTCACAAAGTTATCAAGAATATTTAACTGCATAAAATTTAAGCGTCCAGATAATCTTCGATCAGTTTTATAACTTCGTTTTTTCCTTCACCGGTTATTGTGGAGAATGGGATATAATCAATGCAGAGATCTTCGTTGTTTACGATCTTTGAAGATCTGTAGATTTGTTTCTGCATTTTATTTGGAGATATTTTGTCAGATTTGGTTAAGATTACTGCAAACGGAATTTCATAATATTCAAGCCAGCTCACCATCAATTCATCTAGATAGGTAGGCTCGTGTCTGGAATCTATTAGCACAAATACAAGTCTTACGTTTTGTCTTTCACTTATATAATCTTCAACTAATTTTCTCCAGCCGGCTCTGATCTGCTCAGGTACTTTTGCATATCCATATCCGGGAAGATCTACAAGATAAAATTTTTCATTTATTAAAAAATAATTTAACTGTCTGGTTTTACCCGGTACAGAACCAATTTTAGCAAGCTTTTTTTTATTGCAAATTATATTTATTAGAGATGACTTTCCAACGTTCGATCTGCCAACAAATACAAACTCTGACAATACTGAATTTGGTAATGCTCTTAGATCGAAAATACTTTTTATAAATTCTGCTGATAAAATTTTCATGACTTCTGCTTAAAATTTAAATAAAAAATCCTTAACCGGTAATTTATTAATAATAAATTATGAATCAGTTAAGGATAAAAATAAAATCTATCAGTTATCTTCTTTGTTTTTGTTTGATTCAGATTTTACATCATTATCTTTGTTTTCTGATTCATCGGTATCTATTACTTCTTCAATATTTTCTTCTGTTGTTTCCTTTACTTCATTCACCACATCTGTATCTTTATCACTTTCATCTTTCGCCTCAACATCTGCGGTCTTAGTTTCTTTTGTTTCCTCTGTTGCAACTTTCTTCTTACTTTGAGTTTCAGTCTTTCCTTCTTTTGCTTTTACAGTCTTTGAATCTTTTTTCTTTGAATCTGATTTTGACTTTTTATCATTACCTGTATCAGCGGTATCAGTTGTTTCAGTTTTTGCTTCTTTCTCTTTTATATAGTTATAATCAACAAATTCTATGATCGCTGTTCTTGCTCCGTCTCCGTATCTGTTGCCAGTTTTTAATACTCTTGTAAATCCACCTGGTCTGTCACCGACTTTTGCTCCGATCTCATCAAAAAGAATTATTAATGCTTCTTTGTTATTGAGAAATTTTCTGGCTTCTCTTCTTAGATGAATACCCTTTTCAGGTGCAGAGTCCTGAAATTTAAGAGCTCTTTTTGCTTTTGTGACCAAAGGCTCTATGAATCTTCTGAGCTCTTTAGCTTTTGCTTCGGTGGTCTTTATCCTTTTATTTAAAATAAGTGCAATGGATAAATTCGCAAGAAGTGCTCTTCTGTGACTGGCTGTCCTGTTAAACTTTCTGCCTTTTCTTCTGTGTACCATATATATCTAAATTATCTTTATTTTAAATTATTATACAGGTGTTTCTTCTTTCAGGTATTTATCGACATCCATTCCGAATGTTAATCCGAAATTCTCGATGAGCTCTCCAAGTTCTGCAAGTGACTTTCTTCCAAAGTTTCTGTAATGAAGCATTTCACCTTCGTTCTTACTTACAAGATCTGAAATCGTTTTTATATTTGCTGATCTTAAACAATTTTGTGATCTGACTGAAAGGTCTAATTCATCTACCGGCATTAAAAGTATTTTTTTGATCATCTCATGCTCTTCGTCTTTTTCAGTTCTGACCGGCTCTTCCATCTTTTTCACATTTTCAGGATTCAGATTCAGGAACATGTCAATGTGCTCCTGCATTAATCTTGCTGAATTTACCAGCGCATCTTCAGGGTTGATCGAACCGTCGGTTGTGATCTCAAGAGTAAGCTTTTCATAATCAGTTCTCTTTCCGACCCTGGTATTTTCCATTATATAATTTGCTTTTACAACAGGTGAAAAAATTGAATCCACATAAATAAATTCCAGTGGAAGATTTGCCTGTTTATTATCATCTGAAGGAACATAACCAAATCCTGATCCCATTCTGATTTCAATATTAAGATTTGCTTCTTTATTTAAAGTTGCTATATGTTTTTCAGGATTTAACACTTCAAAATCCGCTGTATTATCCTGAATATTCTGGGCAGTAAATATCTGCTGACCTTTTAAAGTAAATTCGATTTTTGAAGATTTATTAGTAATATCTTTAAATCTTACTTCTTTAAGATTCAAAATTATTTCAGAAAGATCTTCAACAACTCCTTTTAATGTCGTGAACTCGTGCGGTGCATCGTTTACTTTTATTGCTATAATTGCTGAACCGGGCAGAGAAGATATCAAAATTCTTCTCAGCGAATTACCTAATGTTACTCCGTATCCTCTTTCAAGAGGCTGCATTACAAACCTTCCGAAAGTATCAGTGTAAGTTGACTCTTCTTTGATAATTGATTCCGGCATTTGAAAATTATTAATTTTCATTATATACTCTAATTTATTTTGTTTAAAAAATTATTTTGAATACAACTCTACAATGAGCTGCTCATTTCCAATAAACTGGACGTCTGATCTTTCAGGTTCTTTCATGAATACTCCCTGTAAATTTGCTTTGTCAAGATTAAGCCAGGAAGGCAGCATATTATCTTTTACCCTCTTCATTGAATCATGAATAATATCAAGCTTTTTACTCTTTTCTCTTACCTGTATCAAATCACCAGATTTCAAAAGAAACGACGGTATGTTTACGACTTTTCCGTTTATTGTAAAATGTCTGTGTAGGATCAACTGTCTGGCGGATTTTCTTGAAGGAGCAAGTCCTAATCTGTAAACAGTATTGTCAAGTCTTCTTTCAAGAAGTTTAACAAGATTATCACCGGTCACTCCGCTTTTCTTATTTGCAGCCTCAAAATATCTTCTGAATTGATTTTCAAGAACTCCGTAAGTCTTTCTGACTTTTTGCTTTTCACGAAGCTGTACTGCATAGTCCGTCATTCTTGTTCGCCTTGAATTTCCATGCTGACCGGGAGGATAATTTCTGCTCTCGATCGGACATTTATCTGAAAAGCATTTAGTTCCTTTTAGGAATAATTTTTGCTTTTCTCTGCGACACAGTTTACAATTAGCGCCTGTATATCTTGCCATTTATATTATTTATCTTTATTAAAATATTAAATTCTGTTTCTAAATTTATTACATTCTTCTCTTTTTAGGAGGTCTGCATCCGTTATGAGGCAAAGGTGTTATATCCTTTATAGATGTAACTTCCAGACCCGCAGTATTCAATGATCTGACCGCTGCATCCCTGCCGGATCCGACTCCTTTTATAAGTACTTCTACTTTTTTCATTCCAAGGTCCATTGCACCTTTAGCTGCACTTTCTGCTGTAAGCTGTGCTGCAAACGGTGTGTTTTTCTTTGAACCTTTGAAACCCATTTTTCCTGAAGAAGCCCACGATACAGTATTTCCATAAAGATCGGTCAATGTAACAATTACATTGTTAAATGTAGCTTTAATATGAGCTACACCGTTTGCTTCTACATTTGCTTTTTTCTTGGTCTTTTTAAAATTCTTTGCCAATTTAGTCTATTTATTTTTTACTACTTTTATAAATCTTTTTAAATGTTAAATGCAGAGATTAATTCTTATTTCTTAGCTGCTGCTTTCTTCTTACCCGCAACAGTTTTTCTCTTTCCTTTTCTCGTCCTGGCATTTGTCTTCGTCCTCTGGCCTCTGACAGGTAATCCTCTTCTGTGCCTTCTGCCTCTGTATGATCCGATCTCCGTAAGTCTTTTTATGTTCATCGCAATCTCTGACTTTAATGAACCTTCGACTTTCGTCTCCGTACCAATCTCTGCTCTGATCTGATTTACTTCATCATCAGAAAGTGCTGATACTTTTCTGTCTTCATCAATTCCGGTTTTTGCCAGAATTTTCTGAGCAGTGGATTTGCCTATTCCAAATATAGACGTTAATCCTATCACTACTCTCTTGTTCTTTGGAAGATCTACTCCTGCTATTCTTGCCAAACTCTTACTCCTGAAAAATTATAATTATTAAAAAATTTATCCCTGTCTTTGTTTGTGTTTAGGGTTAGTGCATATTACTCTCACTACACCTTTTCTGCGTATTACTTTGCACTTCGAACACATTTTCTTTACTGAACTTCGTACTTTCATGACTATAGTATGTAGTTAATTAAATTTTATTTTATTTGTATCTGTAAGTGATCCTGCCTTTGGTAAGATCATACGGTGACAATTCCACCGTTACTTTATCACCCTGTAAAATCCTTATATAATTCATTCTCATCTTCCCTGAAATATGCGCAAGTATTTCGTGGCCGTTTTCCAATTTTACTTTGAAATTGGTGTTTGGCAGTATCTCTGAAATAATCCCGTCCACTTTTATTGCGTCCTGCTTAGCCATTTATAATTTCTCTTATTAACACTTTGTTAAAATTTCCGCTTTTCCCTTTTTTACAAGAACAGTATGCTCAAAATGAGCTGACGGTTCGCCGTCCTGTGTCCTTATTGTCCAGCCATCCCTGTCTTGCTTTACTCCATATGTACCATAATTTACCATCGGCTCTATCGCCAAAACCATACCTTCAAATAATCTCTGTTTTGAACCTGGTGAATAAAAATTCGGAACTGACGGCTCTTCATGAAGATTTTTACCGATCCCATGACCTACAAGCTCTCTTACTACTCCGTATCCCGAACCTTCCACATAATTCTGTATTGCTACTGCTATATCATTTACTTCATTTCCGTCTATTGCCATCTCTATACCTTTATATAAAGATTCTTCTGTTATTTTTAAAAGCTTATTTATTTTCGCAGAAGTCTCACCTACTTTATATGTATATGCACTGTCTCCAAAATATCCGTTTTTCTTAACTCCTACATCTACAGATACTACATCACCGGATTCAAGTTTTCTGTTACCGGGTATTCCGTGAACTACTTCATCATTTACTGATATACAACTACTAGCCGGAAAAACTCTTTTACCAACTCTATAACCTTTGAATGCCGGTATTCCATCTTTTGATAATATAAAATCTTCTACTAATTTATCAATTTCTGCTGTCGGGATTCCTTCCTTTATATGATCTCTGAGATGTTCAAAAACACCTGCTACAATTTTACTGCTTTCTCTAATAAGATCTATTTCCTTTTCAGTCTTTATTAATGACATTAAAAAATCTTACCTTCTAGATTTTAACTTACCGGATTTCATAAATCCGTCATAATGTCTCATCAATAAATGGGACTCAATCTGCTGTAATGTATCTAATGCAACACCAACTATAATTAGTAAACTCGTTCCGCCAAAAAACTGTGACAATCCTGTTGTGACGCCAAGCTTCATCAAAAATGTCGGAATAATAGCTATTATCGCTAAAAATATAGCACCGGGTAATGTGATCTTTGTTAGTATATTATCAATGTAATCCGAAGTCGGCTTACCTGGTCTGACACCCGGAATAAATCCGCCCTGCTTTTTCATGTTATCCGAAACATCCTTTGGATTAAATGCGATAGCTGTATAAAAATATGTAAAAAAGACAATTAATAATCCGTAAACTAGCGAATAGAACCAGCTTGTGTAATCAAAATACTTTGCTACACTCTGCATAAAATCACTGTTCGGAAAGAATGACAGAACTGTACTTGGAACAAACATTATCGACTGAGCAAATATCAGAGGCATAACACCTGCTGAATTCACTTTCATAGGGATATATTGTGTGACTCCACCAAAAACTTTTCTTCCGACTACTCTTTTAGCATACTGTACAGGAATTTTCCTTGTTGCTACTGTAACAGCAATTACACCGGCTATTATCAGTAAGAATCCGATAATAAATATTATCTCAACAAGAATATTTCTTGCACCGGATGAAACTATCTGATATTCATCAAATACCGAATATGGAAATTTATCAATAATTCCTATAAAAATAATAAGCGATATTCCGTTTCCAATACCACGGTCAGTGATCTGCTCACCCAGCCACATCATAAATACCGTACCGCCTGTCAGCAATATTACTGTAGATAAAGTAAAGAACGCACTTGAAATTTCCGGACTGATTACGCTAAGATCTCCAACTGTTCTGGATCCAAGCTGAACACTTACACCCCATGCCTGTAATGCTGCCACAGGTATAGTTCCAAATCTTGTAAGCTGATTGATCTTCTTTCTTCCGTCTTCTCCTTCTTTCTGAAGCTTCTGAAAATAAGGGAATACAGCTCCTAAAAGTTGAATTATAATAGATGCACTGATATATGGCATAATTCCCAATGCAAAAATAGCTGCATTCTGGAAAGCACCACCGACAAACATATCATATAATCCGAATAATGTATTAGAATCCTGATTTTTTGAAGCTTCTGCCAGTAATGAAGCGTCTATTCCCGGAAGGGTTATATGAGCTCCGATCCTTACTACTACAAGGATTGCAAGCGTGAATAATAACCTGTTTCTGAGCTCTTCAATTTTAAATATATTTCTGAAACTTTCAAAAAATCCACTCATAATTTAACTGCTTTTCCTCCTGCTTTTTCTATCTTTTCGATCGCAGTTTTACTGAATGCATCAGCAGTAATATCTAATTTGGTAGTTATTTCACCGTTACCCAATATCTTTAAAGGCTTATTCTTGCCTTTTAGTAATTTATTTTTCAATAAATATTCTTTATCTATAGATGTCTCAAGAATTTTTTTATCGTCAATAAGTTTCTGAATATCATCTAAATTCATTACAGAATATTCAACTCTGTTGATATTTTTAAATCCAAACTTTGGAACTCTTCTCTGAAGAGGCATCTGACCACCTTCAAACCAGGCTCTGAATTTAGCTCCGGATCTGGAGTGCTGTCCTTTATGACCTCTTGTAGATGTGCCGCCGTGTCCTGATCCCTGACCTCTCCCCACTCTCTTTCTTTTTTTGCGGGAGCCCTCAGCGTATTTTAAATTACTTAAAATGTCCATTGAAAAATTTTCTTTTACTTACGAATTTAATTAAAATTCCTTTGACCTTATCATTTAGGACAAAGGACTATAAAGAACTTTGTTTTCTGAAACAGGATTACTGTTTATAATTTTCTTCTACTTTTACCAGATGCTTGACTACGTTGATCATTCCTCTGATCTGCGGTGTGTCTTTTTTTATGGTAAAATAATTTGGTCTGCCTAATCCCAAAGCTTCTATTGTCAGCTTCTGCTTCTTAAGCCTTCCTATTATACTCTTTGTTTGTGTAATTTTTAACATGTAAACTTATTTGTAATTAATTTGCAAATAATTCCTGAACTGTAATGCCTCTTCTGTCAGCGACTTTCTTTGCATCGTTCAATAATAATAAAGCTCTTATCGTTGCTTTTACAACGTTATGCGGATTCGATGAGCCCTGTAATTTTGTCAATACATCCTGTACTCCTGCTGATTCAAGTACAGCTCTTACTCCACCACCGGCAATTATTCCTGTACCGGGTGAAGCCGGCTTCAGCATTACTTTTGCTGCTCCGTATTTTCCAATTATCTCATGCGGAATTGTTCCTTTTACAATCGGAACTTCAATCACATTCTTCTTCGCATCTTCAACGCTTTTCCTGATAGAATCAGTTACTTCGTTCGCTTTTCCTAATCCAATTCCTACATGTCCGTTTCCGTCTCCGACTACTGACACTGATGAAAAGCTAAACCTTCTACCGCCTTTTACCACTTTAGCTACCCTGCCGATATGAACCATCTTGTCTTTAAGTTCTAACTCTCCGGCTTTATAATTTTTCTTTTTTTTCATTAAATTTAAATTTCTTTAAAATCCGCTTTGTTTTTTTTGTTCTCAGGGGAGGAGTCGAACCTCCACGAGCGGCTCCAAAAGCCGGTGTCCTGCCATTAGACGACCCGAGAGTTGTAAAATTTAACCGAAATCAGTTTGCAAGGAACTTGCAATATACTAATTTTAATCAGAATTTTAAACCACCTTCGCGTGCTCCATCAGCAAGAGCTTTCACTCTTCCGTGGTACAAATATCCATTTCTGTCAAAAACAACTGAACTTATACTATTTGATACAGCTTTCTCTGCTGTTAATTTTCCTATAAGCTTGCTCTTTTCAACCTTACCTTTTACTCCTGACAGCTTTTCTGATACATCCTTTGATTTAGTGGATACTGTCAATATTGTTTTTGAATTTACATCGTCTATAAGCTGAGCATAAATATGATCAAGACTTCTGTATACTACTAATCTCGGAACTTCAGAAGTACCGCGTAGCTTTTTCCTGATCTGATATCTGATCCTCTCTTTTCTCTTTCTGCTTTTTTCTATTTGATTCATTGTCGTTTAAATCTCTTTATAATTATTTTGCTGCTGTCTTTCCTGCTTTTCTTCTTACTACTTCGCCCTCAAACTTAATTCCTTTTCCTTTATAAGGCTCAGGCTTTCTGAATGATCTGATCTTTGCCGCTACAAGTCCTACAAGTTCCTTACTTATACCTTTTACCAATACTGAGTTTGGTGTAGGTACTTCAATTGTAATTTCCGATGGCGGACAAAATACTGTCGGATGTGAATATCCAAGCATTAGAACTAAATTATTTCCCTTAAGCTCAGCTCTGTATCCAATTCCCATCAATTCAAGCTTTCTCGAAAATCCAGTATCTACACCAATTACCATATTGTTTATCAAAGATCTGTATAATCCATGTAATGACCTGTTCTTTTTACTGTCATCTGCTCTCTGAAGTGTCACTTCTTTGTCTTTAATGTCAACACTTACTCCGCCTGTCAATTCAAGGTTAAGAGTTCCATTAGGTCCGGTAACTTCTATTAGCTGACCCTTTTGTGTGACTTTTACTTTGTCTGAAAGTTCAATCGGTTTTTTACCTATTCTGCTCATTTCTTTTACAGTTATACTTTTAAATTATTTACCAAATATGACAGACAACTTCGCCGCCAACTTTTTGACTTCTGGCTTCCTTATCTGTTAATAATCCTTTTGATGTTGAAATTATAGCTATACCTAATCCGTTTCTTACTCTCGGAAGTTTTTCATGTCCGACATATCTTCTGATACCGGGTCTGCTGATTCTCTTTAATCCAAGTATCACACTTTCACCATCATTATATTTCAGCTTGATCGTTAGCATCTTGAATTTATCATCAGTTTCAACCGTAGTAAAATCACCAATTAATGACGACTTCTTCAATATCACACTGATAGCTTCTCTGAATTTCGAAGCTGGCATATCTACCGTTTTCTTACCGGCTTTGATTGCGTTTCTTACTCTCGTTAAATAATCCGCAATGGGATCTGTCATTGACATTTTATAATTCTCCTGAATCTTTTAATTTACCAACTTGATTTAATTACACCCGGGATCTTTCCCTGTAATGCTAACTCTCTGAATACCAATCTTGACATTCCGAATTTTCTGTAATAACCTCTTACTCTGCCGGTTACATTACATCTGTTATTTAATCTGCTCGGACTGCTGTTTCTTGGAAGTTTCTGAAGACCTTCATAATCACCGTTGGCTTTCAGTTCCTTTCTCTTCTTGGCATATTTCTCTACCAGATACTCTTTTCTTTTTTGTTTTGCTATTAATGCTTTTCTAGCCATTATACTATAATCTTAATTAATTATTTGATTGCCTTTTTATAAAAGGAAGTCCAAACGCCTTGAGCAGCGCTAATGATTCTTCGTCTGTCTTTGCAGAAGTAACAAAAGTAATATCCATTCCTGAGATCCTGTTCACATTGTCAACATTAATTTCCGGAAATATGATCTGCTCTTTTATACCCAGACTGTAATTTCCTCTGCCATCAAAACTCTTGTCAGATAGTCCTCTGAAATCTCTTACTCTCGGAATGGAAATCCTGATGAACCTTTCAAGGAATTCAAACATTCTTGCATTTCTCAGCGTTAACTTTACTCCGATATCCACGCCTTCTCTGAGTTTAAAATTAGATACAGACTTTTTCGCTTTGACTACTGTAGGTTTTTGACCGGTAATTGCTTCAAGCTCTTTTACAGTTGTCTCTATAAGTTTCGCATCTGTAGTTGCAGCTCCTACCCCGACATTGATATTGATCTTTTCGAGCTTTGGTACCTGCATCACATTTTTATAATTAAACTTCTTTTTTAATTCAGGTACAATATTATCCCTGTATGTATGAAGAAGATTAATTTCAACTTTTTCTTCTTTAAAACCTTCTTTGGATTTAGAATCTTTTATTTCTTTTCCAGATCCATCGGTTTCTTTTTTTCTGTCTTGTTTAGTTTTAGCCATTTATGTTTTAACTGATAATTATTTCCTGTGCTTTTTTGCTGAATCTCATCTTTGTCTTTTTTGAAGATTTTTTACCTGTTGAATCTTCATTTATCAACTGCATTCCAATTCTTGTAGGCTGGTTTGTCTTTGGACACATCAGCATTACATTTGATAAATTAATTGGAGCTTCCCTCTTTACTATACCGCCCTGTGGATTCTTTTGATTTGGTTTTGTATGTCTGTGAACAATGTTCACACCTTCCACTATCAAAGACCCTTTTTCATTATTTATAAAAAGAACTTTACCGACTGCACCTCTTGAGTTGCCGGAAATGACCTTTACTGTGTCATTCTTTTTCAATCTTGTTTTCGTTGTTTTTCTTTTATCTGCCATTTTTTAAATAACCTCCGGTGCTAATGATATAATTTTCATGAATTGTTTATCTCTTAACTCTCTTGCTACTGGTCCAAAGATCCTTGTTCCCATCGGCTCATTGTTATTGTTGATAAGTACTGCTGCATTTTCATCAAACTTAATATATGTTCCGTCGTTTCTTCTGGTCTCTTTTGCAGTTCTTACTATTACTGCTCTTGAAACTGATCCTTTCTTTACTGTTCCACCCGGTATTGCTGACTTTACCGTAACCACTATTACATCACCTACACCTGCGTATCTTCTGTCAGATCCTCCGAGAACTCTAATGCATCTTACTGATTTGGCTCCGGAGTTATCAGCGACGTTTAAATTGGTTTCTTCCTGTATCATTATTGATAATCTATTTTATATAAAATTGTGTTATTTAACTTTTTCTACTATTTCTACAAGTCTCCATCTCTTTGTTTTACTCAAAGGTCTGGTTTCCATTATTTTTACTTTATCACCAATATCACATTTGTTTTCAGGATCATGCGCAGCAAATTTCGTCGTCTTTTTATAAAACTTCTTATATATCGGATGCTGAATCCTTCTCTCATCACTTACGATAATTGTCTTATCCATTTTATTACTTAGGACTAAGCATACTCTTGTTTTTCTTAATCCTGAATGGGAAGTCTTCTTTTTTACTTCTTCAGTTTTAACTTCTGATTTTGCTTCAACTGTCTCCACTGGAGTTTCATTTGATGTTTCCACTGGAGTTTCTTCAGTTGCATTTACTGCAGCTTTTGTTGAGTTTTCTACCGGTGCTTCCGAAGGAGTTTCTGATGCTGTTTCCTCAGGAGTGTTTTCCGGTGTTTCGTTGACTTCTTCTTTTGTTTCTTCAGACATCTGTTATTGTTATTTAAGCTTTATAATTGATTTAAGATTTTGCTTTGATCTGTTTTTCTTTGATAATTGTATTGATCCTTGCAATGTCTTTTTTTGTTGCTGACAATGACTTATAATTTTCCAACTGTCCTGTGGCAAGCTGAAATCTATAATTCTGAAGTGCTTCGTGATTGTCTTTAAGCGCTATCTTCAGATCTTCATCTGTCATTTCTCTTATCTGAGTGATTTTCATTTTATTTTTTTAGAACTTAATCTTAATAATTTATTTTATTTCTATACTTACTTAGTCTATTCTTGCTACAAATTTAGTCTTAAGCGGAAGTTTGTGAGAAGCTAATCTAAAAGCTTCTTCTGCAATTGCTTTAGATACTCCGTCTATTTCAAACATTATTCTGCCCGGTCTGATTACAGCTACCCAAAATTCCGGAGCTCCCTTTCCTTTACCCATCCTTGTTTCTGCCGGCTTTTTTGAAACTGGCTTATCCGGGAAAATTCTGATATATACTCTTCCGTCTCTTTTCATGTATCTTGTCAATGCGATCCTTGCTGCCTCGATCTGTCTGTCTGTGATCCAGCCCGGCTCCATTGACTTTAATCCGTATGTTCCGAAATTTATAGTAAATCCTCTGCCTGCATTTCCTCTTAAATGTCCTCTCTGCGCTTTTCTGAATTTAACCCTTTTGGGCATTAACATAATAAAATCTCCGGTATATTTTTAATTTCTGATTTAGTTTCTTAATTAATTTCTTGACAATTTTTCACCTCTGCAAATCCATACTTTCACTCCAATAGCTCCGTAAATTGTATGAGAAGTAACTGAAGCATAATCAATGTCTGCTCTTATTGTCTGTAAAGGAATTCTTCCTTCTTTATACTGCTCTGATCTTGCTATCTCTGCTCCGCCAAGTCTTCCTCCGCACATTATCTTTATTCCTTCTGCACCCATTCTCATTGTATTCGTAATCGCTGACTTCATTGCCCTTCGGAATGAAACCCTGTTTGCAAGCTGACCTGCAATATTTTCAGCAACCAACATTGCATTCAATTCAGGTTTCTTGATCTCAGCTACATTGATCTTGACTTCTTTTCCTGTGATCTTTTTGATCTCGCTTTCAAGCTGTGTGATCTCTTTACCGCTTTTTCCAATAACAAATCCGGGACGGGATGTGTGTATCGTCAGAGTTATCTTTTTTAATGTTCTCTCAATGGCAATTTTTGCAATTCCGGCTTTCTCAAGTCTTTTCTTAATATATGACCTGATCACGGAATCTTCCATGAGTTTCTTTGCAAAACTTTTGTCATCATACCAGTTTGAATCCCAGGTATTGATAACTCCTAATCTAAATCCGACGGGGTGTGTCTTTTGTCCCAAAAATACTCCTTAATAATCTTAAAGATTATAATTTATAGTTGTTTATAATTTTTTATAACAGATATTATTTTTCTTCTACTTGCTCAACCACTATGGTCAAGTGTGCAGATCTTTTTTGTATTCTGAATGCTCTTCCCTGTGGTGCCGGCAATATTCTTTTCATTGACGGACCTTCATTTACATAAGCTTCCTTTATAACTACATCGCCTTGACTCAATCTTCCTGAATCCAATTTATTGACGAGGTTACTGTAAGCTGATCTTACAGTCATTTCCACAACTTTCGCTGCGCTTTTATTTGTGAACTTAAGCATATTTACTGCATCGTCCACTCTTTTATTTCTGATAAGATCTACTACAAGTCTCATCTTTCTCGGTGATGTTCCGATATGTCTTTTTAATGCTCTGGCTTCCATTTATCTTCCTCCTGCCTTTTCATCTTTTCTTTGTCCTGAATGCGCTCTGAATGTTCTGGTATGTGAAAACTCTCCGAGTTTATGACCTACCATATTTTCCGAAACATATACAGGTATGAATTTATTTCCGTTATGTACTGCAAAAGTATGACCTACAAAATCAGGAGTAATAGTGCATGCTCTTGACCAGGTTTTTATTACTTTTTTCTGATTCTGTGAATTTAACTTATCCACTTTATCTAAAAGCTTGTAGTCCAGATTTGGACCTTTTTTGAGCGATCTTGACATTAATTATTTCCTTTTCTTAACTATAAACTTATTTGAAATATTTTTCTTTTTTCTTGTCTTATAACCTTTTGCAGGTAATCCCCATGGACTGACCGGATGTCCGCCGCCTGAAGTCTTACCTTCACCGCCGCCCATCGGATGATCTACAGGATTCATTGCTACTCCTCTTACATGTGGTCTTCTACCCATCCATCTTGATCTTCCCGCTTTTCCTAAACTAATATTTTCATGATCTGTATTACTTACGATTCCGATAGTTGCCTTGCAGTCATTATTGATAAGTCTTACTTCACCTGAAGGAAGTTTCACCTGTGAATATTTTTCATCTTTTGCAATGATCTGTGCTGAAGTCCCTGCGCTCCTTGCAATCTGAGCTCCTTTACCCGGCTTCATCTCTATATTATGTATGAATGTTCCAACCGGTATTACTTTTAAGATAAGTGCGTTTCCTGATTTGACTTCTGCTTCATTTGAATTTTCGATCTTCTCCCCGACCTTAATTCCGTCAGGAGCGATGATATAACTCTTTACTCCTTTTTCATCTGCGACAAGTGCGATCCTTGCAGTTCTGTTCGGATCATATTCTACTGCCAGTACTTCAAAATCACCGGTTCCGTTTCTCTTAAAATCTATTAATCTGTATCTTCTTTTATGACCGCCGCCTCTGTGTCTTGAAGTGATCCTTCCAAGATTGTTTCTGC
The DNA here is from genome assembly GCA_049293015.1 of Ignavibacteria bacterium. Classification (GTDB taxonomy): domain Bacteria; phylum Bacteroidota; class Ignavibacteria; order Tepidaquicellales; family Tepidaquicellaceae; genus UBA2330. The sequence continues at coordinate 21,691 of JBATSB010000053.1, forward strand.
CGCCTGATTTTTTCAAAGGTCTTAGCAGAGATTTCTCCGGTGTGGATTTTGTAATTTCATCAAATGATGAGATACTGTAGTATCTCGTCGCGGGCGTCATTGGTTTTAGTTTTCTAAGTGCCATCTTAATATTATATAAAAATTCTGAATTTTAGACAAAATTCAATAAAGTTCCTTTTTGGGGAAAACTTCAAATTACTGAAAATGGTTAGCAAAGTCAATACAGGAAATTGTGGTCAACGCCACTTTTTTCTTTATTCGGGTATGAGTTTAAGAAAAGATTTAACATGTTATTTCCTCCCCTCCTTGTTTTCAAGGTGGGAGTCAGGGTAATGCCATTATGTTAAGGGATTTTTAAATAATAATTTGATTTATATAAATTTCTAATTTAAAAGTTCAAGCTCCTCCCCTTTTTTTCAAAGGGGAGGCTGGGAGGGGTTTGCTGATAGCGACGAAACTTCACTCTTAACTTAATGACATTGAAGAGCCGGGGGGAGGTTGCCGCCGATGTTGAAATCCTCGAGCCGTTGTTGAAGTTCCAAAAAAATTTGAAGAATTTAATGTACAGAATAAATTTAGAATTACATCAAACTTTTTTTGTCTCCAACAACTAAGCCTCTTGCAAGTCATGACATACTCTTAACTTGTTAGTGACCTGAAAGGAAACGCATTCAAATATATTGTTGCAATTCAAATCTAGATTAAATAACTTTGCTCGGATAATTATAAGGCAGGTTATAAAATAAAACTACTTCTAACTTAATTTTATAATTTTAAAAAATCAAAAATTAAATATTATTAAAATAATTAAATAAATATTTTATGAAGAAGAACAAATTTTTATCCCTGTCAATTCTTATATCAATTTTTATAATTTCGTTTTTTGATCTCAGTTGTGATAATGCTACCGATCCTGTGTCCGGTGTTTCCGGTACTATTCACAATAAATTTCATTTCCCTTTAGCGAACATAAAAGTTTCTTCGCAAGGTCAGACAGTCCTGACTTCTGAAGACGGCAGATTTAATCTGAGTGGAATATCAATGCCGTATGACCTGATAGTTTCGGATTCTACATTCAATCTCAATGTTGATATCTATAAAGGTTTAAATATATCTGACTTAAATCTTGAATTTCGCAAATATCTTAGCAAAAGTTCATATGCATATATTGATGTACAATTGCCACCTGAAATATTTCAACCGGGTGTAACTTGTGAAGTTATTTATTCTGATAAAGAATATACAAACATATATAGTACTTTGATTTCTTCTAATCAGAATGCCATTTTACAAGTACCGGTTTTTAATAATGTCATTAAAGGTAAAATTTATGTTTTGACTTATAAAGCAGATTCCAGTTACAGAATTATTTCTTATGAAAACTATGGTGTAAGTCCGGACATTGAAGTCAGTAATGGTGACGCTGTAAATTACACATTCACTATTGATCAGTTATCTTTAAACCCCGGTGAAAAAGTTGTTGAATGTATAATAGAAACTAACAATATCGTTTCATTTGGTAATTTTTATTTAACCTTTTCACCTAAAAATTATATTTATACTAATACTACTTTTTTTTCACAATTGTTAGAAAGTAAATTCCATGTTAAAATTCCAACCGGAATTCCTGATGCCTTTTATTCGATAATCTATTATAATATTGGCAATACAGATGGTAATATTTCTTTAGATCCCAATACATCAAATTACTTAAAATTAAATAGTCCATGCGAACTATTATCCCCGGCTAATAATGCTGTGAATGTGAATAATAATACTACATTAACATTCAGTACCGGAGAAGGAAGCGGGGTGTACGAAATTTATTTATATAATAATACCAGTTTTATAACAACTAATTACAGAATATTCACTTCTGAAAATAATTTTACACTCAAAGGACTAGAGGAAGCTGGGTATGAAAACTTCAGCGGTGATAACTTCACCTGGTTAGTTTTAAAGAAAGGAACCTTTAGCTCATTGAATGATTATGCGGTAAATAAATTCAACATACAAAATACATTTATTTCGCAAAGTCACCCTAGGTATTTTACTTTTGAATAATTTTTTTGTTGAGCACTTTAACGAATACTATTAAAGTTAAATTTTATATACTTGAAAAATCAAACATTAAGTTTTATTAAAAATAATTTATTTAATAATTTATGAAGAAGAACAAATTTTTATCCCTGACAATTTTCATTTCAATAATTACTATTTCATTTTTTGAAATTAGCTGTGATAATGCAACAGGTCCTGTGTCCGATGTCTCAGGAGTAATTTATAATGATTATCATCACCCATTATCAAACATAAAAGTTTCGACGCAGGGAAGGACTATTCGAACTTTAGATGACGGTAGATTTAATTTTAGCGGAATTTCCATTCCTTATGATCTGACTGTATCCGATTCGTCATTCAATTCAAAAACAGATTTGTATAAAAATTTGAGTGCTGCTTACATAGAACTTTCATTTGATAAATATCCTATAAATAATACATACGCAACTTTAAATATTACAATACCTTCTGAGATAATTCAACAGAATGTAATATGCAAAGTTATATATTCCGATAATGATTTTACAAACGTTTATGGAAACATCCTTTCTCCTGAGCAGACTATCACTCTTCAAATCCCGGTTTTTAATAATGTCATCAAAGGTAAAATATATGTGATAACTTATTTAAGAGATGTTAATCTCAATATTCTATCTTATGAAAATTATGGTTCAAGTCCGGAAATAGAACTTAATAATGGTGATGTAATAAATTACTTATTTACAAAAGACCAGTTATCTTTGAACCCGGGTGAAATTGATGCTGAATGTACGTTGGAATTAATTTATCCTAATGTATTAAGTTATTATTATATATCGTTTTCTCAAAAAAATTACAGTGTTTCCAGCATAGGTATTTCAGAGTTAACCGGAAATTATTTACAGTTTAAAATTCCAACAGGGATCCCTGATACTTATTATAATATTGTAAATAGTTGGAATTATAATATTGCTAACTCAGGCGGTAGTGTCATTATAAATCCAAATACTTCAAATTATTTAAAAATGAATGAACCATGTGAGATCTTAACACCTGTTATTTTCAAAGAAATTATAAATAGCTCAACTCCATTTTCATTCAGCTCTGGAGAAGGTAGTGGCATTTATGAAATCGAATTATTTAATAATGTAAGCCATACAACTTACCGAATTTTTACTTCCGAAAATAATTTTACTTTTGACTGGCTTGAAGATTCTGCAACAGAAGACTTCAGCGGTGATAACTTTACGTGGAATGTTACAAAGAAAGGACCATTCAGTTCTATAAATGATTTTGCAGTAAATTATTTTAATATACCAACACCTTTTAAAACTAATAGTGAGAATGGGTATTTCATTTTTGAATAATTTTGATCCTTCCTTATTGAATTCTCTTAAATAATTTGAAAGTATAAAATGAATTTGATAAGTTCAAACTTTAAAAAATATATTGATCATTTTATCAATTTAAAATATCCGAATGTATAAAGCGAAGTTCATTATAATATATATTTTTCTTTTTACAATTATATCTTTAACAATTATAAATTGTTCTGATGACCCTGTCTCTGTAGTTGACACTTCTGATTTCAGATATCCGTTTACTGATGGCAGTTACTGGAATTATAAAAGAACAATAACCATATCTGATATCAGACCGGATTCCATTTTACATTATTTTCTTAATAACCCTACCGTTATTACAGGTACAGTCACAATACTATATGATACAGTTATCAATTCCGTTGTCACAAAATGTTTTCTGGATGAATTTACAAGTGAAGGAATGACAAGATCAAACAGATATTATTATCTCAATAATGATACAGCATTAATTTTATATTCATCTAGAACTCAGCCTGCAAATGGTTTATTCCCTCTCAGTATTATCAGAAAATCAAACATTATTTCTTCTGACTTCATCGGTAATTTTAATTTGAATTCAGTTGAAATAGTAAATTCAGGTGAGTCACTATCAAGCACTTTAAAGTATCCAATAGTAACAGGTACAGAATGGACATCCACTAATGGCGGTGCAGAAATTACCAGAAATTATCTTGGGTTCGAAAATGTAACAACCCCTTCTGTTACAACCAGTTGTATGAAAGAAAAAACGACTTACAATTTTTTCCCAAATGATCCCGTTTACAATTATTATTCAAAATTCGGTTTAATGAAAAGAACACAATTCGTAAATGATATCGAGTTTTCTACAATTACATATCCAACCGGTATAGGAATTATTGACATTAATGATGAATCTGAAATCCTCTCTTACAGAATTGCATCAAATTAATTTTGATATAAGAAATTTTGAGATGGGAATGATGTTTGCAAGCTATCAATATATTTTGTATCCGCAGAGTCACGTGCTCTTCGGACTCTGCGGTAACTGAATTCGTACCGTTGTTGGAGTTCCAAAAAAGTTTGAAAATTTAATGTTTAGATTAAATTTTAAAACAAATCAAACTTTTTTGGTCTCCAACAACAAAGCAACTTGTCGGTCGTGCTATTGATTTCAGCTTGTTGGTGACCTGAAAGTTTGCATTCAATAATTGAGAAATCTATACATAGGATTCTGCAAACTTACAGGAACACCAACAAGGGCACTAATCCTCACTTTCAGTATTGCTTCTAATTAATTTTGATATAAGAAGTTTTGAGATGGGAATGATGTTTGCAAGCTATCAATATATTTTGTATCCGCAGAGTCACGTGCTCTTCGGACTCTGCGGTAAACGAATTAAATTTTTCGATTTAAAAAAACTCTCCAAGATTAAACCATATCCCGCTCGAACCGTCAACTCCGCGAGCATAGTCTATACAAATATTAGTACGTGAATATTTATCATACAAAAATCTCAGACCAATTCCTGCAGCAGGTTTTATATAATCAAAAAGTTTTACTCCTCCGTCAAAGTTGCTCATCGTTTCAGCATTTGCGAAAACAGCAATTCCAAAGAATCTGTTTTTCGTAATTGTGATTCGGTTTTCAATTTCTAAATACAAAAAATCTTTTCCCCTGAATCTTCCCTGCACATAACCCCGCCCGGTCGTATTATATTTATCCCAGCCAATTGCATTCAATACCATGTATGGCACACGACCATTCAATAATGTCGATGCCAGAAAACGTGAGGCTAATATATAAGTGTCTTTTTTATTAAACGAATGATAATTTTGTGCCTGAAAATTTAAGGTCTGATAATTGCTTGAGCTGCCAAATATTTCATTATAATTACGATACTGAATTGTAAAAACATATCCCTTAAATGGATTGATCGTGTTATCTCTTGAATCATAAGTAGCAGTTGCCATTAAACCTGATGCCAGATAAGATGCAGAATCAAATCCCTGCTGCCGGCTGTAAACACTATTAAAACTTGGGTAAATAATACTATCATTTTCGTTGCTTAATGTAGATATATCTGTATAATATTCAAGATCATATCCTAAACCTACATAAGCATATTTCCCGACTCTCCTAAGTACATTCTGATTTAGTCTTATAAAATCAAAATCCATATTCTGACCAACGGATTGTGCAGTGTTAGTTCCTAATCCATATGTATCCTGAACATATTTCCAGTAACGCCAGTCACCTCCGATAAGCCATTCATTTTTACTTGTATAAATATTTGACTGAAAAGATAATTTCAACTGGTTTTTTGTAGTATAAGAAGCTCCAGTATTTATAGAAGAATTATTTGTATTCGAAGGATCACCATAATACCATGAAGCATTTGCCGAGACTCCTATTACAATGTCAGTCGCAGGATTGTAAGCAGCTCCGGGCAGAATAGTAATGCGCAATTCCTTTTTGGGATTTAAAGCACTTGAATCGATTGTCTTTTTCTTTTTAGTGAAAATGTCTTTCAGCATATCTTTCAGATCAAACTGCTCGAGATAAGGTACCGGTGGTTTTTCATTAAAACTCTGAGCTAATGATAAATTACAGGAGATGAAAAATATTGAAAAAGTGATTAGAAATATTTTCATAGAAAAAAATAAATTTAATAAGTGATCGTTTCTTATGATCTGAATTTTAGTCAAAGTTTCTTTATTCTGACCGGAGTATGTCATTTCAAAATTGTTTGAAATCAAAATATTTATAAAATTGAACTATATCAATGTTATTACTTCTTTGCCTGTATCTGCGATGCGCTGGCATGGATTTAAATAGCTATTTAATTTCTTCCCACCAACTGGAAAATTTCTGATCGATATCTTTTAAGTTTACCTTTTCTCCTATCTTTGGTGTTATAATTTTAAAATTATTTTCAAAATTATATTCTGAAATTAATTTTAAAGGTTCGTCCCATTGATGATTTGCCAGTTTGAATTTTGAAGAATGTACAGGCATTATCCGCTTTGCCTTCAGCTCTGAAGCAGCAGTCAGAAATTCTTCAGGAAGTAAGTGAATGTGTCTCCATTTTTTATCATACTGACCGAGCTCAAGTATTGCCAGATCGAATTCTCCAAACACATTTCCAATATCTCTAAAGTGTGTATCATAACCGCTGTCCCCGCCAATGAAAATTTTCATTGAAGGAGTCTGAAGTACAAATGAAAGCCATAGAACTTTATTTCTTTTAAAACCTCTTCCTGAAAAATGTCTTGCAGGAGTTGTATGTACAATAAATTCATCTCCTAAAATAATTTCCTCATCCCAGTCTTTTTCAATAATAATATTTTTATCATAACCCCAGTACTCTAAATGTTCACCAGTCCCGAGCCCGCAGATAACTTTTTTGATCTTAGGCTTTAGAATCGTCACAGTTTCATAGTCAAGGTGATCCCAGTGGTCATGAGTAATAAACAGATAATCAATTACAGGAATATTGTCCGTTGTATATCTGTCAGTTCCCTTAAATGCTTTGACTAAAAAAGATAAAGGTGATGCTGATCCGCTAAATACAGGATCGACTAAAATTCGTTTTTTGTCAACTTGCATGTAGTATGAAGAATGTCCAAACCAGATTAAAGCATCTTCATTTATATCAAGATCCATTAGGTTTGTCTTCATCGATGGGATTGGATCTTTAGGAGATACCCTTTCCTTTTTATCTAAAAAAAATTCTTTGAATACTTTATAATAGCTTGTACCTTCTGAAAGAGCCGGTGTATGACTTTTGTTGTGGAATGTACCTGACCTGTAATTTGGTGAACTTTGAATCCTCTTCAGTCTTTCTTTGGATGGGTGCTTTCCGAACTTTGGAGTATTTAAAAAAGCAATTACAGATATTATAATGACAGATATAACAATCAGGAATAAAATCATTCTATGCTCTTCTCAATTTTTTTTGATCAAGATTTTCTGACAGAACTTCGTCGACCTTTTTTAAAAGCCAGTCTTTATTATTTACAATTGCTTCTGACTCTAATTTTTTTCTAATCTCACTTAATTCCGATCTGTCCTTTTTCTTTTTTACATTTACAAGCTTATTCAGATATTTGTGAAAATTCAGATATAAATTTTTCTTATTACCCGGAAGCATTTCATTGTTTTTTAAAAAATGACGGTAGGTCTCAAGTAAGGAAAGTAGATTTTCTCCTGAGTCAGTTTCATAATAGATCATCATCTGCAATATCTTTACTTCATATTTCAAATATACTTCGTCAAGTTTTAATTTCGAAAGCATCTCCAAAGAAGTGTCATAATTTTTTATATAAAATTCAAACTGAGCCGAGCAATACAAAAAAGTGCTTTCTCTGTATTCATCCTGAAGATCTTCTTTGAAAACACTTATGAAATTTTTAACCCATTCATGCTCATTCAGCTTCAATGCAATATTAACAGCATTTCTGTAAAATATGGAATGCATATTGTCGTTTACTAAATATGTCTTTGATTCGAGCTGCCTTGATAAAATGTCAAACTCCTCTCTAAGAAAAATCTGATTACCTTCAGATAGTTTTCTTTTACAAAAGTTTTGCATGTTAATGAGAATTTCACTCAGGTCATCAATATTTATATTATCCGAAATACTGTTTAAGATCTCTTTCACTTTAAAATAAAACTCATCACTACTTTCATTTATCTGCATCATGATCAGGAAATAATATACTTTCACAATTGGGGCATCATCAAAATTTTCTATTTCAGATTCAATGTTTTTCACCATTTTCTCAAACCGATCTTTGTCATAATTTCTTTTATAAATTTTTTCTGTATTGAGTAAATTCAGATACATCCGCATTGACTTTATGAGATAATGATAATGAAAATCTTTATACATTCCCTGAAAATCTATCTTGTCTAAAAATTTCTCATATACTCCATAGTTCGATTCGTAAAGATAAAACATTGTTTCAAATTTTAATCTGAATTTAAGATTGTAATAATCATCCGAAAGATATTTCGAAGGGTCGAGTTCCTTCAGAGATTTTTCCAGACTTCTTACCGGATTGCCTGACTGCTTTCTTTGAAATAATTCAGATTCAAGATTTTGATTATATTCAAATTTGTTTTCTTCAAATCTTTTTAAGGTAATGAACCTCTTTGCAAGTTCATGAAGATAATGTATGATCACAGAAAATGAACTTTCACTGTATTCCTTATCAGGAAAAATCAAATGATAAATCTTTTTTTTATCAATCTTCTTTTCATTGAACTCAGGATATTGCTTCCTTATTATCTCATATAATTTTTTGACTGCATTCCTTTTATTGTAATATGAATTTGAAATAAATTCCCCGAACTCCTTTATCTCCGCACCAGAAAAAGATCTTAATAATTTTATTAAAGAGTGATCGTTCATTGAATAATAAATAACAAATTTTAAAATTTAAATTTTAAATATTTACAAAATTAGAATTTACTGTATAAAAAGAAATTGAAATTTATTTGTTTCTGTAAATATCTAACTATTTAACGGTAATATTTGCATGTAAAATTTGTAAAATAAATACATTATAAAACTCTAATTCTATTATAAAAACAGTCAATTCAAGCTGTAACCATTACTAATTTCTGTAAGAATCCGAATAATCTTTACTTGTATTTCCTTTTCTGTTTTTAATAATTTTGTAAAGTATTTAAATTTAAAGAATTAATTAAACATAGCATGAAATTTTTAAAAACTTTTTTGATCATAATAAGCATCACCGGGTTTCATTTAAAATCCCATGCGCAGGTGAGTATGCAATGGAGCAGCTTTTACAATGGATCTTCAAACAATGACGATGTTCCTGTGGCAATGGTAATTGATAATGCAGGCAATACTTATGTAACAGGATTAAGCCGTGCTGTAAATATGGGTGACGATTATCTGACAGTGAAATATAATTCTGCCGGTGTTGAACAGTGGACTGCAAGATATCATAATCCCTCAGGAAATGACGACCGTGTAAGAGCAATCACAGTTGATAATTCGGGAAATGTTTATGTTACCGGTGCAATAGGTTTCGGCGGTGCGAACGGAATTCAGGTTACGATAAAATATAATTCTGCCGGCATTGAACAATGGATAAGAGTATTTGGAGAACCTGTTGCGAGTCCTGCAGCTCCGGGAATTTATAAAAGCTCAATCGGTACAGATGCTTCCGGAAATATTTATATCGGCGGTTACAGAAGATTCGGAAGTACTGATAATGGTGGTATGCTTCTGATAAAATATAATTCTAGCGGAGATTCTCTATGGACAAGAAGGTATAAGGGAACGCAGTTTTTACAGGGTCTGGGAAGCTCTATCACATGCATTAAAGTTGTAGGAAATTATATTTATGTAACTGGAAAAACATTTGACATGAATCCGAACAGAATTTTTGCAACAACTATAAAATATGATTCCGACGGGGCAGTGCAATGGCTTAGTCAAGATACAATGATATACGGCAGTGATGATGTAATTGCAATGGAAACTGATGCTTCAGGAAATGTGATCGTCGCTTGTAATTATGGATTTGATGTTATGATGCTTAAATATAATTCAAGTGGAAACTTATTATGGAGAAAAAATTACGCAGGTATCGGTGGAAATAATTATGACCGAGTGACAGCAATGGCAATTGATGCTTCTTCAAATATTTATCTTACTGGGAACGGTGTCAGAGCAGCCGGTGAAGATGCTGATTATCTTACTTTGAAATATGATCCGAATGGAAATATGCTTTGGGAAAATTTTTATAACGGCAACAGAAACGTTGATGATTATTCAAAAGGAATTGCATTGGATGTCGCAGGAAATGTTTATGTCACCGGTCTGACCTTTGAACTTCCATTCAATGATAATTATATGACAATTAAATACAACACGGCAGGAGTCGAACAATGGAGAATAAATTATGATGGTGGATTTAATAATCGTCATGATGAGGCAGTTGCAATTGGTATAGATGTAAACGAAGATGTCATCGTTACAGGTTTTGCTTACAGACAGAATACACAGGATGATTTCGCAACTTTAAAATATTCACAGACAATTGGCATTACCCAAACTTCGTCAAATGTTCCTGAAGGATATTCACTGTCCCAAAATTATCCAAATCCGTTTAATCCAGCTACAGTGATTGAATTCAGTATTTCTAATACAGAATTTGTATCTTTGAAAATTTATGACATGCTTGGTAAAGAAATTGCCGTACCTGTTAATTCAACCTTATCACCTGGCAGTTATAAATATAACTTTGATGCTTCAGCACTTTCAGGAGGAGTTTATTTTTACAAATTAACTGCGGGAGATTTTTCGGAAGTGAAAAAGATGAGCTATGTAAGGTAATAGTTTTTTATTTAGAATAAACAGAAAAGTGATTTTTAAATTGGTAAATTTTCTTGAATACCAAATCTACTAAATTTTTCAAAAGAATAAAAAATAACTAAACAGTAACAGTACTTAAATTTGCAACATCAAGATTTCCTTTATAAAGTATATGCGGAATTCTATGAAACAGAAGTACCCGCCCGCCTTCTTCAATTCTTTCTTTGTAAAAATCTTTAGTCGCCTGAGGCATTGTTGAATATTTTGAGACTTCGTCTGGATTATATGGAATAAAATTCCCGGGATGAAGTTTATCCTTCACATTCTCATGAGCATACAAATATACAATCGTATTTTCAGGTGAAAGTATTTTTGGATCGACCTGATAGCATGTCAAATTAAAATCCGGATCTCTGCCTGCCTCAATAAGTGCCTGCTTTACTTCTTTTGGATCGACAGCAGAAAATTGAAGTACGTCATTCCATAAACAATTTAAAGTTGGAATCCAATGCTGCATAATGGATTCACGTCCGGCATAATTTTTCAGCCGCGCTTGAAAAATATCAGGATAAATTTCTTTTAATGAATTCAAAGGATAAAGAATATTTCCCTTAAGATTTTTTGGGACGATGTGATAAAGATAAATCATAATAAGAATAAAAAGTTAACTGCTCATAACTCGCACCGGTAATTTAAAAAAATCCATTCACTCAACAGTTGATAAAATTCAGATATATTATGGAAAATATTTGTAAATATCTTTTCTATGAAGAAATCTGATTAAACTTATTTCATTACTGATTATTGACATTCCAATTCGAAAATCACCAATTCTAATTCTATAATAATTATTCTTTGCCGATAGTTTTTTAATATTGGGAATTTCAGAAATTGATTTTAATTGGTCAAAATTTGAGATTACTTTTTGGAGATTTGAAAGAAGAGTTTTATCTTTTATTTTGTCTAAGTCTTTAAGAAAAGTTTTTTCAGCACGAATATTCATTATTCATTTTCTGTAGTATTAATTTTTTTGTCCATCACTTTCATAAGTTCATCATAGCTAACATATTCCTTTTTATCACCTTCTTCGATTGCTTTTATAAAAGCAATATCTTCTACAGCATTTAAAACTGCATTTTCTATTAGATCAGGTCTTGATTCGAGAATTTCAGTCAGAGCTTCTTTAAATAAAATTTTAATTTCCGGGTTAGTCATTTCTTTATCCTTTCGACTCAAAATATTTATAAATTTAAATTATATCAATGTTAATTTAAAATTTGCTTTCCCTCAGATTAAATTATATTTTTACGTTTGTTCACGCTAATTAACATGCACCACCTTTATTGAAAAAAACTTCCTGATTAAAACCATTCACTCCTCCGTTGTAAAACTTCTGAGATTTGATCCTGATCTATATGACACTTCGCTGTTAAAATAATTATTCAGATAATCCTTAACGTCTGCTGCCTCTCCAAATTTTCTGACATACCAGTTGTAAGTTTTATTCGATGTCGATCCTTCCGACATTTCCATTATTTCACTGAACAAAAATGAATTATCCTTTTTAACTAAATTATACCTCTTATGACTGGTCGTATTGTAAACTTCAATTACATAAACACCGGATCCCTGTGATTGACTGAAAGTAAATTTCGAAGTGCCGCTGATTCCTGTTGCATTATCTTCCGGTGAAATAAGCTGAGGATCATTCTTTGTTTCAAAACTTTGACTGGACTCCTCAGTTAATCGTTCCTTTCCGACATATCCGCTTGTGTGTATTTCAGCAAAGCTGACCAGCCCCGGAATATTCAAAGGAATAACTACCTCGGGAGATTGAAGAAAAAAATTCTGACGTACAGAATACTCGGAATTGAGATTTTTAAAAGGAGAAAAAGATACAAAATTGAATCCTACATAACCTATGCTTGGCAGAACCGGAATATTTATATTGACTGTCTTTTCACCCGGGTTCAAATTAAACCGATCAATTGAAAAATCATAAGTGGTTTCCTGTCCTATCACCGGTTCGATATCTTCACTGTATGCATAGTTATCATAAGTCATAACTTTTGAATTTACTTCATTATAAATAATCACATGAATCTTGCCGATTACAGAAACACTGCCTCCATAATAAACAAACAGATCTTCCTGCGGAGTCTGTGAATCAAAGTTTTTGGAAAGATTTACATTCATTCCATCTGAAAAGATAAAAGTACCACTATTTGAATTATCGAAAATTCCGGTAGGAAGTGTAATCTTTATCTTAGTTGTCAATGTATATGAATCCACTCCATAAACAATAAACGCATTAGTACCTTCAGTTACATTTAAATATTTTGTTACATAATTTGATCCGTTGTATCTGAGAGTTACATCACAGGGAAATTCAACATCATTCATCGAAAATTCACCGGTATTAGAAGAGAGTACAGAATTATTACCAACTTTAATCTCAATATTTCCCAAAGTGAATTTTGAGACAGAATAAACTTTCCCAGCTAATGTTCCTATTGTAGGTGTGACAACAGAATTATTTTCACAACTATTCAGCAATGTCATAACTGATAAAATTAATATCATAAATGACAGATATCTGATTTTCGAAATCATATTTTTCATATTGATTAATATTTTTGATTACATACAAAACTAAATGGTTTAATCTTAATCTGCTCATCTAATTTAATTCTTTTTTCAAATCATTTCTTAATTTCCTACCGAATAATAATTTCCATTTTATACAAACTCCAACGATACCTTTAAATAAAACTTCTGACAAACTCAAAGTCTAAAGTCTTACAACATTCAAAAAAGAGTTATTTAGAATTAATTCAGCTTTGAGCCTTGGTGTCTTGGTGGTTATTCAAATATATTCGGTCGGTATATGAGACTTATCAATTAGTTTGGTTTTAAAAAATTCTATATTCCTCTGATTCCACCATATTAAAAAACTAAAAATAAATCTGCACAGTATTCTCCAAATAAAACAAGGGAGTATCACTCCCTTGTCTCCATTTAAATTTTTATTTTCGATTAACAAATTATCACAACTTTTTTCTACGGCTTAATAACAGATACAAAATTCGCAGCATTGTTATCTGCAAAAGAGGCATCTGTCAGATCTACTACATCATCACAATTTAAATCCGCCGGTACATAACCTATAATAAATGCAAAAGCATCATTATCAATAATGGTCAGATCACCTACATCTACTACGCCCTCCTGATTTACATCACCTGTGTAATTAGACCAGTTAGCACCTACCTGTACAAGATTATTTCCAAATGCCTGCGATGACATTGTCGTAAAATCAAAATTCAATACACCTCCGGCAAAAATTTCTCCACCTGATTTACTCCATGTCTCTATAGAATTTCTGTGATTTACCACTACATAATAATTAACTCCGTCCACTGCTTTTGCAAAGCTAACTGATGCAGTTCCAGTATTACTTAAATACACTTTTGACATTTCTACTAAACTATATGGAGAAAAATTATTTCTCAGCGATACCACCACTGTATCCTGCACAGGTGAGCATGCTTCGAGATTTACTTTTAAGTTTAATGTTTTTAAATTAAATGCTGTCGATTCATCTGCTCCTTTATAGGGGAATGCCGTGCTCCTTGTTACTCCGTCTATGTCTTCCGTAATTCCTGCAATAGGTCTGGCGCTAAGATCAGGATCCTGAATTGATGAACCGTCTAAGTGCAGATCCAAACTTGAAACAAATGTTACATTTTTGTCTCTGGAATTTTCTTCGTAATTTCCAATCGCATTCTGATATGCCTGAAGTGTTGCATAGTTTGTTGAGTCCCATGAAGCCGGCGTTCCGGTTGCTGAATAATAACAATTGTAATCTATATCCAGTGTACCTGCATCTCCGTTTATCCCGACACCTGCATGTATTACACCTGCTGTCCCGCCTGTCCTGGTGTTTATACAGATATTGTTTTTTTGATTATAGACAACTCCGGGAACAGTTGACTGTTTCACAATTGGTGCGGAAACAATCCTTCCGGCTAATCCTCCTGTCTGTACTCCGCCAATCAAAATTGTATTATAATAAATATTACATGTATAGTTTTCTGATGTACCTGTAGTATAAATTCCATAAGTTGTTGCTGCATTAATATTATCTGCCGTCATTGAAATAAAATTATTTTCGATATTCAAAACCGATCCTGTCCCCGGTGCCGTAATCGTTGCAATTCCTCTCGGCGCTAATGTTGTAGCTGTAGAGGTAGCAATAAAGTTTGTAATTTTATTTTTCCTGATGTTAATTGTATATCCGTCAAATGTGCTTTGAATATTTATAGCAGTCACATTTGCAATTCCACTGTGAGTTCCAGTGCCGTTAATTATATTATTTTCCACAGTTGTATTACTGGTAAGATTTAAAAGCCAGACAGCCACAAAACCAAAATTCTCGATTACACAATTTGAAATTACGTTGTCCACGTTGGCATTTGCTGATGCACCTGATCCCCCGTCACTTCCGATACCAGTTCTACCGCCGTTTACATAGCAATTATCTAAAAGATTATTAGAGCATCCACCGGGAATGTTTGGTGAAGTACCAATCTCTATGTTTCTCGCACCCGTGGTTGCGTTAGTATTGTTGTATGAATTTACATACTTAATAACGCAATTTGTAGCTCCGCTGTCAAGCGCTATAGTATTTGCATTAGATGAAGTTCCGGTATTTCTGATTTCAAGATCCGGTATGCTTCCGGTTCCACCCGGTCTTCCGTCTAATATTATATAATCGGCAGAATGTATATTGATAATTCCGTTGGCATTGTTACCGGAGATTACCTCTCCAGTGTTGCCGGCATCAGGACGAATTGTAATCGTATTGGACGCACTATGTCCGGTTTTACTTCTTAGATCAATTGGTAAAACTTCATTTGCACCTGTATAAGAAGTAAGTATCTCAATGATATATGCCTGCGCAATTACCGCAGGAATTGCATTGTATGCTTCTTCAATGCTGCTGTGTAAACTAAGTAATCCGCCGCCGCCGTCCTGTAATTCTACAGAATTTGCCTGCGAAAATGCCGATTTGTTTATTGCCAAAAAAATAACAACAATAAACAAAATTGTGTAAAGAGTTTTCATTTTTTTAGTTTTAAGATTAGGAAAAATTTACTTATTGAATTTAAAAAAATTATTTTTAGATTCAAATATACTTTTACATGTCAACCTGTGTTTTTAATTTTTTCCGTGCAAAACGATTTAAAATTTAACTAAATATTTACATTAAAACGCTTTGGACTGATACGATTCTCAATTTATTCTATGAATTACTCTGACATTGAAGACTAATTCCTTATTCCCTATTTTAGCTTTTAATTTTTAAACTGAAAGTTTAGATCGTGCTGAATAAAATAAAAGCATTCTTCCCCGGACTTGTATTATTGTTTCAATACAAACGTGAATGGTTTGTGGAAGATTTGAGAGCAGGTTTTTCAGTTGCAGTGATAGCATTGCCTATCGGACTGGCTTTGGCAGGACTGGTAGGACTTCCTCCCGAAGTCGGTTTGTATGCTACCATCATTCCCATAACAATTTATTCAATTTTTTCATCTTCAAAACAACTGATCATTGGTCCCGATGCACCGACATGCATGATGCTTGCCGCTGTTTTGCTTCCTTTTGCTTCATCCGGAAATGAAGCTTATTATGAAACATGTCTTATTTTAACGATGCTTGTAGGTTTACTTTCTATACTTGGCGGAATTTTCCGTCTTGGTTTCATAGCTGACTTTTTATCCAAACCAATACTCATCGGATATTTAAACGGTCTGATGTTTTCCATCATAATAAGTCAGATCGATAAAATTTTCGGATATAATATTATCAACAGCGGATTCTTAAGAATGCTTATTGACTTCATCTCTAAGATAGGTGCTACCAATACTGCAACAGTAATTTTAGGATTCACTTCTATTGGCTTTCTACTCATCATGAATAAATTTTTACCAAAATTTCCGGCTGCTTTTTTAGCCACTGTAATTAGCTGTATTGCAGTTTACTTTTTTGATCTGCAAAAAATCGGAGTTGCAACTTTGGGAAGTTTTCCTTCCGGATTACCGCCGATTGGAATTCCTTCATTTGATTTAGAATTAATCCTTACACTTTTACCTGGCGCATTGGGCATAGTATTGATCAGTTACTGCAGTGCCATGCTAACAGGAAAAAGCTTTGCTGCCAAATACAATTATGAAATAGTTTCGAATCAGGAATTTATTGCACTTGGTGTCGCCAATGTCGCATCAGGTCTCGCCGGAGGTTTTGCTGCAAGCGGTGCCGACTCACTTACTGCGGTTGCACATTCCGAAAAAGGCAAAACTTCTTTAACATCCATTATTGCATCAGCTATTCTGATAGCAGTTTTATTTTTCTTAGCTGATCTGATGGCATTAATTCCTTTCGCCACCCTGGGTGCTATTGTAATTGTTTCTGTATTAGAGCTTTTAAATATTTCTTATCTGAAAAAATTATATAAAGTAAGGAAATTAGAATTTTATATTTCGATCATAACTACACTTTGCGTGATCAGCATTGGAGTTATGTATGCTGTAGCTGCTGCGGTAGGTATTGCAATCATTAACCTTATCAAAAGAGCATCAAAGCCGGATGAAGAGGAACTTGGCAGAATAAAAGATTCAGATCTTTATGCAAATATCAGAGAATACCCCAATGCAAAAACGATTGACGGTTTACTGATTTATAAATTTAATTCTGCCTTAGTTTTTTTTAATGCTGAATTCTTTAAAAATAAAATCAGAGAACATATTGCAAAAGCAGATACTCCGCCTCAATGGATATTAATAGATGCATCAGCAATTAATTATATTGACACAACGGCAACTGATATGCTAATGGAACTGGTAATTGAACTGAACTCAAATGAAATAAAACTTGCATTTGCTTCTGCTCAGAAAGGAGTAATGGAAATATTTGAAAGATCAGGGCTTAAAGAAATGATCGGATCAGAATTCTTTTTTATTCATGTAAGTGTAGGAGTGGATTCGTTTTTGAGGAATAAAAAATATAATTAAATTCCTCCGTTATTGGCGAATTAAAAAAAGTATTAAGAATTTACTGTTTAAGTCTTATTCAGAATTATCTAATGAATCTCAAATAAAACTCAAATAAATCTGATCTTTATATCCTTTTGAACAGCCTTAAATTCCTTATCCCCTGTAATTAAAACAGCATTTTTCATTTTTGTAAGTGCTGCCGCAAATGCATCCGCATACGACATTTTATTATTTGCCTTGAACCGCGCAGATGAAATAGTCTGCTCCAGATCAGGTGTAATTATTTGTAAAGGCAACTGATGAATTATTTTTACTGACTCTTCCGCAATCTTCAAGCCGTAAGTCCTGTGTAAGATGTAATATACTTCGCCGACATTTATCAGAGAAATAAATCCGGCTTTATTACCGATTGCAATTTCTGAAAGCTCTTCAGATACTTCTTCATGTCCTTTTTCTTTTTTAAAATGACAAATTATTGCATAGCTGTCAAAGACGATATTTTTCATCTGGATTTCTCCTTTTTCTTTTCCTTCATCAGCTCAGAGATCGGATCACCTTTTTCAGGAAGCCATCCGGCTAATGAATCAAAGTAATTTTTGTTAAGTGCTTTTAATATCAGTTCGCCGTCCTTTTCTATAAATGCAACTTTAGTACCCGGCTTGATTCCATATTTCGCCCTGAGTTTTTTTGGGACTACGATCTGTCCTTTAGGTGTTGTGATTGAAGTTTCCATATGATTTATTTTGTAGGTACAAATATAAAGCGTTATACAAATCTTTTCAAGCGGTAAATTTATTCTTGTGACTCCTCTTCAAACTCACCTCAGATATTTTTCTGTCGTTACCGGAGTTCCAAAAAGTTTGAATAATTTAATGTGAAGAATAAATTCGGAAGTTCTTCAAGTTCATTCACAATTTTTGTCATTCCGGCATGCTCCACTTTTTGTCATTCCAGCATGATCTATATTTTGTCATTCCCGCGTGATCTTAGCCGGAATCCATTCATCACGTAAACTCAATTGATATTCCGTATTTGTTGTAATAAAAAAATCTAAAGAATTTAAAGTTAGTCAAATGTCGGTCGTGCTATTTTTATAAGCTTGTTGGTGGCTTGAAAGTTTGCTATCAGAAATTTTGTTCCCGCAGAGTCTCGTGCTCTTCGGACTCTGCGGATACTGAGCTAAGTCACTTGCCGATCGTGCTAATGGATTCAGTTTTCCCGCCGTTGTTGGAGTTCCAAAAAAGTTTGAATAATTTAATGTGAAGAATAAATTCGGAAGTACTTCAAGTTCATTCACAATTTTTGTCATTCCAGTATGATCTATATTTTGTCATTCCGGCGTGCTCCCAGCCGGAATCCACTCATCACAAAAACTCTATTGATATTCCGATGTTGTTGTAATAAAAAAATCTAAAGAATTTAAAGTTAGTCAAATTCAGGTCGTACTATTGGAATCAGCTTGTTGGTGGCTT
>JBATSB010000054.1:0-5267 GCA_049293015.1 Ignavibacteria bacterium
CTAAATAATGTTATATTTGTCATGGCTAGATGTATTTATGTTTTTAGATAATTCAAAAATACTTACTATGGAATTTTTATTCCATAGACTAGCCATTTTTTATTTTAAACGTTTTGGACGGATGTGAATAAATATTATCAAAAATAAAAATAGGTACTAATAAACACTGAACTTGTTTTATATTTTAATTAAATTGTGCAAACAAATTTTAAAATGAAATTAGAAGATTTAACTGCTGAGCAGCAGGAAAAAATATCCGAATTTGGAGTTAATACATGGTACGTTCTCGAATTATTAAATCAGTATAAAAGTGACCCTGATTCAGTCAGTGATAAATGGAAAGAACTTTTTAAAGATCTAAAACTCAATTCAAAAAATGGAAATCAGAATTCTTTTAAATCAGATTCTCAAATTGAATCGAAAAATAATTCTCCTGTAACAAATATAATAATGCCTCAACCGGGCGAAGGTGAAGAAGCAACAGTCATCAGAGGCGTTAACGCAAAGATCATTGAAAATATGAACAGCAGTCTTACAGTTCCGACTGCTACTACATTCAGAACGATCCCTGTAAAAGTACTTGAGGAAAACCGAAGGATAATAAATGATTTTTTAAAAAAGAAAAACGGCGGTAAACTTTCTTATACACATATTATCGGCTGGGCAATTGTTAAAGGTATCAGCTATGTTCCTGTAATGAATAATTCTTATACAATTATAGATGGTGATCCTAATCTTGTAAAGAAACAGGATATAAATCTCGGTCTTGCAGTGGATCTTGAAAAAAAGGACGGCAGCCGTTCGCTTATAGTTCCTAATATCAAAAAAGCTAACCAAATGGATTTTCATGAATTCTATAAAGCCTATAATGATATAATCGACAGATCAAGAAAAAATAAAATTGAAATATCAGATTTTCAGGGAACGACAATTACTCTGACAAATCCGGGAACAATTGGTACAGTAGCATCAACTCCAAGATTAATGATCGGGCAGGGAGCGATTATCGCAACAGGAGCAATAGATTATCCTGCTGAATATCAGGCAGTGACAAGCGAGATCATTACTACGATCGGTATCAGTAAAGTGATGAATATTACAAGTACATATGATCACCGAATAATACAGGGAGCTGAATCCGGACTTTTTTTGAAAGAACTTTCAGGTCTACTCAGAGGTGAAAATAATTTTTTTGAAGAAATATTTGAAGATCTTGGAATTCCAATGACACCGGTGAAATGGTTTTCAGATAAGACTGCTGAAGATCTTGGCAAGATAGATAACCTTGAGGAAATTGAAAGACAGGCAAAAGCGATACAGTTGATCAATATGTTCAGAGTTAGAGGTCACCTTCTGGCTAATCTCGATCCACTTTATTTAAAGGTGCAGTATCATCCTGAGCTTGATCCTTCGAATTACGGATTTACTGTCTGGGATTATGACAGAGAATTTATTACTGACGGACTTGGCGGACTTCGAACTGCAACATTAAGAACGATACTTGATATTCTTCATCAGACATACTGCGACAAGATTGGAGTAGAGTACAGACACATTCAGGATCCTGAGCAAAAGAAATGGCTGCAGGACAAAATGGAACCTACAAAAAATATTCCTCATTTTTCGAATGATGAAAAGAAGCATATACTTTTTAAATTATCTGAAGCTGAGAATTTTGAAAAGTTTATAGATAAAAAATATATCGGGCATAAACGTTTTTCTCTTGAAGGTTCTGAAACTATAATTGCAACTATAGATCACTTATTATCTAATGCGGCAGATTATTCTGTTGATGAAATGGTGATGGGAATGGCACACAGAGGCAGACTTAACGTTCTGGCAAATATAATCGGTAAATCCATGTCAACAATATTTTCTGAATTTGAAGGTTACATTGATCCGATCTCTTCAATGGGATCAGGTGATGTGAAATATCATCTGGGAGCATCGGGTGAATATGAAACTTTTCATAATAAAAAAATAAAAGTTTCTGTAGCATCGAATCCTTCTCATCTTGAATTTGTAAATCCTGTAGTAGAAGGAATTGTCAGAGCAAAACAAATGAGGATGAATGATCTTGAAAGAAATAAAATTATTCCTGTGTTAATACATGGTGATGCTGCAGTAGCGGGTGAAGGTATCGTCGCCGAAACTCTGAATTTATCTCAGCTTCATGGTTATAAAACAGGAGGCACAATTCACATAATTATAAATAATCAGATTGGATTTACTACTTCACCTATTGATGCAAGGTCTTCTGTTTATGCATCTGATGTTGGCAAAATGATTCAGGCACCGATCTTTCATGTGAACGGTGATGATCCAGAAGCTACTATGCTTGTTACAAAACTTGCACTTGAATTCAGAATGAAATTTAATGAAGATGTTTTTATTGATGTATTTGGATACAGAAGACTCGGGCATAATGAAGCTGATGAACCTGCATTTACTCAGCCTATAATGTATAAAACTATAAGAAGTCATCCTTCGGTAAAAGAAATTTATACAAAAAAACTCTTGTCAGAAAAAGTCATAACTCCTGAAGAGATTGAAATTTTTGAAAAAAATATCTATGACAAGATGAGTTTAAGTCATGAAATAGTTCAGAAGTTTAAAGCAGACAGACCGCTTGCTGTCACTAAGGAAGAAATACTTGCAGTCGAATCTAATTTTGATACATTCGTTCCAATTGAAAAACTAAATGAGATCGTAATTGCTATCACTACAATACCGGAAGATTTTCATATTCATCCTAAGCTCAAAAAATTTATTGATTCAAGAAGAGAATTTCTAGATACGGATATGGAAATAGACTGGGCATTTGCAGAGTCACTTGCATATGGAAGTCTTTTGCAGGAAGGAATCCCTGTCAGACTGAGCGGTCAGGACAGTTCGAGAGGTACTTTTTCACAGAGACATATTATACTTACGGATTCCGAGAACGGGGAAGAGATCATTCCACTGAATTATGTAGCACCAGAAAAAGCTAAGATCGAACCTCTTGACAGTTTACTTTCCGAAGCCGCAGTACTTGGATTTGAATATGGTTATTCCACTGCTGATCCGATCACACTTGTTTTATGGGAAGCTCAGTTTGGTGATTTTGTAAATGGAGCTCAGGTGATCATTGATAATTTTATTGCAAGCTCATATACAAAATGGGGACTGCCAAACAATATAGTAATGCTGTTGCCGCATGCGCAGGAAGGTCAGGGTCCCGAACATTCAAGTGCCAGACTGGAAAGATTTTTAACAATCTGCGCTGATGATAATATGATTGTTTGTAATCTTACAACTTCAGCACAGTATTTCCATCTTCTTAGAAAACAGACCAAGCACAGAAAACGCAGACCTCTTGTGATCATGACTCCAAAAAGTCTGTTGAGACTTCCTGAAGCTAAATCTGTAAAAGAAGATTTTACATCTGGAAAATTTATAGAAATAATTGACGATGTTCCTGAAAATAAATCTGACATAGAGAGTGTGATAATTTGCAGCGGTAAAATTTATTATGATCTCAGAAAATACCAATCTGAGAATAATCATCTTGATACTGCCATAGTCAGACTTGAACAATACTATCCTTATAAAACTGATCTAATGAAAGAGATCCTCTCCTCATATAAAAATGCTGAACGTGTGATCTGGGTTCAGGAAGAACCCAGAAATATGGGTGCATGGAATTTCCTCGCTATTTTATTACAGAATGATCTGGCAAGCTGGCAAAAGCTTTACTGTGTCAGCAGAAAAGAAAGTTCCAGCCCTGCTGAAGGTTCTTTCTCTAAATTTATTAAAATTCAGGATGAGCTAATGAGTAAATCTTTTTCAAATGATCTGCCGAAAGTATTTGATTTTGATAATTGAGTTTTTAATATAGCTCAAAGTCTTTGAATTAAATCAATAACTTTTAAAAGTCCTGATTATATGGAACTATGCAGTAAATATTTTTTCTGATAAAGATCAGTCAATTCAACCGAAGCTTCTTCCATGTTATCTGAATTAATTTCAGTAACTGGAATTTTCTTTTTCTCACGGTATCTTTTGTCGTAATAATCTCTGATCATTATCTCAGTAAAATTAAATACATCACCTCTTTCAAGAAGTAATAAAAGTTCATCAAATATTTTGTTGCTTAGCTGTTGTTTGAAAAATTTTCCTTTGGTCATGAAAAGTTCAGCCATTAGCTCAATCCCTTTTTCTTTATCCGAAAAATAGTCATTCACAATTCTGTTCACTCTGCTGTTCATAGATCCTGTTAATTTTATTGAAGGTGCAGATTCCATCCCTTTGTACAAAACTTCAGGCACAGTAAAATTTCCAACACGTCTGCTTTCACTTTCAATAAGAAATGGATAATTTAAATTGTCATATGCACAATATTCAGAATTATTTAATCTGATCTGGCTATAAATGTTATTTTCAAATTCAGACTGTCCTGTAACTTTTTTTACACCTTTAATTTCAAAAGGTATATGTCCGAGGAGACTTGAGAAATGTCTTGCTGCAAATTCAAGATCGATGACCGGAAGAATTGCAGATACCGATTTCAAAAGCTCAGTCTTCCCGCAGCCTGTTAGACCGGATATTTCAATCAGCTCAAACGGAAATTTATCCAAATCAAAAAATTTATTTATTTCCCTTCTTAAAGACTTAATTCCGCCTGAAAGTACTTCAACTTCATATCCAAGATCAGATATCATTTTCGAAAGATAAGCGCTTCTCCCTCCGCCTCTCCAGCAGTGCACTATTATTTTTTTATTTTGTGCATCATTAATTTTTAGAAAATTCTTTAACTCTTCAGATTTTGGAATTGCGTATTTTAAAGCAAGTTTTATTGCTGCAGACTGTGAATATTTTTTGTAAATAATTCCAACATAATGCCGCTCTTCATTTGTAAGTAAGGGAAAGTTTTTTGCAAAGGGGATTGATGTATCTGAAAACTCTTTCTCCGATCTGGCATCTATTAAAAAGATATTTTCATAAAAATTCTTTAGTCCTGAAAGAAGACTTTCAATTTCAACATATTTAATTTCATAAGCTTTTAGAAGATCCTTTACAGAAAGATCATCTCCTTTATCTTTTGAAAAATCAGAAATTATTGATTCAATAAATTCTTTATCTGAAAGTTCTTTATCTTTCAAACCAACTCCTTACTATTAAATACTAGGTCATTCATATTTAAAAATTACAGTACCTTCTTTAAACTGATCAGTGCTTTCCAATACTTCACCAACTATAGCTGCATAAATATCACCTCGCTTGTGTAG
>JBATSB010000055.1:0-16576 GCA_049293015.1 Ignavibacteria bacterium
TGCCTGCGGTTGGATCATTCAGGATAAGAATAGAATTAATCTTAATGCTAATACCGGCATTGCCATAAAAGAATATCTCACCGATTCTGGTCCCGCTGATTATGTATTGTTTGTCGAAGGAAAACCATGCGGCATTATTGAAGCTAAAAGAGAAGAAGAAGGACACCGGCTTTCAGTGCATGAAGATCAGACCGAACAGTATGCCGAAAGTAAATTGAAACATCTTAATAACGACCCGCTCCCATATACTTATCAGAGTACCGGACAAATTACAAGATTCACAGATTTCAATGATCCCAAACCCAGATCACGTGAAGTATTTTCTTTTCACAGACCGGAAACTTTTCGGGAATGGATGAAAGAAGGAAGTTCATTACGAAAGAGACTTCAGGATCTGCCAACACTTCCTGATACTGGATTAAGAGATTGTCAGATCACTGCAATAAATAATCTTGAATCTTCATTTAAAAACAACAGACCTAAAGCATTGATTCAGATGGCGACAGGTTCAGGTAAAACATTCACAGCCATTACAGAAATTTACAGATTGCTGAAATTTGCAAAAGCTAAACGAGTCTTATTTCTTGTAGATACTAAAAATCTTGGCGAACAGGCAGAGCAGGAATTTCAAAATTATGTTCCGGTAGATGATAACAGGAAATTCATAGAGCTATATAATGTCCAGCGGCTAAGTTCCAGTTATGTGCCTTCCGATAATCAGGTTTATATCAGCACTATTCAGAGATTGTATTCTATATTAAAAGGTACTGAACTCGAGGAAAGTGCTGAAGAAGAAAATCCGAATGAAATTGTCTGGAGACCGAAGCAAATTCCTCCAGTAGAATATAACCCAAAGATCCCTATCGAATTTTTTGATTTCATTGTGATAGATGAATGTCATCGAAGTATTTATAATCTCTGGAAACAGGTGCTTGATTATTTTGATGCATTCGAGATCGGTCTGACTGCAACTCCTGATAATAGAACTGTAGCATATTTCATGCAGAATCTTGTAAGTGAATATTCACATGAGATGGCAGTAGCTGACGGTGTCAATGTCGGATTTGATGTTTTTATAATTGATACAAAAATCTCGAAACAGGGCAGCACAATATGGAAAGGTGCATATGTGGAACATCGTGAAAGACTAAGCCGGAAGAAAAGACTTGAGCTGCAGGATGAGGATGAGGAATATTCATCGAAACAATTGGACAAGGATATTGTAAATCCCAATCAGATAAAAACTGTCATTAATTCATTTAAGGAAAATCTGCCTTCCATATTTCCCGACAGGATTGACAAAGACGGAAATTTCGAAGTTCCAAAGACTCTCATTTTTGCAAAGACAGATTCGCATGCTGAAGATATTATTCAGACGGTAAGGGATGAATTTGCTGAAGAGAATAAATTTTGTAAAAAAATAACTTATAAGACTGAAGAAGATCCGAAGAGTGTACTGGCTAATTTCCGGAACAGCTATTATCCGAGGATAGCCGTGACTGTGGATATGATAGCAACGGGGACGGATGTGAAACCGCTTGAATGTCTCGTCTTTATGCGGGATGTGAAAAGCAGAAATTATTTTGAGCAGATGAAAGGCAGAGGGACAAGGACGATCGATCTTGACAGCCTGAAAAAAGTATCTCCTTCTGCAAGAGTTACAAAAGATCATTTTGTGATAGTGGATGCAATCGGCGTTACCAAAAGTCTGAAAACCGACAGCCGCCCTCTTGAGAAAAAGCCGGGAATTCCCATGAAAGATCTTCTGATGGCTGTAACTATTGGAAAACGTGATGAGGAATTATTTACCACACTTGCAGGAAGACTTGCAAGACTTGATAAGCAGATCACAAAAGCTGAAAAGGAAAAGTTTGAAAGCTTAGCAGATGGGAAGAACTTATCTGCAGTTGTCAAAGATCTTCTAACTTCTTATGATCCTGACAGACTTGAAGAGCTGAGATCTGAAATTCATAATGCGGATATTAACTCAAGTGAAGATGATAAGGAAGAGAAGTTTCAAAAAATGCATACTGAAATTCTGAATGAAGCTGCAAAAGTTTTTAAAGGAGAATTGAATGAGTATATAGAAAATGTGAGGAGACTTCATGAGCAGAAGATCGATCTGCAGAATCCGGATGAAGTGATCACAGCGGGATTTGATAAAGAAAATAAAAAGAGAGCTGAAACTATCATCACCGATTTCAAGGAATGGCTGAATAAGAATAAAGATGAACTTACTGCTTTGCAGATATTTTACAGTCAGCCATACAGAAGACGCGAGCTTACTTATGCAATGATAAATGAAATAGTGACAAAGCTGAAAACTGACAAGCCGGCACTTGCACCTCTTAATGTATGGAGATGCTATGAAAATCTTGAAAAAGTATCCGGTCAGCCGAAGAATGAATTCACAGCGCTGGTAAGTCTGATAAGGAATGAAACAGGAATAGATGAATCACTTACAGATTTTTCCAAAATAGTTGACAGAAATTTCCAGCAGTGGATACTGAAGAAGAATGCAGGTCTGCATAATCTCTTCACCGCCGAGCAGATACAATGGCTAAGAATGATAAAGGAGCATATAGCGATTTCTTATAATATCGATAAAGATGATTTCGATCTGAGCCCGTTCAATGCACAGGCCGGACTAAGCAGAATGTGGCAGTTGTTTGGGGAAGATACTGAAAAGATTATTGGGGAGATGAATGAGGAGCTGGCGGCGTAGATGAGTATTGAAAATGAGTTACCGAAAAATTGGAAAATTGTATCTCTCACAAATGATTTAAATTATATTAAAACTGGAGTTGGTGCTTATTCTGGAAAGAAAAAATACTATTCAACTGGAAGTATAAAAGATAACAAAATTACTCATGAAGGTGAATATTCATTTGTTGAAAAACCTTCAAGAGCAAATAGAATAGCAATAATCGGTGATATATTTCAAGCAAGAATGAAAAATACTGATAAAGCTGTTCTTATAAAAAGCGATCTAGACGGTCAATTATTCTCAACTGGTTTTTTTCAAATAAGAACTGATGAAATTAGTGTAAACAATAAATTTATTTTCTATTTTTTAAAATCATTAAATTTCACACAATTAAAAGATAAATTGTGTTCTGGATCCACACAAGAAGCATTAAATGATAAGGGAGCAAGTAAAATATACATACCAATACCACCTATTACTGAACAACAACTCATCGTCTCAAAAATCGAACAGCTTTTCAGTGAAATAGATAATGGAAAAAAGCAGTTTGAGACTGCATTGCAGCAGTTAAAAGTTTACCGACAGAGTTTGTTGATGTGGGCTTTTGAAGGGAAGCTGACTTATAAGAATGTGAAGAATGGTGAATTGCCGGATGGTTGGAAGTGGGTGAAAATAGATTATTTTTTAAATGATACAAAGAAAGGAATTAAAACTGGTCCTTTTGGAACAATGTTAAAAAAAAATGAACACTTAAAAAATGGAATACCAGTTCTAGGAATTGAAAATATTGGAAATGGAATTTTTCAAATGCCAAACAAAATATTTATTTCTAAAGAAAAGGCTATTGAATTAAAAAATTATAAAGTTTTAGAAAATGACATTATTATATCTAGATCGGGTACTGTTGGAGAAATTTGCTTATTACCAAAAATAATGGAAAACTCAATAGTATCAACGAACCTTATTAAGTTATCACTTAACCAAAATATCATTAAACCAAAATATTTTGTTTATCTATTTCAAGGAGGTAATGTAAGACAACAAGTATTTAAACTATGTAAAGGCTCTTCAAGAGCTTTCCTAAATCAAACTATTTTAAAAACAATTTCTTTCCCTATTTGTTCACTAGAAGAACAGGGAAATATTATTGACGAAATTGAAAGCAAATTAAGTATCAACGATAAAATAGAAGAGACAATAACTAATAGTTTAAATCAAAGTGAAACGCTGAGGTATAGTATTTTGAAGAAGGCGTTTGAAGGGAAGTTAGTATAAAACTATGAAAGAAAACAAAACATTTGATAAACAATTTTGGAAATGGTTAAGTCCATTATTAGTATTTCTAATTGTAATATTAATCTTTCCATTTTTATTTACTCATTTCAGTATATTAGACCTTACAAAAACCGGGCAAATAGGAGACACAATTGGTGGAACACTGGGTCCATTTGTAGCTATTGCAGCTGCTATTTTAACCTTTATGGCATTTTGGGTACAGTATAAAGCAAATGAGCAATTAAAAAGAGATTTAGATGAGCAGAAAAATAGAATTAATAAGGAGAATTTTGAAAAAACTTTTTTTGAAATGATAAGACTATACAAAGAAAATATTTCTGAATTTAATTATAGTAAAAATAAAAATTATAAAGAATTTAAATTTGAAAAAAGAGATGTAATAAAGGAAATTTTTGAGGAATTCTTAGAATGTTATAACGAAATTAAATCTTTTACAGAATCTATTGGAGTTTTAAATTTTATTTTACCTAAATATGATTTAAAAATTGACAAGATAAAAAGTAATAATAAAATTATATCAGATAAATTTGAACTAGGACTCATAGATATTGCCTACTTAATTGTTTTTTATGGAGTAAATTATGAAGGAGCAGACTTATTAAAAGGTGGATTTCTTAAAAAATATGATGAAGATTATATAGAAAAAGTATTAACTTTTATTAAAATAAAAAGTGAAGTAAGAAATTTTCAATCTAATAATTTATGGAAACTGGCAATTGGTATGAATCCAAAAGACATAAGCTTTTTGATTTCTGATATGATTGAAAACAAATCGGATCGATTTAAAGCTAAAGCTAACACTCAGCAATTTCTGGTTATAAAGAACACAAAATATTATTCTGGACACCAGCATCGTTTAGGTCATTATTTTAGACATCTATTTCAAACTTATAAATTTTTAAATGAAAATGAATTTTTATCAAATGAGGAAAAGTATTTTTATGGTAAAACATTAAGAGCACAACTTTCAACATATGAACAGTCATTATTATTTATTAATAGTATTTCTAGTCTTGGGATGGATTGGGAGTTTAATTTTGAAATGGAGCAGAACAAGAAATTAAAAAATAATTTTAAACTTGATGATAAATTTGGATTAATTACTAAATATAATTTAATTAAAAATTTACCTGGAAATCATTTTAACGGAATTATATATAAAAATTTCTATCCGAATGTTAATTATGAAAATAATGAAGAATTTGAAATTTAAATTTATTCATAGATTAAAAATTTAAATTTAAATGAAATTGAAAAAGTGAAAGATTTTAATTTTATTAATTATGGAAATTATTCTTAAAAAACTGTTCACTCAATTATTATAAAACAATTAATTTTTGAAAATGAATATTCTAGAAATTAGAAATGAAAGTAACATATACACAGGATTTAAACTAATAAGCTTTGAGCTAAATGGCAATACTTTGTTTGGCGACATAAAATATGAATTTATTGAAAATGAGGATAAACAAGATAAAATATATACAACTGTATTAATTGGACAAAATGGTACTCTTAAAAGTAGACTATTTCAAAAAATTATTTCTTTATTTTGGAATTTATATGACTTAAAAATTGGAAAAGAAGTAAAATTTCAGGATAAGTTTAGTTTGAAATATGCAATGAATAATTCTGTTTATGATTTTACAAATAAATCAGAAATGAACACTAAATCACCAATACTTAAGAAAAATGGTGATGAAGTAATAAATTTAAAAGATGCAGAATTACCATTATCAATTCTAGCAGTTTCAATAATGATTACTGATCGTTATCCTTTTCCGAATGAAGAATTATTTAATCTTTATCAATACTTAGGATCTCGCTATAGACCCCAATTAGCAAGTACAAAAGCATTTATTGGAAAGGTAGTTGAGTTAATTTCTAACAATATTGATTCCAAAACTTTCGTAGAAGGTGTAAGAAAAATTGTCAATGAGTTCTTACAAAGTTCTAATAAACCTTTCATTGTATATAATACGAAAAAAAGTAATCTTTTTTTTACAGGTATTTTGAAAAAGGAAGAATTTAATTCTTATTTTGAAAGTATTAATCAAAAGTATGAAAATTCTATGGCCAATGCTCCATTTAAATTGAATAATTATAACAATATTAAAAAAGATAAATTAATAGTCGAAGAAATAGTAAGATTTTGTAATCAGATTTATGAGATAAATGACTGGAATGAATTAAATAAAAATTCTTCAAAGAAAATTAAATTTAATCTATTTGAGGAAAGTGATATAATTAAACTCAGAGAACAATTTAAATTACTTGATCACCTTAGAAAACTAGGGATAGTTGATACTCCAGATATTGAATTTCTTAGAATAAAAAATGATATTAAAAATATTAATTATGAAGGTTATCCAATTATTGAAAGTAGTTCAGGAGAAATTAGTTTATTAGGTTCACTAATTGGAATATTGGCAAGCATCAAACAAAATAGTTTAATATTTATTGATGAACCTGAAATAAGTTTGCATCCAAATTGGCAAATGAAATATCTTACAATTTTGCGAGAATTGCTCTGTGATAAAAAATATTCAACATGCCATATTATAATTGCGACACATTCACATTTTTTAATTTCAGATTTGAAAGGTGGAAATTCGAAGATTATTGGGCTAAAAAATAAAAATAATAAAATTGAAATAATTGATTTCCAAAAAAATATTAATACTTTTGGTTGGTCAGCAGAAAATGTTTTGTTGAATGTTTTCGATGTTGCAACTACACGAAACTTTTACATTGCTGAAAAGCTAAGTCAAATTTTCAAAATAGCCGCAAAAAGTGAGAATCCTAATCTAGATGAATATAAAGAAGAATTGATTGAATGGCATAATCAACTAACAAATAATGATCCACTTCATTATGCTATTGAGAAATTAATCGAAAAAATGAAATGGGAAAATTAAGCGATAGGCAAAAGAAAAATATTTCAAAACATTTAGTTTTGACTAGAACTGAATGGGGGATTATAAAAAACAACAATTACGATTGGGGTTGTTCTAAATTAAAAGAAATAAGAGATAAGTTTAGAGATTTCTATAGAAAAGAACAAAACAATCTATGTGCATATTGTAAATTACCATTCCGAGATGATGTACAAGTTGAACATATTGTGCCAAAATCAGGAAAATATGGAAGAAAAGAATTTACATTTTATTCTTTAAACCTTGTCGTTTCTTGTAAACATTGCAACTCAAAAAAATCTGTTAATAATGACATGATCCCGTGGAACAGCAAAATATATCCAAAGGCTGGAATATATTTTAAAATTGTTCATTCTCATTTTGAAGATTATTTTAAACACATTACTATTGAAGATAAATCAAGGTATGTAATGAAAACATTGAAAGGACATAAAACAATTGAAAGGTGTAAGCTTTATGATCCAGTTATTATTGATGTTCTTGTTAAATCAATGAGATATGAAGATGATGCATTAATAAATGGTGTTTTAAGAATTCGTGACTTACAAGGAAACTTTAAAATAATAATAGATAGATTTATTGAAAGAATTTTTAAACAAATATAATCAAACTGATCAAATTTCTAATAAATAGTTAAAAGAATAATATAATTTTTTAAAAATTAAAATTATTTATTAGATGTAAAATTTATGATAAATTTTGAAATAAATGAATAAACTTAACAAATGACAAACAACAATCCATGCAGCATCTTCTCCAAAGTCTGGTCTTTCTGCAACACACAACGTGATGATAGTGTCGGGTATGGACATTATCTGGAGCAATTGACATATCTGCTGTTTTTAAAAATGGAAGATTATTACAGCAAGCCAATGAGTATAATTGAAATGTATAAATTGATAACAAATTAAACAACTTTTAACAAATTGAAACGCTGGGGCATAGTTTTTCGAAGAAGGCGTTTGAGGGAGACTGATTTAAATAATTCCAAATCTTGGAATAGTTAATTTTGATATAATTGAAGTGATTATAATTTGAGAATTTAAGTATGATACTAAAATAGATATATTATTAAAATTAAATTATTAGGATAAGGAAATTACAATTGCCAAACTTAAATGATCTATTAGACCATATTAACTTTAAATCAGAAGATTTAACGGAAATTGAAGAAGCTCTAAAAAGAGTAACAGATACAATAGATGCTAAATCTTTAGAGGGTAAAATTCCGAAAGCATTTTACAAGTATGCAAAATATGGTTCAATAGACAGGAAGACAAAAATAAAGCCATTAAACGATATAGATTTATTTTATCTAATAGGATCAGCTACAAAAAATTCTCTGAATGGTCATTTACTCGAAGATTGTCATTATTTTTTTCAAGAAGAAGATCATGATCCATATAATAATATATCATCAAGAAAATTGTTATTTAAATTAAAATCGGCCATAAAAGAAAAATATTCAACTAGTGAAATAATTAAAAATAATGAAGTAGTAAATGTATGGCTAGATTCATATGATGTAGGATTTGATATAGCTCCAGCTTTTTATGTTCTTGAAGGAGATTATTACTTAATTCCTGAAGGTGGAGATAGTCATTATTGGAAAGAGACTAACCCTTTTGCTGGTAAAAAAGTATTTGAGCGAATAAATAATTATCATAATGGATTTTTAAGAGACGTAATTAAAATTATTAAATATTGGTTTAAACAAAAAAAAATATCATCTCCTGGGTCATATCATATAGAATGTGTCTTATGTCATTATTTTAATTCTTTAACTGAAAAGCCTTCAAATTTTATTACTGCTTTATATTGGGCATTTCTAAATATTAATTATAAAAATTATTTACTTGAATGCGAAAACTTATCCAACATAAATAAAAATCTAACCGATAAAATCAGTAGTAATTTAACTTTATATGATATTAATAAAATTGAAACCGAAGCAGAAATTGCTTCCAGTATTTTAAAACACGATGGTGGAATTGCTTTCGTAAATTATTTAGCACCGGAGATCGAATAATGTATAAATCCTCACCTCAGTCAAATGATTATAATTTAATTTATAATCTTCAAAAACTTAATAAAAAAATATTTTATTTCATAATTTTGCTCTCAATGTTTACTAATTTAGTAAATTTTAAAGTCTTTGAAATTTCAGATTTTCTTAATGACATTAAGAATCAATTATATATTGGACTACTATTAGCATTATTTATCATAACAATAATTATAGATTATAAACTGTTACCTGAAGCTCAAAGAAAAACAAGATGTGATTTTTTTGATAATGCTTTTGGGACAAAGTTTATCCATAATAAAAATTCGGAAGAATATTATACAAACGATAACATTGAAAAAGGTATATATAAAATGGCAGTCGATTTGTTTGAAAGTTCATTATTTACTTATAACATTTCAAGCAGAATGAGATTTAAAAGGATAATATTATGCTGTTTATTATTTGTTGTACTAATTCCACTTTCATTTTATGGATTTAAAAATACTTTTTTTATTGGCATAATAATTTTGCAAGCTCTTTTATCTATTTATTTCGCGGGAGGTTTAATCAAACTATTAATTTTTGTAGGTAAGAATAAAGAATATTTTGAAGAATTAAAATCTTTATTTTCGAATTCTAATTTTAAACAAAATATTATAGAATATGAAGCAAAAATCATAAAACTTTATGCAGATTATGAATCAACTAAAGCTTGGTCATTTATTCATTTAGATAGTAGAATATATAATAAAATAAATCCGACTTTATCTAAAGAATGGGAAGAAATGAAGCAAAAATATAATATTTAGAATATGAAGTGAGAACAGATATATTTTTAAAAACTGAAAGAATAATAATTACAAAATAATTTATATATGGGAAAAATTGATTACGAACCAATAACTCTTAAAAAGTTAAAGGAAAAGTTTGATGACAGGGAGTTTGCAATTCCTCAGATTCAAAGAAAATTTGTATGGACTAAAAAGCAAGTTTGTGATCTTATGGATAGTATTTATAATCACATACCAATCGGAGTATTTTTAACTTGGAAAACTCAGGGCACTAAAACTGCAGAATTGCGTCCAAATAGTAATTCAATTATACCTCCATTTAACTATTCAAACAAGTATGCCAGTATTATAATCGATGGTCAACAACGATTATCCACTATTTATGGGATAATTAAAGGTATAACTCCTCAGGAAGATGAAAATGCAAATATAGATTTTACAAAAGTATACTTTAATACTGAAACTAATAACGAGAAGAAATTTTCTTATAAAGGAAATAGATTATCTAGTGATTATAAATATGTCCAACTTACTGAATTGTTAGTAAATCCACCAAATAAATTATCAAATCGTTACGGAATAAAAGGATTGCGATTAAGAGAAATTATCAAATGTAGGAAACAGTTTTTAAGTTACAAATATTATTCTTTAATTATCGAAACAAAAAATCAAAATGAAGTGAAAGAAACATTTATAAGAGTGAATTCGAAAGGAATGACAGTAAGCAGTGCAGATATATTATTTGCCAGAACTACAAAAATTGGGTTAAGAGACAGAATTACTGAAACCAGACGTTCATTAAAACATGGATTTAATAAAATCAATGAAAAAGTATTAATTTCTACAATTGCATTAATAGAAGGTGAGAAAAGCATTGGACAGATTGCAATTGATAACTTCGAAAAAAAATTTAATAAAAGTAAAATAACTCTTACTGATTTTAAGAAAAACTGGAAGAAAATATACAATGCGTTTACAAGAGCTAATGATTATTTAGCTGATGAATTTAAAATAACTAGTTTAGATCTTTTACCATCTGAAAATATTTTTACAATGCTTTCTTTATTCTTTTATTATAAAGATGCAAGACCTTCAGTATTTCAAAAAACTGAATTAAAAAAATGGTTCTGGAATACTTCAATTGGTGAAAGATATTCAGGTGCAAATTTTAACAGAAATATTAAACCAGATATAGAATTTATCAAATCCCTTGCAAAAGGCAGAAATACAAAATATCAAATTAAAGATAAAATAGACCCAACTGAATTATTGCAAAAAGATTATAAAAGTAGAAGATCAACTGCAGTAAGAGCCTTTTTTTTACTTTTGAAAAATAAGAAACCCAGATACATTGATAATGGTGAGGAAATGTTAATGGAAATTCACGCTGCTATTTCGAACAGAAGGGATAAGCATCATATATTCCCTAGAAATCTGCTTAATAGAAATGGTATTAAGTCAAAATGGGTTAATTCAATTTCAAATATTTGTTATTTAGCATCTGACAATAATCAATCATTTGGTTCAAAATATCCAGTTGATTATTTAAAAAATTATCGAAGGAAAAAAAATTTTAGAAATTCAATGATAAGTCATTTGATTCCATTAAATAACCCCTCTTTCTGGACTAAAAATTTAAATAAAGCATTTAAAGATTTAATAAAATACAGAGGTAAATTAATATTGTCAGAATTTGAAAAACTTACAGGAGTAAATAAAAATATAATGTTTCATAAATTTGATGGAATAAGCAGGATTAATTAAGAAAATGTCTAACAACACTTCAAGCAGCATCGTCTCCAAAGTCTGGTCATTTTGTAACACACTCCGCGACGAGGGAAGCTGATGGAGAAGGCAGGACTATATATAAATATTACAAATGAAAGCCACGAAGTGGCGTAATACATTAGCGAAGGGCAACGCCCTTCGCTAATAAATCGCAATTTAAAAACCTATAAAATTAATTAATAACAACAACATTAAACTATTAAAAAATAATAAATTTATTTAAAAACAACATCTAATTATCATAGCAATTTAAAAAAATTATAAATTACAACATCTAACTAACATAGCATTTAAAAGCAAATTGAAAATTACAACATCGAACAAACATTGCAATTAAAAATTACAACATCGAACAATCATAGCATTTTAAAACAAATCAAAAATTACAAAATCGAACAATCATAGCATTTTAAAACAAATTAAAAATTACAACATCGAACAATCTTTGTCATTAAAAACATCAACATGGGACAATCATTAGTAAAAAATTATATACACATTGTATTCAGTACAAAGCATCGTGAACCATTAATTCATCCTCCGGTGGAGGCGGAGCTGCATGCATACTTGGGTGGTATTTGCAAAAATTTAGAATGCCAGCCGATCAAAGTAGGAGGATATACTGATCATATTCATATACTTTGTATGTTATCTAAAAAAATTGCTTTGATGAAATTGCTGGAAGAAGTTAAATCTCATTCGTCCAAATGGATGAAAACTAAAGGTGATGACTTGAAGAACTTTTACTGGCAAGATGGATATGGAGCATTTTCGGTAAACACGTCAGATGTGGATAAAGTAGTAAAATATATTGAGATGCAAAAAGTCCATCATGAGAAAAAATCATTTAAAGATGAATACAGCGGCATTCTTAAAAAATATAATGTAGAATATGATGAAAGGTATGTGTGGGATTAAAAATAATGTGAATGTTAGATTGGAAACGATTTATCAAATGTTAACATCAATATTGAACATCAAATGTGAAAATCAAATGTGAAAATCAAATGTTTAATTCAGATGGGCGATGCCCATCGCTAGTATATATCGCCCTTTCAGGGCTAACTAAAATTATATAAAAAATTAAATGAGTAATAAGAACCCAAGCAGCATCGTCTCCAAAGTCTGGTCATTCTGCAATACACTCCACGATGACGGTGTCGGGTACGGAGATTATCTGGAGCAACTGACTTATCGCTGTTCTTAAAAATGACAGATGAATACAGCAAGCCTATACTATATAAGAGAGCAGCATGTAGAAAATAAATACTGCTTTCTATATTTAAATGAATTAAAGATGACTTTAACTTTTCACTTTAAGAAAATTTATATTTAGTATATTTTTAGCCAGGCAAATTTAAGATAATTTTAATATTCTTAAAGATGAAATAGAAACACATAAACTATTAATGATTTAAAGGTAAAGAAGAACAATTTGAATGGAATAAATTAAGAATAATATTAGATTTGCAGATAAAATGCTAAAGAATTAATTTAACATAAAAAAGTTATGGAAGTATTTAAGACAAAAACTAAAATCAAGAAGGATCACAAAATTGAAATTGAAAATCTTCCTTTTGAGAATGGTGAGGAAGTTGAAGTTCAGATAACTTCACCATTAAAAGAAGAAAAAAAAGAATACAAATTAAGAGGAACACTTTTGCAATATGAAAATCCGTTTGATTCTGTTTCTGAAGATGACTGGGAAGTTTTAAAATGATTTTACTTGATACGCATATATGGGTTTGGTGGGTGTCAGATATTTCTAAACTAGGAACCGAAATATTAGAACTTATAAGTAATAATGAAGAAACAGGGATAAGTATATCTATTATTTCTATCTGGGAAGTCACGAAACTCATTGAGAAAAATAAAATAAAAATAAAAATACCGCTTGAGGAATGGATGGATGAAGCAATTAAGTATCCGGGAATGAATGTATTAAACCTAAGTAAAGAAATTATTCTAAACACAACTGCATTAAAAAATTTTCACAAAGATCCGGCAGACCAACTGATTGTATCCACTTCCATAATTAACAATATCCCTTTGCTCACAATGGATAGGAAAATATTGGATTATCCTTATGTTGAAACTATTAAAATTTGATAATACCTACATCAAAGAAAAAACAAATTCTCCTGTTATTTAAAAATTAATTAATATATGTCAACAAACAATTCAAGCAGCATAGTCTCCAAAGTCTGGTCATTTTGTAACACATTAAGGGATGACGGTGTCGGGTACGGAGATTATCTGGAGCAACTGACTTACTTACTGTTCTTAAAAATGGCAGATGAATACAGCAAGCCGCCTCATAATAAGAAACTGACTGTTCCTGAAGAGTTTGTCTGGGAATCCCTCAATTCAAAAAAAGGTGCAGAGCTGGAAGCTCATTATACAATTTTACTTCGTGAGCTTGGCAAGCAAAAAGGAATACTCGGACAGATCTTTACAAAAAGCCAGAATAAAATTCAGGATCCGGCCAAGCTTTCAAAGATCATTGACATGATTGACAAAGAGAACTGGATCAGCATGGGAGTGAAAGACAAAGGTGAAATATATGAAGGGCTTCTTGAAAAAAATGCTGAAGATACGAAAAGCGGTGCGGGGCAGTATTTTACTCCGAGAGCATTGATAAGTGCAATGGTCGAATGCATTCAGCCGGAACCGCAAAAAACTATTGCAGATCCAGCCTGCGGAACGGGAGGATTCTTTCTGGCAGCTTATGATTTTATTGAAAACAATTTTGATCTTGATAAAGCTCAGAAGAAGTATTTAAAATATAATACTTTTTTTGGAAATGAGATCGTTGCAAGCACACGCCGTCTTGCACTTATGAATCTCTTCCTGCATAATGTAGGAGACATTGACAGTGATAATTTTATTTCATCAGCCGATGCACTTATTTCTTCACCGTCTGAAACTTACGATTATGTCCTTGCCAATCCACCATTTGGAAAAAAGAGTTCGCAGACTTTTACAAATGAAGACGGCGAGCAGGAAAAGGAAGATCTTACATATAACCGTCAGGATTTCTGGACGACTTCAAGCAATAAACAGCTTAATTTTGTTCAGCACATTCGCACAATGCTGAAGACCACAGGACTTGCAGCAGTAGTAGTACCGGATAATGTTTTATTCGAAGGCGGAGCCGGCGAGACAGTCCGTAAAAAATTATTAGAGACAACAGATCTGCATACCATATTGAGACTTCCTACAGGAATCTTCTATGCGCAGGGAGTAAAAGCGAATGTAATATTCTTCGACAACAGACCCGCAGGAAAAGAGATACAGACCAAAGAGATATGGATATATGATTACCGTACAAACATTCATCATACTTTAAAAAAGAATGCATTAAAGAAAGAGGATTTGGATGACTTCATAAAATGCTATAATCCGAAAAACCGTCACAAGAGAAAGGAAACATATGACGCCGTAAAGAATCCTGACATTCGATGGAGAAAATTTTCAATTGAAGAGATCACCGGCAGAGATAAGACTTCACTCGACATTACCTGGATAAAGGACAAATCACTTGCCGATCTCGACAATCTTCCCGATCCGGATATCATTGCAGCAGAAATAATTGAGAATCTTGAGGCAGGGCTGGAGAGTTTTAGGGAGGTGGTGACGGAGTTAGGGAAGAAAACTAGAAATGCGTAATGTGGGAAATAGCATATATAATGCCAAACTTAAAAGTCAGCACAGTAATTGAGTCTGAAAACATTGCTTTGGTACCATATGATGATGAAAGAATTGAAGTAATAAAAAATGAACAAATTGGCGCATCTAAATTACTTGATGGTTTTATTGATGATTTTAATAATCCTATTAAACCTGCAGCATTAATAATTAAAAATTCTGGAACGCAAGATTTTATTACTATAGATTCAATTGTTGCATTTAGGAATGTTGTTGCAATTTCAACAATTTTACTAAACTGGGCATTAGATTATTCACAAGGAAGTGCTTTAGGTCCTCTTTTTTCAAATTCATTTGATTTTTATCCGGTTATATTGACAAATGAAGGATATATCGTAACTGATAATCCTTCTCTTCTAAGTATCAGAACAAATAATGCTCCTTTTATTGCAACTCCTTCGAGAGAGGTGTCAAGTGTTAATATTGGTTTACAAGATCCAATTTTGATCAAAGCATTATTGGATAGTTGGAAAAATAAATATGAATTAAATAATGAAGAAGATTTGATCTTCAGAAAATTATTTAGATCTGCTGAAATGGCATATTATGCTTTATCTATTCCTGAAAAAAATCAATCCTCTGAAAATGATAGAGGTTTATTAATGTCATTTTGGATTAGTGCAATTGAAATTTTA
This sequence comes from Ignavibacteria bacterium, assembly GCA_049293015.1. Taxonomy (GTDB): domain Bacteria; phylum Bacteroidota; class Ignavibacteria; order Tepidaquicellales; family Tepidaquicellaceae; genus UBA2330. The sequence continues at coordinate 15,870 of JBATSB010000055.1, forward strand.
TTAAATCCAGAAGATTCTAATAAGGAAGTTAACAAGTTTATTGTGCTAGACACGTTATTAAATCATGGATTCAATGATGAATTATTATCTCCTTATAAAAAAATTAAAAGATATAAAAAAAAAGAAGATATTAACTTTATTCAACATTTATATATGATAATGTACAATTATAGAAGCAAATTCCTGCATGGCGATGAAATTGGGGATGAATTTAAATCATTTGTTGAAGAATATCCTAAACTAAGTTTTTTAAATTTAGGTCCAAATTTATATAGATTAGTATTATATTTATTTCTTAAGGATAATAATATTATTGAAATTAACGAAAGTGAAAATTATATGGACAGTTTTAGAGAATATAATACATTGAATAGATATGAAAAATTCTTTTTAAATGTGCTGAATTCAAAAAATGTAAAATAAATCTTGTAACAAATAAAATAGATAATGTCACTTCAAAAACTATTGATTTACGACAATTTATTTAAAGATTATTCTGACGTAAATCCTGTTGAATTAATAAATAATATTCCTTCAATAAAAATTATTACAATTCTATCAAAATTGAATTGCATTTTATGTGTATTGGTTCACCGGAAACAGGATTTTTGCAAATATTTTTATGGTGTAATTTAGACTGCATTTCTGATTTCAATTCTGTTATTTCTTGCTATTGTTAATTTACTTTCTCTTACTTCTATTTTATC
>JBATSB010000056.1:0-9816 GCA_049293015.1 Ignavibacteria bacterium
AAATTTGCAAAGCAAATTTTGAGTTGGATATTTTATTTCAATTTCGAAAAGAATTTAGGCAATCTATTACCAGCGGGCGACTTTTTTTGTTACTTTTTTTTGTCGTTAAAAAAAAGTAAGTAGAAAATAATGAATTTATAATTTTGCAATGAAACGTTTTGGACGATGTGATTATAGACATATATGTTTTGAGATTTTCACTTGATAATTCCTGAGAATGTTGATATTCGCATTGATTAATTTTTTTTGTAATCAACAATGGCGATTAAAATTTACATACATTTCAAAGCCAATTCTCCTCTTGAAAAAACTTTTGAATAAGCGTATTTTAATCACATTAATAATTTTATATATAATTTAAATGGACAAAAAATTTATTACAACTGCGTTTGATTTCGAAGGATGTAAAATTACAAAAAATCTTGGAGTGGTTAGAGGCATTATTGTCCGCTCTCGAAATATCTTTGCAAATATAGGTGCAGGATTTCAGACACTTGTCGGAGGTGATATTACACTTTATACAGAGCTCTGTGAAAAGACAAGAGTCGATGCATTCGAACAAATGGTACAGCATGCCGAAGAGCTCGGGGCTAATGCAATTATAGGAATGAGATATGACGCAAATGAAATTACCTCCGGAGTAACAGAAGTACTGGCTTACGGAACTGCGGTAGTCGTAGAACAAAAATAATTTCAAATTACAATTTTCAAATAGTTTTTTAAATATTTGACATTTGTAATTTGAAATTTGAAATTACTTTCTGCTTTCTCTCAGCATCAATATTCCGCCAATTAAAAAGAATACTGAAGAGACTATAAATGTCGCTTCAATTGAAAATACTTTTAAAATCATGTAGCCGATGAACGGGGCGAATAATCCTCTTATGCCGGTAAGTGTAATATGTACTGCCTGATAATTTGCTACTTCTGAATGCGGTGCATAATAAATGGAACTTAGATTCCATGACATTGTGATACCGCTCATCAAAATTCCGAATATAAAAAATGTAATATATAAAAGTGTATCAGTCCCAATAATATTCATATCAACACCGAATATTTTTATTGAAATTAATAACAGAGGATAAAAGACAAGTGAAAGAAAAAGATAGCCGCAGAATTTTGTAGGATTTCCCGAACCATGCATCCTGCCCATCAGCGGCGTAATCAAAATAGTGGAAGTATAGAACACCAGTCCCTTTGCAATTGAGATCGGCGAATAATCTAACTTAAGTGTTTCAACTAAAAAGATCGGAACAGCAGGAGATGCTATCATAAAAGCAACTCCGTACAAAAAAAAGAAAATTTCAAATCTGAAGAATGGCTTATTTTCTCTGAATATCCTGAACATATTTTTCACGGGTAGTATGAGAATTTCTTTAACCAGTTTATAATTTATATGTCCTGAAAATAAAACTCCGCAGTAAGGATGCAAATTTTTCCCCATCGTGATAAGCTTTGACAGATTTATATATGATAAAATTTCGAATACTGCAGCGACCGGAAACAAAATTTTATACAGCTTGTAATTTACATCAAGCAAATATCCGAACAGTGTTCCCACTACAAGTACGGCAACAGTATAAACTATGGAAGAATAGGAATATAATATACTCCTTCTTTCATTTGTATAATTATGTTTGAATACCGTATTCCATGACGGCTTCATTAGTGAGTCGATGTAACTCATTGCAGCTATACAGAATACAAAAAATGCAGGTGATTCAAATAATGGAATTATGATCAGAAACATTCTGCTGATCACAGCCATGATAATTATTGTCCTTGCCTGATTGTTTGAACGGTTTATTATTTCAGATCCGTAGATTGAAAACAGAAATGCAGAGCTTGTAAGAAATATCAGAATTGTAACTTCGAAGTCAGTTGCATTCAGAGATTTTTTTAGAATCACCTCCTGAAGCATAAGTATGCCGAATGCAATACCCGTGAATAGTTGCGATATTATGTGAAGTCTGAAAGTTTTATTTTCAAGCTGCATGACTTCTGCAGAATGATAGACTCGTATTTTCTTTTTAGCTGCCGAAGTTCAGACCTTTCTCAATTTCAATGTGTTTTAAATTTACGTTTACTTCCGGATATTTTTCCTTTATATGTTTCAGAGTCTGCTCTGCCGAATATACAGACCGGTGCTGTCCTCCCGTGCAACCAAATGAAATCATAATATCAGTAAAGTTTCTCTCCAGATAATTTTCAATAGCAGGATCTGTAATTTCAAATACATTCTTAAGGAAATCTGTCATTTCTTTTTGTGAATTCAGAAATTCGATAACCTCAATATCTTTACCGGTAAGTTTTTTGTATTCATCTTCACGCCCCGGATTATAAATGAAGCGGCAGTCAAATACAAATCCGCCGCCGTGACCTGATGGATCTTTAGGAATGCCTTCCTTTTTATAGCTGAAGGAATTTAAGTTTATAGTTAATGGCATAAATACTTATAATAATTTTCATCAAATATATCAAACTGAGAATTCAAATTAAGTAAAGAAATAGGAAAGAATAGTTTAGAAAACAAAAGTTTAAAACAACTTCCCCTGTCCGGATACGTTCCGCTGAAATTTATCAATTGAGAGCTGTACTGCATTTTCATTAAGTCCGTATTTTTTACAGTTAGATTCAAATATCATTTTTATCAGATCTGCATATTTCCCTTCGCCAGTCATTCTTTTTCCATATTCATTATTGTAAAGCTCTCCTCCGTGCATTTCCTTCAATCGGTTCAGGATCTTTTTAGATTTATCCAGATAATTATTTTCCAGCCACTTTGTGAAAAGCTCTTTTACAGAATGAGGCAGTCTTAGAATTATCCTTCCTGCAAATGTTGCACCTCTTTCGGAAACCTGTTTAAGAATTTCAGGAATCTCTTTATCTGTCAGTCCTGGAATAATCGGAGCTATGTTTACACCGGTCGGAATTCCATGTGAAGAAAGGAATTCAATAGTATCTAATCTCCTGGCAGGCGATGAAGTACGAGGCTCCATTTTTCTTTGGAGTTCAGCATCAAGCGTGGTGACAGACACAACAGTCTTTACAAGATTGAGATCTGAAAGCTCTTTTAAAATATCAATGTCTCTTTTTATCAGGGAATTTTTTGTGATTATCAAAACAGGATTTCTGAATTCACAAAATACTTCGAGACAACTTCTCGTTAATTTAAGTTTCCTTTCTACTGGTTGATAGCAGTCAGTATTTCCCGAAAAAAATACCGGCTGCGGTCTCCAGCTTTTTTTCATAAACTCTTTTCTCAAAAGATCCGGCGCATTATGCTTCACCATTATCTTAGATTCAAAATCCAGCCCTGAAGAAAATCCGAGATACTCATGAGTTGGTCTGGCATAGCAATATATGCAGCCGTGCTCGCAGCCCCTGTATGGATTGATGCTGAACTTTGCTTTCACATCGGGACTGCTGTTTTCCGTTAAAACGGTTTTAGAATCATCTCTGAAAAATTCAGTAACAGTTTTGTTTTCATCTTCCGTGTCTTCAAAATATTTATCATCAAAAAAATCTTCGTCTATATGAAATTTTTCAAATCTATTCGGAAGATTGGATTGTGATGCGCGGCCTTTGTAATCTCTTGAATTCATTTCCGTAATTTAAACACACACCCATAAAATATTAAGGTAAATATTTTTATATAAAAAACATATATGAATTCTATTCTTACTTTTCTTTAAGTAATTCTACTTATGAATTTTGCGTATTCACTTCTATTCAAAAAAGAATTCATTATCTGCATTTTTGTACAGATCAATCAAATAACTAACTAATTAACTAACTAATAAAAAAATTTAAATGAAATTATTTGCAGTAATATTAATTCAGGTTCTTATTTCAGGAAACTTACTTTTTTCACAGGTAGCTTATGATCTGCCTGAAAACTATACTTCCGCATTTACAGAGGATGGGCTAGTTCAATATCTGTCTGAGCAGGAAAATACTGAAGTTATTAAAGGAACGGCAGTCATTCCTTTTGAACTTGAGCATGAATGTTTTGTAAAGCTGAGCATCTTTGACAGAACAGGTGAATTGTATGAAGTGCTTATAGACGAATATATGTATCCGGGTAAATATTCGATCATCTTTAAACCTACAGAGAATAAAATTCCTGAAGAGTTTGGATTTAAACTTGAAGAGTCCGGAAAGATCTATGTTAATTCGTTTCTGATCAAAAAGTAAAATATATTTACTAATCGGTAAATAAGTTGGCGCATATCCCAAAATGTGAACCAACCCTCAGGTTAACAGGACAGAATTTCTGTCCTGTTTCCGTTGAGGATTTTTATTTTTAAAGATAAAATATTTTAAACATTTTGAAGCTTAACTTTTTTTGTGCGGAGAAATTTTCTTACCATTAAAATAATTAAAGTAAGTATAACCAAAAGAGGAATAGCAGAAATCAAAAACGTTATTAAAAAACTGAACACTCCTGTTAATCCCTGCAGCCCGTCTTTAAATGCTTCTTTCATTTCATAAAAAAATCCACCTCCGGAAGTAGTCTGAAGTAATGCAGGTTCAAATATAGAAATTGAAAGTGTGGAATATGCTGACTGGTTTTTCAGAAATTTCATTCTGCCTTCTGTACTTTCTATATTTTGTCTTACCGAAGAAAGCTTTTCCTCTACTTCTACTACATCTTTAAGATTCGCAGTTTTACTGTTCAGCAGATCGAGAAGTCTGAATTCAAGTTCTTTCTGTGTCCTCTGTCTTGCTTCGAGATCTATATATTCTGATGTCACATCCTGACCTGAAATATTCTGTGAGATTACTTTTCCTGCTGAGCCAATACTGTTTAGAAAACTGTCGAATTTTTCTGAAGGGACCCGCACAGTAATGCTTCCCTGTTTATTATTTGACACATTCATCTGTGAAGATGAATTGGTTACATATCCGTAATTCTCTCTAATTAAATTTAATAACTTTTCCTCAGTAGAATTAAAATTGTCTGCTTCTATTTTTATACTGCCTGATCTGATCAGCATCCTGTCAGTTTCATTATAAAAATTAATATTTTCAAAACTGCTTTCCACGGTAGATGAAGTTGTTACAGGAGTTGATAAATCTTCCATATGAGCAATCTTATCAGATCTGGAATCTAATTCATAATTCGCAGGACGTTCTTCAGATAACATTTTGTTTTCACCTTTATTATTGCAGCCGGCTGAAATGAAGATTAAAAACAGTATTGCAAAAAAAAGTTTTGCTTTGATTTCCGTTTTCATAATTTTAAAATTTAGGTTTAGAAAAGTTTTGTAAATTTAAATTAGAAAATTATGAATTTGTTCCCGTATAAAATTATTTGGTGCTATATGATTTACTGTGAATTTTTTTTATGTATCAAATTCTTATTTATCAACATCTTAAACTTTTCTCCATATCATTCCCGCATGCTCCTAGCGGGAATCCAGTCAGAAAGTTAGATGAAAAGTTATGAATATTTATTGCGCACAAATAATCGTAGGTGTGAAAATAGCACTATAAATACTAGAATTATTAATAATATTAAATGGAAAGATTAGAAATATCAATTGAGTATTCGTGATGATTAGATTCCCGCTAGGAGCATGCGGGAATGACAATTTGTGGAGCATGCGGGAATGACAAATTGTAGAGTACAGGGAAATGATAAAATGTGTGAAAATAATATTAGTATTTTTCTAAAAATTAACCACTGTTTATTTTATAGAACAATATATATGAATTCAAAAAAAACTTCCGAAAGAATTTTCTCCCGGAAGTTTTTATTTATAGATATAAAAATTTAAACCTCATAATAAAGATGAAACTCATAAGGATGCGGTCTGAGCTGAACTTCCTTCACGTCATTTTTCATTTTATAGTCTATCCATGTTTCTATCAGATTGTCGGTAAATACACCTCCCTGTTTCAGATAGTCATTATCTTGTTCAAGATTATGAAGTGCAACAGTAAGATCCTCTGGAGCATGTCCGAGCTTTTTTAATTCCTTTGCATCCATATGATAAATATCTTTTTCAAGCGGATCACCCGGATTAATTTTATTTATTATTCCGTCAATACCTGCAAGTAAAATTGCTGAAAATCCCAGATATGGATTTGCAGTTCCGTCTGGACATCTGAATTCAATTCTTTTAGCTTTTGGATTATCCGAATACATCGGTATTCTTATCGCCGCACTTCTGTTGCTCTTTGAATATGCAAGATTAACAGGAGCTTCATATCCGGGAACAAGCCTCTTATAAGAATTCGTAGTCGGGTTTGTAAATGCCAATACCGAAGGAGCATGTTTCAATAAACCGCCGATAAAATTTAATGCCATCTCACTCATCCCTGCATATTTATCACCTGCAAAAAGCGGCTGACCATCTTTCCATAAACTTATGTGAGTATGCATTCCGCTGCCATTATCACCAAACATCGGCTTTGGCATGAATGTAGCAGTCTTGCCGACAGACTTAGCTGTGTTCTTTACAATGTATTTAAACATCTGAAGCTGATCAGCACATTCAAGCATCGGACAATATTTGAAATCAATTTCTGCCTGACCTCCGGTTGCAACTTCGTGATGATGCATTTCAACATCAATTCCTACATTGATCAGATTTTCGACCATGAGACTTCTCAGATCATTAGTAGAGTCTGACGGCGGAACAGGCGAGTAACCTTCTTTTAATCTTATCTTATGACCAAGATTCATTTCCTTTTCACTTCCTGTATTCCAGAAACCTTCCGTAGAATCTATCCTGTACCAACTTGAATATTCATTTATATTATAAGCAACGTGATCAAGAATGAAGAATTCTGCTTCAGGTCCGAAATAGGCTGTATCAGCAATACCGGTTGACTTCAGATATTCAACTGCTTTCTTAGCGATCACTCGAGGATCCATTGCATACACTTGCTTAGATTCAGGTTCATAAATATTGCAGATCATGTTAAGTGTTTTTGTAGTCATGAAAGGATCCACATTTGCAGTAGATGGATCAGGAACAGCAAGCATATCAGAGTCATTGATATTTTTCCAGCCTCTGATAGACGAGCCGTCAAAGCCGATACCCTCATAAAAAGTAGATTCACTTAGTTTATTCACGGGGATCGAAAGATGCTGCCATTGTCCGGGCAGATCAGTAAATCTGAGATCGATCATTTTTATTTCTTTTTCTTTGATCAGCTTAAATACATCATTGATCTTTTTAAGCTTTTCCTTTTCTTCTTCGATGTTTGCTTTTTCTGACATTTTTTTTATTTAGTTATTTTATTTTTTGAATTTATTTAATATTAATTTCAAGTGTTTCTTTGTGAGTGGAAAGTACAATGCTCGTCTTTGAAGACTTTACTCCCGGCCAGTTCTGAATTTTCGATAAAAGTTTTTCCAATGTAGTTGTATTCTCTGTCCGTATTTTTAAAAGATGTGAACCGTCTCCGGTAATGGAGTGACATTCTAATACTTCTTTCAGTTTCTGACTATGCTCGACTATACTTGAATAATGTTTCGAAGATTCGCTGATGACAAAGATAAAACATGTAATATCTTGTTTCAGCTTTTTGTGATTTAATATTGCATGATATGATTTAATATAGTCGTGTGATTCGAGTTTGGAAATTCTGTCAATAGTGGATGGCAAAGAAAGTCCGATTATATCCGCCAGTTCATTTTTTTTTATCTGAGAATTTTTTTGAAGTTCAGAGAGGATCTTTATATCGATCTGATCAAGTTTCAGATCATCAGTATTTTTTATATGAGTTGAAATACCTTATTAATTTAGGAATTTTATAAAATTTTCCTAACAAAATAAGGTTATTGGTTTGGTTTGTCAAGTAAGTTTTAAAAGTATGTTATTCAGGGATTTTTAAAAGTGAGTTTTTATTAAAAGCACTTCTTATTAACTTGCCACTCAATACAAATCAATCAAAATTACTTAAATATAATCAATATGAATATTTACAGAATAATGATCGCAAATGCATCTGTCCTTATCGGACTTGGTGTTTTTGGATTTATGACTTCAGGAAGTCCCACTGCTCTGATAGCACCGGGTATCGGCGTGATACTGATAATACTTTCTTTTTCAGTGAAGAAAGAAAACAAGACTATGACTCACATTGCTGTGGCACTGACATTCGTTGCGTTCATGATGTTTCTTGTGACTGGAATTACCAGATCAAATATGATAGTAATTATTATGGCAGTGTTTACTTTCTTTGCGTTCGTCATGTATGTAATGGATTTTGTGAGAAGAAAAAAAGAAAGAGAAGCAGCCGGTAATTAAATTAATATTTTCTTTTTTTAAATAATCTCAGTTCATTTTACCAAGCATCCTTTTTGCATTTTCATTTTCCGGGTCGAGCTGAAGAACTTTGTTGTAATTTGCAATCGCATTTTCTATGTCTCCCTTTTTCAAATATGCTTCGCCAAGACTGTCATAGCAGTTTGGCATATCAGGGAACATCTCCGTATTTTTTGTGAATATAAAAATACTTTCGTCATACATTTCATTATTCAGGAATTCGTAGCCAAGCATATTCAGGAACATATCATTTCTGATCTTATAATCATTTTCAGAAAGTAATTTTTCAAAATTATCCTTTACATAAGACAGACCTTTCTCATTTATCTGAGAATAAATAAATGTTGATGCAGATATTTTTGGTAAGACCAATTCATTTCTTAATATAACACCAGAAATATTTCTTGCTAAATTTTCTGCTGCCTGATCATAATTTGACAATACAACCACTACATATTTCTGTGCCGGAAAAAACATCAGAAGACTGCTGATACCCGGAGCTCCGCCTGCATAAGCATTTCCTCCGTCAGGTTCAGCAAATAATTCTTTTAATGTGACAGATGCTGCATTGTTATTTTTTTCAAAGTCACTGAACATTAATATTTTATTTTGGTCGGTCAAGACTTTATTATCCAATAACAGAGAATTACCAAATTTACAAAGATCATCTGCAGTCGAATACATCCCGCCTGCCGGGCTTGGCGTATGTGAAAAACCTCCGTTATCTACGAAGCTGCCATTGAGCTGCTTAATATACCCCGTTGCTTTATTCGGATCAGGAATATTGCTGTAAGTATATTCAGAATTTTTCATATCAAGCGGATCTAAAATTCTCTCCTTTAAATTTTCAGAATATTTTTTTCCTGTGACGGTTTCAATAAACTTACCAAGCAGCACAAAACCTGAATTCGAATAAGAAAATCTTTCACCGGGCTCGAAAAGTAAAGGACTTTTAAGAATAAGTTCAGTAAGCTCTGAAGTCTCTCTGTAATTTTCTGTGTGTTCAATGAATTCAGGATCATTCAGATAATCACCATAACCTGATGTATGCTGGAGCAGCATCCTAATTGTAATCTTATCATCAATACCTTTAATAAGTTCAGAAACTTTACCATCAAGATCAATTTTATTTTCATCAGCAAGCTGAAGTATCATCACGGAAGTAAATAGTTTACCTAAAGATGCAATATTGTATTTTGTATTGGTTAGATTAGGAGTATTAATATTTTTATTTGAAAGACCGACAGATTCTTTAAAAACAGTATTACCGTCATAGGAAGCCATTATTATTCCTGAAAATATATCAAGTCTTTCGCCTTCATCAATTATCTTACCCAGATCGTCTTTTACAGCCGGTAATGCTGATGATGTCAATAGCATAATTGTCATAATAGCTGTGATAAATCACTACTGTCCAAAACATTTTTAAAAAGGCAATAAAGTTTTAAAATACTTCTGTTTTGGACAGATTATTTTTATTTTTTAAAACTACCTCTTGCTAATTTTATTTTGCAAATAGCATTTCTTG
>JBATSB010000057.1:0-14427 GCA_049293015.1 Ignavibacteria bacterium
GTATTCATCTTTGTGTAATCTCTGTTAGACTTGTCGCCTCGTGTCAGAAGTTTTTCGCCAATTGCATGCTCGACACCCGGCAATACAGGTAACTGATCTACAAAAAATCTCAGTACTGCTTTACTTGCAATTGCCATTTGCATAGAATGACCTGCCAGACCAAAACCTGTAATATCAGTGCAGCCGTTTGAATGACAAAGTTTCATACATTCTGCCGCATCTTTATTTAATCTAGTCATCGATGAGACAAGCTGTTGATATATCTTTTCATCAAGCTGTGCAAATTTAATTACATTGTTGAGTATTCCTGTACCAAGAGCTTTTGTAAGAATGAGCACATCTCCCGGCTTTGCCGAATCGTTACCTTTAATTTCATTTGGATTTATTTTCCCTGTAACTGCAAGTCCGTAAACAATATTTGTAATATCAATCGAATGTCCTCCAATAATGACAGCTCCTGACTCTTTCACTTTATCTGCACCGCCTCTGAGAATTTCTTTCAGAATATTGAGATCTTCTTTTTGAGGAAATGCAAGAATATTCAAAGCGCAAATCGGTTCACCTCCCATTGCATATACATCACTGAGTGCATTGGCAGCGGCAATCTGTCCGAATGTATAAGGATCATCCACAACAGGTGTGAAAAAATCTGTAGTTTGTATCAGTGCAGTATCTTCAGATATTTTATAAACTCCTGCATCATCCTTTCCTTCAAAACCAACAAGTACATTTTCATTAGTTTCCCAAGTGATTTCTTTTAATGTATTGGAAAGAATATCAGGAAATATTTTTGCGGCGCAGCCGGCTGTTGTAACCATTTGTGTAAGTCTTACTTTTTCGTTATCCAAATTTCTGATTTTATTTTTTAAAAAATTTTGTATAGTTATGGAATGGAATATAAATTTACTGTTGTTTTTTCAGACAGATCAATATAACCTAACAGAGTACCAATTTCATTTACAACATTGATATTTTTTATTAAAAGATCTCTTCTTACAATTCCCTCTGCTGCAAAATAATCTGTTGTGATAAAATTCTCATCAGGTAAATTGCTGCTGAAATAATAATTCCTGCTGATCTTCATACAATGAAAATTCTTTCCCGAAATATTAATATTTTCAAATCCTGAATATTTTTTCAGTATTCTGACAAAACCATTATTTATTAATTCCCATTCATAATTTATCTCAAGCGGATATTTTAAAGTCATTACCGGAGGGTTATCCAATATAACTGTACTGTCATTTGGCTGAAGATCATTTTTTACTCCGAATGAAAGTTCATTTAAACTGTTAAAATATTTTCCGTTAATGTAATAATTGTATTTTCCTCTGAACGGACTCAGATTTGAACCGGAAGATAAACTTGCCAGTCGAATCAACCCTGAATCTGTCTGTTCAAAATATTCTCTGACCATAGAGCTGTGACCATCCAGACTATATTCATTCTTAAGAATTTTTACATTCTTATTTTCTATTACTGTATCATTGATAAATGAAGCTATTCCATAGCCGGTTATTGTATCTCCATTATAAATTTGTCTGAGTGAATCCGGACGAATATTTATTACAGCATTTTTAGTAGAGTAATACCAGAAGGAATTTAATGAATAAGGATATTTAAAGTTTTCGTCATATTCAATATTATTTCCGTTTTGAGAATTGTCACTACATGACGAAATAGAAATTAGAATTAATAAAACAGAAACACATTTAATTATTACGTTCATTTTTTAATTAGAAGGTAAAATTTTTCCTTTTACTTCTCCGAAGCCAATTCTTAATCCTTCTTTCTCACAATATCCTCTCATAATAAGTTCATCGCCGTCTCTGAGAAATTTAAGCTCATCGCCGTTAGAAAGTTTCAACGGCTCTGATCCCCGCCAGGTTATCTCAAGCAGACTTCCGAAAGTTCCTTTTTCAGGTCCGCTGATAGTGCCTGATGCAAGCAGATCACCGGGTCTCATATTACAGCCGGTCACAGTGTGATGAGCAAGCTGCTGACACATGTCCCAGTACATATATTTAAAATTTGATTCGGAAAGAATCTCTTCTTTTTCTGATCCGTGAGTTTTCAGAATTATGTCTAACTTTATATCATATGAATTTTCTTTAACTTTCTTTAAATAGGGGAGAGGCTCGGGATCCTGTTTCTCACTATTGATTTTAAAAGGTTCGAGTGCTTCCATTGTAACGATCCACGGTGAAATCGATGTGGCAAAATTTTTGGCAAGAAATGGTCCGAGCGGAACATATTCCCATTTCTGAATATCACGTGCACTCCAGTCATTTACTAAAACCATTCCAAATATATGCTCTTCAGCATTCTCAATATTGACAGATTTTCCAAGTTCATTTCCGGGTCCGATAAAAAATCCCATCTCCAGTTCAAAGTCTAACAATCTGCTTGGACCAAAAGAAGGAGTTTCAGCATCGTCAGCTTTTGTCTGACCTTTGGGACGAATGATATCAGTACCGCTTAATACAACAGAACTTGCTCTGCCGTGATAGGCAACAGGAAGGTGAAGCCAGTTTGGCATTAAAGCATTTTCTTTTCCTCTGAACATAATACCGACATTTGTTGCATGATCTTTTGATGAATAAAAATCTGTATAGTCACCGATCTCTGCAGGCATACACATAGTTGCATCTTTCTGAAGAATCAGACATTCCGATCTTAGATTTTCATTGTCTCTTAGAATTGGATTATTTTCATCAAGAAGATCAGTAATTGCTTTTCTCACATCACTCCATACATTCTTTCCTAGTGACATAAATATATTCAGTGAACCCGAATTGAAAATATCTTTGTCGGTGAAAGTTTTATTTTCAAACAAACCATTCTTTTCGGCAGCATTAAGATCAAGAATATATTCTCCAATAGCTGTACCTGCTCTTCTTGAATTATTGTCAGAAGTGTAAAATATTCCGTAAGGCAGATTTTGTATTGGGAAATCAGAATTGCTGTTTACTTCTATAAAAGATTTAACTGTATTATTTCCGTTCATATATTTTTAATTTATTAATTTTAGGTTTCTCAGATCATCAACCGGTTCATCAAAGCTGCAGCTTCCATAAGACCTTACAAATGTTGATCTGGCAAAATGAATATCTTCATTTTCAATTTCATATCCATTCCAGTTTAATCCTGATTCTGAGAATTTAAAATTCTCTGCTGATTCGTCCTCAAGTAACTTTATCATTTCATGTTCTGAAATGTTGTGTCTCTTCGCAATGATACCTGCTGCAAATACATTTATAAATCCATGCATCATTGTGTCCAAGCTGCTATCAAAATGTCTGAGAGGATGATGGAGCCCTGCTGTGAATTTCATTTCAAGATTTCTCTTTAAGCAATATCCAATAGCAAAAGCAATTTGTTCGGATGAAGGAAATGCAGTCTTTGTTATACCTCCTGTTCGAAGTTTAAAGCCAGTATCACCATAAGTTTCATTATGCTGCTCAATAGCATCAGCTGTAAATTCAATGTTTTTTTTCCAGTTACCTAATAAATTTGATTCGGCAAAAAACGATAATATATTATCAGGATCATGACCTGAAGTTTTAATAGAAATAAATTTAAACAATTCTGAAATTTCCTTATCGTTCTTATTAATTATTATTTCATCTGGTATTTTATATTCAAAATTATTTACTCTACAATTGATTTTGGTATCACGAATAAAATTCGATCTCAGCTTAAGTTCATAATTTAAAGAATTTTTAAAATCGTCTAAATTTTCACCTCCCGATAATATAAGTGATATTTCAACAGGATTAGAAATCTCAGTTTTAATAATATTTAGTTCATTTAGCTCTGGAAGTAATTTTACCGGACAAATAAACTTAGATAGCATACTCGAATATTTATTTGACTGATAGAAGACGAAATTATTAAAAGAAGTTTTAAGATCAAGTTTTGCAGGAGGAAAAAGACCTGCGTAATCTATCAATGAATCCGTAAATAATGAAATGCTTTTTTGATTTGACAAAGGAAATTATTTTATTTTTTTAAAATAGTCATTCTTTCAAACTAAATAAATTTATTATTAAATCAATATGCAGGTTGTGTAAAAATTAATGTAAAGTTAAAAATCTTTTTTAAAAAACAATTACACTTTTGAAATATATTTATACAACTCAGGTCTAAACTACTAGATTAATTAAAAAACTAAGTTATAAAATTCTGATATTCTTTACAAACAGGAATATGCTCGGTTCCAAATTCTCGGACTGTCAGAAAAGAAAACAGTTACTTTTAGCACTAGGTAAGAAAGGTTCAAATTAGTTTGCTAATTGTTTTTAATTTTGCGTCTTATTGTCCTTGTGGTAAATTAAATGTTTTCTTATAAACTGACTTTATAAATCCAATTTTCAAGCAAAAATCCGTTTCGTAAATATCCTAAACAGATCAATCTAGATATCAATCCTCAGAATATTTAAAATGAATAACTTCAGCCAAATCATAATTTTCTTGAAATTTGTTAGGATTTTGTTAGAATTAAAATTATTTTTATAGTAATTCTTTATTTGAGTAATGTTCAATAATTATTGTAAATAATTATATAAGAATAATAGATAATAAAAATCAATTGAAATTTGATATTTATTGAATTATTTTAGAACTCAAATTATATATCTAATAAATATAAAATTATTTTTCCAAGAAAAATCTATATTTCAATTATTAATCATATAAAAATTTTTAAAAATTAATTAAAAAGAACGCAGATGAAAAATTTTAACAAATTTGTTTTAATTTTACTGGCTCATTTTATCATAGTAGGTTCTGCTGTGTCAGAAACTTATTATGTAAATGATGCAACCGGAAGTAATGGAAATTCAGCAGCTTTGGCTAAGAATTTTATGACTCCGTGGAAGACAGTTCAATATGCAATTGATAATGCTGCTGTAGTTGCAGGAGATAATATCGTTGTAGCAGAAGGAACGTACTCTGGCTTTCTTGTTTCGAAGAGAGTTAATATCATAGGTGTTTGGAAAGGATCAAATCCTTTGACTAACACTATTGTAAATTCTACTGTAACTCTTAGTGCAGCAGGAGGCAGTGCTTCAAACAGAATGGTTCTCAAAAATATGAGAATCACTTCAGCAGTTGGAGATGCGATAGATGCCAGACAGGGATATTTTACAATTGAAAATGTATTTGCTTCTTCTGGTCAAACTTATGGATTAAGATTCAATGGTGATATAACGGATGCACTCCTTGAATCATGTAATTTTGATAATTCAAGTTACTGTGGGTTATATTTTCCAACTCTCTATAGTACTACAAAATTAAGAATGTACAATTCTACTGCAAGCAATAATGCTTACTGGGGAATTGCAGCATTTCAGAGAGCAGATAATCCTACTTTAATTGATGATGTTGAAATTATTCAATGTGCATTTGAAAATAATAATCCATCAAATCAACAGCAGGGACATCAGATTTATTTTGAGAAATTATCAAATTCAGTTTTCAGAAACATATCAGTTGTAACTCCTCCCGGAAATATCTGGATAGGAATTGATATTAATCTTCTTGCCAGAACAGATTATACAGACATTCAAATTTATAACTCAAATGTAAAAAGAGCTACACCCGGAAGCGGAATCTGGATTCAGGCAAGAAATGACCTCATCAATCCACCTGCTTCTTTGGATACTGTTTTTTTAAGAGGCTTAAGTTTTGAAAATTGTGATACACTTATTGCATTTAACAGACAGGTTTTAAATATGATTGTTGAAAAGTGTGATCTGAGTAATTATCTCGTATATGGATTAGTAAATTATTCTGATCAGGGCGGAACAATTAATGCAAGTGATAATAAATGGAAAAACGGTGGAACTCCTGATACGACTGTCATTTCAGGTGGTCTTTTATCAGCAGGTAATCCAATCATTTCATTTATGCCTTCTACAGTCGGTATATTTTTAGGAATGGGTATTCAGGGTCCGGGTATACCTCCCGGTACTACAGTTATTGGTAAATCACCCAACACAATTACAATGAGCGCAGCGGCTACTATTGATGCGTTTATTCCTTCGATTGGTTTTGCATTTAATTTTGCTACATCTACTGATTTGGTTAGGACTTCATTAAACACAATAAATTATTTTTCAACAAAGCAATATTCAATAATAAATCAGGCAAATCAAGATTTTCCTGATCTGGCTTCAGCTATTGCAGGTACAACAAGCGGAGGAACTATATGGAATATTCCTTCAGGTACTATACCAGGAAATACAGTGGTTGACAAAGACCTAACCCTCATAAGTTCCGGCTCAGGATTTTTAAGTCCAACGAGTCTTACAACTTTCGAAAACTTATCAATAGTTAATGCAACAATGACTATGAGAAGTGATTTTGCTGTATCAGATAATTTAACTCCAAACAGAATTAAGATTGGCGATTATAACACTCTTATGATTAATGGTGCAATTACATCAGGAGGAATAATAGAAGGTGGATTGAAATCTGATTTAGTAATGGGTGGAGCAGGTCCTAGTACCGGTTTAACTACAGTTGAAAACGGAGTAAGAAATTTCAGAATGAACAGAGCATCTGGAATTTCTATATTGGAAAATATCTGGGTTCATAAATTATTGATGCTGACAAATGGTGTAGTATCTTTGGGACATAATAATATGAATCTGGGACCACATACAACTACATTTAATCCGAATCCTTCTACCAGCTATGTAGGTACAAATGGACCGGGTGACCTGATTAAATATTTTAATGCATCGACACCAGGACTTTATAATATGGTAATTGGAAATAACGGTGCAGCAAATGCTAAGATATTTCTTTCGAATGCAACTTTTGCACCTGATGCTTATGTAAGTTCTAAAACTGTAAATACAATTCATCCTAATAACGGATGCGGTACTGACTATTTAAACAGATACTGGACTTTAGAACAAACAGGTATTTCAGGATATGATGTCTGGAATCAGTTTGGTTATCAGGATGCTGATGTAGTAGGAATTGAAGCTTTACTTAACGGAGCAATGTGGAATGGTTTCCAGTGGACTTCATATACACCAGTAAATGCTGCGGATAATAACTTTGTAATACCAACTTCAAATTCATTTGGAGATTACACAGCAGGTTCTCCTTCTTGTTTAGGTGGATCAAATACCATAGCAAACTTAAAGGTTCTTCTTCAAGGTGCTTATATTGGGGGTGGAAACATGAGGACTACTATGAATGGCTTTGGATTGATTCCATTAAATCAGCCTTATAATACTCCTCAATTTAATTATACAGGTACTGAAAGTGTACAAAGTATTCCTGCAGGTGTAGTTGACTGGGTATATGTTGAGCTTAGAGACACTGACAATGGTGCAGCAATCTTAAATGGTAAAAGAGCCGGATTTGTAAAAAGTGACGGAAGTATAGTGGATCTTGACGGTGTTAGTCCGTTGAAATTCACAAGTGTTGCAGCCGGAATGTATTATGTGGTAGTCGGTCATAGAAATCATTTACCGGTGATGACAGCAAATCAAACTACACTTAACGCTGTAAGCACTGTATATGATTTTACTATGGATTTTAATAAATATTATGGTGGTCTGGCAGCTGCAGCTCCTCTTTCCGGAAATTTATTCGGAATGTTTGCAGGAGATGCTAACAGATCATTTATAGTATCTGCAGCGGATTATACTGTAGTCACAAACAACTTATTACAGGCAAATTATAACGACGGAGATTTAAATTTAAACGGAACAGTTACATCTGCAGATTATGGATTTGTTACAAATAGTCTGACAAAAGCTTCACAGGTTCCAAATTATCAATAACAGTAATTTTAAAAAAGCTTTATGAAACATATGAAATATTTAGTATTGATCTTATTAACGGTATTCGCATTCAGATATTCTGTATCTCAGAATACCGTTACTAATACTATTACAAATTTTACAATATCCAATAACATTACAAAATTCAGTTTTGATGTTTACTCATTAAGAACCAGTGCTCCTGATTTTTTAATGGGAAGTTCATCATATTTTTTCAGTTATACACAAGGTACTTTTGATAATGTCGTAATTACAAATGTAAATCCGAAATATACCGTTTCGAGCTCTACTAATTCATATAATGAAATGGATGCATTTACTTATAGCAGCGGTAAAGTTTCAATACAGGTATTTTATAATAGTAACGGACCCGGCGATGTAATTTCAAATGATCCGGGTACATCCGGTCTTGGAGAAAGGATTGCAACAATTAACCTAGATATTACAGATCAAAATAACATGCCTGATCTAAGATGGAACAACATTAACACAGCTGTTGTAGATCCGTTTTTTCAAAGCGCGGATTTAATAAATAATGGTCAATTCAACGAACCTTTACCTGTTGAGCTTAGCAGCTTTACTTCAGTGGTTTCAGGCAACAGTGTAGATCTGAGTTGGACTACATCAATGGAGATCAATAACAGAGGATTTGAGATCGAGAGAAAAACTGAAAGTACAGACTGGAAAAAAATTGGATTTGTTGAAGGAAGCAGTAATTCAAATATTTCTGTGAATTATGTTTTTAATGATAGATCATTATCAAAGGGAATATACAATTACAGACTTAAGCAAATTGACTTTAATGGTAATTTCGAATATTTTGATTTACATTCAGAAGTTAACATTGGTACACCGGCTACATATTCATTGTCACAAAATTATCCAAACCCTTTTAATCCGTCAACTAAAATTAATTTTACTATACCTGAAAATTCAAGGGTAAGTCTTAAGATTTTTGATATAAGCGGTAAAGAAGTTAAGACAATCATAAACAACGATTTCCGCAATGCAGATTATTACACTATTAATATTAATCTGGCTGATCTTTCAAGCGGTGTTTATTTCTATACTTTAACAGGTTCCAATTTCATACAAACAAAAAAAATGACACTTTTAAAATAGTGTCTTAATTATTATAATTTTTTAAAATGAGTTTAAATAAATATTTATTTCAGGAGGTGAAATGAAAAAAATATACAAATTAAGTGTTTTATTTGTATTGCTGTTTACGGCATTTAATCTTAATGCCCAAAATACAGCTACTGTTACAGCTACAAATTTTGAGATCATAAATAACGGAGCAAATTTCCGTTTTGATCTTCATGCACTAAGAACCAGTGTTGCTGCTTTTGATATGGGTAATTCTAGTTTTGTAATGGATTTTGCACCAGGAGCTTTGAATAATGTTGTATTGTCCAATCAGAATGCAAGATTTAGTACCGGTAATTATAATGCTATGACTGATGCTGTATTTTTTGGTCAACAGGTAGCATTGCAAATTAATTTTATAGGAGGAGCCGGTGAAGAAATCACTAATGTTCCCGGACCATCAGGTTTTGGTGAACGCCTTGCAACTATCACAATGGATATTCTTCAGAATGTACAGGCAAATCTCGTTTGGAATCCTACTTCATCAGATATCGTAACCACTACATTTGGACAGGTTACAAGTACTTATAATGGAAACTATAACGGTACTCTCCCAGTCGAGCTTACAAGTTTTGTATCTGCTATCAGTAATAATAGCGTTACTTTAAACTGGGCAACTGCTACAGAGCTGAATAATAAAGGATTTGAAGTTGAAAGAAAATCTTCAGTTGAAAATTCGACCTGGTCAAAAGTCGGATTTGTAGAAGGAAATGGAACAGTCACCGAAGCAAAAAATTATTCTTTCAGAGATCAGAACCTTGCTACAGGAAATTATTCTTACAGATTAAAGCAGGTTGACTTTAATGGTAATTTCGAATATTTCAATCTTCAGAATGAAGTGATAATTGGTATTCCTCAAAAGTTTGCTTTGGAGCAGAATTATCCTAATCCATTCAATCCAAGTACAAAGATAAATTTCTCTTTACCTGTTGATTCAAAGGTCACACTTAATATTTATGACCTGAGCGGAAAACTTGTACAAACACTTATCAATAATGAATTGAAATCAGCAAATTATTATACTGTTCAATTTAATGGTGCTAACCTTTCAAGCGGAGCTTATTTCTATTCACTTGTAACTGGAGAAAATTCCGATACTAAAAAAATGATACTGATCAAATAAATTTTTAAATTCATTTTACCTGAAATTTTAAGTCCGCAAAGAGTGCAACAGTCTTTGCGGATTTTTTAATTTTATATTTTTTATAAATATTCAAAATCAAATAAAAATGGAATACAGAATTGAACATGATACAATGGGCGAAGTGAAAGTTCCTTCAGACAAATACTGGGGTGCACAGACACAGCGTTCAGTTGAGAATTTTAAAATAGGCGGGCAACGGATGCCATTAGAAGTAATAAAAGCATTTGCCGTTTTAAAAAAAGCTGCTGCCGTTACAAATAATATCTGCGGTGTACTTGCTGAAGAAAAAATGAATGCCATTATGAATATCTGTGACGAGATATCTGAAGGAAAATTAGATTCAGAATTTCCATTGGTTGTCTGGCAGACAGGCTCAGGTACACAGTCAAATATGAATGTAAACGAAGTCATTGCAAACAGAGCTCATGTTTTAAGCGGCGGAAAGCTCTATGATGAAAAAAAGATACTTCATGCAAATGATGACGTAAATAAATCTCAGTCTTCAAATGATACTTTTCCGACTGCAATGAATATAGCAGCTTATAAGATGTTGGTCGAAACCACTATTCCAGGTATAAGACTATTAGCTGATACACTTTCTGAAAAGTCTAAGAAGTTTATGAATGTGATTAAGATTGGCAGAACTCATTTTATGGATGCAACACCTCTTACACTTGGGCAGGAATTTTCCGGATATGCAGCTCAGCTTGAACATGGTATGAGAGCTATTGAGAATTCTCTTTCTCACTTATCGGAGCTTGCATTAGGCGGATCTGCTGTCGGAACGGGAATCAACGTTCCTGAAAATTATGATGTACTTGTAGCTGAAAAAATTTCTGAATTTACAGGACTTCCATTCAGAACAGCTCCGAATAAATTTGAAGCACTTGCTGCTAATGATGCTATAGTTGAAGCTTCAGGAGCTCTTAAAACTGTTGCTGTAAGTTTAATGAAAATAGCCAATGATATTAGAATGCTATCCTCGGGTCCGAGAAGCGGAATAGGGGAAATTCTGATCCCTGAAAATGAACCGGGCTCATCAATCATGCCCGGTAAAGTAAACCCAACTCAAGTCGAAGCTATGACTATGGTATGCTCTCAGGTGATTGGAAATGATACTGCAATTACTGTCGGAGGAATGAGCGGACAATTTGAACTTAATGTGTATAAACCACTGATGATATATAATTTTCTCATATCAGCAAGACTTATAGGAGATGCATGTGTTTCATTTAACAATAATTGTGTAAGCGGAATTGAACCAAATTATAAAGCAATTAATGAGAATGTAGAAAGATCTCTAATGCTCGTCACTGCTTTGAATCCTCATATAGGTTATGAAAATGCAGCTAAAATTGCAAAGAAGGCTCATAAGGAAAACAAAACTTTACGGGAAGCTGCAATTGAACTTGGTCTTCTTACAGATGAAGAATTTACGGAAAAAGTAGATCCTTCGAAAATGGTTGGTAAAATTAATTTGGATAAATAAGTTATGCAGATCTTTAATAATGAAGTCTTTAATGAATTTCCAGATATCGAAACTAATAATCTTATTTTAAGGGAATTTAATCCTGAAGATACTTCAGTATTATTTCAGAATTATTCAGATAAAGACGTAATGAAATATTTTGGAAGGGAATTATTTAATGACATATCTGAAGCTGAAACAAAAATCGAAAATACTAATATGGATTTCAAAAATAAAATTGGAATTAGATGGGCTGTATGTCATAAGTCAGATGATAAGCAAATGTTAGGCAGTTGTGGATTTTGGAGAATATTAAAAGACCATTTAAGAGCAGAGATTGGATACGAATTGTCAAAAGATTTTTGGGGAAAAGGAATTATGACTGAAGCACTTCAGGCAATAATTGAATTTGGATTTTTCAAAATGAACCTTCACACGATAGAAGCAAATATAGATCCTGATAATATCGGATCTGTAAAGATTTTAGAAAAACTTGGCTTTGTAAGAGAAGGTTATTTTAAAGACAGTTATTTGTTCAAAGGGAAATTCACTGACACAGCCAGCTATTCATTAATTAATTTAAATGACAGTTTTTGTAAATGAATAAATATAAATTTATAAAATTTGAACACGAAAAATTATCTCCTGAAGTTAGTATGGAAAGGGGAGAGGCATTTTATGAATTAATGAAAAAAAGAAGAAGTATCCGAGAATTCTCTCCCGAAAAATTTGATATAAAATTACTGGAGTTTGCAATCAAAACAGCAGGTACAGCTCCATCTGGAGCAAATAAACAGCCATGGAAATTTATCATAGTAGAATCTCCTGAAATTAAAAAAGAGATCCGTATAGCAGCGGAAAAAGAAGAAAAGGAAAGTTATGAAAGAAGAATGCCTCAAAACTGGCTGGACGATCTGGCACCTCTTGGAACTGACTGGCATAAAGAGTTTTTGGAAATTGCACCCTATTTGATAGTTGTCTTTAAAGTGGATTATCTTAAAGTTGAAAATGAATTGAAAAAACATTACTACGTTAATGAATCAGTAGGACTTGCAACAGGGATTCTTCTTGCCTCACTGCAAAATATGGGTCTTGTAACACTTACCCATACACCTTCACCAATGAATTTCCTTCAAAAAATATTAAATCGTCCTTCAAATGAAAAACCTTATCTTTTAATTCCGGTTGGATATCCGGCTTCTGATGCTAAAATTCCAGATATTTCTAAAAAAAATGTTAAAGAAATAATGGAAACTGTATAGATAATATACTTTAAGCATAGTATGTAACATCTATATATAAAAGCAGATACATATTGACACTTAATTAATCGAATAGGTAATAAATATTTAGACTTTTGATCTAATTTTGCAAATAAAAAAACCCGGCTGTAACCGGGTTTCTAATTTTTTGATTAATTCTAAATCTATTTTAATTCTGAAGATATTTATCTAAAACAGTTTTAAATTCATCATAATCATGTTTACCAATTAATGATTTTTGAAGTTTACCTTCCTTATCATAAATAAAAGTGCCTGGGATAGCTCCTTCCCAATCCTTACTCACGTAATTCAGCAGTTCTTCATCCTTATCAAAATTGTTGTAATATGTATCAAAGTCCACACCATTCTTTTTAAGAAAAGTCGTTATATCATCTTTGAAATCTTTTCCGAAATCAAGAGAGACAAAAATAAGTTTAAAATCCTTATCCTTATAATTTTTATGTATTTCCATAAGGTCAGGAAATTCCTCGACACAGGGTTTACACCATGTAGCCCAGTAATTAAAAAGAATTACTTTATCTTTATTCTCACTGATTATTTTGTCAAGCGTTTCTTTATTTGCAGGTATCAAGTCCTGTGAAAAGGAATTTACACTGACTGTTAATAGCATTACTATAATTAAATATTGGATGAATTTCATTGATTAAAAATAATTTAAAATTGATTTACCTTTTTATAGAACAGCCGAAAGCTTTAGTCTCAGTTACAGGAACTGCCTGATCTGAATTCAGACTTGCAAGTGTTACCTGCAGGTCACTTACAGTTACTTTGTCAGCTTCTTTATCGTCATCAATTCTTCCGTGATACATTAAAGTCATATCACTGTTTCTGATTACAAATACTTCAGGAGTTTTTTCCGCAGCAAAAAGATCTGCAACTACATTATTGTTGTCTTTTAACATAGGAAAATTATATCCCTTATCAGTAGCATGTGCTATTACATCTTCTGTAGATTCAGTTTTATTTGAATTAATTCCCCAGATTACTACTCCGTTACTGCCAAACTCTGAAACAAGATTATTTAATCTGTCAGTATATGGCTGAACAAACGGGCATTGTATTGACATAAAAATTATCACAGTATAATTAGCTCCTGAATTGCTTAGAGTATAATCTGCACCATCATAATTTGTAATAGTAAAATCTGTAACCGGCTGTCCAATTGAAAATCCGTCTGAAGCAGTTTTTGAAAAACCATTTACTGTGAAAATTAAAGCGATTACTAAAGTTAAAATAAAGTTTAACTTCTTCATTATAGCCTCCTTGTTTTATATTAATTATTGTTTAAAATGGATTTAGTACGTATGCCGGAGTAAACGACTTATCTTTTTAAATAGTTTCCTAAAATTATATTTTTATTTCCCAAATAAAAGTTAAAACCATTTAAATATATTCGAAAATATATTTTTCATAAAAAGTCCTTGTAATTCAATATCATTGAATATATTTTTAATCACATCCGTCCAAAACGTTTAAAATAAAAAATGGCTAGTCTATGGAATAAAAATTCCATAGTAAGTATTTTTGAATTATCTAAAAACATAAATACATCTAGCCATGACAAATATAACATTATTT
>JBATSB010000058.1:0-58432 GCA_049293015.1 Ignavibacteria bacterium
TTGAGATTAGCTTCTTCTATTGATAGTAGTGAGCCCCATAAGTCAATCAGCAAAAAAAGAGATTTTTTTTGTAATGGGTGAGGAATATACTTGACTTATTTGTTTATAGATGTTGGTGTTTCAAAAAATTTGCTAATCTATAATTGCATTTTAAATTTAATAACCCTGCAAATTTTTTGACCACCAACAACCAGAGAAATAGGAGAAGCGTGATTTTGCTGTTGGTGACCAAAAAGTTTTATTTGAATGAATTTGTAAATTCAAAACCCACTTCAAAACTTTTTGGAACACCAACAGCGGCGGTGAATTTAGGGGTTTTAATTTTGTATTTTGTTTGTCACAAGTTTAATTTAAAAACTCAGACTCCTCCCCTTTTTTTCAAAGGGGAGGCTGGGAGGGGTTTGATGTTAGCGACGAAACTTCTCCTTTAACTTAATAGCATTACCTTTTCTGGGTCGCATGAATAAAATTTATTGGCAATAAATAAAGAGAAACATTTTTAAACCTTATAATAAATTTGGATACTGACCTGTTCAAAAATTCTAAAACTTCTGCCAAGTGGGAAAGGATCGGACTGCAGAGAAGAGCAGGAGTTGCGCTGCCTCTGTTTTCAGTTTACTCTTCCAAAAGTACAGGCATTGGAGAGATCGCTGACATCCGCTATCTGATCGACTGGTGCAAAGAAACCGGTCTGTCGATACTTCAGCTACTTCCTCTGAATGAGACTGGCGGCGACTTTGCTCCATACAGCTCAATAAGTACATTTGCGATCGATCCGGTTTATATCTGTCTCAGGCGACTTAGAAAGACAGATCTTACTTCATTCAGAAAAGAGCTTCGAGAGATCAAAAAAAAATTCCCTAAAAAAAATACAAAGGTCGATTATAAGATCAGGCATGCAAAGGTCAGCCTGCTTCGAAAGATCTTTGATTCGAAATACACTTCAGACTCGAATAGGTTTGATATATTTATCTCAGAGAATATTCACTGGCTGAAATATTATGCAATGTTTAAAATAATTTCAAATCTGTATCCTTTTAAAGAGTGGACAGAATGGGATCTGAAACACAGATATCTCTCATCTGTAAATGCCGAAAAGATATTAAGGAATAATCCCGAAGATGTAAAGTTTTATTACTGGATTCAGTGGCAGTTATATGAGCAGCTTATTACTGTAAAAAAATATGCTTCAAAGAAAAAAGTTTTTATTATGGGTGACATACCTTTTCTCGTTTCGAGAAACAGTGCTGATATCTGGGCATATAAAAATTATTTCAAATTAGATCTGTCATCGGGAGCACCTCCTGACATGTATTTTGCAAATGGTCAGAGATGGGGAATGCCGCCTTACAACTGGTTTAATATTGAGACAGATAATTATGCTTACATCAGACAGAGACTTAAATATGCGCAGAATTTTTATGACATGTTCAGGATAGACCATTTTGTAGGTCTCTTCAGAGTATGGACAATCGGCAAAGACACGCCTGAAGATGAAGGCGGTATGTCAGGAAAATTCGATCCGGAAAATGAATCGGAATGGGAACAGCACGGCAGGACAATTTTAAATGTGATGAATGAATGCACAGAAATGCTTCCATGCGCAGAAGATCTCGGTACTGTACCTGAATGTTCAGAAAAAGTTCTAAAGGAATTTGGCATTACAGGGATAAATGTACAGAGATGGGAAAAGAATTATAATTATAATAATAATTTTAATTTTATATCTCCCGATAGGTACAGGATTAATTCTGTGTCCGTATTATCAACTCATGATTCGAGCGCTTTTGTTTCTTGGTATAAATATGAAACGGGCAGCATTGACGAAACAACATTTATAAAATTTTTTGAAAAAAAAGAATATTCCGTGGAAAGGATCTTCCGGATCAGAATGAATTTATTTGAATCTGATCTTAACAATGATAACAGACTCGTCTGGAAAAAAAATATTTCAGGAGTATTTGAGCTGCTAAAGATCATTGAATCAAATTATGAAGAAGCCAGAGAATTTGTCGATACTTATCTGATGACTTTTTCAGAAAAAAATAAATACTGCAGATACATTGGATATGACGGCAAGCGGGAAATGCCTGTGAATACTGAATTCATCAACAGATCACTACAGACAATTTTTAGTTGTAAATCGATCTTCAGCATTCAGCTTATACAGGAATATCTGAATCTTGATAAAGAGTTTTTAAAAAATTACAGCGGACCGGAATTCAGGATAAACAGTCCAGGTACTGTGAATGATCAGAACTGGACAATGAGAATTCCGATTCCGCTTGATAAGATATTAACATCCGTTATCAATACTTCCCTAAAAAAAATAGTAAAAATTTCGGGAAGATGTCCTGAAGATGAATCTTGATTCAGTATCCGCAGAGTCCGAAGAGCACGAGACTCTGCGGGGACAATTAATAAAAATTTTTATATTTATATGAAACATACATCTGATCACTGGATAAAAAATCTTGAACTTCTACCGCATCCTGAAGGCGGCTATTACAAAGAAGTTTACAGGTCTGAGCATTCCGTAAAAAAAGATTCACTTCATCCGTCATTCAAAGGCGACAGAAATATTTCAACTTCCATTTATTATATGTTATCGAATACCGACTCTTCGAAATTTCACAGGATTCTTTCTGATGAGCTCTGGCATTTTTATGACGGTGATACACTCCTTATATATGAAATAGAAAATGACGGTACAATGAAAATTCACAGACTTGGACTTGATACAGAAAATGGTGATCTGCCGCAGGCAATAATTAAAGCCGGAAACTGGTTCGGTGCTAAACTTCTGAATCCTGATACTTATTGTCTTGCCGGATGCACTGTTTCTCCGGGATTTGATTTTAATGATTTTGAAATGGCAGTTAGAAGTGAACTTATAAAAAAATATCCTGATCATTCTGAAATAATAAATTTGCTTACATAAATAATTTTCATTTTTTCAAGTTAGGCTAGCTAATCTTAAAACTTTTAAATGCCTCTAAGACTCAAAGACTCGAAGTTTAAAAATATTAGAAATAAATTTCTTTGAGCCTTCGAGACTTAGAGGCAAGGTTAAATATACTGTTTACGGATAGTTTGGGAACGAGCGAAATAATAAATTTACTGACGTATTTTTTTTAAAACAAAAAAATAATATCATGGACATATTCATGAAGGAAGCAATACTCGAAGCGCGGAAAGGTCTTTCTGAAGGAGGAATTCCAATTGGATCTGTGCTTGTAAAGGATAACAAAATAATCGGCAGAGGTCATAATAAAAGAGTACAGGAAAGTGATCCTGTCATTCATGCCGAGATAGACTGTCTTAGGAATGCAGGCAGGATTGGCATTTACCGCGACACCGTTTTATATTCTACTCTTATGCCGTGTTATCTTTGTGCGGGTGCGAGTGTTCAGTTTGGAATAAAAAAGATCATAGCGGGTGAAGATGAGACCTTCAGCGGTGCACGTGAATTTATGGAATCACACGGAATCGAAGTCATCAATCTAGATCTAAAAGAATGTAAAGATCTAATGAAGGAGTTCATTGAAAAAAATCCGAAGCTCTGGTATGAAGATATTGGTGAGCTGTGAAAATACATTGAGCTTGCCTCTAAGACGCGAAGGCTCAAAGGCTTGAAATTAATTACATGAAATAAAAAAAGATTTTTAATATAGAGTTTGGAAGTAAAATTAAGTTAGGTTGAATTCCAGTTTAATAAGGCTTTTCATAGCAGGGTTTTGTATAAATTTAAAATCGCAACCTAACTCTTGCGGTTATTTTTATTTTAAAAGATTGGTTTGCAATATCTTAAATTAATTCTCTTTGAGTCTTAGAGTCTTTGAGGCATGGAGGCAAACTTTATCTGTTTCAAATTTCCATAATAAATTTTAGTTTAATAAAAATTTTTTCATATCATAATCCTCATTAATGTTTAAAAGAAAAGACCAGCCTGTCTATTCAAAAGAATTCAGAAGAAGGCGTGCACGTAACTGGCTTACACTTGGATTTACCTATGCCGCAATGTACATGGGCAGATACAATCTTTCATTTGCAAATAAATCTCTTTCTGATGAATACGGATGGGATAAGACTGAGATCGGTGCGATCATTACGGCAGCTCTTACGATTTATGGGTTTGCTGCAATGTTCAATGGACCAATCGCTGACAGGATCGGCGGTAGGAAGGCAATGCTCATCGGTGCTACAGGAACTGTCATATTCAATTTCTTTTTCGGGCTCGGTGCGTATCTTGGATTTCTTGGAACGGGAACAGTACTGCTGACTTACTTCACGACTGTCTGGGCATTGAATGCATTCTTCCAGTCATACAGCGCTTTGTCACTGATCAAAGTAAACGCAGGATGGTTTCAGGTAAGAGAGCGGGGAGTCTTTTCAGCTATATTCGGATCAATGATTCAGAGTGGAAGAGCATTGATATTTATCATCGGCGGAATTGCAGTTACTGTACTTCCATGGCAATGGGTTTTCTTTATTCCGTCAATGATCGTCGCATGTATGGTCATACTCACTTACATTAATGTAAAAGATACTCCCGAAAGTGCAGGTCTCGGATATCTAGATACACATGATGCTACCAGCGGTGATACTGAAAAAATTGATTTCAAATATGTTTTCAAAAAAGTTATATCAAATCCAATTGCAATTACAATCGCCATTGCAGAATTCTGTACAGGTTTTGTGAGACATGGATTTGAACAATGGTTCCCTCGGTACATGCAGGAATACCAAGGTCTGGCGCTTGACTCACCGATATTTCAAAAGGGAGCTTTTGCAGTTGTAATGGCAGGTATAGCAGGTGCTTTCATTGCAGGGTATATGTCGGATCTTGTATTTAATTCACGAAGGACACCGGTTGCTTTCATTGGATATTTTATAATTATTAGTTCTCTTACTATTATCTGGCAATTTAAGGATATAAATTTTGTGATCGCAGCATTCGTTGCAAATTCCCTTGGGATCAGTATGGTTCACTCAATGCTGTCAGGAACTGCATCAATGGACTTCGGAGGGCAAAGAGCTGCGGCGACTGCAACGGGAATGTTTGACGGAATGCAATATATCGGCGGAGCTTTCGTTGGTATCGGAGTTGGATTCTTACTTGACAATTTTGGATGGGAATCATGGAGTCCGAGTATGATTGGGTTTGCTGTGATCGGCGCTTTACTGATGCTAAAACTCTGGAATGCAAAACCTAAAAGTAAAAATGATCCTGATCCGGTAAAAAATTAATTACTAAAAAAAATATTTATTTTAAAAGCTTTCATGCTGAAATTATTTAATACACTTAACAGATCCAAAGAGGAATTTATTTCCATAAATCCAGGCAAAGTCTCTATGTACAGTTGCGGACCGACTGTTTATAATTATCAGCATATTGGAAATTTCAGAACATTTTTTTTCGAGGACATTCTTTACAGAGTGCTGCTTTATAATGGGTATGTAGTGAAATATGTAATGAATATTACTGACGTCGGTCATCTCGTTTCTGATCAGGATGAAGGAGATGATAAAATGGAGAAGTCTGCAAAGGAACTAGGGAAAAGTGTTTGGGAGCTTTCAAAATATTATACTGATGTTTTTTATCGAGACCGTGAACTGCTGAATATTCTGCCTCCCGATATTTACACCAAGGCAACCGACTATATAAAAGAGCAGATCGATATGGTAAAATGTCTTGATGAAAAAGGATTCACTTATAAAACCTCCGATGGAATTTACTTTGATACTTCACTTTTAAAAGATTATGGAAAGCTTGCGAAGCTTGACATAGAAGGCTTAAAGGAAGGTGCCCGTATAGAATTTTCCAATGAGAAAAAAAACATTACCGATTTTGCTTTATGGAAATTTTCGCCTGCTGAAGAAAAGCGTCAGATGGAATGGGAATCTCCGTGGGGCACAGGATTTCCAGGCTGGCATATTGAATGCTCGGCAATGAGCAATGCTGAGCTGGGTAAACATTTTGACATTCACTGCGGCGGCATTGACCACATTCCTATTCATCATACAAATGAGATCGCTCAGTCCGAAGCATGCAATGGAGATAAATTTGTAAATTACTGGCTGCACGGAGAATTTCTCAATATGGGGAATGAAAAGATGTCAAAATCCACAGGGAAATTCGTTACACTGCAAACGCTTATTGACAAAGGATATTCACCGATGGACTACAGATACTTTTTGCTGACGGCACATTATAAAAGAAAGCAGAAATTTACTTTTGAAGCGCTTGACTCTGCTAGGAACGGTTACAATAATCTAAAAGGTAAAGTAATAAATTTGAAATCTGATGTAGAAGAAGTCAGAGATGCAACTGCTCAGATGAGAGCTGATTATAAAAAAAGTTTTCTTGAGAAAATTAATGATGATCTCAATATGCCTGAAGCCATGGCTGTTCTATGGGAAGTCGTAAAGGATAATTCACTTAACTCAGGGGAAAAGCTTAAGCTGGTTTTTAATATGGATAAAGTATTCGGACTTGAACTTGAAAAAGCTGAAGAAGAAACTGATGATGATATTCCTGAAGATATAAAGGATCTTGCAAAGGCAAGGGCTGAAGCCAAGTCAAACAAAGATTTTAAAAAAGCTGATGAGCTGCGTGAACTTGTAAAACAAAAAGGTTACGAAATTGCCGACAGCAAAGATGGTTTTGAAATTAAAAAAATCTAAATTGATTTAAAACACATCCGTCCAAAACGTTTAGTAAAAAAATTCAAGATTTATTATTTTCTACTTACTTTTTTTGAACGACCAAAAAAAGTAACAAAAAAAGTCGCCCGCTGGTAATAAATTGCCTAAATTCTTTTCGAAATTGAAATAAAATATCCAACTCAAAATTTGCTGCACAAATTTCTCAGACAAGGATATTTTATTTTAACAATTTCTCAAGAATTCTTAACGGCAATGTATTACAGGCGGGATTTTTTTAAATACTTCTATTCCTTCAAAAATATTAGTGTGTCCAGATGAGTAAAACAGGAAAGCTTTGAAATAAAAAAGATCTGACCAGTATTGAAATGATTTTTTAAAACAAAAATTATTCTGCATTGTCTGTTGCCTTAGACCATGCAGAATTAGGTACTAATTTTTCTATCACAAGATAAAGATCACTTACTCCTTCTGCATATTTTTCATTCACAAAATTCGGGATCGTAATTTTAGAATTTGTATCGTTTTGATTATTGTTCAAAGTAATTGTAGCATTACTCAAAGATCCGCCAATGAGATTTTTATCAGAGCTTAACTCTTCCTTACTTACATCAAGTACCTGACTTTTTAAAATAGCACTATTCAGATTATTTATACCTTTACTGCTGACATTAAAATCATAGTTTGTAGTAAATCCTTTAAAGGTATATTCAAGCACTCCATCACCATCTGAATTAATTAAAATGTTATAGCTGAACTGATACTCGGGAGAGACCGGTCCACTCAAATGATGGTAAGTGATCTGTTCCCAACTGGTCTGAGAGCTGACGCTTAGAGATAAAGCAAATAGAAATACAATGATTAGTAAATTTTTCATGACAGTAAAATTATTAAAATTTATTTTTTAATTTTTAATTCAGTATATATTTCTTCAGGAACAAGAGCTTCGATCCTGTTATAAACGCTTTTCATATCTTCCGTATATTTTTTATTAAGGTATTCCGGGATTCTTATCATAGGAGGCATGGCATCAAGTTCGGGAGATTGATACAGTGTCACCTCTAATGTTCTGACTGACCCGCCGTCTCTTTCCTCATGTGATTTCATTACATCAGGATCGACTTTAAATACATCACTTCCCTTAAAATATTCGTTAAAATTTTCCAGATCTTCACTGCTTAGATTAAAATTCCTTTCTTTATTTCCTTCAGAATTTTTATAGTTCACCATCCCCTCACCGTTTTCATTAAGCAATATCTGATAGCTGTACTGATAATCCGGTGATACTGTGCCGTTGGAATAATAATAAGATAGATTGGTCCAGTGTGTGTCCTGTGAATATAAATTTGATGAAAGAAAAACTATGAAGAGTGTAAAAAATATTTTTTTCATTTTTTTATTAAGTTTACTGAATATAAAAATTAGGGTTAAAAATTATAATGTTAATTTTTTAACATTACTGTAAATCATTTTTTAATTCTGATACTGCTAACTGTATAAATTTTAGATTGTTTCGTGAGAGAATTTACCTCTAAGGCTCGAAGACTCAAAGCTTAAAAACATTAAAATTAAAATATTTTGAAATATAGAAAAAATTAGAGTGAAGCTATATAATTTTACTCTCGGAAAGTCTATAGGTTTGGTAAGTTGTATATTAAAAATTCCTATTTGAAATTTGTAATTTGAAATTGCTTTTGGTTACACCCCCCTTCGCTCCCCCTTTTTTAAGGGGGAAATACTTTTGAATTAATCTTAATCGTGCTATTAAAAATTCAGAAATTCATCTCAAAAAATTCATTGAATAAAACTTTGGGTTTGCCTCGAAGTCTCTAAGACTCAAAGCTTAAAAAATTATATAATTATAATATTTTATGAGTTAAAAAAAATTAAAGTTAAGCTTATTAATTTTGTTTTTCAAAGTCTTGAGGCTTGGTAGTTGTATATTAAAATTCCTATTTGAAATTCGTAATTCGTCACTCGTAACTCGTCACTCGCAACTCAAAAATGTTCTTCTTTGAGTCTTCGAGTCTTAGAGGCAAAGCGGCATATATAAAAAATCAATTTAAATTTTTAAGAATTGAATCTAACAGCTAATTTTTTAAAATTGACACTACTTTGAAAATTACTACATTTAGAAATCTCAGGATCACCAAACTCTTCAAAGAGTTTTACGAAAGTGAAAAGACTGCCGGACTGCTGCTCATTATCTGTACGGCAATTTCAATGATCCTCGCAAATACAGCATTCGGACCCGAGTATTTAAACTTCTGGCAATATAAAATTGGCTTTACGACAGACGCTGTCAAGCTTTACTATCCCGTTTATTACTGGATCAATGACGGACTGATGGCAATATTTTTTCTGCTGATCGGACTGGAGATCGAACGTGAAGTTTACATTGGCGAGTTATCAAATTTCAACGTAGCGTTATTTCCTATCATAGCTGCAGCAGGCGGGATCATCGTTCCTTCGCTGATACATCTGTCTTTTAATTTCGGAACAGATACACAGAGCGGCATGGCAATTCCGATGGCAACTGACATTGCATTTGCGCTCGGCATACTTTCATTGCTCGGTGACAGGATTCCATTCAGGATAAAGGTCTTTCTTACAGCACTTGCTATCGTAGACGATCTCGGTGCGATTATTATCATAGCAGTATTTTATTCCAAAGGATTCTCAATATTTTATTTCGGTATGGCAGTCGCAGTTTTTCTGATACTGCTTTTGATGAACAGGAAAAAGGTGAATCTGCTTTATCTCTATCTTATACCCGGAGTTTTCATGTGGTACTTCATGCTGAAATCCGGAGTGCATGCGACCATCGCCGGTGTCCTGCTTGCATTTGTAATTCCGTTCGGAAAAGGTGATAAAGATTCAATATCATATTCACTTCAGCATAGTCTTCATAAACCTGTGGCTTTTATAATACTTCCGCTTTTTGCTCTCGCCAATACAGGTATCGTTTTTGAAAGTGACTGGTACTCCGGACTTTTGTCTGCAAACAGTCTTGGAATTATCGGAGGGCTGCTTATCGGTAAACCGCTTGGAATTTTCTTATTCAGCTATGCAGCAGTAAAGACAGGCATAGTAAAGACCACTGATAAAATTGTATGGAAAAACATTTTCAGTGTGGGAGTACTCGCGGGAATAGGATTTACGATGTCGATCTTTATTACACTGCTTGCGTTTGAAAGAGATTCCGATATCATAAATTCAAAGATCGCAATTTTAATGTCATCACTCCTTGCAGGGACTATTGGCTTTTTCCTTTTGAAGATGTTTAATAAAAAGTAGATCTGATCTTTAAATATTTATAAAAATGAAAAAACTAAAAAACATACATCCGGGTGAAATACTTCTCGAAGAGTTTCTTGAGCCGTTAGAAATAACGCCTTACAGAATTTCAAAGGAAATTGGAATTTCACAAACAAGAATTTCTGAAATAATAAAAGGTAACAGAAGTATCACCGCAGATACTGCTTTAAGATTTTCAAAATATTTTGGTAATAGTCCCGGATTCTGGCTTGGCTTACAAACAGACTATGACATTGAAGAAGGGCTTTTACAAAAGCAGACTGAACTAAATAAAATTAAACAATATAATCAGAAAGTTATCTGAATTTTATTATTTAAATTTCAATTTTTTGAAATTGTTTATTCTTCGAGCAGTAGGTAAATTAACAAAAGGGCTCACTTTCAATTTGAATTAGTACGAGTTAATTTACCGACGGCGGAATAATTTCCAAAATAGTATTCATTGTAGTAAATTTCATAAATATTTTTATACAATTCGAAATGCGAATTAAAAAAACATTACAATTAGTATCTTTAAGAAAAACTAAACATTATTATATAGGTGAAGTATTAATCTATTTTGATGCAGTAAAGTGTATGTACGGTGATCATTTTCAATTCAAACAAAAAATAATTCCGAATAAGTTAAAGCAATTTGTTGGTAAAGATATTTCAAAATGGAAAAGTAGTATCTATGTTAATTGTATAATAGAAAAATATGAAACAATTAATTCAATAATTACTGAAGGAGGTGAGGAATATGAAGTTCCAACCGGGATATCTAGTAATAGTAGGTTAAAAATTATTAAGTTTGATTCATTACGATATAACAAAGAGTATAAGCTGGAATAAGGGAGATAAGGTTTTAAAATAAAATGGTTTTGTACTTTAATTAAATGGATTAAAGTTTTTAAAACATATTAAATTTAACTTAGAAAAAAATAAAAATCTAAATGGAATATTACAAAAATTTTTCGCTTCCAAATGCTTATAACTTTTTAAAAGCACAAGGACTTGTAGAAGAAAGTGATTTAATAAAAAACTCTACTGACAAATTCAAATCTTATCAAAGTACCTTAAGGCGAGCTAAAATTATCAAGGTTATTCAGGAGAACAACCTGCTTGATGAATTCTGTAAAACAGTTTGGGAATCAGGTCTTACCGACAAGGGAAAATCACGAATAAAGTTTTTTGAAAACCTTGCAATGCGTTTCTATAATGATCAAAACGGAATAGTAGATGAAGATGAAGAAGATAATTCAAAAGAAGAAAATGAATTTGCGTATGAAAATGATTTACGGAATTATCTTGTTAGAAATTTGTCAGTAATTGAAAATGGACTTAAACTCTATGAAGAGGATGGAATTAAGGGAGAAGAGTTTTTTATTCCAGGAACTTCAAGACGGATAGACATTCTAGCCTTAGATATGCAAAACAATTTTGTAGTTATTGAATTAAAAGTAAGTCGTGGTTATGAAAAGGTAATAGGACAAACTCTTTTTTATCAATCAAGTATTAAATCGTATTTCAAACAAGACAAAGTGAGGGCAATTATTATTGCAAGAGAAATTACTTCTGAAATAAAAACAGCATCAGATTCCTTGAAGGATTTTGAGTTATTCGAGTACCAACTTTCTTTTACTCTTAACAAAGTAAATGACAATTTAAAAAGCTAATATGTAATTGTTAAATGACAAGATTATAAGCTTTTTTATTTAGCCTTCAGTAAAAACTGAGATGAAGAAACTTTGAATATTAATTTAAACACTTAAAAGTATGCCTAAAAAATACGAAGTAAACTACAAACACATTAACAAATTCTATTTATCACAAATAGTCTTTGAAAAAAGTACATCTTCAGAGGATGTAACTATCTTTGGTTATTTTGACTATTTAGAAGGAGAAGACTCACAAATTATTATTATGGGTTGTGACTTTTCAATTTTAACGGAAATTTTAATGTTTATTAAAGAAATTGACGAACTAATAATTGGTGCTATTGCAGAAAAACTTAGTAATGGAGTTACAGAAAATCCAGCAATTGTTGATGTAGAAAATATATTAGGAGAACCTTTGATAATTGAAAACATTGAATTTAAAATTTATCGACCAATGGAAGAAGATGAACAAGGAAATTTGATTGAAATTTCGGACGAATCAATTTACATTATTGATAACGTTGAATCCAATGAGTCTTTTGAAAATAAAAAACCATCAAATGAATATTTAAATGATCAACTTTCTAATTATTTTATATTACTTGACAACGCGTATAAATATTTTTTGAAATTATTAAGTCTTGATATTACCGAAAAAGATGCTCGAAAAAAATCAGGTTTAAAAAATGAGTTACTTTTTAGAATGGCTAAAATTAATCATTTATTAATAAATAATGGTAACTAATAAGACACATTTGTTAAATTAACATAGATCTCAAATTTAATTTATATTGATAGAAATGTCATTATTTAAATTGAGCTGTCGAATGATACACGTAATTTACCATTGTAAACCCGCTCATACAAAGCCACATTAAATTCAAAAATCCATCCAAATTCCAAAGCAATTTCCACCAAATACACTATATCATTGGATTGAAACTACCTCATTTTATATGTATTTTTACCAACTAAAAATAATAATCCCAGCATAATGAAATTTTCTGTTACAGGAGAAAAACTTGTAGAATATCTTACTAAAGTCAACTCTGTAGTTCCAACCCGGACACCACTTCCAATTTTAGATAATATTTTATTTCAGCTCGACGGCGACATTCTTCAGATGATTTCATCCGATCTGGAGATCTTTATGAAGACCGAACTTGAAGTCAAAGGCGGCGGTAACGGAAGCGTTGCTGTGCCTGCGAAAAGACTTCTCGATATCACAAGGACTCTGACTACTGAGAAGCTTGAGATTGATGTAAACGATAAAAACCGTGTAACCATAAAATCCAAAAGAGGTAAGTTCACACTCGGCGGCGAACCCGCAGACGAATTCCCGATGCCCGAAGAAAAAGAAGATATGAACAGGATCGAGATCAAAGGTCCTACTGTAAAAAGATTTTTGTCAAAGATAATTCATGCAGTCAATACCGATGAAATGCGTCGTAACATGGCAGGCGTGCTGGTCGAAGCTTCCAAAGACCAGATGAAAATAGTCGCCACTGACGGATTCAGACTCGGCAAGATCATTAAGACAAATTATGAACATAGTGGAGATGCCGAAGAAAAAATTGTCATTCCCTACAAAACTGCACAGCACATTCTCAGACTTAATAATAATGAAGATACTCTGATAGAATATGACGATCATGATCTGAAGATCTCTTTTGATAATGTGATGATCTATTCAAAGCTGATCGATGATACATTTCCGAATTATGAAAATGTAATTCCTGCTGACAATGATAAAATTCTACGGATAAAAAAACAGGACTTTTCGGATTCGCTCGTGAGGGCTTTGATATTTGCTGATGTGATAACTAAGAGAGTTCGGCTTGAGCTGACTTCGACTACACTGCAGATCAAAGCAGACAATCCGGAGATTGGATCTGAAGGCGAAGAGATGATTGACTGCAGCTTTAACAGTAAGACAGGAACTGAAGATTTTGACAAGACACCTTTTGTAATTGCTTTCAATGCGGGATACTTATTAGACGCAGTATCACAAATGGAAACCGAAGAACTGAATGTCAGTTTTGGAAATCCTTCCAAAGCAGCTATTATAACTCCAACCGAGCAGAAGAATGATGAGGATTTTATTGAGCTTATAATGCCGGTGAGGGTTGGATAAAAAACAATTAAGAATTAGGAATTAGGAATTAAGAATTTTTTTGTAGTAATCAGTAATTTTCTTTAATAGCTAATCTATTACGTCTATATTAATCGCAATATGGTAAGAAAATATTCAGTAAATCTTTTTGAGATAAATATCAAAATTTTTAACAGCACGTTTCAGAATAATTTATAAGTAATTCCCCCATAAAAAAGGGGGAGCAAAGGGGGTTGTTGCCGAAAGACATAGCAAAGAACTCAAAATCGAAAGTAGTGAGGTAAAATTTAACTCAGCTTTACAAACCCCTCCCAGCCTCCCCTTTGGACAAAGGGGAGGAGCAATAACAGTTTAATAATGCTTTTTCGTTTCTGGCTATTCAAGCGTATTAGTTAGCAGAATATAATTATTAACTATTAACTACTAACTATTAACTATATCGGGTTTTGATCTTAAAGCGCATTGTATTAAAAAATTTCAGAAATTATTCCGGACAGGAAATTAATTTCAACAACAAGTTCAATTTTATCTACGGTAATAATGGACAAGGAAAGACTAACATACTTGAAGCAGTTTCATATTCGACATACGGAAAAAGTTTTCTCGGCTCATCTGAAGCTGACTGTGTAAAGTTCGGCGACACTGAATTTTTTGTAGAATCCGATTTTATAAATGACCTTGGGAATAAAGATTTTATAGTAATAAATTATGATTCACATAAAAAGTCCAAGACAGTTCACAGAAATAAACAGAAAGTAAATTCATTTTCTGCAGAGGTCTTCGGCAGATTTCCCCTTGTCTTTCTTTCTCCAAAAAGTCTGAACATTACTTACGGAAATCCTTCTGACAGAAGAAAGTTCTTTGATATACTGATCTCGCAGACAAGTAATCTGTATCTCGATCATCTTAAGGAATTGGCAAAGACTTTAAAACAGAAAAGTGCTTTGCTGAGGGAATATTCATTACACAGAAAACTTACTTTTTCTGAGCTTAAAGATCTGCTGAATTCTTATAATGAAAAACTTTCGGATGTTTCATCGAGAGTACTATTTAAGAGGATAAATTTTCTGAGAGAATTTGAATCTTATTTTGACAAAAATTTTCAGTTCCTTTTGAAACAGGATCACAAGGGAAGCATCACTTACAGTTCGGATATAACTGGAGACATTATTCCAAAAAATTCTGAGATAGGATTGGATGAACTGAGATCGCTTATGGAGAAAATTCTTTTACAGAAATTTAATGAAGAGATCAAAAGAGCTGTAACACTTGTCGGTCCGCAGAGAGATGATTATGTATTCAAGCTGAGTAAACAGGAAAATGAAATACCCGTTACATTTGATCTGAAAAATTTTGCATCGCAGGGAGAGCATAAAACATTCCTTCTTGCGCTGAAGCTTTCTGAATATGATTTTCTGAAAAACAGCAAGTCAACGAGTCCGGTGCTTTTGCTAGATGATATACTTTCAGAGCTGGATGAGGAAAGAGTTTCAATGATAATTTCACATTTGAAAGATTATGGTCAGATATTTTTGACAACGACAAATAAAGATTATATGGAGAGGTTAAAGACTTTTTATACTGATGAAGAAATTTCAGAGTTTTATATAGAAGATGGTAATGTAAAATAGTTTTATGAAAAAGATCAACACACGTGACCGTTTTAATAAAACAGTCTGTCTCAAGACAGAGATGGATGACTTTATGGAATACATCGGTCTTGATGCAAAGATGCATGAGCTGAAGATCTTGAATTTATGGGATGAATGTGTCGGTGAATCGATCTCGAGATTTTCAAATCCTGTCGAACTTAAGAAGAACAAACTTTTTGTAAAGGCTGAAAATGCTGCATGGAGATATGAGCTTTCATTAAAAAAAACAGAAATTATAGATAAGCTGAACGAAAGACTCGGCAAAAAATTAATAAGAGAAATAGTATTTATTTAAAAAAAATTATAACCCTATAAACATATATGGCAAAAGCTAAAGAAGGATCAGAAGAAGTACCCGGTTACGGAGCCGGTGATATTCAGGTATTAAAAGGACTTGAGCATGTTAGGAAAAGACCTGCGATGTATATCGGCGATATTTCGTCCAGAGGACTGCATCATCTTGTATATGAAGTAATTGACAATGCGATTGACGAAGCTCTTGCAGGACATTGCGATAAGATAACGCTGACATTAAATAAAAACGGATCGGTGACAGTAACAGATAACGGAAGAGGAATTCCAACCGACATTCATCCGACTGAAAAAATATCTGCACTCGAAGTTGTAATGACGCAACTTAATGCAGGCGGTAAATTTAACAGGGACAGTTACAAAGTTTCAGGTGGACTTCACGGTGTCGGAGTTTCAGTTGTAAATGCACTTAGTGAATGGCTGGAAGCTGAAGTAGTAAGAGACGGAAAAATTTATTTTCAAAAATATGAAAGAGGTCTTCCGAAAGCTCAGGTGAAATCAACCGGTAATGCAAAGAAGACCGGTACAAAAATTACTTTCTATCCGGACAATGAAATATTTAAGAATATTAATTTTAAATTTGAAACTCTTGAAGAAAGATTACGGGAGCTTGCTTACCTTAATAAGGATCTTTTAATCATAATAAAAGATGAGAGGGAAGAAGGTTCAGGAAGGACTGAAGAATTTCATTTCAAAGGCGGACTTGTAGATTTTGTAAAATATCTTGATGAAACTGAAAGATCAATTTCAGGAAAACCGATATTTGTTTCAGGAGAGAAAGAAAATGTATTGGTTGAAGTTTCATTTCAATACAATGATTCTTATAACAGCAATATTTATACATTTGTAAATAACATCAACACGCATGAGGGTGGAACGCACCTTGAAGGATTCAAGGCAGCGCTTACGAGGACACTAAACAACTTTGGCACAAAGAACGGTCTTATCAAAGCTGACAAAATCACGCTGACAGGGGATGACTTCAGGGAAGGACTTACATGTGTGATCAGTATAAAAGTACCTGAGCCGCAGTTTGAAGGACAGACAAAAACCAAATTGGGAAACAGTGAAGTAAAAGGAATTGTACAGTCTATCACTGGCGAACAGCTTGGAAATTTCCTTGAAGAGAACCCATCCATTTCAAAAAAGATAATTGAGAAATGTCTGAGAGCTGCAGAGGCAAGAGAAGCTGCAAGAAAAGCGAGAGAGCTTACGAGAAGAAAAAATGCTCTTGAGATCTCGGGTCTTCCGGGAAAACTTGCCGACTGCACAATCAAAGATCCTGCACAATGCGAGCTGTACCTAGTAGAGGGTGACTCTGCGGGCGGTACTGCAAAGCAGGGAAGGGACAGAAGGTTTCAGGCTATACTTCCTTTGAGAGGAAAAATTCTGAATGTAGAGAAAGCTAGAATTAACAGGATACTTGAAAATACAGAGATCAGATCGATGGTCACTGCGATTGGAGCGGGTCTTGGAAATTCGGATGAATTTGATGAGTCAAAGATAAGATACGATAAAATAATTATTATGTGCGACGCCGACATTGACGGTTCGCATATCAGAACACTATTGCTTACATTTTTTTACAGACACATGAAAGAGATTGTAGATACAGAGAGACTCTTTATTGCGCAGCCTCCGCTGTATAAGATCAAAAAAGGTAAGACTGAATTGTATGCTTATGATGAGAATGAAAGAGAAGAGATATTGAAATCATTTAAGGCTGATAAAAATACACCTGTAGTAAGTGATGATGAAGATGGTGAAATTGATGAAAAAATAAATTCAGCCACATCTGTTAAAGGTGTTACAATATCAAGATTTAAAGGTCTGGGTGAAATGAATGCTGAACAGCTTTGGGCGACTACAATGAATCCAGAGACGAGGACTATTGTACTTGTAACAAATGAAAATGCTGCAGCAGCAGATAAAATTTTCAGAGTATTGATGGGAGAAGAAGTCGAGCCAAGGAGAAAATTCATAGAAGAGAATGCAAGATATGCTAATCTTGATGTATAATGGAAGTCAGGATTTATTTAATTAAGATTTATTTTTAGTAAAGATTTTTTAAAATATAACCTGTTCTTAATACTGAATATTTTTCTTTTTTCAGGAAATGAGATCATTGCCGCTAATGATTCGGCAATGGTGCCTTTCAGTACACAGAATAAAAAAAGTTATTTCACTTCTTTTTCATTTGGTATGGGAATTAATTATTCCAATAATTCTTCACTGCTGGATTATATAGAATTTGACGTTGACGGCTACAACTTAATTCCTACTGATGAAAAAATTTCATCCTTCACAAGCGGTATTTCTTTTTTTGGAAGCGCTGAAAGACAGGTTCTGACTGACTTTTCATTAAAGGCAGAATATTCTTATTTAATAAAAACCACGGACGTCCCTTATAATCCAAATTATCAGTATTCATATTACACTCATCAGCCGATGCTGACGGTCAATTATTTATGGCCTCAGAAATTCAGTTACATTAAATTCGGTCTCGGCGGAGGATATTTTTTTTCGGATTTTACAAGACGATATTTAAATAATGAAAGTGATTTTAAGTCATCCGGACCTGCAGTAAAATTTGAAATTGTATTTAATGCACAGCTTGGAAAAAATGCTGCAACATACTTCAGCGGATTTATGCAGAAAACTTTTATGTCGGATCTGAAAAATCCGAATGGAAATTATCTGAAAGGACGTGAAGACATTAATGTAAACTTAAGCAGTTTCGGAATGGGAGTAAAACTCGGATTAGAATTATATTTTTTTTAAATCACAAACCTGAAAAATTCTAAATAATTATAATGGAACAAATTTTTAAAGCAGTAATACTCGGCATTATTCAGGGAGCGACGGAATTCATCCCAGTCAGCAGTACCGCGCATCTCAGAGTTATACCTGCACTTCTTGGATGGAAAGACATTGGCGCAGCTTACAGTGCAGTAATTCAGCTCGGCACACTGATCGCTACTCTTATCTATTTCCGTAAAGACATTTCACAGATCACAAAAGGTTTTTTGAATGCACTTAAGAAAAGAGATTTTTTTACAAACAGTGATTCAAAGATCTTTATTCTGATCGTAACCGGTACAATTCCAATTGCAGTGATCGGACTTCTCTTTAAAGGATTTATTGAAGGTGATGCAAGAGGTTTGTATGTAATTAGTTGCGCTCTCATACTGCTTGCTATAGTTCTTTTCATTGCAGAGAAGGTTGGAAAAAGAGATAAGGATATGGAAGACATTACTGTAAA
This sequence comes from Ignavibacteria bacterium, assembly GCA_049293015.1. Taxonomy (GTDB): domain Bacteria; phylum Bacteroidota; class Ignavibacteria; order Tepidaquicellales; family Tepidaquicellaceae; genus UBA2330. Next base: position 18,961 of record JBATSB010000058.1, read on the forward strand.
AGACGGAATCATAATCGGCTTTGCTCAGGCACTTGCCTTGATACCGGGCAGTTCGAGGAGCGGCGTTACTATTACAGCGGGTCTTTTCAGAAATTTAAAAAGAGAAGCCGCTGCCAGGTATTCTTTTCTGCTGAGCATTCCCGCCATTGGTCTCAGTGGATTGTATGAACTTTTTAAAGAGAGACATGAACTATTAAATGAGAATCTGCTGAGTCTGACAATCGCTACAGTTGTATCAGGCGTAACGGGATTTCTTGCAATAGCTTTTTTGATTAATTATCTGAAGAAGCATAATAACATGATCTTTATTATTTACAGAATTGCTCTTGGAATATTAATACTGATTCTGCTTTCAATGGGAGTGCTTACTAATCTCGAGTGATCTTTAATTAATTAAATAATTTAATTCAAAAAATAATTACTTTAATATTCAGTTTGAAATTACAAGAAACATTTTGTATTTTTTAGTGTTAATAAAACTTGAAATCAAAATAAATTTAATTTAAAATGAAATCAGTAAAGTTATTCTTACTATCGGTTATTATTTTTATGTCAATCTCCGTTGCGCACTCACAAAATTCTACAAATTTTGAATCAGGATTAAAAGTAGCGAAATCCAGCGGCAAGATGATTCTTCTTGACGTATATTCAGACTCTGACAACTGGAGCAAGAAGATGGATACTGAAGTACTATCTTCCGATAAAGTAAAATCTGCACTTGGAAGTGTTGTATTCATCAAACTTAACATAGATCAGGCAGGAAGTTATAACTACAACGGTAAAACATATTCTTCTTCAGAACTTGCAAAATTATTTGGAGGCACAGGATATCCTTCTTTTTCATTCATGACATCAGGCGGAGAAATAATCAAATTTAATTATAACGGTGATGAAGTAAAAAATATTTCCGGGTTTATAAGTGAAGATGATTTTGTAGAAATGATAAATTTCTTTACGGGTGGTAAATACAAGAGTACTGATCTCTCGACTATCTTTACAAACTGATCCTTATTTTATTTAAAACCGAATTTTCCTTTAAGCTTTTTCAGAACATACGGCGGTAAAAATTCCTTTACATTCGCATCATATGAAGCAAGCTCTCTTACCAATGAAGAGTTAAGATAAGTATATTTTTCATTCGGCATTAAAAAAATTGTATTTATATCAGGATTCAATTTTTTATTCGTAAGCGACATTTGAAATTCGTATTCAAAATCCGATACAGCCCGCAGACCTCTTATCATGACATTCGCTTTTACTTTATCTGCATAGCTGACAAGCAGCCCTTCGAAAGAATCTACTTTAACATTATTTAAATGACCTGTAACTTTTTCCAGCATGTCCTTTCTCTCATCAGTGGTAAATAAAGGTTTTTTATTTTGATTTACTGCGATGGAAACAATCACATCAGTAAAAAGGTCAGATGCTCTTTCAATAATGTCAAGATGTCCGTTAGTTACCGGATCGAATGTGCCCGGATATACTGCTGTAATTTTTTTCATTAATTTTTATTAAAATCCAATAGAGTAAAATTTACTGTGCCGATCTTTTTTCTTTTGCATAAATAATTTTCATATATTTCATTCAAAACAAAACCTGCGGAATGCTCAAGTACCATAAACAATCCGCACTTCGAAACTCCTTTTATAACATCATCATAATTTTCATAATCATAAGGCGGGTCACAAAATACAACATCAAACTCTCCTTTTACTTTCAGTAAAAAATTAAGAACATCCGATCTAACAAATTCACATATCTCATCAACAGACAAGTGTGCAGCATTTTTTTTTACTGCATCAATATTTTTATCAACGAACACACAGCTTTCAGCACCGCGTGAAATCATTTCAAGTCCGAGTGCGCCTGAGCCGCAGAAAAGGTCGAGACATTTCATACCTTCAAAGTCCATCAGATTATTCAAAATATTAAACAGTGTTTCCTTTGCTCTGTCAGATGTAGGGCGGATATTTTTTTCATCAAAAGAACTCAGTTTAGTGCCTTTGTAATTTCCTGAAATTATTCTCATGCCGTTGCAATACTGCTGACTGCAAGACCGTAAAGAGGTGCATGCATACTTTTCTGAATTCCTGTATCATAAAGTATATTTATGTTTTTAATATTAAGATCAGGAATATTATTTACACTATCTTTAAGAAAATCCTTCAGCTCTGTAACATTATCTTCACCGAATATATTAATTTCATTTAAATTTAAATTACTAAATTTCTTTATGAAAAAATTTAATTGTCTCAGCAAGGGTAGTTTAAAAATATCCCTTTCTGTAATTTCAAAATCATAATATTTCAGCACACCGTTAAGTAAAAGACTTATATCGAGTCGGTTATTTCTGAAACCAATGATCAGCGAAGCATCTGAAACAGGTTTTTTATTTCGAATGTATTTCTCAACTGCAAACTGATCTATCTCGATTTTTTTAATTATTATATTACAGTTGTTACAAACATTTTTTAGAAAATCTGTTTTAATATTGCTGACAGCTATCACTAGTACTTCATCTACCTTATCGCTGACAGGATAATTATTCAAGCGGAAACATTTTACATTATAATCTTTATATGTTTCAGGGAAATAATTTGAAAGATCCCAGTGAATATGTGCATTTATACTGGATTTTCTGTCACTGAAATCAACAGGGATTATATTCATGAATGCAAGTCCGGTGTCAATCAAAATATTTGCTTCATATGGCTCGAGCCCGGAAGTATCCAGCATTCCGTTTACAATTTCCGAAAATTCTTCAAGGTATTCTTTTCTATGCTTCTTCAGAAGTTTATCATTATCAAGATTAAAACTCAAAGTAACTTCTTCTAATCTGTTCACCTCACCTGAGTCAGTGAGTTCCATTAATCTCATGTTATTTCCGCAGAATCCGATGTTGATCTTTTTCAAATTATATTAATCCGCTTTTATATATTTTTTTATTTTTTCAAATTTTTTCTTACCGATACCTTTGACTTGCATTATTTCATTGATACTTCCGAACTTCTTATTTTTATCTCTGTATTCTTTAATTCTTGCAGCAATAGATTCCCCTATTCCGGGCAGCTCCGTCAGTTCTGAAATATCAGCAGAGTTTATGTCTATTACAAATTCAGGAATTTCATTTTCAACTTTGATCTTTTCGCTGAGCCTGACAGAATCTTCTGCATCCTGAAATGCTTTGTAAATGCTTGTTTCATCCTGTGAAGAATCTTTATCGTTATTCCTTTTATCATTACCGGCATAGATCTTCAGAGATCTCTCTTTGAAAATACTGTCCGAACGGGAATAATCATAACCGGTGTTTTTTTCATCTGCAAGTGATTTATAATATTTCACCGAATATCCTGCTGCAGTTACAACAGCAATAAAAATAATCACCTGTATTTCATTTTTGGTAAATGATACTGCATTCTTTAAAACATTTATTATGTCTTTCATATTTTTTTTCCTCCGTTCAAAAATAACTAATCAATGTTCAATGTGCAATGTGTAATGTGCAAACTGTCCGAACATATTGTGCTTACCTCAAAGTCTCCAAGACTCAAAGTTAGTGCTCGTTCGCAAACTCCAGGACTATACTACAACAAGAATATTTAGCTCACCACAAAGGCTCAAAGAAGATTTTTAAAGTTTTTAAACTTTGAGTCTTGGAGTCTTCGAGGCAAAACCAAAAGGAGTATGTTTGAGAATGCAATTGCTTTTGAAACTCCGTTTCAGGAAAGTGAAATGTTGGTAATTTTCACTATTTGTTGTTGCTATTTCATTCGGCAACAACCCCCTCCGCTCCCCCTTTTTTTAGGGGGAATTACTTACGGTTTATTCTGAAACGTGCTTTTTGAAATTTAAACTTCGTTAAAAAAAAGTAAGTAGAAAGAAATGAATCTTGAATTTTGCAACTTAATGTTTTGGACGGATGTGTTATTGAATAAATAAATTTTTTACTTTACCCTTGTGATCAAAAAACCATCACCGATCGCAAGCAGAAATGATTCTACTCTATCGTCTTTTGAAAGCAGGTCGTTAGTTTGCTGAATTGCTTTCAGATCAACATCGTCACCTGCGTCGAGTACTACACGGTTATCCTTTGTCATGTTATCAAAGACCATTACAGTACCGCTGTGTGACAATTTGAAAGATGCTTCGAAATAATTTATATAATTAATTTTATCTGCATCTATGAAGATCAGATCGAATTTTTTATTTTCATTTTCAAGTACTTTAAGCTGATCAAGCGCAGGTGAAATTCTCACTTCAGTTTTATCTTTAAGACCGGCTTTCTCAAAATATTTTTCGGCAATTTCACCGTGTTTTTTTTCAAGCTCAAGTGTGATAAGTTTTCCGCCTTCAGGAAGTGCTTTGGCAATATGATATCCGCTAAATCCAGTTAGAGTACCAATCTCAAGCACATTTATTGCGCTGACCATTTTTGTAAGCATATATAAAAATCTACCCTGATCAGGAGATATCTGAATCAGTGGAATTTCAAGTTCTTCCGTCTCCCTGATAATCGCTTCTGTAATTTCATTTTCAGGAACAAATCTGTCGAGTATATAATTGTAAACCTCCTTATTAAGTGGAGATGATTTCATTTCTTTCATAGAAAATATATGTTTAATTTATTTTAGTAAAATTTTTGTTTCCGCAGAGTTACGTACTATTAGGACTCTGATAATATTGAGGATACTGAATTAAAATTCTGAATGTAAAATTAAAATTCAGGACTGAATAATCTTTTTATCGAAGTTGCTTTACCGGTTGTACTGTCAATTTCACATAGCACACCTGAGAATCTGACATCATCTTCCCCTACTTCATATTTCTGAGGAGTGGAATAAATAAATCTTTTGATCGATCCTTCTTTTTTCATTCCGATCACAGAATCATAAGCCCCTGTCATTCCGACATCTGTTATGTAAGCCGTACCATCGCTCAAAACTCTGCTGTCTGCTGTCGGTATATGTGTATGAGTTCCGACTACCACTGAAGCTCTTCCGTTTGCATACCATCCAAAAGCGATCTTCTCTGCAGTAGCTTCCGCATGAAAATCGACGAAGACAATATTCGTTTCGTATTTAATTTTTTCATAGACCCAGTCGAACGTTCTAAACGGACAGTCGATCGATTTCATAAATACTCTTCCCTGAAGATTTATAATTCCGATCTTCAGATCTGTACCCGGAATATTATAAATTCCAAAGCCGTGTCCGTATGCACCTTTGGGATAATTCATGGGTCTCAGAACTCTTTTCTCTTCCATCAGATATTTATGAGCCTGAATTTTATCCATTGTATGATTTCCGCCGGTAAGTACATTGATGTCGAGCTCAAGAAGTTTTTTACCATCCTTTTCGAGAATGCCTTTGCCTTCGGTAATGTTCTCACCGTTGGCAATTACAAAATCTGTTTTGTATTTGGTAACGAAACTGGGAAGCAGTAACTTGGTAAGATTGTAACCCGGATCACCGATTATGTCTCCGATGAACAGAACTTTTATTTTGTCGGACAATTAATTATAACCTCTTTCGATTTTTTTTGGATTATGTTAAAATAAATTTTCGGTCTTTACGCCTTTCCATGCTGCATATTTTTCTAAGTCAGTCTGTACGGATTTGAATACTGCCGCAAACAGAAGTGAGTCATCTGCAAATCCGAGCAGCGGAATTATATCCGGCATTACATCAAACGGATTTACAAAATAAAGTACTGCTGCAGATAAAAGAGCTATCGACCTCCATGGAACATCTGTATAGGCTTTATTTCTGTAATCTTTTAACAGATTCAGAAGCAGCTTTATCTGCTTAATAAATCTCATGTATTTCCCAAGATCAAGCTTTGACGTTTTTTTATTGATCTCTTTTTCTTTATTCACAATACGCGATACGTCATCTTCGTTAATTTCATAAGACTCAGTGATGATCTCTTCAATGAATTCCTTTTCGACTTCTTCTTCTGTCGGATTAATTTTATTCATGTCGATTTTTTTTTATTAATATATTATTAATAGTATAAGATTTCAATTCTTTATAAGAGCTAATATTGAATTATCAAATTTTTCTGTCTCGAATCTTAACTTGTAACATCATATCATTTTTCAAAAATAACTACTGCTCTTTCAAATATTCCTTTAGATTACTTAACGGAATACTTATCTCTGTCGATCCAAAAACATATGCAGCTATTTCATAATTATTGTAAAAGAATTTTATGGAATCATTTGTAACAGCAAAGTTATTATTGAATGTAATTTTATTTTCAAACAGATCACCTTTTATCTGAAGATCATCAGTCGGCGAGAGACCTTTTTCTTTTCTATAAGCTTCGTCAACAAGTTTATTAAGTAAAGAATCATAACCCGGTTTGAATAAATCATTAAGCAGCATTTCATTTCCTGATTTTTTATTAAATACAAAATACCTCATAAAAGAATTCGGATGCGCACCGCCGGTGAAAATATAGAAACTTATTGAAACAGTGAAATCTTTTTTTGTTTCAGATGTAATTTCGGAATTTACGTCAAGTGCATAAGCAAGATTTGTCAGATCAGAAATTTTTTTCATGGTATCATATTCAGCTAAGAAGTTTACTGCAAGGTCATTAAAATCTTTATTACTTTTATCATCCATAGAATAAATACTGTCTTTAAGATATGAATTGATAGTACCATTAACTTTGGATTTTATATCTTCATTCAGAATCTCCGGATATTTGAAACTTACATATGCACATTCTGCAGAGTCCTTATTACAATTATTATATGACTTAAAAAATTCTTTCATTACAAATTCTATGTTATCAGACTTAACACCTGTCTGATTTTTTGATTCACCTGAACCGGTTTTTTGATCAGTCTTAACATCTGTTTCAGATCCTTCTTTTCCGCATGATGAAATTGTAAAACATAAAAGTAAAAAAGTTAGAATTAATTTATTCATAATTTTTTTTAATTAAATTTTTACAAATATAAATGAAATGAGATTTATATGACATTCAGATAATATTAAAGTTGTTATAAATTTACCGCACCTGTCCAAAACGATTCAGTCCAAAAATCAAGATTCATTATTTTCTACTTACTTTTTTTGAACGACCAAAAAAAGTAACAAAAAAAGTCGCCCGCTGGTAATAGATTGCCTAAATTCTTTTCGAAATTGAAATAAAATATCCAACTCAAAATTTGCTTCGCAAATTTCTCAAACAAGGATATTTTATTTTAACAATTTCTCAAGAATTCTTAACGGCAATATATTACAGGCGGGAATTTTTAAAAGCAAAAAACTTCTATGATTATTTTTGTTGCTATTACAACGGGTTGTTTTAAATAATAAATATAATCTGTTTAAAATAGAAGTATTTTAAAACATTATTCCATTTTTATAATATTTTGGACAGCACTTAAAATTTACACCTTCAACCAAAACTTTTCTTTCAACATTTACAATTTCTAAATTTCCTTTTTAAGCGACGGTAATTGATTTTCACAAACCCTTTAAATTACAACTTTGAATAAATAATAGATTAGTGTAAATTGCATATGTAATTTTGATTAAACTTTGGGAAAAAATAAATTCAGAATAAAGTTTAATTCATTGAATCACCTTATTAATAAGAGTAAATTGTGTCCATGGAAAATGTAGTAGCAATAGTCGGCAGACCTAATGTAGGGAAATCGACTTTATTCAATCGGTTAGTAGGCAAAAAGTCTGCGATAGTTCACGAGCAAAGCGGCGTGACAAGAGACAGAAATTACGGAGAAGTGGAATGGACGGGAAAGAAATTTTTTCTCATAGATACCGGCGGATATGTACCGCATTCCGAGGAGCAGTTTGAAAAAGCTATTCGTGCGCAAGTACAGCTTGCTATAGATGAAGCAGATGAAATTCTCTTTGTCGTCGATGCGAAGAATGGTTTACATCCTGTAGATAAAGTGTTGGCTGATATGCTGCGTAAACACATTGATACAAAAAAGATCATTCTTGTCGCAAATAAAATTGACATAGTAGAACGTACATCAAATGCTCTCGAATTTTATTCACTTGGACTTGGAGAACCTTTTGCAATTTCTGCTATCAATGGATTCAATTCAGGCGACCTTCTAGATCTTATTACTGCTGACTTTCCACTTGCAAAAGAAGAAAAAGAAGACAACGTATTAAAATTTGCCATCATCGGAAAACCTAATGCAGGCAAGTCTTCCATTGCAAATGCTCTTCTCGATGAAGAAAGAAATATCGTAACTGACATACCGGGTACTACTCGTGATACTATTGATTCCAATATGAAGTATTATGGTGATGATGTTTTACTTATTGATACAGCAGGATTAAGGAAGAAAACAAAGGTCAAAGAATCAATTGAATTTTATTCCACCATCAGAACATACAAAGCCATTGAAAGATGCAACGTTGCAATTCTTGTGATCGATGCTACTCAGTTAATGGAAGAGCTTGACAAATCTTCTGACTTAAAACTCGCGACATTCAAACTTGATAAACAGGATGTAAAAATCATAGAAGAGGTCGTCAGAAGAAGGAAGGGTCTGCTCATTGTCATAAACAAATGGGACCTTGTGGAAAAGGATGCAAACACAGCAAAGATAGTGGAGCAAAAGATAACAGAGCATCTGAAAAGTTTTACATATCTTAAATTCGTTTTTATATCAGCTCTGACCAAACAAAGAATTCATAAAGTATTAGAAGATGCAGTCGCCATTTATAAAGAGCGTGCAAAGAAAGTAAAAACAAGTGAACTCAACGAAGCACTTCTTAATGACATCAGAGCTACTCCACCTCAGTCACTCAGAGGTAAGGAGATTAAAATAAATTACATCACACAGATCAAAGGTTCGCCGCCGGTCTTCATTTTTTTTGTGAATGATCCTGCGGGTATCAATGATAATTACAAAAGATTTCTCGAGAAAAAACTCCGGGAACATTTTGGATTTAAAGGAATCCCAATAGATATAGCATTTAGAAAAAAGAACGATTAAACAAAACCCGATCGGGTTTCAGTAATCAAAAATACATTTCGCATTTCTTAAATTAAACTTTTTATCGCCATGATATCAGAAGTTTATACTGCCACTACATATGGAGTCGATGCATATATAGTAAGAGTAGAATCACACATTGAGAACGGACTTTTCAATTTTACAATAGTCGGTCTTCCTGACAATGCTGTCAAGGAATCCCGTGACCGTGTCTCCGCAGCAATAAAAAATTCCATGTTCCATTTTCCTGTAAGAAGATATACCGTAAATCTTGCGCCTGCAGATGTAAGAAAAGAAGGCTCGGGATTTGATCTGCCGATCGCAGTCGGACTGATCTGTGAGACTTCACAGGTATCTCCTGTAAAAGTGAAAGATTATGTTTTTATCGGAGAGCTTTCTCTCGACGGAAAGCTCAGACCTGTGACGGGAGTGTTACCTATATCGCTTGAAGCAAAGAAAAATAATTATAAAGGGATCATACTTCCGACAGATAATGCAAAGGAAGCTGCAATAGTCGAAGGCATTGACGTTCAGCCGTTTGATACGCTGACAGAGGTTGTCGATTTTCTCAATGACGAGATCACGCCGAAACCGTTTACAATTGATGTAAAAAAATTATTCGAGCTGGAAAAAAATTATCTGTTAGACTTTGCAGATGTGAAAGGACAGGCAGAGGTCAAACGCGCGATGGAAGTTGCAGCGGCCGGCGCACATAATATTATTATGATCGGACTACCGGGTTCGGGAAAGACAATGGTTGCTAAAAGACTTCCTACCATTCTTCCTCCGCTGTCATTAGAGGAAGCATTAGAAACTACAAAGATACATTCAATTGCCGGTCTTTTAACTTCAGGCACTGCGATAATTTCCACAAGACCTTTTCGCTCACCTCATCATACTGCAAGCGACGTATCACTTGTCGGTGGCGGACCTAATGCAAAACCGGGTGAGATCTCGTTTGCTCATAACGGTGTGTTATTTCTTGACGAACTTACTGAATTTAAAAAGAATGTTCTCGAAGTAATGCGTCAGCCGCTTGAAGACAGAATGGTTACCATTTCCAGATCAAAGATAACAGTTCAGTATCCGTGCAACTTCATGCTCGTAGCCGCAATGAACCCGACTCCCGCCGGTACTGCAAAAGAAACAGACATGTATAATGATTATGATATTCAAAAATTTTTATCAAAAATATCGGGTCCGATACTCGACCGGATAGATCTGCACATACATGTCAATCCTGTAAAATATACTGAACTTTCGAGTAAGACCAATCTTGAAAAATCGGAAGCTGTAAGATGCCGTGTAATAGCTGCAAGAAATATTCAGCTCGAAAGATTCAAAGATAGGAAAGGAATCTATTCCAATGCGGGTATGACTTCTAAGGAGATCAGGGAATATTGTAAAATAGATACCGAATGTGAAAATCTTATGAAGATGGCAATTACAAAACTCGGATTGTCTGCGAGAGCATATGACCGGATCTTAAAAGTTAGCAGGACCATTGCTGATCTCGATGCTTCGGAAAATATTTTACCGGCTCATATCAGCGAAGCAATTCAGTACAGAAGTCTTGACAGATCAGGATGGGTATAATTAATGGAGATTATTTTGGCAGCATACCATTGTACTTTTCTCCAAAAAATTTGATCGGGTTAAATTTCTTCTTTATAAGTTTATATCTCTCGACTGCGCATTTTTCAATATGAGCAATAGCATCATCTACTGAATCCGTCAGTATAAAAAGTTTCAGATCTTCCGGACTGATAGTTTTATTTTTTACAAAGTCTTCTAACAGCTCGGTAAGATTTTTCCAGTATTCCTTTCCCATAATGACAACAGGAAAATCAGATATTTTTTCAGTCTGAATGAGCGTAAGGGTTTCAAAAAGTTCATCCATCGTCCCCGCACCGCCGGGCATTACTACAAAAGCGTACGAATATTTTAACATAAGAACTTTTCTTATGAAAAAATATTTAAACGTCACACATTTATCCATGTAGGGATTTGGATCCTGCTCAAACGGCAGTTCGATATTACAACCTACAGATCTTCCACCCGCTTCTTTAGCTCCACGGTTTGCAGCTTCCATTATACCCGGACCGCCTCCGGTCATAACTGTGAAACCAATCTTTGTAAGCCGGGCTCCTATTTCACGGGCTTTTTCATAATATATATGATCTTCTTTGAATCTGGCTGAACCAAAAACCGTCACGCACGGTCCTATAAAATGGAATGCTCTGAATCCTTTTATAAATTCAAATAATACTGCCAGTGTAAATCCAAATTCCTTTTTACGGGATCTCGGACCTTCGAGAAAGTATCTTTCTTCTTCTAGAAATTTTTTTGCGTGTAAGTTCTCTTTCGAAATGGTTTCAGGCTTTTCTATTATTTACCTCTGCTATAGTTTGATTGAAATTAAAATACTCAAGATAAATACTTATTGTAAGTAATAAAATTGTTTGCATTTTATTATGCCCTGTGATGCACTAAATTTTTTTATCTAATTGTAAATTCTCTTGACAAAAAAAATTAATTACTTTTTTAACTTTTCAGATACCATTTTAAAAATAGAAATGGAAATTCCACTGCCATTCATTATTTGTCTGTTCAGGTTCTTCTAATACAAATCTCACCATCAGCTCCGTTTCAAATCCATAAAAAGGAAATATTCCCAGACCGGTGCTGACCCGCTTAAGGTCATCACCTTCTAAGTCTCGGTTTCTGTCGTAATACTCATACTGCCCTCTCAGCTCAAGTCCCTGAATAATTATAAAATCAAGCTCACCAAACCAGTAAAGACTTCGCCGCAAAGGTCTGTCTGATTTACTTTCCTCGAAATCAAGTTCACCAAGTAATGCGACCCTCTCCATTATACCGATCTTTCCAAAAGCTCCAAAAGCCTGCTTCAGAGCTGTGATAGTAGAAGTGGAAGTAGTGTCCCTTGTATTAAAAGGATTATTCAAAAAAGATCCGCCGAAATTAAAAGTATAATCCCAGTTTTCGACACCAAATGTAAAATCCATAGATCCTGTAAACATCTTATGCGGGTCCTGACTTAGAAAACTTGCATTCATAGGATTGTATAGACCGACGCTTGCATTGAACCAGTCGGGAGACACACCAAGCTCAAAACCAGTATTGGCATCATAAGGAGTATTCAGAATGAGCTGTCTCTGATAAGCTCTGTGCTCGACGATCCGCATTCCATAATTCGGTGCAAATCTGCCGATCTTCATATATGTATTGGCTGGCAGATTTGAGATAAGACCATACACTTCATATTCTGTCTGGACACCGGGTATATAAATTCCTGTGGTTGCAAAGATACTGAGAATTTTATTCAGTTCAGCATTAAAATAAATGTCACCCTGCATTGCAAGAAATGAATTGAAATTATTGGAACCGTCAACTTCATTATCCACCTGAGCGACTCGTACATCACCGCCGAGTGTAATATCTTTAGTAATCTCTGGAGAAAATTTTGTCTTCCCTGCAATCTCTTTAAACATTTTCATCTTCAGATTTTTCTTGGCGTAATAAGTCCCGCCTTTATTTCTCATAAGTCCGCCCGTAGGATTTACATGGCAGTCCATACACTTATTGCCGGTATAAGCACCGAATCTTGGATATGAATAGGAATAATCAGCGTAGAAAAAAACAAAGAGAAGAGGTAAAACGATGGATAATGCGGTTAATTTTTTTTTCATAAATGATTATTAGTTTATTTGATAAAAATAAATTACTTAAAATCATTATTACTTACAAAAATCAAAAACAACTAATTGTAGAATTCAAAACGTATTGCTGAAAAAAAAAAATCTAGATCAGTACTTTGTAATTTTTACTTTTCCAAAAGTAGTATTTCCTCTGAATATTGAATATCTCCATTCACCTGAGACGGAATTTGATCCGAGCTCCATATTCCAGAATACATTACTGTCAGCAACTTTTGGATCAGTATTTATAAAAACCGTTTTTTCTACTCTGTTTATATTTCCTGAAAATTCATTGCTCATAGACGAATATCCGGGAAAGTTTTCCACATAATTTTTTGTTACAAGTAATGTTCCTGTTATGTCTTCATTTACATAGGTCTTTACTTCTATAATCCCGCTGACAAGTGCTTTGCCGGTGCTGTCAGACATTTTAAATCTGTATTTTCCTTTTTCGAATTTGAAATCGCCTGAGTCTTCACTGGATGAACAGCCTGATGCAGAGATCATTACCATAAGCATTACACTTAAAAAAACATTAGTGAATATTTTAAAAACCATTTTTAATATTGTTAAATTTATATTTTAAAAAGAAGCCCGCATTAAACGGGCTTCGAAAAAATTTTTGTGAAAATATTTATTTGACAAGTACCATTCTCTTTACTTCTCTGAAGCTGCCTGTGTTTAGTTCATAAAAATAAATTCCGCTGGATAGATTATAATCCGAAGCGCGGAAGTTCACATCATAAAATCCCGGCAATCTGAATTCATTTGAGATCAGTACAGCAACGGTTTTACCGCTGACATCATAAACTTTCAAAGTTACATTCGCTTCCTCCGGCAGATCAAATTTAATTTTTGTTTCCGGATTAAAAGGGTTTGGAGCATTTTGATACAGATCAAAAGTAGACGGTTGCTCGGATGAATTGGTAAGCTGACCCAGACATCCGGCCTGTGCATATCTTAGACGGATCGTATCTCCCGGAAGCGGTCCAAATCCTGAAGTAAAACTAATCCCGCCGCCCTGAGCCGTAGTCCAGAGATGGCAGTAGCTCATTATTGTACCTACTCTTGCTTTGGGCTGACTAAAGCAGTTACCTTCGGCATTATAACATGAATCAATTGCTCTGTTGAATCCGCCGTTCACCGGCCAGACACATGAGTGAGTATGTCTAGATCCCATGCTGTGTCCCATCTCATGAGTGACTACCTGTACAGTCCATGAGAATGTCGGGTAACTCAGATAATTGTTGTCAATATTACTGAATGCAAATCTGCCGGCAGAATCCTGTGCACTGTAATTTGAGCACATTACTCTTATCCAGGCGATACCGCCGAGTCCGGCATTTCTTGTAGAAAGTAAATGAGCAATGTTCCCCTGAAAATTATCCTGTGTATTTGCTCCGAATCTAAGCAACACATCATAAGAATCATTCAGATTGCTGTATGGATCGTTTCCAGTCCAGACTGCAATTGAAGAAACTTCAAAAGGAATCTGCTCATTCTGATAAAGTGTTTTGACATTGTTAAACATTGCTGTAATGAAATTTCCTACGTTTGTAGTATTGCTGCCATTATCCTGATACATTTTATTATCTGCTTCGAAATAAACCTTTACCGGCAGACGGTTTGGATCATCTGTCTGATAATTGTTAACAGTATTTTCATTTACTTTTATAGGTCTGATAAATTTTTCCTCAATACCGTCAACTCCGCATTTGAAATTATTTCTGATATTCATATCAGCGTCATTATAAAAAATATAATTGTCTGAAACAGATTTATCATCATTAGTAATACTGCCCAGGACGTAGTTTCCGTTTTCATCAGAGATCAATGCGATCACCATATTTTCAAAGATGCTCAGTGATGCTAAAGAATTTTCATTTCCTTTTATGATACCATTATAATGAAGACCTTGTGTGTAAGGAACGACCTTATCTCCATTAGCGGACTTTTCAATAAGTTTAAATTCCGGTGAGGCAGGCTGAGTGCGGGTCAGCTCGAGTATAGTATTTTTATTTTCAGATACTGGTATCCTGAATTCAATATTCTCCTTATTAAGATGGATTAGGTCTTTTAATTTTGAAGTATTCAGTTTAAGTAATGTTGCCTTATTTACAAATGAAGATGTATTGTCGTTTTGACCGGCATTTTTACTATACTCAAAAACATTTACATCTGTAAAATTATATGACATTTTTTTTTCTCGTATAACCTCATTTACTTTTTTGACTGTAGGTGTAATTTGTTTGATTCCGTCAGAGGAAATATTATTTACGTCTGAGGACTCCGTACCTGTAAAAAATGAAATAAGAATAATTATCAGAGGAAAGAATAATAATTTTTTCATGAGTTATCTCCTTTCGTCAGATGAGTT
This sequence comes from Ignavibacteria bacterium, assembly GCA_049293015.1. Classification (GTDB taxonomy): domain Bacteria; phylum Bacteroidota; class Ignavibacteria; order Tepidaquicellales; family Tepidaquicellaceae; genus UBA2330. Next base: position 34,049 of record JBATSB010000058.1, read on the forward strand.
AATAAAATTATTCTGTTTATTTAGAGGCGCATTAATAACAGGTTCAGAAGCAGTGACAATTCTCTGGTATTTCAGATTTCTGCTTACGTTTGAACCGGTGAGTAAAAGTTCCTGATTATTATTAGAGTATTCCATATTATAAGAAATGGAAGTCTGAGTATATGTAAGCACATTGTTTACTACTTCAAAATTTCTTGTAATGGTATTTGAGTTTGGACAAGTAAGCTGTGCCTGTCCGCTGGACTGGAATACAACGGTTTCATCAGGACAAATATCCTGCAGAGAGCCTGTCTGTTCAATGAGTTTCCAGTTACCAACTATCTCACCGGGTACTTCAGGGATAAGGGAATTTAGTGCATCTTCACACTCACTTCCGGTAATTGTCATGTAAACTAAAATTGTTGCGCATACCAAATACAGAATTCTGTTAGAAAAGAGTTTAAATTTATTCATAAAAGTTTAATTTTTCTTTAAATTATCAATATTAATTGATAATATCAACAATCAATTCTTAGTCCGTACTATTTTTATTTTTTAGAATAAATAATGGATAATAAAAATGAAGTAGCTTTTTAAAATTAAAGAAACTATTTTTAGCAAATATTTTTTTACAAACTAAACTAATAACGAAATGAAAAAAAATCTTTCTATTTTGTTTGTTGCTATTTTATTTTTAGCAACAGGCAATTCAGCATTTTCACAGCCAAAAGTGAAAGTCAATCCTTTTACTGGTACAGAGTTTTATTTAACCCTTGCAGATGCGTTTGCAGCGATACAGTCCGCCGGAGCACCTCATGGTTCAGCACCGACTATAACAATAACCGGAAATGTCTCAGAAACAAGTGTTACAGGCGCAATATTAACAAATAACAGCCCTACTGCAATTACCAGTATCCGTATTTATACAGATGGAATGTGGACAGTTGAAGGAGCTGCTGCAATGACGGCTCCAATTATTACTTTCAATGATATTGACAATTCAATTATTGATGGAAGTATCGGACAATCCGGAACCAGCAATGATTTAACATTTAATCATTTGAATACAACATCCGGTTTAATGGGTATCCTGAATTTATCTAACGGATCGTCAGGAAACTTAATGCGGAACTGTAATCTTACATCACTTTCATTAAACGGAAGAATGATCAATGTTGCTCAAACAACTGCTGCCTTCGGTGGAAATAACAACAATACTTTTAAAAGAAATAATGTTGACGGTGGAACAAGAGGTGTTCAGACATTTGGTACAGCAGGAATAGCTACAAATGACAACACAGTTATTGATAGCAATAAAGTTACAAATGCAAACACATTAGGTATTTTTATCGGTAGTGAGCTTAATGGAGTTACATGTACTAACAATAGTGTTTCTATCACCAGAGGTTTATCAGCTGCTGCGGTAGCATACAGAGGAATTTCGATTCAGGGCGGCGGTACAATTGATGTTATTGGAAATAAAGTATTTAGCTTAACCAACAGCACAGCAGCTAATACATATACTTATATTGGAATTATTTCTATTCCACAGCCTGCAACCGGTGTAGCTACTTATACAATTAATTTCATCAATAATTGTGTAACATTGATGGATGATAACTTAGCATCAGGATATATATACGGATTATTCCCGGCTTCAAATGCAACATCTCCTGCAAGTACACAGAATGTATATAATAATACAGTTAGACTTGGCGGTACAGGAGCAGTAGTACCTGCCGGTACTTATTTTGCTTGTCTTCCAATTAGTTCTACTGTTGTTGGATCAACGGTAAATTCTTATAACAATATAAGTTCATACGAAAGAACTGCAAATAATGCAACCAGTTTTGGAATTGCTTATGATTTGACATCATATCCTGCAGCAGGTGTAGTGCTGAATTCAGACTACAATAATGGAAATGCTTTCTTCGGTACATTTGGATGGGACGGCGGATATGGAACTACAGTTTATCAAAACAATGGACTTGATAATTATAAAGATTCACTTTGTGCTTTAAATATTGAGCAGCATACTTCTTTTGACAGTTTATATTTTAACGTTGGAAATACATGTGTATTCGCAACCGGAACTATTGGTGGTAATATGAATGGAAAAGTTCTGGCTGCAGTAACCACAGACATAAACGGAACAGCAAGAAACGCTGCATATCCTTACAGAGGTTGTTATGAAGGAGCAACATTAAGAGTACTCACACTTGGATTAGATCTTGAAGGTGTATCTTCAAACACTCCTCAGGTTAGTGTCAGACTTCTGCTTGCATGTTCAGGAAAAGCAACCAGCGTAGGAGATTTTAATCCTACTACAAATCAAACAGTAGTATGTTATGGTGATGCAATCGCTACATCACCCACCGGATATGTTATTGACGTTAGATCTATGAGACATATCCAGACATGGAGTGCTTCAACAGTTTCATTTAACGCAATATCAGGAGCAGGAAGTTATGATTTTACAACTTCAACTGCTCAGGCATTTGGTGGTAATCAGGCAAGCTCTCCTGTTGCATTTTACGGTGGAGATGTAAATCAGGATGGTGTTGTTGATGTTTCAGATTTGACAGCAATCGATAATGATGCATTTAATTTTATAGGCGGATGCAGAATCAGAACAGATGTTGACAATAATGGAGTAGTTGATATCGACGATGCAGCAATTACTGATAATAACGCATACAATTTTGTTGGCGCAGTTTCTCCATGCGGTCCAGTTCCACTGCCGACTTCAGTAATTTCGAATCAGTCACAAAATATTAAAAACATAAATAAAGATATCAAAAGCGATATACTAAATGCAGTTGATAATTTTTAAGATATATAAATAATTTACTTCACTTACCCCGGCTGGTTCATTCAGCCGGGGTTTTTTTATTTTTATTCAGGGTTTAATACCCACGCCTCTTTAGGCAGAAAAATTTATTTAGTAAAATTAAGAAACCCCACTGCTTGAGACGGTGAGTTTCATTTAATATATAGTTTATATTACAAAAAAAACTTAGATTAGATTTCCAATTTTTATTAATTAAATTAAAAACGAAATGAAAAAAAACTTTTCCTTTTTGTTTGTTGCTGTTATATTTTTAGCAATGGGCAATATCGCATTTTCACAGGTGGTAGTCACGAGTATCGTACCTCCTAGCATTGATGTTTATCCTACCTTTGCAGATGCGTTTGCAGCTATACAAGCCAATGATCACGGTTCAGCACCGACCATAACAGTAGTAGGAAGTTTCACAGAAACAAGTGTTACTGGCGCAATTTTATCAAACAACAGCCCTGCTCCAATTACAAGTATCCGTATTTATACATCGGGTGTTTTTACAGTTACGGGATCAGTAACAGTGGCAGCTCCATTTATTACTTTCAATAATATTGACAACTCAATTATTGATGGAAGAATCGGACAAGCCGGAGCTAACAGAGATTTAACATTTAATCATTTGAATACAACATCTGGATTAATGGGTATCCTGAATTTATCTAACGGATCGTCAGGAAACGTAATGCGGTACTGTAATGGTACATCACTTTCTTTAAGCGGAAGAATGATCAATATTGCTCAAACAACTGCTATCTTCGGTGGAAATAATAACAATACTATTGAATACAATTTTATTGACGGTGGAACAAGAGGTATTCAAACATTTGGTACAGCAGGAATAGCAACAAATGATAACACAGTTATTAATAACAATATTGTAACAAATGCAAACACAATAGCTATTTTTATCGGAAGTGAGCTTAATGGTGTTACATGTAATTACAATAGTGTTTCTATTAACAGACCATTATCTGCTACTGTTGTAAATTACAGAGGAATTTCGATTCAGGGCGGAGGTACAATTGATGTTATCGGAAATAAAGTATTTAGCTTAACCAACAGTGCTGCAGGTAATACATATACTTATATCGGAATTATTTCTATTCCGCAGCCTGCAACAGGTGTAGTTAATTATACAATTAATTTTATAAATAATTGTATAACATTAATGGATGATAACTTAGCTTCAGGATTTATTTACGGATTATTCCCGGCTTCAAATGCAACATCTCCTGCAAGTACACAGAATGTATATAATAATACAGTTAGACTTGGCGGTACCGGTGTAGTTGGAGCTGTCGGTGCGTATTTTGCTTGTCTTCCAATTAGTGTTACTATTGCCGGATCAACTGTAAATTCTTATAACAATATAAGTTCATACGAAAGAACTGCAAATAATGCAACCAGTTTTGGAATAGCTTATGATTTGACATCATATCCTGCAGCAGCTGTAGTGCTGAATTCAGATTACAATAATGGAAATGCTTATACCAATACATTTGGATGGAACAGCGGATATGGAAATACAGTTTTTCAAAACAATGAAATTGAAATTTATAAAGATATACTTTGTGCTATAAATATTGAGCAGCATACTTCTTTTGGCAGTATGTTATTTACTGGTGCAAATTCATGTGTATTCACAGCCGGAACGGTTGGTGGTGATATGAATGGAAAAGTTTTAGCTGCAGTAACCACAGACATTAATGGATCGGCAAGAAACGCTGCTTATCCTTACAAAGGATGTTATGAAGGATCAGCATTAAAAGTTTTAACACTTGGATTAGATCTTGAAGGTGTAGCTTCAAATACTCCTCAAGTAAGTGTCAGACTGCTGTTAGCATGTGCAGGAATTGCAACCAGCGTTGGAGATTTTAATCCTACTACCAATCAAACTGTAGTATGTTATGGTGATGCAGTCGCTTCAGGCACCGGATATGTTATTGAAGTTAAATCCATGAGACATATCAAAACTTGGAGTGCTTTTACAGTTTCATTTAACGCAGGAGCAGGAAGTTATGATTTTACAACTTCAATAACTCAGGCATTTGGCGATAACCAGGTATCTATGCCCGTAATAGCATTTTTTGGCGGAGATGTAAATCAGGATGGTGTTGCTGATATTACCGATAACGTATTAATAAGTGTAGATGTAGGATTTGTTTTACAAGGATGCAGGATCCCTACAGATGTTGACAATAATGAAGTAGTTGATTTAGACGATGATGCAATTGCTGATAATAGTGTATTTGTCTTTGCTGCAGAAGAGTCTCCTTGCGGACCAGTTCCACCGCCTGCTTCAATAATTTCTAATCAAACACAAAATGTTAAAAATATTAGTGTAGATAAGAAAAGCGTTATACTAAACGCAGTTGATAATTTTTAAGATTTATATATAATTTTCTCAACTTACCCCGGTGGTTTTTTACTGCCGGGGTTTTTTGTTTTTATTTAGTACAATAAGATGCCCTGCTGATTTAGATGGTGAGTTTCATTTAATATATAGTTTATATTTCAAAAAAGACTTATTTTAAAATTCCAATTTTTACTAATTAAATTAAAAACGAAATGAAAAAAAACTTTTCCTTTTTGTTTGTTGCTTTTATATTTATAGCAATGAGCAATTATGCGTTTTCTGTAAATGTCAGAGTTACTCCAGTAGCATCTGCAGATTACACTACTCTTGCACTTGCCTTTGAACAAATTAACTTAGGTACACATGGAGACGATCCGGTTTTAACAGTTATGAATGATTTTACAGAACCCGCCCCTGCAACATTGAATGCCGGAGGTTATACTACTTTATTGATTACTACAGACAATAACTGGACAGTTTTCTCTGGTAATTATGATGCACCCATTATAACATTTAATAACGCAGACAGAGTTACAATTGACGGCAATATTAATCAGATTAATTCTTTGACTTTACTTCATACATCTGTAAATATTTCTGAAAATTTTATTGGCTGTATAAATTTTTCCAATGGTAGTTCAAATTGTATTGTCAGATATGTTAATATGCACATTCCAGGAAACACCAGCGGCAGAATTCTTAACATTGCCCTAACCACAAGTGCTGGAAATGGAAACAATGATATCCTCGTTGAGTTTTGTTTTCTTTGGGGAGGATCCAGAGGACTTCAAACCTTTGGTACACCTGGTATAGCTTTTAACGAAAGAACAATATTTTCAAATAATTCGATTGTAAATGCTTCTAGACTTTCCATTTTTCTTGGTTCACATCAGACTGATGCAATTTGTGAAAAAAACAGAATATATAATACGCCAATTCCTTTTATAGGTAGTAGTTACAGGAGTATAGGATGTCAGGGACTTGGAAACATTATGATCAGAGAAAATTTAATTTTTGAAATTCAGTACCCCGGAGTTCCTACAATTTTTGGAATAGACATTATTCCGGTTACTACAGATGTTCCAAATCCTCCTCCAAGTAATGTTGTAAATGTTATTAATAACTCTGTAGCATTAATGAAAAATAATATAGGTGTGACCAATGTTTTAGGTATTGCAGCTCGATCACTTACAATAGATGGTGCACCTTATACTTTAAACTGCTATAATAATACATGCAGAGTAGGAGGTACAGATCTGACCACAGCAGCATATAATGCTCCTTTATATGTAGACATGGAAATACTCGGATCTACTGCAAATATATATAATAATTTAGCTATTAACACAAGATTTAGTGCAGCCGGTTCTACAAATATAGGATTAGATCTGACTACATTTCCTTTCCCGGGAATAGCTTTTAATTCTGATTATAACCACGCTTATGCTATCGACATAGCAAGCGGGAACGGATGGGATGCCGGAATAGACGGAATTTTTTATAGAGGAGACGGTGGATTATCGAAATACAAAGAAACTGTATGTGCATTATTCCCCGGAGATGAATGCCACACAATGTTCAAAAACGTAAATTTCATCAATGCAACTGCTCCTGATCTCGCACCTGTAGGAGGAGATATGTGCGGTAAATATTTAGCTGCAGTTACAAATGATATATACATTAACCCTAGAGATATTACATATCCTTATAAAGGTGCTTTTGAAGGTCCTGCAATGAAAGTACTTACACTTAGCGCTAAACTTGAAGGAGTAATAAATTCCGATCAGGTTACTGTTGTTCTTAAAGATGCAGGTTGCAATACCATTGCAAGCTGTACTGCTGATCTAGACGGAACAGGTGAATTCTGTTTTGGTGATTTAGTTGCTAACCTTACCAATTATTATATTGTAGTGCGAAGCAGAAATCACTTAACAACTTCAAGTGAAATTAAAAAACAATTCTTATCAGGATTATTATCCTATGACTTCAGAGATTTAAAGACACGAGCCTATGGAGATAATATGATCCTTGATGGCGGACAGTGGTCATTCTATGGTGGTGAAGTCACAGGTGACGGATATATTGATTTAACAGATATTGTTAAAATAGAAAATGATTCTTACGTTTTCTTAACTGGATGCAAGATCCTTTCCGATATAAATAACGATGGTGTTGTAGATGTGTCAGATATTTCTTACGTTGATAATAACTCATCCAATTTTATTGCCGAAATATTACCGTGTCCGGAATCAACACCAGCTATGATCAATAATAATACTGAAAAAAAATCTGCACCGGCAAATCATGATCTTAGAAAAATAGATCAAAATGCTTCAGGATATTAATTGACTCAAATAATTAAGGTTTATAACTCCGGTAGTTTTTAACTACCGGGGTTTTTTGTTTTATAAATCAGTGCCGTCCAAAATAATTTAAAAAAAGAGATATTGTTTTGAAATACTTCTTTTTTAAACAGATTATCTTTATTGTTTAAAACAACCCCTTGCAATAGCAACGAAAATAACCATAGAATTTTTTGTTTTTAAAAAATCCCGCCTGTAATATATTGCCGTTAAGAATTCTTGAGAAATTGTTAAAATAAAATATCCTTGTTTGAAAAATTTGCGAAGCAAATTTTGAGTTGGATGTTTTGTTTCAATTTCGAAAAGAATTTAGGCAATCTATTACCAGCGGGCGACTTTTTTTGTTACTTTTGAGCCTGTCCTCGAGTGTTCCTATCGAGGATCGTTAAAAAAAAGTAAGTAGAAAATAATAAATCTTGAATTTTGTAACTAAACGTTTTGGACGGATATTTTTTCAATCCGGACTTAGCTTATATTATTATCTTGATTTTTTTAATTGATATACAAAGTTTAGCAATACAAATAAAATAATATGAAAACATTACACAAAATTTTCTTTAGCACAGTCCTGCTCGCTTCACTTATTTCTTATTCCTTTCATCCCTTTCATCCAAATGACGGGAAGGATGACATAGAAAAGTTAAGAAATAATAATCTTACTTCTTCTGAAATATATCAGCACATAAATTATTTGTCCTCAGATTTACTTGAAGGAAGATTTCCGGGCACAGAAGGAGATGATCTTACATCAGATTATCTGTCGAATGAATTTAAAAATTACGGATTGAAACCTTATGGCGATGAAGGATACATTCAGAATTTTGATATGTACACTCACATAAAATTATCCGGTGAAAACAAATTTTCTACTACTTCAGACGGATGGGACAATGCATATATAACAGGATCGGATTATAATCCACTTGGATTTTCTGAAAATGGAATTGTATCCGGTCAGCTTGTCTTTGCAGGGTATGGAATTTCAGCACCTGATGAAAATTATGATGACTATAAAGATAGGGATGGTAAAGAGATTGACATAAAAGGAAAAGTAGTTGTGATAATGAAATACTCCCCTGGTGGCAGTGATCCTCACGGTAATCCATTTGAAAAATATGAACCACTGAGACAGAAAGCTCATATTCCAAAAGAACGAGGTGCAGCCGGTATAATTTTTATTAACGGACCCGGGACAGGTGATGAAGATAAGCTGTCGGATTTGAAATTTGACAGAGTACTTCAGACAGCAGGAATACCTGTGATAAACTGTAAGAGAGAGATCATTGAAAATCTTATGATCAGAAACGGGATGGATCTGAAAAAAATAGCTGATGGTATTGATGAAAGTAAATCTTCAAATTCATTTGATATAAAAGACGGCTTTGCTGCAATTGAAGTTAATATCGAAGCTGTAAAAGTAGTTACAGATAATGTCATCGGCATCCTTGAAGGAAATGATCCTGACCTAAAAAATGAAGTGATTGTAATCGGCGCACACAAAGATCATTTAGGATTTGGATTATACGGTTCTCTTTATGCAGGCAATGATAAACAGATCCATAACGGCGCGGATGATAATGCCTCCGGAACAGCAGGCGTACTGGAGCTTGCCCAGAAATTTTCTTCCGAAAAGAAAGATCTTAAAAGAAGTATTCTCTTTATATGTTTTGGTGCAGAGGAAGCGGGACTTCTTGGATCAGCTTATTTTACAGATTCAAAATTGTTTGAAGATCTGAATGTGATAGCAATGTTAAATATGGATATGGTAGGAAGACTTTCAGATGACAAACTTATAATATACGGCACGGGAACTTCTCCTGTCTGGGATAATATGCTGGACGCACATAATGCTGATTATAATTTCAAAATAACCAAGACACCTGACGGACTCGGACCTTCTGATCATTCGAGTTTTTATTTAAAGAATGTACCTGCACTTCATTTTTTTACAGGCACTCATACTGATTATCATTCACCTCCGGATGATATTGAAAAAATAAATGCTGAAGGTGAACTTCGTATTTTGAATTTCATCTATGATATAGTAAATGATCTAGATGATGCAAATGTAAAACCTGAATTCACAAAAGTAGAAATCTCAGAAAACAATGAAAAGAGATCTATGGGAAGTGTAAAGATCTATGTAGGGACGATCCCTGACTATTCATATTCGGGAGAAGGAATGAAAATATCTGGCGTCAAAGAAGGCGGACCTGCTGATAAAGGCGGAATGATCGCAGAGGATATAATTATTAAATTCGGGAATGTAGATGTAAAAAATATCTATGACTATATGTTTGCGATGGGAGAATTTAAGCCGGGTGATGAAGCTGAAATTACTGTGCTGAGAAATAATGAACCGGTGGTTTTGAAGGTGACTATGGGAAGCAGGTAAGAGCAATTAAAAATTAAAAATTACAAATTAAAAATTACGAATTGCGAATTACGAATTGCGAATTATGAATTACGAATTATGAATTACGAATTATGAATTACGAATTATGAATTACGAATTATGAATTAAAAATTACTAATTGCATATTATGAATTTCATAAAACTATTAACTATTAACTAAATAAATTATTTTTTATTTAAAATTTAAAATTTAATATTGTCATGAGCTAAATCGCTTTACTTCTTCGTTTTGAGTAACTTCCTGTACTTTACCAATTAAGTTTTCAACTACCTGGTTAGTTTCTTTTTCTACTGATAAATATTCATCAGATTTTCTCAGCCCGTGAACTTTGTTCAAGACCGGAAGGTCGATCTTTTCTTCTTTTATTTTAGCTTCAAATTCTTTTCTGAATTTTCTCACAGTCCATTTTACAGGCCACGCTGCTGCATCTCCAAGCGCGCAGATCGTGTTTCCTTCTATATTCTCAGCAACTGAAATGAGCAGGTCCAGATCAGTGTGTCTTCCAGTGCCGTCCATTATTCTGTTCAGAACTTTCAGCATCCATCCGCATCCTTCTCGGCAGGGTGTGCACTGACCGCATGATTCATGATAATAAAACTTTGTGATCCTCTGAAGTACGTGAACGATATCAGTATCTTCATCCATTACCATAATACCTGCAGTGCCGATCGCAGAGCCGACAGCTTTCAGACTTTCGGCATCCATTTTCATATCTATAGATTCTTCTTTTGTTAATGGAGGCATTGAAGATCCGCCGGGTATTATCATTTTAAAATCTTTCCCGTCCTTTATTCCGCCGCAGTGGTCATTGATAATAGTCATAAGCGGAGTGCCAGTCGGAAGTTCATAAACACCGGGTTTATTTACATGACCGCTTACACCGTAAAGCAATGTTCCCGGATGTTTCGGATCACCAATCTTGCTGAACCATTCGCCGCCTTTATTTATGATCTCGGGTACATTTGCAAGAGTTTCAATATTATTGATTGTAGTTGGATTTCCCCAAACTCCTACAGATGCAGGGAAAGGAGGCTTGACTCTCGGATATCCGCGCTTACCTTCAAGTGAATTCATAAGCGAAGATTCCTCTCCGCAGATATAAGCTCCTGCTCCTTTATGCACATACATTTCCACAGAAAAATCTGAACCCATGATATTCTTTCCGATCATACCTTTTTTATAGGCATCAGCAACACACTCTTCCATAATGTTAATCCACTTCCAGTATTCGCCTCTTATATAAACATATATTGCCTGAATACCCATTGCATATGCAGCTATCAAAGATCCTTCTATAAACTGATGAGGATTCTTTTCAAAAATTTCTCTGTCTTTAAAACTTCCGGGTTCACTTTCATCACCGTTACAGCAAAGGAATTTTGGCTTTTCATTTCCTTTGGGCATGAAGCCCCACTTCATACCGGTAGGGAAACATGCGCCTCCTCTGCCTCTGAGACCTGAGGTTTTTACTTCTTCGATCACTTCTTCGGGTTTCATTTCCTTCAAAACTTTTTTCCACGCAGTATATCCGCCATTAGCTAAATAAACATCTATCTTATCGAGATCAGGTATATCTTTTAAAATTATCTTTTCCATTAAAATAAATTGTAATTAATTTGAATTTCTTAGTTTCTCAAGAAGCTCATCTACTTTGTTCAGTGTAAGATTTTCATGAAACTCTTTATTATTTATCTGAAGCATCGGAGCAGTTGCACAGCTTCCGAGACATTCCACTTCTTCAATTGAGAAAATCCCGTCAGATGTAATTTCTTTATTTTTAATACCGAGCTTTTCTGAAATATGATTAAAAATTTTATATCCGTCACACAACATACATGAAACATTGGTACATATCTGTAAATGATATTTCCCCATCGGCTTTTTAAAATACATTGAATAAAAAGTTGCAACTCCAAGTACGTGATCAGGAGGAAGACTGAGCAACTCCCCTACATATCTCATTGACTCAGTAGATATCCAACCGTATTTATCCTGGATCATCCAGAGTAAAGGCATTACTGCAGCCATGGGTTTTGGATATTTTGAAATATGAAGCTGTACTGTCTTCATTTCATTTTCATCAAAAACCGGTGTATAGTTTTCTGTGTTCATAAAATTTATTTGAAATATTTATTTTATAACTTCAGCAATAAAACTGCTGATACTGAATATTAACTTTTTATAATAATCAGAATAAAAGGTTTATTTAAAATTACTTATCAGCTTCACCCATCACAGGATCTACACTTCCAATGATCACGACTGTATCAGATATCAGACAATTTTTCATCATCGGTGCAAGTGCCTGCAGATTACAAAAACTTGGTGACCGGATCTTCATCCTGAAAGGATGTCCGGTTCCGTCACTGATAATGTAAAATCCGAGTTCGCCCTTAGATGCTTCGATTGCGGAGTATGATTCTCTCTTAGGAGGATTTACTCCAAAGTTAATTATCATAAAATCATGAATAAGCTCTTCCATCTTTGTATAAACTCTTTCCTTTTGAGGTAATACTTTTTTTGACTGAAGTGCATTATGTGCACCTGAAGGAATTTTCTGAACGCATTGTTTCAGGATCTTTACACTCTCTATAAGTTCATCCACTCTTACATAATATCTTGCCAGGCAATCACTTTCAGTATAAACGGGAACATTGAAATCAAGCTTGTCATAAACAAGATATGGTTCGTCTCTTCTGAGATCCCTGCTGATTCCGGCGGCTCTTATCAATGGACCTGTCAGTCCGAGATCTATACATTTTTCTTTAGACAAATATCCAATGTTTTCACATCTGATAATAAATATTTTATTTCTTTCCACAAGAGCTCTCATATCACCGAGATGACTTTCAAATTCATCAATGAATTTTTTTATCCCTGCCAAAGATTCATCTGTAACATCCTGAGCGACTCCGCCAATTCTGGTATAGGAAGTTGTAAATCTCGCGCCGCATATCACATCATAAAGATCAAGTATTTTTTCTCTTTCTCTGATCGCCCATAAGAAAGGAGTTACTGCGCCGACATCCATCAGCAGTGCACCAACGGCAAGCAGATGAGACTGGATCCTTGCAAGCTCTGCAATAATAACTCTTATATACTTTCCTCTTTCAGGAATTTCAAGGTCGATTAATTTTTCGACTGCAAGAGCATATGCAACATTGTTAGCCATTGGGGAAAGATAATCTAATCTGTCGGTATGAGGAATGAATTCATGATAAGTACATGACTCAGCTAGCTTTTCATATCCTCTGTGAAGATAACCGAGCTCGGGAATACATTTCATCACAGTTTCACCGTCAAGACTGACAAGGAGTCTCAGAACACCGTGAGTAGCCGGATGCTGCGGTCCCATATTCAGGACCATTTCATTATCTAAAGCATCGGAGAACTGAACACTCAGATCTTCTGACTCAAGTGCTTCGAGAATTTTTGATTTCTTGATTTTAGTATCACCATCTTTAAGGTCCTGATATATTGTATTAGACATATTTTTCAGTTTCTATTTTTTGTTATATTCTTTTTTGTGATTTTTTTTAAAAAGAAGTATTTTTTGATCAATATAATTTTATTGAAAAGTTTTATTTATTTGGCAACGGAATAGAATCCGGGATACCCATCAGCGGGAAATCCTTTCTCAGCGGATGATATTCAAACTCTTCCGGCATGTACATTCTTCTAAGATCCGGATGATTTCTGAATAATATTCCCATCATATCAAAAGCTTCTCTCTCGTACCAGTTTGCAGATCCCCAGATTCCGCTTAATGTTTCCATCTCAGGATTTTTTGAATCTAATCTGATCTTGATAAATAATCTTCTGTTAAAATCAATTGAAACAAGGTTGTATATCATTTCAAACCTGTTCTTCTTTTCAAATCTGTCCACACTGACAGCATCTACCAAAGAATTATATTTTAAAGAATCATCATTCTTTAAAATATTACATACTTCCAAAACTTCTTTTTCGTTTATGTAAATTGCCGGAGTTCCGTTGACATCAGTATATTCGATTTGAAAATTTCCCAAACGGGATTTCAGTAATTCGGTAATTTCTGTATTCATAAATTAATTTAACAAACTTACTCAATAATATTTTCATTTTAAATAACAAAAAACCCGCTAATGCGGGTTCTTTGATTATATATAATAGTTGCTCTTTATTTTATCAACTGCATTTTTTTTGTCTGGGTAAAGGATTCAGTTTCAAGTCTGTAGAAATATGTTCCGCTTGAAAGTGATGATCCGTCGAAAGTTGCAGTATAAGAACCTGCTGGCTTCTGTCCCTGAAATACATCCATAACTTTCTGACCTAATGAATTGAAAATTGTAAGATTTACATTCGAACTCTTTGCAAGATCAAATGAAATTTTTGTACTTGGGTTAAATGGATTTGGATAATTCTGATTTAATGAAAACTTCGCAGGAATGCTTGTACCATTTTGAGTTATACCTACTGTACCTGTTAACTCTATGTCATCCAGATATACATAATATCCGTTTAAAGCTACATCCATATTATATCTGAATGCAATATAAATATTTTGTCCTGCAAAAGGTGCAAGATCTACAAATTGCTGTTCAAATAATCCATAGGTCGAACCTACCGGATAAAAATACTGACTTCTGAATCCGTCTGGAGTTGCAAGGAATGATGCAGGTGTGGAATCTCCTGTACTTACCCATACAGAAACACTGTCGCTATAACTAGGTGATCCGCCAGTTACCCAGAAACTTAACAAAGCATCTGAAGGAACATTGCTGACTTTTTGAGTGACTAACCAGGCATCACAAATTCCGGATGTCTGACCTGTATACCAGCTTACACCGATTGCTTTATCTCCTGTATGAACTACTGATAAAGAAGTGCCTAAACCAGGAACATTGAGTCCTGCAGGTCTTACTGTCCAGTTCCAACCCGGCTCTAATGTATCACCAGGTGAATTATTCCAAACTGACCAGCCCGGAGGTACTGTTGCAGAATCACTGGATTCAAAACCCTGATTCCAGATTACCTGAGAAGTTGAAACACCTGCAGTAAAAAAGATAATAAATAAAATTGCGTAGATTTTTTTCATGATGTTTTTATTTAAGTTAATAAAAAAATTTTAATTTATTGAAAAACTTGCTTCTTCACCTTTTGAAATTTTATCCTGCAGCATCATTAATGCTTTTAAAAGATTGTCAGGTCTTGGAGGACAACCTGCCACATAAACATCTACAGGTAAAAAAAGATCAATTCCCTGAACGACAGAATATGTTCTGTACATTCCACCACTAGAAGTACAAGCCCCCATAGCAATTACCCATTTTGGATCCGGCATTTGATCATATATTTTTTTAACTACCTGAGCCATTTTATAAGTTGTTGTTCCTGCTACTATCATAACATCAGATTGTCTTGGTGAAAATCTGAACACTTCACTTCCGAATCTTGAAATATCAAATCTCGGACCGGCAGCAGCCATCATTTCAATTGCGCAGCATGAAATACCCATAGGCATCGGCCACAGAGCATTTTTTCTTGACCATTTTATTAGTTCGTCTATTTTTGAAGTGACGAATCCGTCTTTAGATAATTTTTCTTCTAATCCCATTTTAAAGCTCCTTTTTTAATTACATAGATATATCCTACCAACAATATAACAATAAACACAGACACACTGATAAAAGAGTACATCATTTTAATACTGTCAAGATTTATAAAAGCTACTGCCCATGGATATAAAAAAACTACTTCTATATCAAATAATATAAACAGAACAGCTACCATATAAAACTTCACTGAGAACCGTTCATGTGCAGTTCCGATCGGCTCAACTCCGCTTTCATATGTAGAAAGCTTTTCTTTGTTCGGTCGGTTTGGACCAAATAAAGATGAAAAAAATACATTTACAACTCCAAATACAACTGCAATTGCAAGTATTATAATAATTGGTATATACGATTCTAACATTGGTCAATATAAAATTTTTTTTTTTTAATATTAATGGAAAAAATTGTAAAACAATTAGTCATGATAACTCTAAATTAATATATAAATTATTAAAGTGATCTTTAATACAGTCCAATCTAATCTAACCATACATTTTATAAAATAAAAAATTTGACTGAGTTGACATAAAATACCATTGAATAAGAAGTTCAATAAAGTTAATTTACTCGTTTGAAATTTTGCCGGGGTAGCTCAGCTGGTTAGAGCGTCGGAATCATAATCCGCAGGTCGGGGGTTCAAGTCCCTCTCCCGGTACACCTGAAATTATTATTGAGATTAAATTAATTTTTCTCCTCTTTAAATTAATTGTCAACTCCTGTTTTAATGTTGATAAATTCATTTCTATTTTTAATATTTTAACTAATTTTTTATATTTTTCAAGAATTAACCAATGTTATCTGTATTAAATATTTCAATTGATTAATTTTTATATAAAAGCTATTTTTGTAGTTCACTTTTAAAAAAATTTATAATGGCAGAAATAACATTAAAAGCCCTGAACAGAGATACTTATAAAGAGCTAACTCTTAATCAGCTCAGAGAAAAGGGTATAATTCCGGGCATATACTATGGACATGGAGTTGAAAACATTAGTTTGGCAGCTACCGAAATAAACCTGAGACCAATAATCTATACTACTGAATCCAGGATCATAAATCTGAAATTTGAAGATGACAGAAGTTTTAACTGTATCCTGAAAGATGTTCAGTTTCATCCAGTATCTGACAAACCTCTTCATTTTGATCTCATCGCAATTAAAGAAGGAGAGATGATCACAATCGAAGTGTCAGTTCATATCACAGGAAATCCACCCGGTGTAAAAGAGGGAGGTGTTTTACAGCACACACTTCATAAATTACAGATACAGTGTCTTCCAAAACATATTCCATCACATATTGACGTAGATGTATCAGAGTTAAATGTAAATGACTCAATTAAAATCGGTGATCTTAATATTGAAAATATTACAATATTAAATGACGAAAATACATCTGTTGTTGCAATTGTTCCTCCGACCGTAGAGAAAGAACCGGAAGAAGCCACTGAAGAGCCTACAGAACCGGAAGTAATTTCCAAATCTAAGAAAGACGAAGAATCTGACGAAAATAATAAAGATAAAGATTAGTACTTTTTATTTCACATGGTTTAAAAATTTTTCATTGTGAAATTAATAGTTGGATTAGGAAATCCGGGTTCAAAATATATATACACAAGACATAATATTGGATTTATTGTAATAGACAATTTCGCTGAATCAAACGGGATTGAGTTTGTACCCGGCAAAGGTGATTGGTATGAATGTTCACTTACTGTTAATGATGAGGAAGTTTTTCTTCTTAAACCTGTTACATACATGAATAACAGCGGTACAGCAGTTAAAGAATTTTGCAACAGACATAATGTAAGCCATAAAGATGTACTTGTGATCTATGATGATTTTCAATTACCGATTGGTACTATTAGAGTAAGAAAAAAAGGAAGGGACGGAGGGCACAACGGAATTTCCGATATTATTTATCAAATGAATACCGTAGAGATTCCAAGAATGAGAATCGGTATAGGAAATAACAGTATTTTACAAAAAAATGATTTTATTGATTTTGTTTTAAGTGAATTTACTAAAGATGAAATAAATGATTTCATAAAGATAATGCCTGATCTGGAAAGTTGTATAAAAAGTTTTATTACTGATGAAATTAAAGTCACAATGAATAATTTCAATAAATCTTTTTTACAAAGTACTGACATACCGAAAGGAAATTCTGAAAATAACGAAGATAGCAAGCCGGACAATTAACGGCAACATAAAACTTTCATCTAATCTATAAGAACTTTTTAAACATAATCAGAAAATCATAATTTAAAAAATGAGGAAATATTTATTAAGTATCCTGCTTGTACTTACAGCACCTGTGCTGGCTTTTGCAAGTGAGGCTGACCTTAAAATTCCTGAACTGAGCGCTGACCAAAATCAGCTGCTTATTTATGGAATTGTAGTTTGTATCCTTGGAATATTCTTCGGGATATATCAGTATTTGGCAGTAAAAAAATTACCTGCGCACAAATCAATGCTTGATGTTGCACAGATCATTTTTGAAACATGTAAAACCTATCTCTTGCAGCAGGGAAAATTCCTTTTCATACTATTTATATTTATCGGGGCATGTATGGCATTTTACTTCGGTGCATTGCAGCATCAGTCTGCCGGTGGAGTATTGCTGATCCTTATGTGGACTGTCGTTGGTATTCTTGGTTCATATGGAGTTGCATGGTTTGGAATCAGAATGAACACACTTGCAAACAGCAGAATGGCTTTTGCATCGCTTGAAAGAAAACCTTTAAAACTTCTTACAATCCCACTAAATGCTGGAATGAGCATTGGTGTTCTTCTGATCTGTGTAGAATTAATTATGATGCTTATAATTTTTCTATATGTTCCTAGAGAATATGCAGGTGCAAGTTTTATCGGATTTGCAATCGGTGAATCTTTAGGTGCTTCTGCATTAAGAATTGCAGGAGGTATTTTTACAAAGATTGCAGATATCGGATCTGACTTAATGAAAGTCGTTTTTAAAATTAAAGAAGATGATCCAAGAAATCCGGGTGTTATTGCAGACTGTACCGGTGATAATGCAGGTGATTCTGTAGGACCTACTGCTGACGGTTTTGAAACTTACGGTGTTACAGGTGTTGCACTTATTAGTTTTATAGTACTGGCAATCGGTGATATTGCTCTTCAGGCAGATCTGCTGGTATGGTTATTTGTAATGAGAATTCTAATGATCATTACTTCTATAGTTTCATTTTACATAAACGGAATTGTTTCAAAGGCAAAATATTCAAATAAAGACGAGCTGGATTTTGAAGCTCCTCTAACTGCACTTGTCTGGATCACTTCAATAATTTCTATTATTGTAACTTTCTTAGCTTCTTATTATCTGATTGGTGATCTTCCGGATAATCTATGGATGACTTTATCATTTATTATCAGTTTTGGAACTCTGGGTGCTGCCCTTATTCCTGAATTCACAAAAATATTCACATCTCCAAAATCAAAGCATGTTAATGAAATTGTAACTGCATCAAGAGAAGGAGGAGCTTCACTTACTATTCTTTCAGGACTTGTAGCAGGTAACTTCTCTGCTTTCTGGAAAGGTATGGTTTTCTTTGGTTTAATGTTCGGCGCTTATCTCGTTTCCAATTCAATCCCTGAAGCAATGATGGATTACAGAGCAATATTTGCTTTTGGTCTTGTGGCTTTTGGTATGCTCGGAATGGGACCGGTTACAATTGCTGTAGATTCATACGGTCCGGTTACTGACAATGCTCAGTCTATCTATGAATTATCTTTAATAGAAGAGAACAAAGAGGAAAAAGAAAAAGAGATCGAAAGAGATTTTGGATTTAAACCTGACTGGGAAAAAGCAAAATTATATCTTGAGGAAAATGACGGTGCAGGTAATACTTTCAAAGCTACAGCTAAACCGGTACTTATCGGAACAGCTGTTGTTGGCGCGACAACTATGATATTCTCTTTAATACTTGTTTTGAAAAATGTACTCGGTGTCGAACCTGAGACAATTCTTAACCTGCTGAATCCTTACTCTATTTTAGGATTCCTCTGCGGTGGTTCAGTGATATACTGGTTTACCGGTGCTTCGATACAGGCAGTTACTACAGGAGCTTACAGTGCTGTTGAATATATTAAAAAGAATATTAATCTAGACGATGATGCTGACTTAAGTGCTTCAACTGAAAAGTCAAAAAAAGTAGTGGAGATCTGTACAAAGTATGCTCAGAAAGGAATGTTCAATATTTTTATTGCAGTATTTTCTTTTGCACTGGCTTTTGCATTCTTATCAGCTCCATCAGGAGACAACAATGCTCCGGCTTCATTATTTATAAGTTATCTGATCTCGATTGCAGTGTTCGGATTATTTCAAGCTCTATTCATGGCTAATGCCGGCGGTGCATGGGATAATGCTAAGAAAGTAGTGGAAGTGGACCTAAGAGAAAAAGGTACTCCTCTACATGATGCAACAGTAATTGGAGATACAGTAGGAGATCCTTACAAGGACACTTCTTCTGTTGCACTGAATCCGATCATTAAATTCACAACTCTGTTTGGACTGCTCGCAATGGAGATTGCAATTACAGAAAGTTTCAGAGATTCAGCTCCGATTATCGGCTGGATATTCTTTGCAATTGCGTTATATTTTGTATGGAGATCTTTCTATAAAATGAGAATTGTAAAGAACTGATCTATACAAGAAAAATATTTTAATTTTACAAAAAGGCATCCATAACAGGATGCCTTTTTTATTTAAATTCAAAAGGTCAATTTTCCGAATAAAAATTTATCTAAATTGGAAACTCTAAAAAAATTTATCCTCGAAGAGCTACATACTGATCCAAATATTTATTTAAGTAATTTTAGAAAATATCAGGACATCATAATCGACTGGAATAAAAAGATAAATCTGATCTCAAGAAAATCGAAATCAATAGAAGATCATATCTTAAACTCAATTTTCTTTCTCACAAAATTCAAGATTGATAATGGTCAAAAGATCGCTGACATAGGCACTGGAGGTGGATTTCCGGGCATACCTCTGAAAATTCTGTATCCTGAAATTGAACTTACCTTAATTGATTCCATACATAAGAAAGTAAGCATTCTTGTAGATGTAGTTATTAAAATGGATTTCAAAAATACTAAAGCCGTATGGTCAAGAGCAGAAGAACTTTCACTTGATCATAATTATAAATATAAGTATGATATCGTAATTTCAAAAGCAGTAGCTACACTTGATAAACTTTATCTCTGGGGTAATAATTTTCTAAAATCAGACGGAAAAATGATCTGTATAAAAGGCGGTGATATAAAAAGTGAAATTGAAACCTTGAATAAATTGAATGAAAAAATTAATATAGAAGAAATAAATTTTAGCTTTGATCCGGGTTATAATATTGAAGATAAAAAAATCATAGTTATTCAAAAAGTAAACCGTTAAATGAAATTAATTCTCGTACTATTTTTTATACTTACCGGCATTGTGTTTTTTACAGGAAATGTATTTTCACAGACATATGAAGTAAGCGGCAAAATATCTGATTTTAAAACCAATAAGCCGCTTGAATATGTAACTGTAAAATTAGCAGATACGACCTATGGCACTACATCAGAAAAGAACGGAGAATATTTTATAAGACTTAAGCCGGGAGAATACAATTTAATTTTTTCTTATATAGGATATTTTACTGATACAACTTATATACTTGTTGAGGATAAAGATATTTCAAGAAATATTTTTTTATCACCGTCTGAAATACTTACCGAGTCTATAGAAGTATATGGAGAAGATCCGGCATATGAAATTATCCGCAGGGCGATCAGTTATAAAAAAGAATTTAAGAAACTTCTTAATGAATATGAGTACAGTGCATTTTCTAAATTTGTGATCCGTTCAAATCAAGCCGACGTACCTCCACCAAAGGTAGACGGCAAAGCACCTGATAAGAAACAACTTGGAATATTTGGAATTCTCGAATCTGTTACAAAAGGATATTTTAAAAAACCTGATCTTGAAAAACAGATCGTGATCTCAAAAAAAGAAACTGCAAATATTACAAGAGGATTTGCTTTACCGCTTATAGTAAATTTTTATGATGAGGAAATTGATTTCAATGAATTCAGAATTCCTACGCCGCTTTCAGATAATGCTTTTGATCATTACGATTATAAACTTATTGGTACTACTTCTATTGACTCTACACTGATCTACAAGATTAAAGTCATTAACCGGTCAGAAAGTGTTCCTCAGCTTAAAGGCACAGTTTATATCGCAGACAGTATTTATTCTCTTATGAGTGTGGATATGTTTAATAACGATGCTGCAAAGCCACTTGGAATAAATAAAATTAATTTCCGGCAAAAGTTCTCACCGTTTGATGATTCTAAAAATAAGAATGGAAAATTCTGGATGCCGACTGATGTACAAATTTTTGCTGACGGTTCATTTTTAGGATTATTAAAATTTGAAGCAGAAGTTTTTTCCATAGTATCAAATTACGAACTGAATAAAAAAGCACCTGCAGGAATTTTTGATGACATAGTTATAAAGATATTACCGGATGCAAAAAAGGATTCAGCATATTGGGCAAAAAATGAACTTCTAAAAAACACTCCTGAAGAAAAAAATGCTTACAAACAAATTGAGAAAGAGGATGAACTAGTTTCCAAAACTCTAAACATTGGACTTAATGCAATCAGTTACGGTAAGAAATTCTTCTCAAACCCGGTTTCATATTATTTATTTAACAGGGTAGAAGGAAGCGCACTGGCATTTGATCTTGAATACAGGGAACCGTTTAGAAGAAGAACAGCAGTAGGATTTTTCCGATACGGTTTTTCCGATAAAAAATCAAAATACGGAATAAGCTATTCACAGAGATTTTTTAATGACAGGAGATTGACCTTGTATGCTTCTGCATTTAAAAAAACAATGCCTATGGCATATAGAGAGACATTACCATTTCAAATATTGTATAATACTTTGAAAGCATTATTTGATAAGAGTGATAATTTCGATTATTTTTATACTACAGGCTATGATATCGGAATGAATTACAGATTTATTCCTCAGCTGTCAGCATTAGTGGATTACAGGCAGGCAAAACAGACAACTGCATACAAGAATACAAATTACAGCATCAGAAAACAGGATGTAGAATTCAGTAATAATCCTCCGATAAATGATGCTTTTTTAAGGACCATCGATACGAAATTAATAATTAACCCAAACAAGTTCAGGGGAATTGACTGGGGTGACGGAGATATATCAAGATTTCGTATCACTAATTTCCCTCTGTTTAGAATTGGATTTTTATATTCAGGAAAAGACCTTGGAAGTACTTATGAGTACAGAAAATTTTATGGAAACTTTGGCGGACAGACATATATAAATGCTTTTCTGAATATAAAATATGAAGTTGGAGGTGAAATCATGACCGGTCAGGTTCCTTATCAGTCGCTCGGATATTTCAATTCCCGATCGGGGACAATTGATATTGACAATACATTTATGGCTACGGGCTATAATGAGTTCCGCGGTGATCAGTTTTATTATCTGAATTTTCAGAATAATTTTGGCAAGTTGCTTTGGGGAAGAATTCCAGTGCTGAATAATTTTAATCTGATAGGGTTTTTTAATGCAGGTAGAAATTTTATAAGTGATGAGAATTATGAACTTGCTGCTTTCAAAGATTTCACAATTTCAGACGGTATTTATATGGAAGCTGGATTCGGGATCAACAGAATACTGGATATTTTCAGGATTGATTTTGCGTGGAGACTTAATAATCCTTATAATAATAATAAGAGATTTTATACAAACCTTTCGATCGGGTTGTTTTAGTAGCACAGATTATTAATCTGTGTTTTAACCTATGCTACGAAATAAATTCTATATAATCCGGATGACAATAACTATGTTCCCAGTCAAATGGATTTTCAACCAATCCTGCCTTCACGGGATTATACATAATATATCTAAGCACTGCCAGAAATTCTTTTTGATCCCTGACCAATCTGTCATAGCTTTCATCCTGCCAAAAGGTTCCGGTTCTGTTTAGTATCAGGTTGGATCTTCTTGCGGAAATTCCTTTTATTGACTGCATTATCTTACTTAATCCCTTGTTCCCTTTTATTAAATCAAACAATAAATGAAAGTGATTGGGCATGATACTATATGCAATAAGATCATACTCTTTTTTGTCAGCATATTGAATACAATGTTTTACAACTTCAACAATTTCTTGATTTGAAAGATGTTGATTTCCGAATTTTCCTGAATCCAGTATGTTATCATAGATCTTTAGTTCTAAGATAATATCGTCATTATTATTGCCCGATAAATTATTTATTAATGATGAAAATGGCACTGGTAAAGAATTGTGTAAGCAGGATGTCACAAAATAAGCTCCAAATGGGAAATGGAGATGCGGAAGATTTCTTCTTGTAAAGGTCATAATGTCGTTTTATATTCATAAATTCAGTTATGCACATTTAGTTTATATGTGCTCCATATTATCGGTTTTAAAATAATAAAAATTTATCTTTGTTAAAACAAATATTTTGTAGCACAGATTATCAATCTGTGTGATTATTTTGTGTGATTAATCTTTATTCTTTGCTATTATTTTTTGTCACAGAATAATATTCTGTGCTACGCTTCTTACATTTTATTTATTTTTAAAACACAGAATAATATTCTGTGCTACGCTTCTTACATTTTATTTATTTTTAAAACACAAAATAATATTCTGTGCTACGCTTCTTACATTTTATTTATTTTTAAAACACAAAATAATATTCTGTGCTACGCTTCTTACATTTTATTTATTTTTAAAACACAGAATAACATTCTGTGC
>JBATSB010000059.1:0-1510 GCA_049293015.1 Ignavibacteria bacterium
GAATAAAAATGCTGATATTATTTTTTTTGGTAAACAGTCTATTGATTTTGATGGTTTATTAATCCCAACAATGGTATCTGAGTTATTAAATATTCCATCAATCAGTGTAGTTGTTAAGCTTGATATAAATGAAAACAAAGTTATTGCTGAACGAGAAGTCGAAGGTGGTAAAGAAATTATAGAAGCCAATATACCTGTAATAATTGGCGCACAAAAAGGATTGAATGAACCCAGATATCCAAATTTAAAAAGTATAATGGCAGCTAAATCCAAACCCATTGAAGAAATAAATGCTACTAATTCAGAATCAAAAACGAATATTAAAGAAATGAAACTTCCTCCTGTCAAATCAGGCGGAAAGATATTTTCAAATGGCAAAGATGATGTACCAGAATTAGTAAGACTTCTCAGAGAAGAAGCGAAAGTTATTTAATTTATTTAATCTTTTAATCTCAACATAAAATGTCAAAAATAATATTAGCTTTTATTGAATCCAAAGACGGGAAATTTAAAAATTCTGCATTTGAAGTGATTTCGGAAGCAAAACTAATAGCAGATAAACTTGGATCGAAATTTACAGTTCTAACAATTGGAAAAACAGATGACATCAATGTAAAAGAGCTTGCAAAATACGGTGCTAAAAAAATTATTATTGCTGATTTAGATAAACTAAATTCAAACTCCCACATTGATGGAATTATCTATTCACCTCGAGCAATAGCGAAGTTGATTAGTGAGATATCTAAAGAACAATCAGCACAGATTATATTACTTTCTGCAACTGCTTTAGGTAAAGATCTGACTGGTAGATTAGGTATTAAATCTGATTCTGCAATATTTAATGACTGCATCGACATAAAAATTGAAGACGGGAAAATTTCTGCATCAAGACCTGTATTCGCAGGTAAGAGTATTGCAGATATTACAACAGATTGTGATAATATTGTTATTTCACTCAGACCAAATGTATTTAAACCTGTAATAACTGAAAACAGTGAAATTGAGATAGTTCATTTTGATCCATCATCAATAAGTATTACTTCTGAAGACTTTAATTCGGTTGTAAAAGAAATTGTAGTTAGTGAAGCCAAGCTGGATGTGGCAGAAGCTGATAAGATCGTATCCGGTGGCAGAGGATTGAGAGGTCCTGAAAATTTTAATCTTATAGAAAATCTTGCAGCATCTTTAGGTGCAGCAACTGGAGCTTCAAGGGCTGTAGTGGATGCAGGCTGGAGACCACATTCTGAACAGGTTGGACAGACTGGAAAAACTGTCTCGCCGAGTCTGTATATTGCATGCGGAATCAGTGGAGCGATACAGCACCTGGCAGGTATGTCTTCATCAAAATGTATTGTCGCAATAAATAAAGATAAAGATGCTCCAATTTTTCAAATAGCAGATTACGGGATTGTCGGAGATGTTTTTGAAATAGTACCGGAACTTACGGAAGAAATTAAGAAAGTTGTGTCAAATTAAAAAAATATTACAGGAAATAGTTAATAGTTTTATA
>JBATSB010000060.1:0-28118 GCA_049293015.1 Ignavibacteria bacterium
AACAAGAAATGCTATTTGCAAAATAAAATTAGCAAGAGGTAGTTTTAAAAAATAAAAATAATCTGTCCAAAACAGAAGTATTTTAAAACTTTATTGCCTTTTTAAAAATGTTTTGGACAGCAGTGATGTAAAATAGGTGTAAATTGAAAATATGCTATTGAATTTAAATTTTCGGTACTAATTGATTCTTTTTTCCATTCATTATTTATAAGCAGAAAAATAAATCCATTATCACCTGCTGCAACAGCCTTCACAATTCCAGGATAAACTAATTTAACATCCCTTAAATTTAAATTTGTATTAACCTCTTCTTTACTCCAATTCAATCCGCCATTAACAGTTTTCAAAATTATTCCGTTTGAACCAACGGCATAACCGGTATCATTATATCTTATATCAATTGAATGCAGATCTTCTGTTGTATTAGAATTTATAGATTCCCATACATTGCCATTATTGGTGCTTCTTAATATTATCCCGTTATCACCTGCGATAAATAATGCATTGCCTGAAACAGTATAGAAATTATAAATTTTGTTTAGATTATTTGAAGTGCCGCTGTTCTGATTATTCCAGACAGTCTGCGAGTGCGGGGTTTTGACTAATCCCAAAAGCAAAATAATTAAAATGATCTTTTTCATAATTCTGAATTAAATTTTAATTAATAATTATTCAATCTGAGTATATAGAATACAGATTGTTAGCCGAGGGATTTTTGTTCTTATAACATTATTTTTAAAATCTAAAATCTTGTTTCTTTCACCAATATTACTCAAACTCAATTTAAATTTCAACAATATAAATTTATATCAAACTCACTTAGATTTTTTCATAAATTTCTGTCTTTGCATTTTACAGACTCTTTGGATAGTTAGAAAAGGATATTTTTCGTAATTCGTAATTTGTAATTTGAAATTGAATTACATCTCTCTCGCCGAGATCCTCTTCTTAAGCTGCGACAAATGCCATGTGATATTAATTTCTTTCGGGCATGCTTCTATGCAGTTAAATATTGTATGACATCTCCAGATGCCGTCAGGAGTATCAAGTATATCAAGTCTCTCATCTGCACCTTCGTCCCTTGTGTCATTTATATATCTGTAAGCTCTGAGCATCGCAGCCGGTCCGAGATAATTTTCATTTGTCCATGTAGATGGGCAACTCGTCGTACAGCATGCACACAGGATGCATTTTGCAGATTCGAAAAGTTTCTCCGCGTCCTCATTTGACTGAAGTCTCTCGCTGTCTGGAGGAGGTGGTGAATTGTTTATGAGATAAGGTTTTATAACTTCATATTTATCGAAGAAGTCTGTCATGTCAACTACCAGGTCTTTAATGATCGGAAGTGCAGGCAGCGGATCTATCACGATCGGTTTTTTTGTGTTAATGTATTTCAGAAGCAGAGCACATGCAAGCTTGTTTTTTCCGTTGACCTTCATGCCGTCGCTGCCGCAAATACCGTGAGCGCAGGATCTTCTGAATGTGAGCGTAGCATCATAATTCCATTTTATCTCATGCAGCACGTCAAGCAGCCGCCAGTCTTCACTGACATTCTTTACATTGAAATCCTGATAGTATGGCTCTTTATCTTTCTCCGGATTGTATCTTAAAATTTTTACCTGTATGTCCATAATTTATTTTTGAAAATTGTAATTTTATCTCAGTAAAAAATTAATTCTTAATGTATCTTTAAATGAGTCCCTGTCAGGACATTTGTAAAATTCATTTATTAAATTATATCCATCTTCGACTCTGCCAAGAAGCATATAATCTTCTGTAGCCGCTGCAAGTATTGCTTTCACAGCTCCTGCATCAGTATTGAATGTCTCAGTTCCTGCCTCTTCACATTTAAAATCTTTATATTCATCAAGTTCTTTTTTCAGCTCAGTCAGATTATCATTTATCTGTTTTGGAAATTTTGAAGTTACTTTGACAAATCTTTTATTCTCATATCCATAAATCAATACTGGAAATCTCGACTGTGCATAATTTGTAAACATATATGCATACACATCATTAAAACCAACTAACTCTGTCTTTCCGTCTGAGTTCAGATCTTCAGCTTTGAAAAAAGAATTTCCCCAGTAAATAGTATCAGTATAATTAAACTTTCCCTTGCTGATCTTTCCGGTAAATAAACTCGTGCAGCAGTGGGCACCTCCGCTGTACATTGCTATCAGGTATTCTTTCTTTCCGTCGTTATCCAGATCCATCCTTGCGATCTCAGGTATCAGATCGTAATATGTCTCTTCAAAAATTTTCTCATCCTCTCTGTAAATACTGAGAATAGTTGTATATTCTTCTGAATTAAATTTCGTCTTAAAAATATTCTTTCCAAATTTTAAATTCAGATCTTTTACCTGTGCAAAATTTCTTTCATTAAAAAAAAGAACAAGTATTCCGCAAAGCAAAAATAAACTGAGGCAGTTTTTTAATTTACTGTTTATCAAATCAATACTTTCTTTCCATTGGCTGAAATCTTGTCACTATAACCGGTTTGAATTTCAACTCAGGCATTTCATGTCCTCTGCTGTAAGCAAAGGTATGCTTCATCCAGTTCTGATCGTCCCTCTTTGGAAAATCTTCTCTCGTATGTGCGCCGCGGCTTTCCTGTCTTGCATATGCACCGTACACAGTTGCTTCTGCATTCAGCAGCAAATTATCAAGTTCAAGTGCTTCGACCAGATCTGTATTAAATACTTTACTCTTATCCTGTACTGCAATATTTTTATATCTCTCTCTCAGCTCTTTCAGCTTCTCTATCATTTTTCTCAAACCTTCTTCAGTCCTGAATACACCGCAGTCTTCCATCATGGTATTCTGTAATTCAGTTCTAATGCTGACGATCTTTTCAGTACCATTGCTTTCCATTAATTTTTCCATCGTCTCTTTTGTGCTCTGACCTTCATTTCCGTCAAGCTCACTGAATGTTGCCGTTTTCAAAAACTCACCGATTGCTTTTCCACCGCGTCTTCCAAATACTACCAGATCGAGCAGTGAATTTGTACCGAGTCTGTTGCCGCCATGAACAGAAACACAAGCGCATTCTCCTGCAGCATATAATCCTTTTACAATGTCGCCGTTCTCATTCATCAGCACTTCACAGTTTACAGTGGTTGGAATTCCGCCCATTGCATAATGTGCAGTCGGCTGAATTGGAATCGGCTCTTCAGTCGGTTCGACTCCGAGATACGTCCTTGCAAACCCGGTGATCTCGGGAAGTTTGTCATCAATGACTTCTTTTCCAAGATGAGACACATCGAGCATCACATAATCCGTACCGTCACTGCCTCTGATACCTCTGCCTTCTCTGATCTCTGTAATAATAGCACGTGAAACCATATCCCTCGGTGCAAGGTCCATTACTGTCGGGGCATATCTTGCCATGAATCTTTCGCCGTCTTTATTTTTTAAAATTCCGCCTTCGCCTCTTGCTGCTTCACTTACAAGAATTCCGAGTTTCCATAATCCTGTCGGATGGAACTGATAAAATTCCATGTCCTCCAACGGCAGTCCGGCTCTGTAAGCCAAAGCCATTCCATCACCTGTGCCGACATGCGCATTCGATGTGATCCTGAATACTCTGCCGTTCCCTCCTGTTGCAAAGAGCACTGCCTTTGCCTGAAAAATATGGATCTCACTTGTAGCAATATCAAAAGCAACTACGCCTTTACATACACCGTCTTTTGTCAGCAGCTCAGTTACAAAATATTCCGAAAAGTATGTAACCTGATTTTTAATTGTATTATCAAATAAAGTCTGCAGCATTACGTGTCCGGTTCTGTCTGCAGAGTAGCATGCTCTTTTTACCGGAAGTCTTTTTCCGTAAGGATCATTTTTATCAGCGGGTTTTGTATGTCCGCCAAATTGTCTCTGTGCGATCTTGCCGTCTTCATTTCTGCTGAATGGCATTCCCATATGTTCAAGCTCAATGATAGCGCGGATCGCATCTCTGCACATTACTTCTATACAGTCCTGATCACCGAGATAGTCACTTCCTTTTACAGTATCGAACGCATGATTTTCCCAACTGTCTTCCTCCATGTTTGCAAGTGCTGCACAGACACCGCCCTGAGCTGTACCTGTATGCGATCGTGAAGGAAATACTTTTGATATTACAGCACATGAATATTCTTTGGGAATTTCAACTGCTGCTCTGAGACCTGCACCGCCTGCACCGACTATTACTACATCAAACTTTTTAATCATATCTACATTAAAATTAAAATTTTATTACTTATAAAAATATTTATTATTTTACTCATCCAGTTTTTTTATTTCTTTCAGAAGTTTTGTTTTTTTCTTAATTGCATCTTCATAATATCCGCCGTTGCTTTTAAGATCCATCAAATAAAGTATCGCCTCTAACTTCTTTTCTTCCTTCACAGCTATCATACCAAGATAATAAAGCATGTCTGTATCATATGTTGTATAACCCGTTTGCTCTAGCTCTTTCTTATATCCTTTTTCAAGATAATATTTTGCTTTCTTAAAATCCTTAATCTGCTCATAATATAACTTGCCCAGACGGGAATATACCTGAATGTATGTCGGATCTTTGATCAGCAAATTCTTATATTCTGCAATAGCATTTTTATAATCTTTTTTCTCTTCATAAATTGCTGCGATCTGAAAATTTACATAGTAAAGTCTGCTGTCCTGATCGAGCATTTTATTATAGAATTTTAATGCTTTTTCATAATTACCTGTGCTGGAATATGCCGCTGCCAGTTTGGAAGAAATCAGATTCAATAAACTGTCAGAATCAAATTTTTTTAATATCTTTTCATACAATGCCTCAGTCTTTTCAGCATTGTCAGTATTCACATACAGGTCCAGCAGTTCTTCATATACAAAAAAAGAATCCGGCTGCAGACTCAGACAATCATTAAAAAGTTCTTCGACCTTTACAAACCTGACTTTATTAAGTGAGTCCTGTCTTAATGTAAATACATCCTTGCTGTCAAGCGAATCCTTTAATTTCGTATAATACCAGTCTGAAGCAAGCTGCCATTTTTGATTTACAGCATTTTTAAAAGTTGAAATAAAAATATTCTCTTCCTTTTTTAAAAGCATATCGTCGGTAATTTCCGATTCATTAAGAAGAGCAATTTCCATAAATTTTTTGAATGAATTTATTGCAATTGCAAAATTCAGATTACCATATCCAATGTATGTGTAAGTCGTAATGCCTATCACTTCACCCTTTCTGTTAAATAACGCTCCGCCGCTGTTACCGGGTGAGATCGCTGCAGTGATCTGTATTACTTTTTCAAAGAACTTCTCATTGCCTGAATAAGAATACTGGTCACCGAAATTTACTTTTTCATTTTCACGAACGGCAGCTACTATACCTGAGGAGATCGTATATTCAAATCCGAGAGGACTTCCAATTGCAAATACTTCCTGTCCCGCTTTTATGTCATCTGAGTTTCCAAGTCTGACCGGATTGAATGTTATTCCGTTTGAATTCACGATCCTAATCAGCGCAAAATCCTTCTCAGCATCCGACATTACGACTTCTGCAGAAAAGAAATTTCCGTTGCTTGTCTTTATTATAAGACTGTCAATCTCTTCAATGACATGATTATTGGTTCCGATTAATCCGTCTTCAGTCAGTATAAATCCACTGCCGCTGAGTAAAGTAGTGTCAGTGTACTTGTCTAGTTCATACGAATAATAATTATTCTGAGTAGTGAATATAGAGATCAGCGACTCCTTGTTATTATCAATGATCTGCTCAGCATTAAAATCATCATCAGCCAGATCATTATCCGGACTGACAGATTTATCCTGCGCAGATGTAAGTTCAAATGAAAAGAAAATTATTAAAACGGTTGAAAGAAGTAGTAGCTGACTAAAAAAGTTACGAAATATAAAATTTTTTACCTTTACTGAAATTAAGATCATTTGCCTTTCCACTCGGCTTTTCTTTTTTCGACAAAAGCTTTCATACCTTCAAATTTATCTTCCGTTGCAAACAGCAGATAAAAATTCTTTCTTTCAAATTCTAATCCTGCTTCTATTGTCGAATCAAATGATTTCAAAATACATTCTTTTGCAAGCTGAACTGCAATAGTCGGCTTTGAGGAAATTTCTTTTGCAAGCTCAATTGCCTCGTCAAGGTAAATTTCATTTTCCACTACTTTGGTCACGAGACCTGCATCAAACATTTCATCCGCTGTAAACATTTTTCCTGTAAGTATCATTTCCATAGCGCGCGCTTTACCAATCGCTTTCGTAAGTCTCTGCGTTCCGCCTGCTCCGGGGATCACAGCGAGATTGATCTCAGGCTGTCCAAACTTAGCACTCTTAGACGCGACTATCATATCACAGCTCATCGCAAGTTCACATCCGCCGCCCAGCGCAAATCCGCTGACAGCAGCTATTACCGGCTTCTTGATCTTTCTGATCCTGTCCCATCTTGCGAACTGATCTCTGATCAGCATTTCAATCGCAGTAGCTTCCACCATCTCTTTAATATCTGCACCTGCTGCAAATGCTTTCACATTTCCTGTCAGTACCATGCATCCTGTTTCATTATCTTTGTCAAAAGCCTCAAGTGTTTCCACTACTTCTTTCATCAGATCATTATTCAAAGCATTAAGTACATCAGGTCTGTTCAATTGGATCAGACCGACTTTCAGCCCTTTTGGATTTTCAATTTCCGATACGAGTATATTATTAAATTTACCTGAAAGGTGGGATTTATCGCTCATTTATATAAATTTGTGATTAAATTACTTTAGATTGAAATTTTTGTAAATTACTGACATTGAGCTATAATTACAATGTTAATTAAATTGGAATTTGTATAATTTTTTGAATTAATTAGAGAAATCAAAGGATATAAATACAACGAAAAATTTTCTCATAATTAATTTTAAAGTCTTGATCAAAAATTCATTAAGAAAAAACATCTTTCGAAATTCATCCCAAACATGAATTTTAATAATTGTCTTACTTATAAGAATTGTATTATTTTTATGTCAAAGTTATATTATAAATAAATTTAAAATAATGAAAACTTCAATAGTCACAACAAAGGGTCAGATAGTAATTCCAACAAACATCAGAAAACTATTTTGAATAAAGAAAGGAACGGTAATACATTTTATTTATGATAATGATGAAATAAAAAATATTCCGATAACGAAAGAAATGATAAGATCTAATTTTGGAGTATTCGGTACAAAAGGTAAATTATTAAAAGAACTCATGAAGGTAAAAAAATCTGAACGAGAATTATGAAGTACTATGATTTGTTTTTTATGAAGATGTTTTTGCTAACTATTTTATAACATTAAACATAGATCATTGAACATTAATCATTGAACATTGTACATTAAAAATTATCTGTTTACAAGCATTTCAATATCCGCTTCCGTTTCCCTCAGATCGATGCCGTGCTCAATTACTGACTTAAGATTTGTCAGAAAGAAAACCCAGCACACACAGCAGTTTATAAATCCAAATTCATTTTCAGATGCAGAATCCTGATAGCATTGTGAAAGTACAAGCTTGGTTCTGTCACCTGTATCAGACAATTCAATATTTACAAAAAACGATGGTCCGAATGTAAAACCAAATTTACTCTTTCCGTCCGATTCAGTAATGATCCCTTTTAATTCAAGATCTTTGTTCAGCCATTTCCATAAAAAAGAATCACCTTTCTTTGCATTTTCATCTCCAAGCCGGATACTTTTATCATTATAAAAATAATCTGCATTTCCGATAAACCATTTTGACAAACCCGATCCTGTGGACACATATTCAAATACCTTTTCCTGTGATGCCTTTAATAATATTCCGTGTGAAAAACTTTCCTTGTTAAAATTTTCTTCTGTCATAATATCAGTTTACATATATAAATTATTTATTTTTTACAGAAATTTCTTCTATCGAATAATAGACCGGCAGTCCTTTTGACATTACAAGATCTCTTTCTCTGTCGGCACCCGGACTGCTGCCGATCATCAGGATCGCTTCACATTTATCTATCACTGCCAATGAGATTTCCATTATCGCTTCATATTTATTTTCAAAATTCGATTTTTCAACAACAGGCAAGGCAGCATTTATACCGATAAGTGGAATATGCCCAAGCTCAAGTATCTTCGCCGCCGCTTCATTCATCGCATCCAGATTGTCTTTTCGTTCAGCTTCTGTATCTGCAGAATACGGACCGGCAACTCCAATGATCATAATTATTTATTTATTTAGTTAGGATAAACAGTAAGAAAATTTTGGTGTTATATGATTTATAGTGGAAAATAGTTAGAAAAATACTTTTGTTTTTTCACAAATTTTGTCAATTTCTTTTTCACCGGAATGTCTTAAAAAATATTAATTGTCTGTAGCCGCAACCTTCAGGTTGCGTTGTAAATTGATTCCAATATGAATATTACCGATCACCAAATTAATTTTATAATACAGGAAATTTTTTGCCCCTGCAGAGTCACGTGCTTTTCGGACTCTGCGGATGCTGAATCAAATGTTAAAATATTAGATTAGATAAACAGAAATTAAATTTTTTTATTGTGTAGCAAGAAGCTGCACTATTACAATTTCATTTCCATAAAGATCATACACGCTGACTGATTTATATTCATCAGTAATTTCCGGCTCTGTTTTAAACTCAATTCCGTTAACTGAAATTTTTTCATAAAGCACCTCGAAATCATCTGTATATAAAACCAACACAGGTAATCCGCCTGTCTGTCTGCCGACTACGGCTTTCTGCTCATCAGTATCAGCTTTTACAAACCAAACACCTGCACGGGTCTCACTGTCAAAACAAATATGAAGAAATCTTTCTCCGTCTTCATTTGTAATGTCAAAAAATTTTTTGCATCCGAAATTATCTTTGTAAAATTCAAATGCTTCATCGTAATCTTTTACAAGTATTACTGACCTTCCGAGATCTACTTTCATGATAATTAATTTATTTTTAAAATCAGTTTTGAACTTCAAATTCCATGAGCAATTCTTCATCAGTAAAAAATAAAAGTTTATCACCATCTGTCTTAAAGTTATTTACTTTATTAATATTTTTATGAAATGAAGAAAATACATTTACGTTTTCGCACATCATTTTTGTTGTCATCATTGGGAGAAATTTTATCTTTCCCGAATCAATTTTTATTTTACCGTTTATACTATTACATCCGTCCCTACCGTTAACTCTGTTTTCATCTAAATCAAAATATATGTAAACTTTACTAAAGTCAGATTCTCTGTCAAAGTTTTCTTCGGTTTTCATTCCTTTCATGATATAGGATATTTTATCCAATTTCACTCTGTCTGTATCTGAGATCACCATTGTAGGTTCAGTCTTTAAAATATTTATCAGATTATAATAAAAAGATGCATCATCTGCAGCCTGAGTTGCAACATAAAGTTTTTCAACTTCAATGATGTATTCATTCCCCGGAATAAATTCAAAACCTTTGATGTCGTTGTAATGATATTTCCAGTTTTCGGCTTCAGCATTTTTTATAAGGAAACATTCCTGAGGAGCTACGCCAACGCAGCTTACTTTGTGATTTGCAATATAGAGTGTATCATATTTACTTTGCGACATTGCGGAAGAGATAAATAAATTTAATATAAATACAGTGAGTATTATTTTCATAGATTCATATATTAATAGATAAGAGTTTTTACCAATTTAAACATTATCAGAATTTTTTACAATTGTTTTCAATAATCAGAATATCCTGATCAGCTAATCAATGAAAATATTTTTTGTAGTAAACAGTTTAACTACCTATTATTTTTCAGGATTATTATATTGTCTATATGAAAAAAAAGAACGTTAAAGAAACCAACAGCATCAACATTCCAACAATAATGCGGATCGCATATATCGACAGACAGATCTCGATGAATAATTATCCATCCGCCATAAAACTTTCAAAAGAATATGAAGTCAGCTCTAAGACAATTATCCGAACAATTGAATTCATGAAAAGTTTTTATAATGCTCCTATCGAATATGACAAAAGCATAAAGGGATATTATTATTCGGACAGAAATTTCAAATTAGTTAAGTTCGATCTGAATGATGAAGACCTGCGTTCACTTGCCTTGATAAGTAATGCATTTAAAATTTACGGCGGTAAACCTTTTGCAAATGATCTGAATTCTTTTTTTAACAAAATTTATTATATCTATAATGACAAGTACAGCATTCAGCTTAAAGATGTCGAAAATATTATCAGCTTCAGGATTCGAAATTCAAGATCGGTCGATACTAAATTTTTTGAACTGATAAAAACTGCGATCATAAATTCAGATACGATCAACTGCCGGTACTATACTGGATATTCGGGACAGACTACTGACAGAGATCTCGATCCTTATCACATCGTCAACGACAAAGGTGAATGGTATTTGATTGCTTTTTGTCACAGAGATAATAAAATAAAATTATTTTCTATCAGCAGATTTAAAGAAGTATGTACGTCGGGAAATCAATTCTCTCCTGAAGATGATTTTAATGTTGAGAAATTTTTTGAAGACAGCTTTGGAGTTTTTAATGATGACAAAAAAATTAAAGTAAAGATGAGATTTGAAAAAAGATCTGCAAGTTATATAAAAGAAAAGACATGGCACAGATCACAGATCATAAAAGAAAATAAAAAGGACGGCAGCATTATATTAGAGATGACTGTAAACAGCTCTGATGAAATAAAGCATTGGATACTGAGCTGGGGAAGATCCTGCACTTTGCTTTCTCCAAAAACACTCGTTGATGAAATAAAAAGCGATCTTAAATCCACTCTCAAAAATTATTCCTGAAACAAATTCTTTATCACTTCAGATTATCTAAAATTCAAATTTTACTTTTTACTTTGTACAAAGGACATCTCTTGTCCTTTAAATATTTTAACTTGTATTACAATTATTAAAATAGAGGAAGAACCAATATGAAAATTCGGTTCTTCAGATTTTGACCTTCCCAGATTTTACTGATTTAAAACTGATTTTGCGAGGAGCGGAGTGACGAAGAAATCTCCGAATTCACAACAAGAATTTCTTATCATCACTTATCTTAAATTCGGAGATTGCTTCGCCTGAATGAATTCGGGTTCGTAAAGACATATTTTGTAAAAAAAATCTCACAGAGAATTCATTCACTATGCGGGATAGTAGTTATTTGAAATTTCCAATTTTTAATAAGTATTCAGCAATTTGAAATTATTACATCTGTAGTGGTCTTCTTCTCATGCTGTTGGTGGTCAAAAAGTTTGCAGATGCATTAAATTCAAAACATATTTATAAATTCGCAAACTTTTTGAAACACCAACAGCGGCTCAAATTTTACACGGTGCTCTTATGTTTTTCATTTTATTATTTTAAAAGTAATAATTTAATGGTTTTTAACCTAATACCATTAAGTTCGAGAGTACAAAAGTATATTCCTGAAAGTAAGTTACTTCCGTTAAATTTTAATTTATAATTTCCGGGTTTTTTATTTTCATCAATTAAAAGTTTTATACTTTTTCCCTGAATATCAAATACTTCAATTTTCAAATTACCAGATCTATTCAAAGTATATTTAATATCAGTTTCAGGATTAAAAGGATTGGGATAGTTATATAAAATAAAATCTGAACTAATTTCAGAATAAGTGTTCTTAATATCAGTTAGCTGGGAATATTTTATTGTTAATAAAACATAAGAATTTATTCCTAAAACATTAGAACCGGATACAAAAATACTGTTATTTTGATCAAGGCATATTGAATATGGAATATTATTGTTTTGTTGAATATATTTTTTTAACCAGAGTATTTCTCCAGATTTAGAATACTTTATTGTTAAAAAATTATCACTTTTTATATAAGAACGCCCCGTAAGATAAATATCAAGATTAGTATCTACTATGATTGAATTTCCAACATCAGTTTGGTTTACTCCTCCATCATAAGTTCTCAATAAAAGTGTATCACCTGCAGGAGAATATTTTATTAAAAGAAAATCATTAAAAAACATTCCAAAAGTACTTCCACCAATGTAAACATTGGAACTGTCATCAATAAACAAAGAATGAGCATAATCTGATGCTCCGATAGGACTGTCAAATATCCTGTCCCATATCTGATTTCCGTCTCTATTATATTTTAGAGTCACAAAATTTGACTGACCTGCGACCTGATAATAGCCGTTTACAATAATATTATTGAGTTTATCTATTTTTGAATATAAGGGAATAGCAAATTCACCGCTCATTCTCGGATATTCTTTTACCCAGATTTGATTTCCGTCTTTACTATATTTTATTGTGACAATATTTCTAAAATAAGCATATCCCGATACATATGCATTACATGAATCATCTGTGACTACTGAATATCCCCAGTCTGCATGAAATGCCTTTGAATTATAAGACCTTGTCCACAATTCTTCTCCGTCATTATTATATTTTGCTGTGACAATATCAAAGTTTTGTAATCCGTCAGGTAAAGCCCAACAGTAACCCGCAACCAACACATTCCGGTCTTTATCAAGAGTAATAGAAAAAGGAACGTCTTCTTTATGCAATGTCCAGTCCAGACTTTTTTTCCATATAAGTATTCCTTCATAGTTGTATTTAATTGTAACCCAGTTATAAGCTCCTTCAATTTCTCTGCTGTTTCCTGTTACATATACATTTCCTGAATCATCAAGAATCATGTCTCTTAAAAAGTCTGTGCCGTTGCTATTACCGTCATAAGTATTTGACCATAATAAATTTCCTGAAGGATTATATTTTAAAACAAGATAATCAGTTGAATACAATTCTGCTCTTCCGGCTACAATGAGGTTTCCAGATTTATCCGTTGCATTTTTACTTGCAGTAAAATTACCAAAACCTGTACCACTAAAAGTTGCTACCCATTCCTGATTCACCTGCGCGTAAATACCTGAGCAGTACATTGTCAGAAACATAATAAATATTATTGGGATTTTTTTCATTTGTAAGCTTTCATAAATTTAAATATTAATTTTTCAGATATTAGCGTTTGGGGCGGGAATATCCTTTTAGATATTTATGCAAATTGAAGTATTAAAAGAGAAAGAATCAAGTTAAATTTCTCTGCTCAGAATGATTTTTGGGACGCGTGTAAAAGCAGTGTCAGTGCGCTTTCGCGTTACTTCTCCGCTCTCTCATTTTGAAAGACAAGTAGGGGGATAAGAGTGGGAAATTAATTTTGCGAGGAGCGCAGCTCCGAAACAATCTCCGAATTCACGACAAGAATTTATTAGCATCACATATCGAAAATTCGGAGATTGCTTCGCCTGAAGATCACAGGCTCGCAAAAGCATAGCATTGATTTTGCGAGGAGCGCAGCGACGAAGAAATCTCCGAATCCGCGACAAAAATTTCTTAGCATCACATATCGAAAATTCGGAGATTGCTTCGTCCGAAAAGCACGGACTCGTAAAATCAAGCAGGGAGATTACTTCACCCGAATAAATTCGTGTTCGCAAAGACATATCTTTTAAATAAAAATCCCGCAGAGAAAACATTCATCTCTGCGGGATAGTAGTTATTTAAAATTACGTATTTGTAATTAGTAATTTGAAATTTGTAATTGACTCAACTGCATCCGCTCGTATCACCACAGGTAATACACTTCAAACATGTACCGTTTCTTACCATCGTCACGCTGTGGCATTGCTGACAAATGTCGCCGGTATAACCTTTCAGCTTTGCCTCTCTTATTTTTTCCATAGCTTGTACCTGAGATTGTGCCTGAGTTTTTGCAAGTTTAATTTTGTTTGATGCAGCAGATATTGTTTTATCCGGCTTATTAAAATCTGTACCGGGTTCGTCGATTATCCTTTCACTGTAAACTTCCTCTTCATCAAAGTCAGTATCATTATCAAGCTTACTCAAAGCATCTATAGGTGATCTCTGATACTCTGTGTTATTTTCAATATGTGAAAGATCATTTCTGCTAAGATATGTTACAGCCAGCTCTCTGAATATATAATCAATTATTGAAGTGCTCATTTTTATATTCGGATTCCCGACGACAATTCCATTCGGCTCAAATCTTGTATATACAAACGCATCTACAAATTCATCCAACGGCACGCCGTGCTGAAGTCCGAGCGATATAGCGATCGCAAAACAGTTCATCAGACTTCTGAATGCTGCACCTTCTTTATGCATGTCGATGAAGATCTCACCGAGCTGTCCGTTTTCATATTCACCGGTTCTCAGATATACAGAGTGCGACCCGATCTTTGCTTTCTGAGTATAACCTTTTCTTCTGAACGGAAGCTTTCTTCTCTTCGCAATATATCTGTGAATTATCCTCTCGGCAATTTTTACAATGTCATGAGATCTCGATGCTTCAGTATTTATGTCAACGGAATTATTGTAATCAATAATGTCATCGTCCTTGATACTATTCAGTGGCTGAGATAATTTCGATCCATCTCTGTATAGCGCGTTGGCTTTAATTCCAAGTCTCCATGAATTCAGATATGCATTTTTCATATCTTCAATAGTAGCATGATCAGGAAGATTGATCGTCTTTGAAATAGCACCTGAAATAAACGGCTGTGCTGCTGCCATTATTTTTATATGGGCATCAGCAAGAATATATCTCGTTCCTTTTTTACCACATTTATTTGCGCAGTCAAAAATTGCATACTCTTCTTTCTTAAGATATGGCGCACCTTCAACAGTCATAGTACCGCAGACATAATCATTTGCTTCTTCGACCTGCTCTTTTGTGAAGCCGAG
The DNA here is from genome assembly GCA_049293015.1 of Ignavibacteria bacterium. Lineage (GTDB taxonomy): Bacteria > Bacteroidota > Ignavibacteria > Tepidaquicellales > Tepidaquicellaceae > UBA2330. The sequence continues at coordinate 14,747 of JBATSB010000060.1, forward strand.
TTCCTTAAGTATATTGAATGACGGATCATCAGTCTGATCTTCTGTAAAGCCAAGTGCATTTTTACAAAAACCTGAGCCGAGCGTCCATTTATTAAATGCAAAATTAATGTCAAATACTGACGGAAGAGATTTCTCAACTTTTGAAATGATCTCTTTTGTAAATCCTTTTTCAGATAATGACTGTGCATTGATATTCGGACATCCGATCAGCGAACCATGACCTTTTGTATATTTAATTATTTCATCAATTTCTTTTTCGTTGTATCCTAGGTTACTAAGAGCCGGTGGCACAGACTGATTTATAATTTTAAAATATCCGCCGCCGGCAAGTTTCTTAAATTTTACCAAAGCAAAATCCGGCTCTACACCTGTTGTGTCACAATCCATGAGAAGTCCTATAGTTCCTGTAGGAGCAATCACAGTAACTTGCGCATTTCTGAATCCGTGTTTTTCGCCGAGCTCAAGAGCTTTGTCAGCATCTTCGATCGCAGCTTTTATTAACGGCTCGGGACAATGATTTTTATTGATTCCCATCGGTGTGATAGACAGACCTTCATATTCACTTGCGCCGACATTGTATGCAGCTCTTCTGTGATTTCGAATCACGCGCAGCATGTTCTCTTCATTCTCTTTATATCTCTGAAATGGTCCAAGCTCTTTTGCCATCTCGGCTGAAGTGGAATAAGATGTCATGTGAAGAATTGCTGTAAGTGCTCCTGTTATAGAAAGTGCTTCAGGAGAATCATAAGGAATTCCCTTTACCATCAGCAGCGCACCGAGGTTTGCATATCCAAGTCCAAGTGTCCTGTATTCATAAGAAAGCTTTGCAATATTTTTACTCGGGAACTGAGCCATGAGAACGCTGATCTCAAGTACAATAGTCCAGAGTCTTGAAGCATGTCTGTATCTGTCAATTTCAAAACCGGTAGTTTCGTGATTGTAAAATTTCATCAGATTCAGAGATGCGAGATTGCATGCAGTATCATCGAGGAACATATATTCGGAACACGGATTTGATGCAATGATTTTGCCGCCTTCGGGACATGTGTGCCAGTCGTTGATAATATCGTGATACTGAATTCCGGGATCTGCGCAAGACCAGGCAGCATAAGCTATCTGTTCCCAGAGATCTCGTGACTTATAACTTTTGTAAGGTTTTGGCTCGCGGTTTTCTTCTGAAGCTTTTTTTAATTCCGTCCTCCAGTAAGTATTCCAGTCACCGTCTGCGACTACAGATTCCATGAATGCATTTGTGACTCTGACACTGTTGTTTGAATTTTGTCCGGATACTGTAAGGTATGCTTCTGAATTCCAGTCTGTATTATATTCCGGAATTTCAATTTCTTTATAGCCAAGTTTTGCAAGCTGAATTACACGCTCAATATAATTTTCGGGGATCTGAATTTTTCTTGCTTCATGAATTGCCTGTGCTAATTGTTTATTTGTATTTTTATCAAAGCCGTCGTTTTCGGGATGAACGCTGTGACATGCTTTCATGATCTTATTAAGATAAACATTTAAAAGTTTTGAACCTGTAACAAGAGCCGCAACTTTCTGCTCTTCCATTCCTTTCCAGTTTATATACTCTTCTATATCAGGATGATCCATATCGAGAGTTACCATTTTTGCAGCGCGTCTTGTAGTACCGCCGGATTTAATTGCACCAGCGCTTCTGTCACCAATTTTTAGAAATGACATCAGACCCGAAGATCTTCCGCCTCCGCTGAGAGGTTCGTTCACACCTCTGACATTTGAAAAATTTGATCCCGTTCCTGAACCGTATTTAAATAATCTTGCTTCGCGTACCCACAGATCCATGATGCCTCCGTCATTAACGAGGTCATCTGAAAGTGATTGTATAAAACATGCATGCGGCTGCGGATGAGTGTAAGCGTCTTTTGAAGTTGTAAGTTTTCCTGAGATCGGATCTACATAAAAATGTCCCTGCGACGGTCCGGTAATTCCGTAAGCCCAGTTAAGTCCTGTATTAAACCACTGTGGAGAATTCGGTGCTGCATACTGCATAGCCAGCATATAACTAAGCTCTTCGAAAAAATTTGCTGCATCTTCTTCCTGATCAAAATATCCATGCTTCCATCCCCAGTATGTCCAGCATCCGGCAAGTCTGTTAAATACCTGTTTCGAATCATTTTCGGAAGTATATCTTTCTTCTTCGATCACGTCTTTTAATTTTTCATGATCAGGCTCAGATCTCTGAAGCCATCCGGGTACTCCGTCCTCTTCCACTTTTTTCATATAAACAGGTACTCCTGCTTTTCTGAAATATTTTTGAGCAAGAATATCTGTAGCTACCTGAGACCAGTGGTCAGGTACTTTAATATCATTCATTTCAAAAACAATAGAGCCGTCGGGGTTTCGGATTACTGAAGTGCGGGAATCAAATTCGATTTGATCATAAGCTGAAAAGCCTTTGTTTACAAGAAGTCGGGAAATTTTCATTTACATATATATATAAGAATTTTTATAAATAATTTTTAAAATGAATTAGATTAGTTAGAAATTTTTGTTAATTCAGTTTTAAAATTTTACAAAATTAGTTGGAAGAGTATTGTAAGATTTTATTTGTAAAATTATGAGAATCCTTTTTTAAATGCAATCGTTTTTATAAAATATACCTATTGATTTTAAATTATTTTTTTAAAGAAATTTTTTTTTGATGAATTTTTTCAAAATATTGTGTTTTTAAATCTTTGTAATTGTTAAATGATTTTTAAATTATTACTATGACACTTGTAATTATTTTAAATTTTTTAATTTCCGGATTATTTTGTCATGATAAAAATTTTCACAGTGGATGCATTTACCGACAGACCTTTCTCGGGAAACCCAGCGGCAGTCTGCCTTCCCCATGATGAGTTAAATGAAGAGTTAATGAAGAAGATCGCATTCGAAATGAATTTATCTGAAACTGCCTTTGTCACAAAACATAGTAACGGCTTTAATCTCAGGTGGTTTACTCCGAAAGCTGAAGTCGAATTGTGCGGACATGCTACTCTTGCCAGCGCACATATACTATGGCAGGAAAAAATAATTTCCAAAAATGAAGAAGTAGTTTTTTATTCAATGTATAAAGGAATTCTTAAAGCAAAAAAGTCAGGCAGTGAAATCACTCTGAATTTTCCTGTAAACAAACCTATACCTTTGGATAAAAATGAAATTCTCGAAAAAGCTTTAGGCGTAAATTCTGTTTCACTTCACACTACAGACCATCATTATCTGGTCGAACTAAATTCCGAATCAGAATTAAAAAAAGTAAAACCTGATTTCAGTCTGCTTGAGACTTTGCCAAAATACGGTACGATAATAACTTCCAAATCCGAAGATCCTGAATATGATTTTAAATCAAGATTCTTTGCACCGTCAAAAGGAGTAAAGGAAGATCCTGTGACAGGTTCTGCGCATTGTGTACTTACACCTTTTTGGTCGGAAAAGCTCGGTAAGAAAAAAATGAAAGCATTTCAGGCTTCCGAAAGAGGCGGAGCATTAAGTGTTGAGTTAATAGATGACAGAGTTTTAATTTCAGGAAATGCCGTTACTGTTACTGCCGGGGAATTTTTTCTCCAAACAGACAGCTTCTCTGAATAAATTAAAATGCATCAAAGTCTTATAGTTAAAAATCTTTTAATTAAACTTCTTAGAGTCTTAGAGTCTTAGAGTCTTAGAGTCTTGGAGGCAAACTAAATTTTTTAAAAAAATAAATATGCTGCAAAGAGATTATCTTATGAAAATGGTGGAGATGCTGACTGCTGTAATGGCAAAAGTTATCTTTAATAAAGAGCAGAAGAAATATGATGAAGCTCTTACCGAAATTGAAAATGCAGGAAAAAATATTGTAGGACTTGATATTGGAATGGTAAAGATACTAAAGATAGATGACTTCACAGGTCTTATGAAAACCTCCGATGTCTTTGCCGGCAGATGTCTGATCTCTGCGGAGCTACTTTTAGAATATGCAAAGATACTGGAAGAAAAAGAAACTGACACAGATCTTAAATTTGATTTTTATAATAAATCTTTTCGGCTTTATACGGAAGCTTTACTGACAAAGGAAATTCTTGAACCCGATGAATATATTAAGAAAGCTGAAAGCATATTACCAGTACTTAAAAGCTCAGGATATTTTAATAATCAGTCTGATTATTATTCAAATAATCTGACCTTGTTTGAGTTTTATAATCTGTCAGGAAATTATTCAAAAGCAGAAGATATACTTTTTAATATGCTTGAGTCCAAATCAGATCAGTCTCCTGACTATGAAGAAAATAAAAGAAAGTTAAGAAAGAGAGCTGTAGTTTTTTATAATGATCTGATGGAACTTGAAGAAGAAAAGCTTTTAACAGGAAATTTTTCAAAAGACGAAGCTGAAGATGGTCTTCAGGAAATTAAGGACATGATGAAATTAAATTAAAATATTTATACAAATTAAATAATCAAAACTATAAAATGAAAAAAACTTTTTTAACAATGCTCATCTTCTTTTCAATATGCGGAATTTCTTTTTCGCAAAGTGATACAAATACAACATCAAGCGGATTGAAATATTTGATCATTGAAGAAGGAAACGGAGATGATGCGGTTTCAGGTAAAGCTGTCGAAGTTCATTATACAGGCTATTTACTTGATGGGAAAAAATTCGATTCATCTCTAGACAGAAATGAACCGATAATGTTTGTTCTTGGCACAGGTCAGGTGATAAAGGGCTGGGATGAAGGAATTGCGCTTATGAATGTCGGGGATAAAATGCGTCTTATAATTCCGTCAGAACTTGCTTATGGAAAAAAGGGAGCAGGCGATATAATTCCGCCGGATGCAACTCTTGTATTTGATGTGGAGCTTGTAAGTGTCGGCGATCCGAAAACTTCTATTGCTGAATTATTATTATCTACGATTGTAGATGTAAATGTAGAAGCTGCTGTAAGTCAGTACAAAGAATTAAAAGCAAACGAACCTGATAATTATAATTTCAAAGAAAGCGAACTTAATAAACTTGGATATCAGCTTTTTCAGATCGGAAAAATTCCTGATGCGATTGAAATATTAAAGTTGAATGCTGAAATGTTTCCAAACTCATCAAATGTATTTGACAGTCTCGGTGAGGCATACATGGTTTCGGGGAATAATGAACTTGCCGTTGTAAATTATAAAAAATCTCTTGAGCTGAATCCGGAAAATGAAAATGCAAAGAATATGCTTAAAAATCTTGAAGGGAAATAAATTCATTTTCACAACCGAAACAATTAATTTTTTATTTTATATTAAATCTGATCAAAATGATAAGACGGGCAGTTGTATCTGATGCAAAAGAAATCTGCCGTATATATAATCATTATATAGTTAACACAGCTATATCATTTGAAGAGTCGGAAATATCATTGGATGAGATGAAATCAAGGATAAAGAATATTAATGAAAACTGTGAATGGATTGTTTTTGAATTTGAAAAAAAAATAATCGGATATGCATATTCATCTCAATGGAAAGAAAGATTAGCATACCGATATACTCTTGAAGTAACTGTTTATATTGATAAAGATCATTTGGGTAAAGACACAGGAAGTAAATTAATGGAAAAAATTATCTGGATCTGTAAGGAAAAAAATGTTCATTCTCTTATTGGAATAATTGCTTTGCCAAATGATGCAAGTATAAAATTATTTGAGAAATTCGGATTTGTAAAAAGAGCTCATTTCAAAGAAACAGGTTATAAATTCGAAAAGTGGATAGACACTGGTTATTGGCAAAAGATGTTGTGAAAGTAATCAGAAAATATTTTGAACAAAAAAAAAGCCCGTGAATTAATTCACGGGCTTTTTAATTCTTAAGTTAAAATTACATAACTTTAGAAACGTTGGCTGCTTGAGGACCTTTTGCTCCGTCTTCTACTTCAAATTCAACTTCATCACCTTCGTCAAGTTTTTTATAACCTTCAGAGTTGATTGCTTTGAAATGAACGAAAACGTCTTGTCCGTCTGCTCTAGTTATGAAGCCATAACCTTTAGTAGCGTTGAACCATTTTACAGTTCCTTTTTCCATTGCTGATTTCTTTTTTGTGTTAGTGAAAATGTACTGCTGCAACTTTTGGCTCTTAAAACTTTTTAACTGGTTGGTAATTTATTACCTCGAAGTTAATTGCTGCGAATCTCACTCCAAAAAAGGATTTAATCTTACATCAGCAAAATATTAAAAGCTTGTTACTACTTTCTTATTTTGGTAGAACAATTCCGGTCTCCCGGAACAAAAACGCTGTACTGTTTTTTTACAGTTACAATTTAGCTATATCAATCTGTAATTACAACTTATATAACCATTACGGGAAATTAATTTTTAATCCTTACTTTTAATACAGCAAAGGTTTATTTTATGGAAATTTTATTTTTTGGATAAAGATATAATATACAAAGGCATTCCTGTTTCACCCGGTATATCAGTCGGGGAAGTTTATTTATATATTCGCAATAATTTTGAGATCAACTCAAGGGATCTTATACCCGAAGAGATCGAAAAAGAGATAGATGATTTTCAGGGATCTGTAGAGATATCTGTCAAAGAGCTTTCCAAGATCAGAAATTATTCTATCGAAAAAATAGGCGAGGTAAACTCACTTATCTTTGATGCCCAGTTGGAATTTCTTCAGGATAAATTTTTTCTCAGCCAGGTCATTCACAGAATACAAACAGAAAAAAGAACAGCAGGTTATATATTTAATGATGAGATCTCCAAGCTTGAGTTCGCGCTTATGGATTCAAAAGATACTTATTTAAAGGAAAGATTTGAAGATATAAAAGACATTAAGAACAGGGTACTGCGAAATCTAAAAAGGGAAAAACTTGTATCGAAGATCGAAGAGAATTTAATAATAGTATCACATGAGCTTACACCGGCAGATACTATTCTGTTCAGTAAAAGGAAAGTTCTGGGATATGCTGTAGATAAAGGCGGCAACACTTCTCATGCAGCTATTATTTCGAGAGCGTTGAGAATACCGGCTGTAGTGGGTATGAAGGATATTACAAAATCTCTGAGAAACGGCGACAATATTATCATTGACGGATCTGCAGGTATCATCATAAAAAACCCTTCTGAAGTTACACTCAAAGAATATGACGAGAAGATCATAAAACTCAAAGAACATGAAGAGAAACTAAAAGAGATAATTGATCTTCCATGTGTGACACTTGACGGCAAAGCTATTGAACTCAGTGCTAATATTGATTTTGATGAGGAGATAGATTTTATTGTAAATACAGGACATTGCGGGATCGGACTTTACAGGACCGAACATTTATTTCTCGAAGAAGGCGGTTTTCCGTCTGAAGAAAAACAAATCGAAGAGTATTCACACATTTCAAATGTAGTTTATCCCAAGGAAGTAACTATCAGGACATATGACATCGGCGGAGATAAACTTCTTCCTCGTTCTGAAAAAGAAGATAATCCGTTTCTTGGTTGGAGAGGGATCAGGATCTGTCTGGACAGGAAAGATATTTTCAAAGAACAGCTCAGGGCATTATACAGATCTTCAGTTAATAAAAATATCAGGTTACTTATACCCATGATCTCTTCTCTGGCAGAGGTAAGAAAAACTAAGATGATCATAAAAGAAGTTATCGAGGAATGTGAAAAAAATGACATCCCTTTTGATAAGAAACTGAAGATCGGAATTATGATAGAGGTTCCCTCAGCAAGTATTATGGCAGATGAACTGGCAAAAGAAGTTGATTTTTTTAGTATTGGAACAAATGATCTGATACAATATTTACTTGCAGTTGACAGAGGCAATGAGCTTATTTCCAATCTTTATCAGGAATTTCATCCCGCCGTTATACGAACCATAAAAACTATAACAGATTCAGCTCATAAAAATAAAATTAAGATAAGCGTATGCGGTGAAATGGCATCAAATCCTTTAGCTGTTGTAGTATTTATCGGACTTGGTGTGGATGAGCTCAGCGTTTCCCCTTCGAAATTTCCTGAAATAAAACAGATCATAAGAAAGCTTCATTACAAAAAAGCATACAGACTTTGCAAAGAAATTTTAAAACTCACTTCAGAAACGGAGATCAGAGAGAAAATTGAAAAATTCAATGAAAGTATATTAAACGAAATAAGGGTCATCTGATTTACTTTTTTTAGATACTGCTTAAAACACCTTTCAAAAAACTTCTTCATTTGCATTTAAATTTAAATTTATTTTACAGAATTTTGTTACTTAATCATTATTAGAAATGCCGGAATATCTTATTGAACTTATTATAACACTTTCTAAGATAAGTGTTGTACTTACTGTATTACTGACAGGTGTTGCATATTCTGTATATGCTGAAAGAAGAGTGTCAGCTTTTATACAAAACCGATACGGACCAAACAGAGTAGGACCGCAGGGTCTTTTCCAGCCGCTTGTGGATGTAATTAAATTATTGCTGAAAGAGGACATCGTTCCCGAAAAGGCAAATAAATTTATTCATTCTCTCGCACCGGTCATTTCCATTATCGTGTCGCTTTCTACATTTGCAGTAATTCCTTTTGGTGATACTATTACCATTGGAGACAGAGTGATCAAACTTCAGATCGCTGATGTAAACATTGGAGTTTTGTACTTTTTAGCTCTTACTTCTCTTGGTGTGTATGGCGTTACTTTGAGCGGATGGTCTTCTAATAATAAATATTCTTTGCTTGGTGGATTGAGATCTGCTGCACAGATGATCAGTTACGAACTTGCGATGGGTCTATCTGTAATAGCCGTAATACTTATGAACGGTTCTTTACAGCTTGACACTATTGTTTCAAATCAGGCAGGTTGGAAATGGAATATAATTTTACAGCCGGTTGGATTTATAATCTTTCTGACTTCGGCATTTGCAGAGACTAACAGAACTCCGTTTGATCTTCCCGAAGCAGAGCAGGAACTTGTCGGCGGATATCATACTGAATATTCAAGTATGAAGTTCGCATTGTTTTTCCTCGCAGAATATGCAAACGTAATTATATCTTCAGCAATGATCACGACTATTTATCTCGGCGGATGGCAATTCCCATATCTTCAGGATTTTGGATTACCGCCAATGGCAGTGAGCATTCTGCAGGTTCTTACATTTGTCGTTAAAGTAGTTTCACTTGTATTTTTCTTTATCTGGGTCAGATGGACCATTCCAAGATTCAGATATGATCAGCTTATGAATCTTGGATGGAAAGTAATGCTTCCACTTGGAATTGCAAATCTTGTTATCACTGCAATTGTATTATTGTTATTGAAATAAATTTTTTTTAATAAAATAAAAAAACGTAATGAAAAAAATTGTTTTAACATTATTATTGGTTTTCGTATTTGCTTTTAATGCAAGTGCTCAGACTTATAATAATTTTACGCTTGAGGATCTGGACAACAATGAAGTAACATTAGATGATCTTGTAAAACTTGGACCTGTAATGATCTCTTTCTGGGCTACCTGGTGTGGACCGTGCAAAGAAGAAATGAAAAAAATGCAGCCGATATATGAAAAATATAAAGATCAGGGTTTTACATACCTTGCTATAAATCAGGACAATCAAAAATCTTTGGCAAAGGTCAAATCATTTATCAACGCAAATAAATACACTTTTCCAGTAGTGCTTGATACTGAAAATGAAATCTTTGAAGCTTATAACGGAATCGGTATGCCTTACTCACTTCTTATAGATATGAATAAAAATATTGCTGCAAAACATTTAGGTTATGTCACAGGTGATGATAAAATTATTGAACAGGAAATTAAAGAAGTCCTGATGGCAGGCAGTAATTACAAAGGCGATAAATAGTTTTTTAATATTTTAACGGAGTCAGCAATTGATCAGGAAAGTTTTTATAATTTCATTATTTGTCTGTTGTTCAAATATTTCTTTTGGACAAATAAACCTCGATGTGGATGCATCTGTCAGCAACCTTCTCAGATACGGAAACGGCTATGAATATTCAGGAGCTGTAAGAAATGCAAAAGAATATTTTGAAAATCTGTCCGATGCAAGACTTAAGGTAAACGGAATTGTATTTGGTTTAAGATATAATATCAGTAATCCGATCGAGTACGGACAAAATTTTGTCGGAATAGATAAAAGATATATTCAATACGAGCATGATATCGGAGTCTCATTAAGAGCCGGTGATTTCTGGGAAATAATTTACCGCGGACTTTCACTGAATGTATTTGAAGACAGACCACTAGCTTATGATACAGGAATTGACGGAGTGAGAGTAACTTACAATCATAATTTTGGCAGTAAGAAGAAACCGTTTAAATTCGAAGCGCAGGTTCTCGGAGGTGATATAAAATACAGTGATTATCTTGATCCGGACAGAGAAGAAAGATATAAAGTCAGAGGAGTATTTACAGAAATTTCACCTATCAAACCTCTGACTGTCGGATTTAATTTTATTTATTCAATTGGTGAACTTCCTGAGCAAAATGTCATTACTACTGTAACTTCAAACGTACCTGAGGTCAGCGCTACATATACTACACAGGATTTTGAATTTTATGCAGGATATGCTTTCAAATCTTCCATCATTACTCCGAATGAAATTTATCCCGATCCGAACACAGCTCTTGGAGACGGAGTTTATTCTTCCTTATCATATTCTTTCAATAACATCGGACTTACTTTAGATTATAAAAATTACAGATTTGATGTAACACTGCCTGATAACAGAAGCAATACCAGACCTTCTAGAATGCTTCCATATCAGAATCCGCCTACTGCGATAAGAGAACAGACTTCAGTTTTAATTTCAAGAAATCCTCACGTTGTAGATTTCAATGATGAAGTCGGTGGGCAGATCGATCTTTTTTATAATCCAAATGATAAATTGTCATTTAATTTAAACGCCAGTATTGCATCGAGACATTATCAATATACAGATACTGACTCAAGCGCAACTGTTTCTTATGAACGAGTGGACAGAGGCGACAGTTTTCTGCCGGACCTTGATGATGCGTTCTCACCTTTCTGGGAATTTTATCTCGAGGGCGAAAATTATGCAACTGAAGACCTATACTACAAACTTGCATTTGCAAGACAGAGCAGCGTTCTTTACAATCAGCTTAATCCAAACTCTTCTGAAAAAATACTTACATCCACCATTCCCGCAGAGTTTAAATACAGTTTTTATAAAAACCTGACCTTTAAGATTAGTGCTGAGATGCAGTGGGTTCATAATTCTATCCGTGTGAGTGAAGATAAAAATTATACTAATCAGTATTTTGCTTTATCATTTATAAGAGCTCCGGACATTACACTGACTGTCGGTTCTGAATTTACAAGTGATGAAGAAGAGCCAACGGGTAAATCCTCATGGTTTATCGGTGAAGCGACTTATCAGATCAATCAGTCAAATACAGTCGGAGTTGGATTCGGTACGGAAAGAGGCGGGCTTAAATGCGCCAACGGTATCTGTCGTTTTGTAAATCCATTTTCAGGATTCAGACTTTCTGTAGCAACACAATTTTAATTATAGTTTTATTTTACATAAGGAGTAATATCATGTCAGTAAAAAAATTTTTATCATCATTTATATTTTTATCCCTGATAATTTTTTCAGGTATTTTATTTCAGTCATGCGAAAGCAATGATTCACCGACTACAAATAATACACCTGCTTCGACTGTACCTGTTCCGCAGTCACCTGAAAATAATTCTACAGTTTCTACTCTTACACCTTTTTTTAACTGGGCTGGAGTCAATACAGCAGAAACATACATACTTCAGGTTTCAGAAAATAATACATTCACTTCTGTTGTATTAGATGTTGACGGGATCACATCTACTTTTTTTTCTTCAGTAGGAAGTTCACTTCAGGACAGCACTACATATTACTGGAGAGTCAAAGGCGTGAATTCGGCTGACTCGACAGACTGGTCAGTTGTATATGGATTTGCAGTTTCGCTTGAGTCTATAAATCCGACCACTAAAGTTTTAGTTGAATTATTCACAAACACAAGCTGCATTCCCTGTGTGGAAGCCAATCAGTATCTTGACGGAATCAACAGCAACCTCGGAGTTACGATCAATGATCCGAATGTTCTGATTCTCAGAGTTCATACTACATTATATGCAGGCGATCCTTTTTATTTATATAATACAGAAGATAACAATGCAAGGATGATCGTATATCCGGGCACGCCGTCTTCAAATCCGAGAGGGTATTTACTGGGTGCATTTATGAATAATTACAGTTCATCCGCATGGACAAATGTATTGAATCAGAAGCTTTCAGAGACCAGATCTTTTGCTGTCAATCTGAATAATGTCTATGATTCAGTTTCAAGAAACGGCAACATTACTGTAAAGATCAAACAGGTTTCGGGTCCGACTTACAACGACCTCGTATATCACATAGCTTTATCTGAAAGTGAAATTCTTTATAACGCACCAAACGGCGAGACGGAATTTGAAAATACATTCAGAGATCTGATCACTCCTCCGAGCGGACAGACGATGAATATTGCAACCGGTCAGACAAATAGTTATGATCATTCTTATTCAGTCGATAGCGCAATCGATCAGGATCATGCATACATAACAGTTTTTGCTCAGAGGACAACAGCAGTCGGCAGTATCAGGGAAGTTTTGGGAGTAGAGAGGGTTAAGATAAAATAGGAATTAGTTTTTAAAAATTTTTATAATTTTTAATGAGACATAGCTTTAGGGTTATGTCTCATTTTTTTTAAATTGTCTGAACCATGATTTACAGGATTAAGGATTTTCGAGATTAAAGTAGTTGGTAACCGTTTCCGCAGAGTCACGTGCTTTTCGGACTCTGCGGGTAAAACCATTTCACGCCATTACTGTTGAGTAAAAAATTTATGCGACTGATACATTATATTCAAGAACAGCATTCAATTCCACTCATTTAAAATTTAATATTTACAATTTTTTATTTAATCAAAATCATAATTTTGGTTTCTGTATAATACTCATCCGAATTGTTTCCCGTGATTTCAATTCTGTAAAAATAAACTCCAGTCGGCGTGAACTTTCCCATAAAGTCAACTTCATATTCTCCTGCTTCATATCTGCCATTGACCATACTCTGGACTTCTTTTCCCATTATGTCATAAGCTGTAAGTTTCACATAAGCACTTTTTTTTAAGCTGAATGGAATTATAGTTCTTGGATTAAATGGATTAGGATAATTCTGATACAATGAATAATTTTTTGGGATTGCAGATGCTTGCTTTACAATACCTGTGTATATAGTTGTATCGCTGCCGCCGGATGTTGTATGAATACCACTTAAAGGAAAATAAGCCCATCCAATATTTTTATTTGCAAAATTTATAAATTTATATTGAACTATTTTAATACTTGTATCCGGCTG